>JAGXAB010000065.1 GCA_018971775.1 Cyanobacteria bacterium REEB67 | reverse complement strand
TGGGCGGCGGATCGGACGACGTTCGAGAGATTGGCCGAACCGACGACAACTTCCGGATTGGCCCGGTCAAATAAGAAAAAACGCAGGGAGCGGTCATCTTGAAATTCGCGTTGATTTTTTTGCAGCTCGTTTTCCCAGTAGGCGACGGTAAGGAAATCCGCAGGCCAGGCCGGGCCGAGGTTGATCAGATGTTCGCGATTTTTCTTGTAGTAGTTGACGACCGCCTCCGCTTCGGACGGGTCCGGCACCTTCAAAATCGACCTTCCGGTTTTGAGAGTGGGCAGAGGACGGCTGTTTTCCAGCGTCCCGGCGGTGCCGCCGCCGCCAGAAGAAGATGGCGAAGAAGATGACGAAGATGAAGGAAAAGAGGGAATACTTTCCACGCTGACTACCTTTGTATTCTTGTACCCTTATATTTTGGCACTGCTGTGAAGGCTCGGGCCTTCTAAGATTGTTCGGACGCCTATTAACGACGCCGAGCAACAATATGCCCGAGCAGATAATCGCTGTCAAGTTTCTAGACTACCTGTCATTGCCTCAGGCAAAAACTCAAATGGTAGCGACAACACCGCCAGATTGCCCGGCAAAGAGAGCTTCGCCGGCAAAAGAGTAGGATTTTTCTTCGCTGCGGCGCACTTGCACCACGGCCGTCTTTTCGTCGACAAGCTCCTTCCAGCGCTCACGCACGGGCGGATCAAAAAATAGCTCATCATCGCAGGTGAAAGCCAGGAAGCTGTCTTCGCTGGACGGTAAGGGTTCGAGGGCCGGCAAGCGCGATGCCGGCGGTGGTGCCAGCCGCTGAGCGATCGCCTCTTCGCCACTGGGCAGGTCCTTTTTAAACCAGTGCTTCATGCCTTTTTTATGCTGATCACGGGCCGATCCGGAAGGTCTTCCATTGTGTTCGTCGTTCACGCGGGCGCGCACAACATCGAGATCGAGAGGGGGGCGGACATCACCGTCGGGATTGAGGGTGTCGCGCTTAGAGCGCATCGCCACGAGCTTCTTTTTGTTTTTGGAAATATCGTCCCAGTCCGGCAGCTTGTCTGCCATTGGCTCAGGACGTACGAGTTTGCCATGTAAGCCGACAACCATCAAAAACATATTGCAAATCAAATCTATTACCCCTTCAGAGGATATCTAAAAGCCGGGGTTCCTTAAGGCAAATCTGCTGGGGTTGGTCTCGTGCACCCGCTCTGCGCGGGGACAACGCCTTTGCCGAGAACAACATACTGCAAGGAAGAGAGCAGGCGAAAGGGGAAATCTACGCAAAAGGCGGCAGAAAACGCTAAAATCGCTCTCACCGCATTGCACCGCTTGAAACCCTCGCCCAGAGGATGTTTTACCAGCGGTAATTATCAAACAAAAGGACGACTTTGCGTAGTCTTTACTCAACATTGAGATCTTGCCCTGTTCAGACCAGGCGATATTGGCGAAAAAAAACAGCGCCGATGAGCGCCTTTTCAGACGAAGCCCTTGCGCTTGCGCGCCTCTTTTGGACTGGTAGCCACCTTATTTATGCCAAGCTGGATCATCTTATGGCCGAGCATTTCAAAAAATCTTTCACGCTCCGGACCCTTGATTACGGCTAGATGGTGAGCTTCTGAAAGTGCCAGTGGATAGCCCTGCCCCTTCACCACCTGAGTCAGTGCCCCGGAAAGTGCAAAGGCAAATAGCCCTGGATCAGCCGTGAGCCAGCGCGGGAATTCGATGCGCGCTACCTCGACCTCGCTCTTCAGATAGCAAAAGGATATAGCATTCTGGCTGGACATCGACTTGACCACGGATGCACCGCTGACCATAGCACAGGAGCGTTGACCCTTCTGCAAAATGGCATCATATAAGGGGCGATCGGCAAGCGGCCAGACCCGAGAACAGGGGAAGAATTCTTCGTTGAGATGGGCGCAATGCTCGCGGCAATTGGCGACAGTATAAGGACAGAGGGCGCTGCGCAGATCGTTGACGGTGTCGCTAGCCCGACTTTTAGAGAGATAACCGACCAGAGCCACTTTCTCTTCGCGCAAACGATCAAGACAGGCTTCGAAGCGCCCGAGATAATTTTGCAAATAAGGCTCTGACATTTTTTCCGCCGACCACGGTATAAGCGAGCCGTCATACATGGCAAGCACGCTCACACCGGTCAGGCGCCTGGCTTCAATGGCCTGCGAGGTGAGATTTTCCAATTCGAAAAGCGAGCGCTCCAGCGAAACATACAGCTCATCGATATAGACGCGCCGCCGGTCGACGAGTGGATACAAATCTTCAGGCCGGGCGAAGAGCCTGGGCTCAGATGTGAGCAGAGGCGGCAGATCTAAGCCATAGGAGATGCGTGTCAGACCAAGATTGAGCAGGTAGCAATTATGCACTTCATGATGGCTGGGCATAATCTGCGAGCCGTCCACGCCTACCACCGTCCATGGTGTCACCGCTGCCTGCAGCAGAGGCACATTTTGCACCGTCGCCAGTGGCTCTAAAGGCATCGCCGTCGGCCATAAGATCCAGGGCGCATTGGCGGCCAACCTGGCCGCAAAGGCACTGTCGTCCTGACACTGCCTGGCGAAGACGAGCAGGGCCTCGCTGAGAGCAGCGCCGCCGTCGGTAAGACTGTTGTCGACCAGGGTTTCGGCACTGATTTGCGAGACGAGCAGACCGAGCTTTAAAAAATCAAGCATTCTGGCTACTTCCCGCGCGTGCTATTCTCTAAATAAATTACCCGAGCAAACCTTGACGCCCCTCTAATTTTAGCGAAAATTCGAGGCAGCGGCCTTGAAATAGCCAGAGAAATCGATGGACACCAATCAAAAAAATAGCGACAACGCCATCCCGATCACCAACGCCCTGCCCCGGGATAGAGACTGGGGATCGACCCTGGCCAGACGCCTGACCTTCATCCGCGAATGGCGCGGCATGAGCGTCGGGGCGGTAGCCCGAGACAGTCATTTCACAGTCGAGCGCATCAACGATATCGAAACAGGCATGGAGACATGGTTGTCGTCTTCGGACAGACAGCTGCTAGCGCTGGCGCTGAAAGTCGACGCTTCCATTTTGCAGGAAGTCGAAACCCGCGCCCGCCTCGAGCCGGCTGCCGATCCGGTGCGCTTCGAAGCAATCGTCGCCGACATTCGCGACAGTATTTTGAGCGGCTTAAAAGAGATAGAGTGCCCACAATGCGGCCAGACGATGCGCTGTCGCGTCCAGGAAGGCCTCGACATGGAAGGTCAACCGACCTACAGAGCCAAGGCCTTTTGCGTCAAATGTCCTTTCGTCATTTAGTCTTTTATCTAGAAAATCAGGCCGAGACCGAGCGTTTGACGAAACAATGTCTGATTGTCTCATCAAGACGTGAGCGCAGCTTGGCCAGTCTCTGGGTGATCTCCAGGCGACGTTCCTGCAAGTTGAGCATATTGTCGCGGCTGTAGTCATCGAGGGCATCGCTGAAGAGCGCGTTCAAGGCAATTTCTTCACCTTGCGCCCACCAGAGGTCTTCGACGACCGAACCAATCAGATCATGCTCGGCGTCATCGAGCATCTGGTTGAAGAGGCGATATTCGTTCGAGAGCATAAACTCAATAGAGCTGCGCACTTCGGCGCGCAGAGTCTGAGCGGCTGATGAAATAATCGTGGCATTCAACTCTTTATCGAGACCGCCGACACGCAGATAAAGCTGGGCCAGGGTTTCTTCCAGCAAATAACGGCGAAAAGCAATCTGATTGAGGATGAAATCAGGGAAATAACCGACACAGACCATGTGCACGATCTCACTGCGCGGCGGCAGCGAGCTGAGCGCATAGCGACTGCGCACGGAAAGCGCCTGCAAAGTCGAGACGGCGCGGTAATGCTTGTCTATGAGCTCGCGCAGACCACTGACGATGGCCGGTTTGAGACCGGGATTTTCTTCATTGTTCAGAGCCTTGGACATGAGCTGCAAAATCTGTCTGCGCAAAAAGTCGACGTTGCCGCCGAGCTCTTCGATTATTTTTACAGCCGTAGATTCGCTGGCATCCATGATGCCGAGCAGGAGATGCTCAGGGTTTATATACTGCAAACCAAAAAATAGCGAATATTCGTAAGCGCGGTGCAAAGCCTGCACCATCAAATCGGACATGCCGTAAGCCTTGCGGCTGTCAGCGATGCTGCCCTGGCCGGAGGAGCTGTTATTGCTGTTAAGTGATGTCACCGGCAGTGTCACCGACGGCCTCCCGGCCGACAAGTCTGGACGACCGGAAAAAGGAAGCTCGGACTCTGTCTTGCCCTTGACCTGATTTTCAAGCTCTTTGCGCACGGCATCTTCGTCGACTTTCATCGTCGCCAGAGCCTGGCTGGCGACGCCGCCATACTCGGAAGCGAGGGCCGGCAGCATATGGTCGGTGCAAATATAAGTGTGGTCGAAGCTGATGCACTCATCTAAAGAGAGCTGCAAAACTTGCAAGAGGGCATCACTCGAGCGTTCGAAAACAGAATCTAACATTGTTTAGAATAATCCAGAATGTGAGAGCAAACAAAACTAGCGACTTAATAGTCGAGCCAGCGGACAACTTTCCTGTCAACTTTATAGAATAGCAGCAAATGCCCTCTATAATTGCCCTTGAGGCTATCAGCGGCCAACTAAGGACAAAAATCAGGTAACTTCTGGCAACATAGGCTGGAAACAGCAGGTAATAAAAGTGCGAATTCTCTTATCCAATGACGACGGCATCCATGCCGCGGGCTTAAACATCCTTGCCGACCGCCTCTCCGAAAATCCCGAACATCAGGTCTATGTGTGCGCTCCCGACCGCCAGCGTAGCGCCACCGGCCACAGTCTCACCCTGCATAAACCTCTGCGCGTGCAGCACATCGAGCTAAGTCCTCGGGTCAAAGCGGCCTGGTCGACGACCGGCACGCCGCCCGATTGCGTCAAGCTGGCCGTAGCACAGCTAATGGAAAGTCCCCCCGACGTTGTCATATCAGGCATCAATGCCGGCGCCAATCTCGGCGCCGATGTCCTCTATTCGGGCACAGTCGCCGCCGCCATGGAAGGGGCCGCCCTCAATCTACCGGCGATCGCCATCAGCGCAGTCAAGGGGGACGCGGCCTCTTATAAGATTGCCGCCGAATTCGTCCACAACTTCCTTGAGATCTTCATGCAGATCCCTCGCGCCCGCCGCGGCCTGATCAATATCAACGTGCCCAGTCAAGCGGCCAGCGGACAAGTCAAAGGGGTGCGCACCTGCGAGCTCGGCCTGCGACTCTATCAAGACGTCTTCGAGAAGCGCTCCGATCCTTATGGGCGCGATTATTACTGGCTTTCCGGCCAGGCCATCGAAGAGGGCGAAAGCGAAAATTCGGACGTACACGCCGTCAAACTGGGCTACATTTCAGTCACACCGGTGGCCTTCAATATGACCGACCAGAGCGGTCTAGATAAACTCAGCCAGATGAAAGGGCTCCATGACCTCAACTACGCTCGATCTTAACGACGCCTGCAAAGGCATTTTCAAAGACCGCGAATGGCCTTTCAAAATCATGGTCGGCGCCTTCATCAACTGCGCCGCCATCGGTTTGTTCAAGGTCAATCCAATTTTCTTGCCCCTCTGTTTTGCCATGTGGGGGCTGACCTGCGGTTATTCATTGCGCGTTTTGAGAGCGACGATCAAAGGCGACCTGGAAAAATTGCCCGACTGGGGCGATCCCATCGACCTGCTCGTCTCTGGGCTGAGCTGGCTATCGATCTATCTTGGCTTCAGCTTTTTTATCCTGTCGATACTGGCTATGAGTCTGCTCGTCGCCGGGGCGACGTCCCTGATCAGTATGAACAACCCGGCCTTCCTCCCCTGGGCCCAGGGCACCTTCGCCCTGGTTTATATCCTCTTCGTCTTTTTCACCTTTTTTCTCTCCATCCTCATGGCAAATTTTGCCGAGGAAGAACGGATGCTGGCTGGTTTTGCCTGGTTCAAAGTGCTGAAACGCATCGCCAGACAACCCCGGCCCCTGCTGACAGCCTGGCTTTGCGGCACGACAATTACCGGCATCGCCGTGATCGTCCCCGCCATAAGCGTAATCGGCATGGTGCTCGTGCCCTTCCTGGGCTTCTTATCTAACGTACTGGCGCTCAGACTGATCGGCTGCTCGTGGAAAACGGCAGAACAGATCTAGAGATCTAGCTGTCTAGCGGTCGACGACACTCTTCAAGCGGCCCTCGGCCGTGTAATAGATCTTATGACCGGCAGCAACTGTCGCAGCCGGCAGGGGGCCGGCGAAATAAGACTGCTGCACATAGGGTGACGATGCCGGCGTTATCGCCGGACTGGAGGCCCCGCTCCACTGACGGATATATTGAGCGATCAAGGCGACAAAACGGCTGGCACCCTGATAGCCATTGTTCGCCGCCCGACCGAGATGGCGAGTAAAGACCTGAACGTCTTCAATCGCTTCGTCGACTGAGGCCGGCACGCGCACGGTGATGTTGTTTTTGCTGGAAGTGACCAGGGCGTTGGCGACGGGGGCTTTGAGACTGCCCATTTTGACGTGCTTGCCGGGGGCGAGAGGCTTGCCGATCCTTACCCCACCTGGCTCAGCGGTCGTAACAGTAATGTTTGCAGTGCCCAGACCCGGCACGGTCATGCTCAACTTGCGCCCGCTGTTTCGATCAGGAGCAGAATTGGATGGCGGCTGACTGGCCAGCACAGATTGGAAAAAGGGCACCAAAGCCAGTGAAGTACTAAGCGAAAAGACAAAAACAGTTTGATTAAATCTCATAAACGCCCGTCTCGATCAAAAGTCCAGAAAACCGCCAACAGAGGCCGCAGTCGGCAATTATCACATATCAGCGACCAGCCTTTGCCTGCGGCACCATAATTTCTTGATAACCTGAGCCGAAAGCCTGCGCCTTTGCGGGAATCACCTATTGACTACCGCCTAAGATCAGTTATGGTAGGATCGTTTTTATTGTCTGATTACAAAGTCAGTCCCCCCCGCGCCGATTTCGATAGACAGGCGCCATGCAAGAGTTTTAGCGAAAGCAAACAATGGACGATCCTCACAGTAGTATCTCGAAGGAAAATTCCGACGAACCACCCCCGGGGCGACTCGTCAGCTTCTGCAAAATCCGGCCAACACAGGAGACAGACTGCGCACGTCGCGCCGTCTGATTTTTTTTGAGCATAGCCTGGATACCAGTACTGATCTTACTTAATGCGTTTTTTGTGGCGGCGGAAATGGCGCTTGCCCGGGTACGTCGCACGCGCATCGACCAGATGGCGGAGCGCGGCAATTTCTTCGCAAAAAAATCCATCCCCCATTTAAATGATCCGGAACGTTTCATTTCCGCCTGTCAGTTAGGCATCACCATCGCCACCCTGCTTCTGGGTGCCGCCGGTGAAAGCGCCCTGGCCGAAGACATGGCTGGCTGGTGCCGCAACCTCGGCGGTCAGCTCAATGTGCCCGAATCGATAATCAAGTCGCTGGCTCTCAGCTCCTATATCTTCGCTTTTGCCTTCACCGCTTTTATCCAGACAATCGGCGGCGAACTATTGCCGAAGATGCTTACTTTTTCCCGCGCTGAAAAAGTGCTGCTCTGGATCATCGTGCCGATGCACTTCTGGTGTGTGATCACATCACCATTTTTGAAAATATTAAAAGATACGACCGGATTTTTGTTGCGCCTCCTCGGCGTCAAAGATGTACCTTCGATCGAGTCGGCCCACACCGAAGAAGAGCTAAAAGCGCTGGTGACGGCCAGTCATGACGAAGGCGTGCTCGAGCCGGAAGAAGAAGAAATGCTGCACAGCGTCTTTGATTTCTCCGACACCACCGCTGTCGAAGTGATGACACCGCGCATCGGCATGATTTGCGTGCCGGCCACTTGCACGGTCAAAGAATTCGTCAATGTCGCTTTGAAACACGGACATTCCAGATTGCCTGTCTACGAGCAGGATATCGACAATATCTTTGGCGTAGTGCACATCCGAGACGGCTTGCGAGCCATGGTCGAGCACAGGGAAAATGCCCAGGTGCGCGAATATGCCCGCAATATTTTGATCGTGCCGCAAAACAAAAATCTCAAAGATTTGCTCACGCAATTTAAACAGAGCAAGACTCACATGGCCGTGATTATGGACGAATACGGCGGCACCCAGGGTCTGGCCACGCTCGAAGATCTGCTCGAAGAATTGGTCGGCGACATCGCCGACGAACACGAAATCGTCGAAGAATTTGTCGTCCCGCAGGAAGACGGCTCAATTTTAGTAGACGCAAAACTCGACCTGGAAGACTTCAACGAAAGACTCCATCTCGAAGTCGAAGACGATGAATTTAACACCATCGGCGGACACGTCTTTGGACAGCTCGGCCGCGAGCCGGTCCCCGGCGACCAGATCGAAACGGCAGAATATATTTTGCGCATCGAAGAATCGGACCGCCACCGCATCATCAAACTGCGTTTGATCATGAAAAAGCCGGCCGGCGATGAGGGCGAAACGCTATCCGTTACACCGCCCAACTCATCAAACGGTAAAAATGAATCCAGAGTCACCGGCACGCAGCCGATGATTCGCGAACTGGGGAATTAAGTGCTAGATCACACAAGAGAGATGCTTTTCCAGCGCGCCATCACGGTGCGCACGAAAAAGAAACTCGGTCAAAATTTCCTCGTCGAGCCTTACACCCTCGATAAAATCGTCGACACGCTGGACCTGAGCAGTGGCGATACAGTGCTCGAAATCGGTCCCGGCTTAGGCTTCCTCACCGAACGCCTCTGCGAAACGGGGGCACGTGTTTTTGCCGTCGAGCTCGACCGCGACTTGATCGAGCCTCTGACCAGAAGCATGCCCTACGACAATCTAAAGATCATCCACGCCGATTTTCTCGAGTTTGATTTTGACGAGATCAAAGCAGACAAGATCAAAGTCGTCGGTAATGTGCCCTACCAGATTACGACTCCGATCATCGCTCATACTTTTGGTGAAATCGGTCAGCCCGCCCCCTGGATCAACAAGGTGCAAAGCCTGACCATGACCGTGCAAATCGAGCTGGCCAGGCGCATCTGCGCGCCACCCGGCATCAAGGACTACGGCAAGCTTACTTTGCTCGCTCAGTACTATGCATTGAGCAAGATACTTTTCAAAGTCGGACCGGAAGAGTTTATACCAAAGCCGGAAGTGACCTCGGCTGTGATTGAAATGATCAGATTGGAAACGCCGCCGGTTGCCGTGGACGATCCGCAACTTCTGCAAAGACTGGTCGTCGCCGGCTTCAAAGAACGTCGCAAGATGCTCAAAAACAATCTCGCCTTTACTCACCTGAGCGAAGTCGAGTTGATCAAAATTTTTGCCGGTGTGGGCATTTCACCGGCGGCCCGAGCCGAAAATCTCAGCCTGGCGCAATTTGCCAAACTCTCCCATGCCCTGGCAGCGGCTCTCCCTCAGGGTGTCGGTCAAGAAGCGGATTAATGGAGCGACCGCAAGCATGACAGAACGCACTTCAATCACCGTCAATGCACCGGCCAAAATCAATTTGACCTTTGAAATACTCGGCCTCCTGCCCGACGGCTATCATGAAGTACGTACGCTCATGCAGACGGTCTCGCTCTTTGACGAGCTCACTTTTGAAATAAGCAGCGCCAAAGAACCCTCCTTATCGATCGACCTTGTCACCGCCGGCGGTGCGCGCTCTCCAGCTGCAGGTGAAGGCCAAGGTCAGTTTCCCCTGGGCGATACTAATTTGATTGCCAGAGCGATTCGTTTATTTTTATCGAGCATCGACAGACCGCGGGCTTTGAAAGTCGATGTCACTGTTGCCAAACACATCCCGATCGGGGCGGGTCTGGCCGGTGGCTCCGGTAACGCAGCGGCCGCTCTCGTCGCTCTCAATCAATACTTTGGCGGACCGCTCGGTGATGACGCCATGGCCGAGCTTGCCGCCAAGCTCGGCGCCGACGTGCCCTTCTGCTTGCAGGGCGGCCGTCGCCTTGGACTCGGTCGCGGTGATATTTTAGACTCGACGCCGCAGGGCGCACCCTTCGACGATTCGCTCTTTGTGGACGGCGGCGCTTCGGCTGGTGCTGGCAAGGCTGGTGCAACTGCTGGCGAGGAAAGCGATCGAGCGCCGATCCAAATCATGCATTTCGTCCTGGCCAAGACTCGCCATCTCAGCCTGGCCACTCCCTGGGTCTATCAAAGTTTTGATCAAAAACTGGCCCAGCAAGAAATTTTGAGCCTGGCTGATAAGCTACGCGATCGAGGCGTCGACGCCCTGCCCTGCGATTACGCGCAGGCTAATTTGCAAGCCGGTAATTTAAAAGAGGCACTGCGCGCCTTCGGCAATGACTTTGAACAGGTGGTCTTCCCGCATTATCAGCAGCTCAAAGAAATCAAACAGCGCTTTCTCGCCTGCGGTGCCCTGGCCTGCCACATGACCGGTAGCGGACCGACTATTTATGCCGTCGCCGAAAGCGCCGCTCATGCAACTGAGCTGATCGAAAAATACAAAGAAAGCGAAGCGGAGGCGAGCAATATCGCCTGTGCAGCGAAATACGACCAGATCGATCTCTACGCCGTGCGCTCGATCGATGTCGGAGCAAGAGTGGTGCAGGTCGGGAAAATTTGAACATGGACAAGCCGAAGAAACAAGCGACGAAAAAAGTCGAGCCGAAAAAAGCGGGACGGAAGAAAGTAGCCTCCACAAAAGTCGAGCCGAAAAAAGCGGCGGTCAAAAGCATCAATGTCAGACCGGTCGGCAAGGCAACCGCGGCCGAGATCGCTGCCAAACTGGTCGAGCGCTATCCCGATGCCGACTGCGAGCTTGATTACGAGACCGATTTTCAACTGCTCATCGCCGTGATCATGTCGGCGCAATCAACCGATGTCACGATCAATAAAGTGACGCCAAAACTCTTCAAAGATTACGGTACGCCGCAAAAACTGGCCGAAGCCGACATCGAAAAAATCAAACGGATCATCATGCCGACTGGCTTTTTCAATGCCAAGGCCAAAAATATCCAGGACTGCGCCCAAATGATTGTCACCAAATACGGCGGCAAGGTACCGACCACCCGCGAGGAGCTGATCACATTGCCGGGTGTCGGACGCAAAACGGCAAACGTCGTCCTCGGCGTCGCCCACAACATACCCGGATGGACTGTAGATACTCATGTGCAGCGGCTATCCAAACGATTAGGCTTCACCCGTGAAAGTGATCCATATAAAATCGAGCTGGATCTTGAGGAGTTGTTTCCGCCAAAAAAATTCGACTCGACGCAGCTGTCGATAACTTTAATCTGGCACGGCAGACGTTGTTGCTTTGCCCGTAAACCCGACTGCATCAACTGTCCGGTCAATCAGCTCTGCCCCTCGAGTGAAGTGGTTTAGACAAATCGATCAGCTAGCGGGCGGCACGTACCAGTGCGAGCTTACCGCCACCTGGTTGACACCACTGGCGGCGAGCGCTTGCAGTAAAGATTCGAAAGCATCGAGCGGTGCTGAGCCAAAATCGACGAAGAAACTTGTGTATTCTTCGCTTTCTTCGGGCACTGAAACTGCATAGACAGCCCCCATCAAGCCATCCGGACCCGGCGGGAAATTATCGGCCAGATTGAGCCAGAAAGTGCACCACTCTTTCAAATGCTCCGAATCGCGATCAAAGCGATTACAGAGAAAAGTCATTTTGTTCCAGGCAAAGGGCCGCAATAGCAAAGTAATCGCCGAAGGGGTCATATAGGCAGTGGGTAGTATGGTGAGATTGGGCACGGCTATTTGCATCGCCTGTACACCGCTGTCCCCGCTCAGTACAAAAGGCAATCGTCTGGTGCCAAAGAAAAATGTCTCGGCCCATTCGGGGGCATTACCCTGTATTTCGGCAGCGGAATTTGGCCGATCGGCAAACTGATTGATCAAATTGCGCGCCGACTCCATATAACGCTCACGCCCTTCCTGCAAGATTTCGATATAGGGCCGCGTCTCTTGCGGAAACGGAGGTATGACTGATTCTTCCAGATTACCCGGCACCAGATGCAGTGATTGTATTTCGGGCTCGCTTAGAAATGACTCAACGAAAAAACGAGGCGGATAGCTAAGCTTGGGCACAAGCTTGCCGGGTAAAGTCGCTTCAACGTTTTCCCAGGAAGTCATGCCCAGATATTTGCTCTCAAGAGTCTGAGCATCAACTTCTACAAAAGATATCCATTCAGTTTTGGGCAATAGTGACTGTTGACTCCAGACACTATTGGAAAAGCAAATGACGTGTCCTTCGACCGGCTTTTCAAAAAGATTGAAAGCGGCCACGAAAAAATTCGGACCAAATCTGGCGATTAATGAAGCGGCGCTCTCCTGATAAATGAAATTGAGCGCGCTCAAACGCGCCAGGCGCAGGTCGTGAAAACAAGGATGATCGCCAGCAGCTTTGAATTCTTGCCAGTGCCCATCCCGCAACAGAAGTGGTATGGCAGACATCGCTCTGGGCAGGGCTTGCAACTCCTGGCATATTTCCATGACGAGGCGAATGCCGGCAATGTCGTCAGCTCCTACGATAAAGGCATGATCGCGATTTGGCAGGAAAGCCAGCGGCGCACCTTTAACTTTGCATTCGGCGGTCACCTTATCTGTCAATAAAATGCGCGAAGTATCATAAGAATCCTGCCAGACAGAGCCATAGACACCATCAGCGATTTGATTGAAGGGCTGCTCGCTAATTGCTTTTAGATTGGCGATGGCCAGAGGCGCCAGTTCCTCAGCGCTCTTGCCCCAACCTTCCATAATTTTATCGTTGACATAGCTGACCGATTGCTCTGTATCGATAGCGACGACCGAGACGAAATGCTCGCCGATTACAGTATGGGGAAACACCGAGGCTGCCTTGGCCAGGGCATCGAGCGAAGGCGGCTGACCAAAATCGAGATCGGCCTGGGCGATCATCATGCGGTCACGGACGGCTGGTAAGAGACTTTTTTCGACATCAGCGTATTCCGGGACCGAAAAATCCGGTCGAATCATCGCCGCCACATTGCGCTCGAGATAGTCCTGACGGTCAGTGGGCTCGAGCCGACCATATTCTTCAAAGACATTTTTCAAATACCAGATGCCATCACCGGCGGAGAGAGCAAAATTTTCCTGGTCATAGACGAGCTTAGTGCCCGGATAACGATCTCTAGAAAATTCGCGAATGCGCTCGACGAACTCTTCACGAGTGGGCGGTACACTAAAATCTAAGGCCATGACAAGACTACTCCCGGAGTGCAGCCTGGACGCAGGTCGTTTTTAAAGCCGCGCCTGAAGCATCAGGGCATTTTAGATCAAAATAGAGTCCGATAACAAATACATTTCGGGAAGGTAAACACAGAGTATTTCTCAGTGCGTTAATAGATAAATGCCCGTGGGTAAATAGGCAATATGTCTGAAGAAAATATCCAACCAACGCCTGAAACCGCCGCCGAAAGCAGCAACAATCCCGGCCAATTGCCCCGGCTGGGATTTACCGCCAACGTCAGCGAAACAGTTAAACATGTCAGCAAATCGGTCAATGCCCAGGGCAGCAACATCAGGGCGTCCGATAAACTATCTGCCTTTCTCGTCCCGGCGACAAGCGCCGGACTGATGGCCGCCGTACTCTGCGCCGGTTGGGCGCGCATGGCTATTTCAATAATCTGTTTGGCTTCTTTGCTCTACTACATACTTGGCCGCATCGGTATCATGCGCTCTCTCAATGAGCGTCAGGCGACCCTCGTCTGGCAACTTTTACTCGGTTGCTTCCTGATGGGCATCGTCTTTACTTTCGTCTATTTAGAGATCGTCAATAGAGTGCGTTGATTAAATCTCACGCTTGAGCGGCACGGCGGCCGTTCCCGTATCGATAGTCAAACAGCCAATGGCGTGCAGGAGCTTTGTCTGCGACTGATTATAATCGATGATGGCATTGGCCTTGTCGATCAAAGCATCGGTGTAGTTGTGCTGAGCGTTGATTACATCGAGATAAGTGCCCACACCCTCTTGAAAGCGCACATCGGCTAGTCGCAAGCCTTCTTCGGCGTACTTCACGGCGGCGGATGTTTCGATGATCAGATTTTCAGCACCCATGCTGGAGAGATAAGAGTCTCGCACCTGCTCGCAGACTTTATTCAACTCATTGTTAAACTCCAGCGAAGTTTTGCGCGCCTGCCACTTCGTCGCTTCAATCTGGGTGAGCTGGGTTGTGCCCAGGCCGCCGAGATTCCAGGCGACGTCGACGCCGATAGAGTAAAGAGAGCGAGTCGTAAATCGGGCACCACTACTGGTGCCGTTACCTGTTGCCGGCAAACTCGTCGCCGAGCTGATGCTGCCGACAGCCAGGCCACCACCGGCAGCGACTATCGGTGTGCCGGCCGAACCAAATCGATTGTTAACACTGGTGGCGTGCGAGCCGGTATCGACCACGCTGCCGTTGAAGTTGATCTGGGGAAAAAGCGCAGACCGAGCCACTTTAACAGCGTCTTTAGCAGCCAGGCGCAGCTCCTCGTATTTTTTCAGCTCAGGTCTTTTGTCGATGGCGATTTTCAACAAATCGGTCGGCCGAAGCGCCGCATCGACAAGACGTACTTTTGAAACGAGGCGGTTTTTGATCACCAGATCGATACCCTGATCCTGGTTTAAAACGGTAGCCAGCTTGACCGCTGCTTCACGTCTGGCGATCTGCTGCTTGATCAGTTTTTGTCTATCGGCGGAGAGTTGATATTTTGCCTGCAAAACATCAAGCTCGGTATTGACGCCATTGTCAAAAAGATCTTGATTGACCTGGACGAGCGCCTTTGAGACTTCTACTGCTTTGACGCGGATCTGCAAGAGCACATCTTGCTTGACCAGCTCATAATAATGATCGGCCGAATCGAGGAGGACGTCGTTGACGGTGCCTTTGAGCTGATACTTAGAAGCGCTGAAATTATGACGTTGTTCTCTGGCGGTAAAGATAATGCCGCCGCCATGGAAAATAGGCTGACTGAAACTGGCAATCGAACTGAAATAAGGGTTGCGAATCGGGATATAAGCACCGGCCGGTGACACATAATTGCCGCGCAGACCTTGCATGGTGACACCATTAGTAACCGCTGGCAAAAAATTAGTCAGGGCATTGTAGTATTGCCAGCGCGAAACTTGCGATGTGGTCGACGAAATTTTTATCGGCAAATTATTAGCGAGAGCAAGGCGCAATGCCTCGCGCAGCGAAATCTCATTACCTGTATAAGCGTCGAGCGCGAGCGGCGACATCTTATCGTTGAGAGTGATTAAAGCGCTCAGGACAGGTGGTTTTACAAAGACGTTGTCTTGATCGACAAAAATACTGCCACTGGTCCTGGTGGCTTGCTCGGCGATGTCTTCCAGATTGGCACGAGCCGCCCTATCGTCGGCACCGAGTCCACGCAATCTTGGTGCAGCGTCGGGAGCGACAGGCATGGTGCTTTTGTCGTTGAATTTACTGGCCGGAGAAAGCACGCGGTCTAGCGGTGAAAAATCCGGCGTCGAGGCCGGCAATGGGCCACGCGTCGTCTTATCGTTTTGAGCGCCGGCCGCATCACTTGTAAACCAGACTCCGGTAGCGACAATCGTCATGGTCACAGCTGGAGTCAGCGACCATTTCAAAAAGGTGCGCTTGGCAGCGGGAGATTTCAAGTGACAGCGGCGAAAAAACAAAAACAGGTCCTGATATTGAGTGACCACTAGCCTACAAACTTAGGAGGTCAGTTGGCAATGGTAAACTATTAAAAAATTCGCGAGGCCGAGATGTGGATCGTTCAATTGGCTCTACGCAAGGGACACACCTTTGTCGTATTGTCCATCGCCATTGTCATTTTTGGTGTACTTTCAGTCGCCAAAATGGCCATCGACATTTTTCCGGTTATCGACACACCGGTTGTTAGCTGCGTCTGGACTTATACCGGTCTTTCTCCATATTACATGGCTTATCTGGTCACTACCCCGACCGAGCGAGCTCTGACCAGTACTATTAACGGCATCGAGCGGATGGAATCCAATTCGCTGCCGGGTATGAGCATCATCAAACTCTACTTGCAAAAAGGCACGCCAATCGGAGAAGCGGTGGCTATGGTCACCTCGGTCGGAAGTGCTGTGATCAGACAGCTGCCGCGCGGCATCAGTCCTCCCTTCGTCACCCAGTCAAGCGCCACCGATGTGCCTGTCATGCAGCTCGGCATCACGAGCGACACCTTATCGGAAGCGACTCTTTTCGATATCGCCAACAATATTTTGCGCAGTCAGCTTGCCACCGTTCAAGGTGCAATCACACCGTTTCCATATGGCGGCAAATATCGTCAAGTCATGGTCGACATCGATCCCCAGGCTCTTCGCGCCACCGGGCTGTCTGCTTATGACGTCACCAAAGCGATCAACGATCAAAATTTAATCGCACCGGATGGCACCGCAAAAATGGGTGCTTATGAATATTCGATGGTGCTCAATAATATGACCACCGAGATCGATGAGCTCAACAATCTGCCGGTGAAATCGGTAGAGGGTACTGTCATTTCGGTGCGGGATGTAGCCTTCGTCCACGACGGCAGCCAACCTCAACTAAATATCGTTAATCTAAATGGGCACCGCGGCGTCCTTTTTAACATCCTCAAAACCGGCGACGCCTCGACTCTATCGGTGGTGCAGCGCGTAAAAGCGATATTGCCGCGTTTGCGTGCCATCGTGCCGCCGGCCTGCAAAATAGAAGTAATCACCGACCAGTCCAATTTTGTCCGCGAATGCGTCAGCGAAGTGGTGCGCGAAGCGATCACCGCCGGCATTTTGACGGCGATCATGATGCTTGCCCTGCTCGGTAGCTGGCGCAGCACGATCATCGTCGCCACATCCATCCCGCTCGCTATCCTGGCCTCAATCATCGGCTTGAATATTTGCGGGCAGACGATCAATTCTATGACTCTGGGCGGACTGGCTCTTGCCGTCGGCATGCTGGTCGACGACGCCACAGTCGAAGTAGAAAACGTGCACCGCAACATGGGCATGGGCAAAGACATCATTAGCGCCATCCTCGACGGTGCGCAGCAGGTCGCTCTGCCGGCCCTGGTATCGACACTATCTATATGTATTGTGTTTGTACCGTTGCTCTTTTTGACCGAGCCCTCGCGGTCGCTCTTCGTGCCGCTTGGCATGGCGGTCACTTTTGCCATGCTTGCCTCCTACGGTCTTTCGCGCACGGTCGTGCCGCTCATGTCCAAGACGCTTCTGGGCAGCGAACATCCAGACGAAAAGAAATTGCAAGAAGAGCAAAAAGAAGCAGGCACAGACGAAAAAGGTGGTGGAAAACACAAGCCATTTATGGCGTTTTTCTCGGCAATACACAGAGTCATCGACAACAATTTTGAAGCACTGCGCAGTCGCTATCAAAGCGTCCTCGCCGTTGCCCTGGACAGGCCGGTCCTGACGGCGGCGGTATTCGTTACCTTCTATGGGCTCTCGCTCGGTCTTATTCCTTTTATAGGAGAAGAATATTTTCCCAGCATCGACGGTGGTGTACTGCGCCTGCATGTAAGCGCGCATCCCGGCACGCGGGTTGAAGAAACAGAACGCATTTTCAAGCGCGTCGAAACAGCAATCAGAAAGACTATCGCCCCTGCCGATCTGGAGAGCATCTCAGACAACATCGGACTGCCTGTCAGCGGCATCAATTACGCCTACAGCGACAGTCAGACGATGAGCGAGGCGGACGGCGAGATCCTCGTCACATTGAAAGAGAAACGCAGCCTCAGCACGAGCCAGTACCAGAAAGCTGTGCGCAAAATGATCAGAGAAAACTTCCCGGCCATAAGTTTCTACTTCCAGCCCGGCGACATAGTCACGCAAATACTCAACGCCGGACTGCCCGCGCCAATAGACGTCAAAGTGATGGGTTACAACAAAGCGATTTTCAACATCGCGACAAAATTGAAGGGTCAGATCGAAAAAATTCCCGGTGCCTGCGACGTCAATCTCCATCAAGTAACCGATGCCCCGCATGTGGCCTGGACAGTCGATAGAGTCAAGGCGAGAGAACTCGGCGTTACTCAACAAGACATCTCCAACTCTTTCCTCGTTTCTTTGAGCTCCTCATTTCAAACTCATCCAAATTTTTGGCTCAACCGGGGCACCGGCATAAGCTACAACCTGGCTATGCAGACGCCCCAGCGAGACTTAAGCCATATCAATGATCTGCAGATGCTCAATGTGACGCCCTCGGCGGCCCTGCAGGAAGCGGAACAGGCACAGGAAGAAAAGAGCGGCGGAGAGGCGGCAAAAGAAGGCAAAACCCTGGCGCCGCAACTTCTCGTCAATCTGGCCAGTCCGGAGCGGCAAGTGACGCCAGCGGTTGTCAGCCATCTCAATGTCCAGCCGATTTTCGACATCTATGCCGATGTACAGGACCGCGATCTGGGTGGCGTCGCTTTCGAGATATACAAACTGATCAAAGCCGTCAAAGCAGACCATCTGCCGCGCGGCGTCTACATCGTGCTGGCCGGTCAGGTGCTCAGTATGCTCAAGGCATTTGTGGCACTGCTGGCTGGTTTGCTCTTTGCGCTGCTGCTTGTTTATTTACTCCTCGTGATCAACTTCCAGTCCTGGACCGACCCTTTGATTATATTGATGGCGGTGCCCGGTGCGCTCTCGGGAATACTCTGGAGTCTTTTCATCACCCAGACGGCTTTCAGCATACCGGCCCTGATGGGTACAATCATGACGATTGGCGTGGCCTCGGCCAATAGCATATTGATGATCACCTTCGCCCGCGGTGAATTGCTCACCGGCAAGGATGCCAAGCAATCGGCGCTCAGTGCTGGTGGGGAGCGCTTCAGACCTGTTATCATGACCGCCACGGCGATGATTATCGGCATGATTCCGATGGCTATCGGCGGAGGAGAAGGCGGCTCGCAAAACGCTCCGATCGGTCGAGCCGTGATCGGTGGTCTGATGGTGGCAACTTTGTCGACTCTCATTTTTGTGCCGCTGGTATTTAGCGCCATGCGCTCTAAAACAGCCGCTACATCCGAAACAAGCGCTAGTAACTCTGCAGGTGACAGTAATGTGGATCGTTGAACTAGCACTGAAAGCTCCCCATACATTTATCGTCATGGCGCTGAGCATTGCCCTTTTTGGCGTGCTCTCGATCAAACAGATGGCGGTCGACATCTTTCCCAATATCAATATACCGATTGTCAGTTGCGTCTGGACTTACACCGGGATGTCGCCCTACAATGTCGAAAATCTCGTCACTACAGTCACCGAACGCTGGCTGACCTCGACCGTCAACGGTATCGACCACATCGAGTCGACGTCGCTTAGCGGCATGAGTATCATCAAAGTTTATCTGCATCAGGGCACGGATATCGGCGAAGCAGTGGCGATGGTGACGGCCATGGGCAATGCCGTGCTCGACTACCTGCCTCCGGGCATCACACCGCCCTTCGTCACAGTATCGAGCGCCACCGATGTGCCTGTGCTGCAGCTCGGCATCACCAGCAAGACATTGAACGAAGCGCAACTTTTTGACATCGCCAATAACTTCGTCAGAAATCAGCTTGCCACCATACAGGGTGCCACCATTCCATTCCCTTATGGTGGCAAGTATCGCCAGGTGATGATCGACCTCGACCCGCAGGCGATGATCGCCAATGGTGTCTCAGCAAACGATGTCGTCACGGCGATGAATACGCAGAGCATCATCGCTCCGAGCGGCACAGCCAAGATGGGCCCATACGAATACATCATGACCCTGAACAATACGCCGGTCAAAATCGAAGAGCTGAACAACATACCGATCAAATCGATAAAGAACACAGTCGTTTTCGTCAAAGATGTAGCCAATGTGCACGACGGCTATCAACCGCAGCTGAACATCGTCAACGAGGACGGCAGACGTTCGGTACTCTTCAATATATTAAAAAACGGCGACGCCTCGACACTAGCCGTCGTACAGCGCATAAAAGACGCCATGCCGCGCTTGAAGGCGATCGTGCCGCCGGCTTGCGACATATCGATACTCACAGATCAGTCGATCTTTGTCAGAGAATGCGTAGCAGATGTCATTCGAGAAGCGCTCACAGCCGGAGCCCTCACCGCTTTGATGATGCTCGCACTGCTCGGAAGCTGGCGCAGCACGCTCATTGTCGCCACTTCCATACCGCTCGCCATGCTCTGCTCGGTGATTGCCCTGCATATCACCGGACAGACGATCAATAGTATGACTCTGGGCGGCCTGGCACTGGCTGTCGGCATGCTCGTCGACGACGCTACAGTGGAAGTCGAAAACGTCCACCGCAATATGGCCATGGGCAAGGACATCGTCAGGGCCATCCTCGATGGCGCCCAACAAGTAGCCCTGCCGGCCCTGGTATCGACACTATCTATATGTATAGTTTTCGTGCCCCTGGTTTTCCTTACCGAGCCTTCGAAGTCGCTCTTCGTGCCGCTGGGCATGGCCGTTGTCTTCGCCATGCTCGCCTCCTACGGACTGTCCCGTACAATCGTGCCATTGATGAGCAAAGCCCTGCTCGGAGCCGAACACCACGGCGCAGGAGCGGAAGAAGAAAGAAATCAGAGCGACCGTGAAAAAGAACAAGTCCACAAAAGCCAGAATCCGATCTTGGCATTTTTCAGCGCCATCCACAAAATCATCGATGGTGCCTTTGAAGGATTGCGCGAGATCTACAAGCACACCCTCGAACAGGCGCTCAATTTTCCGGCATTGTCAGTCGGCGCCTTCTTAGTTTTTTATGGCTGTTCACTTTTTCTCCTGCCCCTGATCGGTCAAGATTTTTTCCCTGCCATCGACGCCGGGCAGCTCAGGTTGCACGTCAACGCCCGGCCAGGCACCCGCGTCGAAGAGACCGAGCGCCTCTACAAGCGCATCGAACGCGCCATTACCAGACTGATCGATAAAGGCGACATGGAACTGATTACCGATAATATCGGCATGCCGGTGAGCGGCGTCAACTATGCTTTTTCCGATAGTCAGACTATAAGTGAAGCTGATGGAGAAATACTGGTCACTCTTAAGGAAGGACGCAAACAATCGACCGGCTCCTATCAGAAACAAATTCGCAAAATGCTCACCAGCGATTTCCCCGAAGTAATCTATTATTTCCAACCGGCCGACATCGTTACCCAGATTTTGAACGCCGGATTGCCGGCACCGATCGATGTGCGCATCACCGGTCTCGACATCGCCAAAAATCTGGAAATCGCCCAGGCGATCAAACTCGAAATCGACAAAGTACGTGGTGCCGTCGATGTCTGCCTGCACCAGGTAGTCGATGCGCCGCAATTTATTTTTGCCGTCGATCGCACCCGGGCAAATGAAATGGGACTGACCCAGAGAGACGTATCAAATTCATTTTTGATATCGCTCAGCTCGAGTTTCCAGACGGCACCAAACTTCTGGTTGAACAATCAAAACGGCGTCAACTACAACCTGGCCGCCCAGACGCCGCAGTACAAGATAAGCTCCCTCGATGATATGCGTATCACGGCGCTCACTTCTCCAACAACAGCTAAAAAGTCGCCGAGCAATCCCTTGAGTCAGCCGCCGATGCTGACAAATGTGGCGCATTATTCACGCGCCGCCACGCCGGCCGTCGTCAATCACTTGAACGCGCAGCCGGTCTTTGATGTTTACGCGGCCTGCCAGGAAAGAGACCTTGGTGGCGTATCCGGTGACATCCAGAAAATCCTCAATCGTTACCAGGACAAATTGCCGCGCGGCAGTCTGATGTTTATCGGTGGGCAGGTACAGAGCATGCAGTCGGCCTTCGCCGGTCTGATCTTCGGTTTGATTTTCGCCCTGGTACTGGTTTATCTGCTGCTGGTGGTAAATTTCCAGTCATGGAAAGACCCGCTCATTATTTTAATGGCCATACCGGGAGCTTTCACCGGCATCCTCTGGAGCTTATTTGTTACCCAGACGACTTTTTCTATCCCCGCTCTCATGGGCACGATCATGACCGTCGGCGTGGCTTCGGCCAACAGCATCCTCATGGTCACCTTCGCCAACGAACAATCGGCGGAGGGCTATGACGCCTACAACAGCGCTCTCAATGCCGGCTATCAACGCTTCCGACCGGTAATCATGACGGCTACGGCGATGATCATCGGCATGATTCCGATGGCCATTGGTTCCGGCCAGGGCGGTTCGCAAAATGCGCCCATTGGTCGAGCCGTGATAGGCGGCCTGACAGTGGCGACATTTTCCACTCTATTTTTTGTACCTCTGATGTTTAGCCTGCTGCGCAAGGCGAAAAAATCAAAGGCGATTATTGATGCTAATAAAACTGATGGCGAAAAAAGCGATGAAATTTAAAAGTAAAAAGCGACCACAATGTAGAAATAACGCCGGCCTGGGCAAACTGGCCGTCCTCATCGTCGTGGTCGGGATAATTTTAGCGGTACTGCTGATGGTGGGCATCTTACCGCGGCTCGGTCGCAAGCAAGAGCTAGATAAAATGCACGAAGAAACGACCGGAGCTGTACCGGTCGTGCGCACAATCGTCGCGGATCCGGCCCAAGAGAGCGAGTCAATTGTCTTGCCGGCCAACATCGGAGCCATCCAATATACGACTATCTATGCGCGTGTCGACGGCTATTTGAAAAGTCGGCTGGTAGATATCGGCGACCATGTCAAAAACGGCCAGCTCCTGGCAGTGATCGACACGCCGACCATAGATCAGCAGCTAGAGCAGGGACGCGCCGATTTGATGAGAGCCAAAGCTACCCTCGAAACAAACATCGCCGACAATAAAGAAGCAATAGCTCAGGAGCTTACCGCCGAAGCCAATCTCGTCAAGGCTAAGACAAACTTCGACTATGCCAGTATCACCGCCTCGCGCTGGCAAAATCTCTGCGCCCGCGGCGCGGTCAGCCAGCAAAGTCGCGATGAGAAAGTGCGCTTTTTAGATACGACCAATGCCGAGGTCAGATCCAATCAAGCCGATGTGCAAGCAGCCAAAGCAAAAGTGGTGGCATCGGTTTCTAAAATCGCCGAAGCGAAAGCGGAAGTGAAGGCGAAAGAAGCGGAAGTGAAAAAGCTGGTCGCCGAGCAGGGCTTCCAGAAAGTGACCGCACCTTTTGAAGGCGTGATCACCGAACGCAAAGTCGATGCCGGTGCACTGATCACCCAGGGTAGCCAGACCACCGCCCTAGAACTCTTTCAATTAGCCAAGATCGATCGCCTGCGCATTTATGTAAGCGTGCCTCAGCGCATCGCCAGATACATGCACTCGGGCGTGCTCGCCGATGTGATCGTGCCTGAATTTCCCGAGCGCAAATTTATCGGCAAAGTGACCAATACAAGCGGCGGACTGGACCCGAGCACGAGAACCAGACAGACCGAAATCCAGATCGACAATCCCGACCATGCCCTCTTACCAGGCATGTATGCCGAAATTAAATTGAGCGGCGCTCGCGACGGCAACTGGATCAAAGTACCGGGCACCACTATCGTCACCAGACCAAACGGCCAGTATGTAATCGTCGTCAAGGACGGCAAAGCCGTTTATAAACCGGTGACGATTGGACGCGATTATGGCGACGCTGTCGAGATCCGAGTCGGTTTAAATGACGGCGATCATGTTGTAATCAGCCCCAACGACGAGTTACGCGATGGCGAAGTCGTGCAGGAAAAACCCTTCGTCGACGAAAACCCGATCTTAAATCCCCTGCAAGTAAAAGAATCACCAGCCCAGGCCGGTAGCGGTCATTGAATTCATATTAGATAAGCCGTTCATGCTGCCGCCGCCGCCGACACCGATCGCACACAACGAAAAATCTCAAACGCGCGGCAGCCTCTTGACAACCACATTAAATTCCTCAGCCTTACGCGAGCATAAACCGGCTGCGAGCATAAACCGGGTACGAGCATAAATATGTATGGCCGCTCTTTACAGTTCCTTTTATAGGGGTCCTGATCCGTTTAAAAATCCGATCAGAATATGGCAGCGCTAAAATGACCGATGCCCCAAGGCCGGGGCTTTTGAGACGGCCGGCGATAAAAAAGTGGACAGGACCGGAAGTATTATCAAGGGCTAATGCGCAGGTGTTCATGGCAACCCGCCGATTTGGCTATAATCGCAGTCGACACATGCAGGGTCAGGACCATTTCTAAAAATAGCGATAGCCCCGCGGGCAAAACAAATCAGAAACTAAAAGCGGTTTTGTCCAGCAACGCCTTTATCGCCTTGCTGGTCGTCGTCGCCCTGAATTTCTTTTTCCTGGCCTACAATCCCTTTCTAGAGGCCGATCCCGATGCCCTGCCGGCAGCACGCAGCTGGGTCTGGTGGGCGGCACAAGATTATCTGCGTCTGGCAAAGTCCGGGACGAGCGCACCAAAAGTGGTGCTGCTCGGCTCCTCCATGGTGATGAACTCCGCCTGGCTACAAGAAGCGGCCTATCTAAACAAAGACGTCGATTTTGTCGTTAATCACAAAAGTACCTACCTGCAATCGGCCATAGACAAACTTGTGCCGGGAGCCGACGCCAGAGCTTTCAATTTCGGACTGCCTGGTGAAATGGTTTCAGATGGCTATATGGTCGAGCGCGCTCTTTTGACCGGACCGAATAAACCGAAAGTGGTGGCATTTTGCCTTGGTACCCGGGACTTCATGGATACCAGCTTCGACTGCGCTGCCGGCACCAAATACTATCAATATCTCGAGCGCTTCACCGATACCCACGATCTCGTCAACCTTTCCATGCCATCAATCTGGCAGCGCAAAAATTACTACATCAAAGAATTTCTTTACTTTGAAGGCAAGAAGTGGCCGATCCAGGTCACTCTTTCGGAACGCTTCAAAGAGATGGCCAACCCGGTCGTGCAAAAATTTTGCAAAGCCAGTCCGCTCGACATAAAAAGCGAAGAAGATAAACGCTATGCCTTCTATCGCTCCGATGTCGAAAAAGGCGTCTGGGTAGCACATCCGACTACGCCCTATCATTTTTATGACAATAGCGGCGACTGGAAGCGCCGCCACAAGAATCCCAATCAAAAGATGTTCGACAATCAGAGAGAATGGCTGGAGCTGGCCCTCGATCTCTGCAAGAAAAACGGCATTACCCCGATTATCGTCAATGTGCCGATTTCACCGATCGCTTTAAATCTCATGCCGGCCTCGGTCTACAAACGTCATATCGAGACACTGCAGGCGGTGGCGGCTAAACATCAGTGCAAATTTGTCGACAGCAATGTCGGCGTTTCCTATCTGCCCACAGACTTTACCGATGTCTGTCACATGGGTGCTAGCGGCGGTAAGAAGCTGCTCGATGTAGTCGCCGGAGCGGTCGCAAGCGATCCCGCTGCTGTATCCAGCCTGGCACCGGCAGACAGCAACCGTGTCGCCGAAAAAGAAAGGAGTAAAGCCCTTGCTCTTTAACAGCACCGAATATCTGATTTTCCTACCGATCGTGGTGGCACTCTACTGGATCTGCCCGTTTAAATATCGGACAGCGCTGCTGCTTCTGGCTAGCTATGTTTTTTACATGACCTGGAAGCCGATATACGGCCTTTTGATGATGGGCCTGACGATCGCCAACTACTTCATCGGCCTTTCGATGGCGGCCAGGCCGACCGAAGGTAAGGCGCGCAAGCGTTTGATGGTGGCAGGCATCTGGATGAATGTCCTGGCCCTCTGCTATTTCAAATATGCCTATTTCTGTCGCGATTCGGCCAACGGCATCCTTTCGCTATTTCACTTTGAACTGCCGAAAATTCCCTTCGACATTATTTTGCCTCTCGGTATCTCCTTTTTTGTTTTTGAATTTATCCATTATCTGGTCGATGTTTACCGCGGCTCGGCCCCGGTCAAGAACTTCATGGAATTTGCCCTCTTTCCCAGTTTTTTCCCAACACAGATTGCCGGCCCGATCAAACGCTACCAGGATTTTTGTCCGCAACTGCGTAAGCCGCATAAGCTCACGGTGCAGGAATTTGACACCGGCATCGAGCTCCTGCTTTTTGGTCTCTTCAAAAAAGTAATCGTCGGCGACGGCATCGGCATGCTGGTCAGCCGTTTCTTCGCTCATCCCGACCTGCTCACCTCGGTCGACGCCTGGCTGGCTTGTTATGCATTTGCCTTCCAGGTCTATTTCGACTTTTCCGGTTACACCGATATCGCCCGCGGCTCGGCCCAGCTCATGGGCTTCAAAGTACCTATCAACTTCAATCTGCCCTTCCTTTCATCATCATTTGCCGAATACTGGAAACGCTGGCACATATCGCTCGGCCTCTGGCTCAAGGACTATGTCTACATCCCGCTCGGCGGCAGCAAAGGCGGACGCTTTTGCGCCGAGCGCAATTTGTTTTTGACGATGCTGATTGCCGGCGTCTGGCACGGTGCAGCGATGCACTACGTCGTCTGGGGCGCCTATCAAGGACTGGCGCTAGCCATGCACAAAGAGTGGCGTCACTGGGCGACGGTCAATACTTTTTGCAAAAACGTAGCCGAAGCAAAAATGTTCAAGCCCTTCGCTATATTGCTCACCTTCAATACGTTTGTCTTCGGCATGGCCATGTTCCGCTCCGAAACAATTGCCACCGGACTGGCCATGACGCAGAAACTCCTCTTCATTACGCCACAGCCGATCGGCCTTTCCGCCTTTGATCTAACGATACCTGCGGTAAGCGGCTCGGCCATCTATCCGATGCTGCCGCTGATCTTGCTCGTACTTACCGCCGGGCAAATCTGGACCAATAAATATCCCGGTCCGATCAACGGCATAGCACCGATTCCTCCACGCTTCAACTTTTTGCGCCCGGTCTATCTAGCCGCCATGGCCTGTATCCTCATGGCCTTTTCACCGGATATCGCCCCGCAATTTGTCTATTTCCAATTTTAGAAAACTAATTCTAAAACGCTAAGAAAGCAGCTTGCAAAAGCCTGCCACGCAGCCGAAGATGTCCTGCTCGCAGCGGTGCCTCATCGATGCTTGCTCGAAAACAGCAATCGGGAAGCGGAAGGCGACAATGGCATTTGACCACAGGGCGCTGCCGTTGTGCGTGATAGAAAAAACAAGATCAAGACAAGCATCTTCCTCGTTTTTTATGGCCAGCCCGGGCCATTTAAATTTGAAACGCATACCAGTCGCCCCTAGTTGCTTAAAAGCCGGATCGCTCTCAATCAATATGGACTCGTAATTGTAGAAGAGCAAAACGCGCTGGTCATAAGAAGGCAGGTAGACGGCCTTGCCGCCGGGAGGCTCCTTGATTTGCTCATCCCAGGGAATAGGGCTGTTCAAAAAAATAAAGGGGGCAGCGGTCGGCAGAAGTGTCTTGATTTTTTGAAAGAAGCTCAGGTCGAGCATCTTGCTCACCTCCGGAGTGCGCAGCAGGCTATCACTGTGATAGCGACTGTCATCGAAGCCACCGTAAAGCTCACCGTCGTGTGTATAGATGATCAGGGTGCTGGCCAGCCTGGCAGCCTCGAATTTGTCGGAGTCGAGATCGGATGGCTTTTCCACTACATGGAAGCGGAAACGTTTGGTGGCGGCTCCATAGACGCCGAGATACCAGCACTGGGCGTTGGCAGAGAAACTAAAGACGACGCATTGCCCATTAGGCTGCTGTGTCAAATGTTTGAGCGTGAGCAAAGCGATCAGCCTGCCACCAGATACAGTGACTATTTTAAATTCCGGAGCCTGACTTTTATCATCGGCGGGCAGACAATTCGCCGGTACAGGTAAGGGCCATTGCTTGACGGCACTGAGGGCAAATTTGCCGCCGGCACTATCTATGGTGCAGCTGGCCAGGCCAATTTTAGCCTGCACGCCAAACTTTTTGCCGGGCTCTGGCGCGCGCGCCTTTTGCTGCCAGACAAACCAGACCCGGCCCTGGTAATAGAAAAGATCCGAGATCTCATCATAACCAAGGGCGAGAAAGGTGTTTTGATAGGCCAGCACATCAAGCGGAGTGATTTGTGGCGATATCGAATTGGTCAATGCCGACTTAGCCCTTGGGTCTTACTAAAAGCACCGAACATCTGGCATACATGACGACGGCGCTGGCAGTACTGCCGGCGATATCGCCAAACATACCTTTGTGGTCGTGGGCACCCATGACGATGACGTCAGCGGGCCAGTCTTGAGCGACTTGCAAAATCAGATTGCGGGGGCTGCCGACCAGTACGTGACCGGTAATCTGAGCTTGCGGGAAGCATTCCTTTAGTTTTGTTGTGGCCGCATTGACCATCGCTTCGGCGGTAGCGGTCTGAGCCGTGTGCTCTTTTGCTTCGGTTTCGGCAATGTCCTTAGCCTGGAAAAAGCGGGAGCGATTGGCGCGTTTGATATCCGGCACTACCGAGATCACCTGGAAGCTACTGTCGGCGGGCCAGGGGCGGCTGCTGAAGAGGTCGAGGACCATTCTGGAATTGTCCGATTCATTGACAGCGATCAAAAAGCGACGGGCGACGGCCGGTTTTTCCGGGGTGCCTTTTTCCAGAGTTTCGACACTCAAATCAGTAACAATTTTGACCGAGCAGGGCGCTTTCGAAGCAAGGGATTGAGCGTTATGGCCGACACCAGGACCACTGGCATCGCCGGTGCCGTGGCTGCCGACGACCAGCAAGTCGCAAGAGGTGGACTTGGCCGCTTCGAGTATCTTATCGAAAGGGTTGCCGCGCATGAGGGCGGCGGTGGCATTGCTATCGCCAAACTTGGCTCTCAATTTAGCAAGAGTTTCGTCGAGCAAAACCTGCAGGTCAGCTTCCAGAGATTTTTGGGCGGCTTCGGCCATTTTGCCGATACCGAAGGCGGCCAGGTCAAGATGCTTGTGCATGGGTTCAGCGACGGCAATAGCATGGATCGAGCTGTCAGGAGGAAAATCACTGGCCAGGATGGAATCAAGGGCAAGGTCGGCGTTATACGATCCATCAATGGCGAGAAGAAGTTTCATTTGGCCCTCGGAAGTATATAGGAATATATAAGTACTAAACAGGTGCTAAAACAGAATCTAAAACAGGTACTAAATAGACCCTGCGCATCATTTGTAGCGGACGTGAAAAAGTATATCGCAACAGGGTTGCCAGGGAGTTGTTATATAGCAGGTTTTACTAGCTGCCCCGGTACGTGGAATAGCCGAAGGGACTGAGTAGCAGGGGCACATGATAATGCTCTTCGGCCTTACCGACTTCAAAAATTATCGGCACACTCGGATAAAAAGCGGGCCGTCCGCTCGCTGCAAAGTAGTCTTTTGTCTCGAAAGTGATTTTATAAACGCCGGCGACCAGCGATTGATCGCCGATCAGATCGCTAACCCGGCCGTCATCATTGGTGACACCGCGGGCGATTTCTTTGAAGCCTGAACTTTTCATCAATTCGAGAGTGATGTGCACGCCAGCGGCTGGCCGCCCGAGTGATGTATCGAGGACGTGGGTGGTGATTTTGCTCATGCTAATAGTTTTTCCAGTCTCAGTTTTGTGATTTTTTCCTGCTCACGCATGGCTATTTGCAGCTCATCGGCGGCATTATTTTCCAGGCGTCCTTCGAGGATGGTGAGCATTTCGGCAGCCGACTTGCCGGTGGCACAGACAATGAAAATATAACCAAATTTTTCTTCATAGCTTTCGTTGCCGTTAGCAAGAGCGTAGAGCACCGCATCAGGTGCGTCCTCCACACCCTTTTGTTCGCCTGCCGCCCATTCGGCCGTACTTGCTAGATGACTGGCGACAGGCGCGTATCTGGCCCGCAGACTATCGACATCGCCAATTTTGGGATGATGAGCAAATGCTTCCAACCAATCGGAGCGCTCGAGATTTTCCCAGATTGTCCCGGCACTGCTAAAAAGTGCAGCCTGATCGGCGAAGGGCCGCTGGGCGAGCATGCGCTCCACCCAGGCGGCACTGCCGCAACAACGAGTCAATTCCAGACGGGCGCTCTCGACTGGAGCATTATTGAAAGTGTGCAAATCCATGATCAAGGTTGCGCTCTTTTGCTGTAGACACGAAGTCTGGCCACGCCGCCGTCCGGATAAATATTGAGGCGGACATGGGTGATTGTGCCGATGTCGATGATTTGCTTTTCGAAATGGTGCGGCCTGTCCGCTTCCAGTTTAGACTTGGGCAAAAGTTCTTTCCACTCGGCCTGGGGCCAGGTCAGATTATCGATGTCCAGATCCGGCGAGAAACAACCGTCGATGCTGCACATATCAGGATAGTTACCGATGTGCCAGGCCGTGTCCACATCAAGTTTTTTGACGACACCGGGAGCGCCCAGTTTGACTATTGCCCAGTCATAACCGGGGCCGCGTTTACGTCTTGTTTCCCAGGCGTCGCCCATGTTTTTGCCGCGACCGGGCATGATCAAATTGTCCATGTTGCCAAAAAACATATCATTGCAGCCGACAACTTTGCCACCATATTCGACGGCGGCCAGATCGACAATGGCGTCGGGCTTGAGCGCCGACCAGTTGGGCGTGACATCACCGAATATTTTCAATCTGGCCACGCCGCCATCGGGGAAGATATTCAAGCGCACATGCGTCCAGGTCTCGGTGCTGGCGACAGCAAAAAGATTTTGCGAACCGGGCTTGAGCGGCGAGCGCGGCACGATTTCTACCCAGTTGGCACTTTTCAGCTTGTCGCCCTTAGTGTCCGGATCGGCGACGCAGGCTTCCAGTGAAGCATAAGGAGGATGATTGCCGAGGAAGTGATTGGTATCGATATCGACGCCTTTGATCACACCGGCCAGACCGAGCTTGACGATGCACCAGTCATAGCCGTTGTCGCGGCGTCTGCGACTTTCCCAGCCGTCCATCCATTTGCCCTGGGGCGTATATTTGTCTTCGATGAAAATGCCGCGACCGGGCTTGAGCATATTTTCTTTTTCGGCAAAAAATTCATCACTGCAGATGAGGGCCTTGCCACCCAGCTTTTCAGTAGCCAGATCGATCAGCCCGCTAAAGGCAGAGGCTTCAAGTATTGACGTTTGCATCGACTTTTACTCCCAGTTTGTTGCGCAAGATAGCCTCTCCGAAAGGGGCTTCGCTTACTTTTCCATTGTCATAAACTTTTTGGCCGCGCACATAGGTTTCGCAGACGCGACCTTTGAAAACACGCCCTTCATGCGGCGTCACTTTGTGGCGGTGCATGATCATTGCCGCTTCCACCGTAAAAGTGGCGTCGGGGTCGAAAACAACAATATCGGCGTCATGACCTGCGGCAAGATAGCCCTTGCGCTTTTCCAGTCCAAGGAAGCGCGCCGTGCCGCTACTCATCCAGGTAAGTACGGTCGGCAGATCAAAGCCGCGCCGACTGGCCTCGCTCCATATAGCCGGCAGACCAAACTGCAAAGACGAGATGCCACCCCAGGCCAGGTGAAAATCACCGGCATCCATGTGTTTGAGCTCAGGCGTACAGGGCGAATGATCCGAAACGACAAAATCGATTGTGCCGTCGGCGAGGCCCTGCCAGAGCTTATCGCAGTTTTCGCGCTCGCGAATCGGGGGTGCGCAGTTGAAGCGGGTGTCACCATCGGCGATATCTTCGGCGGCCAGGGTCAAATAATGCGGACAGGTCTCGGTCGTGATCGGCAGGCCCTCGGCTTTGGCGGCGCGGATGGCGTCAATGGCGTCCGACGAAGATAAATGCACGATATGAACACGACACTTATGGCGGCGGCAGAGCTCGATCATCAAGTCGATGGCTTGATTTTCCCAACGTCTTGGCCGCGAAGCGAGAAAATTATTGTAAGAGCGCGGCATATCAGCGTGGGCCTGCAGAGGCTCGCGGTCATGGCCATGCTCATCATGATCGAGCTCGGCATGCACAAGCAAAGGCACACCGCGCCGCGCCAGAATCGGCATCGCCTCGTTTAGATCGGACGCACTGACATTTGGGAAATCGTCGATCCCCGAATGGATCAAAAAACATTTGAAGCCCATCACGCCACGGTCGATCATCGCCTCGAGCTCGCCGCTGTTGCCGGGCACGACCCCGCCCCAGAAGCAAAGATCGACGAACAGTTTGCCTTCAATATGCTCGAGCTTTTCGTCGAAGGCGGCAAGAGTGGTCGTCACCGGGATACAATTAAGCGGCATATCGGCGACTGTAGTGATACCACCGGCGGCGGCGGCCATGGTAGCGGTGCGGAAACCTTCCCATTCGGTGCGGCCGGGCTCATTGATATGGACATGGCTGTCGACCAGGCCCGGCATCACTACTTTGTCGCCGACATCATGCACGGCAAAACCGCGCCCTTCGAGCGCCTCAGATTGTACAGATTGCGTTGCGTCGCCGCTGACAATCTCGACAATGTGGCCCTTCTCGATCAGGACGGCGCCGGAGACAAAAGCAGCGTTACCACTCAAAATACGCTTGCTTTTAATGGCAAACTTAGAAGAAGCGGAAAATTCCGGAGCCGGAGAATGATTATGGTCAGCATTGCTAGCCATCTCAGGCATCACCGCGCTTAATAGTGCCGGTGATTAAACCAAAGGGCTCGTCGACCAGATAGAAAATTTCGTTTTTATTGGGCAGACCAAGTGGCTCGAGATTAAAAACAAGTCTGTGCTGATTGGGCATGGTGATTGTGATTTCGTCCACTTCGGCGACAGCTGCAAGGACAGCTTCGCCCATTTGATAGAGCGTCTGCTGCACGGCCAGACTCTCATTATTGGCAAAGACGTCAAGGACGACCTGTCTGATTTTTTTGTAGACGGCATCGTAACTGACCGGTGCCTGATTGTAGAGCCAGGTCATTTCCAGGGCCGTCGCAAAAATGCGGTCATCGGTGTCGGCGAGAGTGGTCAGTTCATCACGCAAAAAACCAAAAAATTTGGACTGGGCAGTTTTGGCGACGAATAAATTATCCAGGCCGGATTGAATCACCACGTTTTTGCGATCGGCATGCACTGTCGCCACACGCTTCTCACTGCCACCGCCGACGAATGAATGAGCATGAGGCTTGCCGCCGCTCTCGATGCGTTGCCACAAATCCTCGACGATATGTACGTTGCTCTGGGAAACATGGGCGTATTTTTGTAAAAAGTGTTCGGCCAGCAATCTGGCGAAACTTTCGATGTCATTCAGGTCGTTTTTTGCAGCGAGGGCGTAAACCGTATTTTTCATCGAATCGGTAGCGACAATGGCCGTATTGTCACCCGTCGTATATGACTGGGCAAAATCCCCCTCAAGCTGGATATTAACGGTCATCTCCTTGAAGTCCTGGCGATCGGCGTGGCGGCTGACTTTGGTCAGCCTTATGCCGGATTTTCCGTAGGCGTTGTGCGACAAGACGCTTGACATGGTACCGTTTTTTGCCACTGAAGAACTCATCGCCAGCCCACCTCTATATCCATATCTAAACAGGACCAGCGATTGTCTCACTAACGGTTGTCTTTGACATGAAAAGACAGGGCTCGAAAAGGCCCGAAAATCATGTGTAGACATTGTGTATACGTGATTTTTCGGATTTTTTAAGGCTGGCAGCCGCAGCTCACCAATTTTGAGAAAGATTTGAGAAGAGATTTAGGGAGATAACGAGCGACGGGAACCTTTGGCCAATCGCACGGTCCCACCAGGCAGAGAAAAAATCGGATGCGGCCGCTCAAACAGCCATGTCAGCTCTAACGAAATCCACCATGTTCGGCATCCGACCCTGGCGGATTTCCTCGACCCACTCTGAGATCAATCCCATATCGCGGCCAAGCGTCCAGAATTTTTCACAAGCCTGCAGATACTCGATTACGGCATCGCCCTCGCCGGCGGCAAGCAATTCATAGGCCAGTGTCATATTCGGTGCCAGCGCTAGAAGCGGTGAGCCGGGGGTGTCTCCGGCCATGGCCAGATGCCTTTTGGCCGTATCGAGATCGCCTTCTTTGAGGGCGATACGACCCATCGTGCAATTGCTATTATGGATGGCATTGCCGTCATGCTCGTCCTGACCGAAGGTAAAAGCCATGGTCAGACATTTAAGGGCGGCATCGAAAGCCTCATCGGTCAGGCCAATCTGCAGCGCTAGATCGGCGAGTGTATCGAGCATATGATATTTCAGTCTTTCATCAGGCTCCTGGTCGATGGCAAAGCGCATCGCCTCGTATGCTTCTCTGGCCCGCGCCGGCCCAGAGCGTGAAAGCTTAAAAGCAAGCGAGCGCGACCAGAGCCGCTCATTCGGGGCGAGCGTCATCGCTTTTCGAAAAAGTTCTTCCGACAGCTCCGGCTCAGGCACAGCAAAAAACTCGGCGGCGTTGCCGATTACATCTACATTGGTCGGATTTAAATCAATTTTTTGCAACCAGTGCCTTTTTGCTTCAGCAAATGAGTCTTCATCGAGCTCTCGACTGAGCAGTCCATATTGAGAGGAGAGCAGGCGACACTCGGGGAAATTATCGATCAGCCAGATGATATTGAGAGTGCGCAATTTAATAACGTTTATGCCCTGGCAAAAAAGACGCAAGTAGTAGCCAAGCAACTGGAAACGGGCTGCACTATCGTAGGGATTATGAGTGAGGGCTTGTTCGAGGACCTCGGCTTCTTCTGCTGTAAGCAGGTTGCCCTTGCCGGCCAGAGCGACGTGATCAGCGTGCGATTCGATTTCGATTTTATTTGGCACTTGTCTTTTACCAGTAAGACTTTAAGGCCAAATTCTAGCAATTATTCAACGATAAGAATCTAGTTCTAGCAACCGCCCGGTTCGGTTTAGCAATGCGAATATGCCAATCTTAAGGAAAGATTGTATTGCGCTTTTAATGTAAGGCGTATCACCCAGAAGTGGGTGTTGCTCAGTTTTAAACTCTGTTCGCACCTTAAATATGGCTGGCAATTGTTCTTATTCGATTGTAGGATCTAAATTGTCATCTGCCCCGGGATTTAATCGAGTCGGCAGTGACACCGCAATAAACGCTCTAGAAAAAATCTCTAGCCTTTAAAATTCCGAGCTGACACCAGAGGCCGTTGTCCACGGCGCTTTCGGAGGTCCGTCTGCTCTAATCAGGAGATTGCAATGCTTATCGAAACGAACAACAGTGATGACAAAAAGGATTATATCTATACTGGCGCCTGCATGAGCGGCCTGATCGACCGTGAGTGCGAGCGACTACTAGACAAAGAAAAGGAACTGATGCCAGCGAGTTTCGCCACCGATTCGCCACTTCTCAATTTCTTTAGCAGCAAAGTGACTACAGAAAAGGTGCGTCACGAAACCGAAGTCCAACATGCTGCGCTCGCTCACTGGCGCCACTCCAGCGATCAAGTGGCGGAGCAGTATTTCCATCCCGTTAGTGCTATCGGCGGCGTCCCACAGCCGGAAATTTTAGAAACTCAATACAGCCTCGATTCCACTCTGCCTCCGGAAGTGGTATCAGTCCAGCGCAAACTTCAACGCGAGCCGGCCGTGACCCGGCACGATATCACCTTGATGCAGCCTCGGCCGGCAACAACTGGGAGCCAGCCGGTGAAAACGGCAAGTGCCGAGATACGACATTATCGCAGACCAAAGAGTATGACTTTCACCAACTTGCTTGCCAGGGCTAAGGCTTTGCTCAAGGCTTAAGGTGACTTGCAACCGCCAGTAGTGGTATCCTCAAGCGGCTACCACAGGTCTTCAAAAAGGATTAGCAGATGTCGGCTACTAAAGAAAACTTTGCTCAGCTCGAAACCGAACAGCGCAACTTCAGGACAACCAAAATCGATACGATGTCGACTGCCGATCTGATAAAAACGCTGCACGCCGAAAATCACACCATTGCCAGTGCCGTAGACGCTACTTTGCCGACAGTCGCCTTGCTAGTTGATGTAATTGCAGAGCGCCTTGCGGCCGGTGGCCGACTATTTTATTGCGGTGCAGGCACCAGTGGCAGGCTTGGCGTGCTCGATGCAAGTGAGTGTCCGCCAACTTTTGGTGTGCCACCGACAATGGTGCAGGGTTTGATCGCCGGCGGTCAAAAGGCGCTGACCTCAGCGGTCGAAGGAGCGGAAGATAGTCGGCAATTAGCCGAAGAAGATTTAAAAGAGAAAGGCTTTTCCAAAAACGATGTGCTCGTAGCTATCGCCGCCAGTGGCCGGACGCCATATTGTATCGGCGCTCTGCAATATGCAAGAAGTATCGGCGCTGTCACCGGCGCAGTCGTCAATGTTTCCGATTCTGCCCTCTCAAAATACGCAGACTACACCATGGCTGCCGTCACCGGACCCGAGCCAATCACCGGGTCAACGCGCATGAAGGCCGGCACAGCCCAGAAACTACTGCTCAATCTGATTACGTCAGCCTCAATGGTAAAGTTGGGCAAGGTCTACGAGAATCTAATGGTCGACGTGCAGGCAAGCAATGAGAAATTGCGCAACCGCGCGGTGCGTATCGTACAAGAGGCGACCGGCAAGGATAGCGAAATCTGCCGCAGAGCGCTGGAAGACGCTAGCGGCAACGCAAAGAAAGCAATAGTGATGCTGTTGCTGGGGCTTTCGCAGGAAAAAGCTGCATTGGAACTTGATGGTGCGGCCGGACATATTAGTCGCATTGCCAACGATTAGCAAACGGCGGTACGTCAG
>JAGXAB010000064.1 GCA_018971775.1 Cyanobacteria bacterium REEB67 | reverse complement strand
GCGCACAAAGCGCTCCATGTCCCGTCCTTTTTCAAAATTTCATCTAGATACCAGATGTGGTGGCGCACTAAAAATTCAGCGACGGAATACCTACTGACAATATCGTCTAATGAATATTTCAGCCCTCATTTTTCAGTACGAACTAATTAAAGTATCCATATATGTGGATTGCCTGTCTTCTCTTTCAAGTTCTCGCAAAAACCGCCTGCATAGGCGACTTGCCGTTTCTCTTTTACACTTAGTCCCTCTAACAACCTCGTTCACCCCCGGGGCGCGTCCTGAGGCCTGGAAACAAGTAGTAATCCAATACCAGACACGGTTTACGGCCATCTGGCTTCGCAGTTGATTGTGGGTGAGTGGTCTCGGCTGACCTGGCAGCATGTCTGGAATGAGCATTGTGCCTCGTCTGACCAAATAAAAGTGCGGAGGAACACTCCGAGCCACTTAGACCAAAACCAAAATGAAAAGCCAGAATCTGCCTAAAAGCTATGGTGTGGCATGAGTAAACAAATCACGAGCAACGGCGACCAGCAAGGTCAGGGCAATTTCCGCCTCGCCTTTTGCAATATCCGGCGAGTGCCGCTCTCTTCGAGAATTTTGACAACCTTTCGGTCATATTGATTATGGGAAACCGTCTGCTGGTCGATAAAATTCCACAACTGTTCTGCGGAGACTAAGACACGAGAACCAACTCTGAAATGCTGCAACTTTCCAGTATAAATCTGAGTCCAAACCTTTCTCACACTGCACTTCAGAATCCCGGCGACTTCCACCACCGTGAAACATAATGGTTTCGTCATTAAATCCTTATCCGTTCGCATTACAATTGCCCCCAAATTGGCCCATTTGAGATATATTACGAGTGAGACAGATAGGGAAATAAAACAGTATCTGTCCGATAGCCGTGAGAGGAATTACGAGTGAAAAACCTTTGGTTTATAAATCCGGCCACATACACTATCCAAGGTGACAAAATTTTGGCGACCTATCTTCCTGTACGACCAAGAGACCTTAGATATAAAAATAATGCTTACTCTCTTGACGTTAATAGTTGCTGGGAAAGCTGGTTAGAATCATTCGCTTCGATTGATGACAGGTCAAAATTGCTCGTGTATTTGGAACAAAATGGATTCCCTTATAAGAATCATGATCAAAACTCCGTAGCAGAAGAATCAGAAGCAAAATTCCTCGGCGCTGCTTCATTTATAAATTGGATAATTACACTTTTGGATCTTGTTAGACCGCACAAACGCTCTGATATTAAAGGTCGCTGCAAGATAGAAAGCATTTCAGAGCCAGACGCTGATGGTTGCTGTAGCGCAATAATCGTGCCCAAAGATTGCAAAAACTGGAAAGGATTTCAGAAGCTTGGAGTTAGTAACGAAAGCACTCTTGTTTTGCGTGTGAGCGGGTATTCAAAAGATGATTTTCGCAAAGGGCGTTGGGAAATCGATATAGCTGCTTGCAGAGAGTATGTTTTTGCAGCAATCAACTTGTTAATGGAGGGAATTAGTCTCCGGATTCAACGAAACTTCAACGCCGAGTTTAGTCCAAAAACACCATACGAAGCGATGTGTCTGGCACTATTTGCAAAAGCCACAGGAACTACAGTAAGTCATGTTTGCAAACGGGCTGGCTGTCCAAACTTGGTATTCAGCTCAGTATCAGTAAATGGGGGACGCAAGCCGCGCGAAGATCGATTATATTGCTCAGGCAAATGCAGACACTATGTTTACGACGCAAAAAAACGAAGAGAGAGAGCTAGTTAGTTTATGGACAAGAAACCGCCTCAGAAAAAAATCGTCTGCAAAGACGGCCTATATAAGCAGGGGAAAATCTGGTACATCAGAATAATCATAAATGGAAGACAAATTCGCAAAGCAGTCGGGCCTGATAAGGCCGGTGCGCAGTTAGTTTTGCTGGAATTGCAGAGGGAGAGATCCGCCTATAGAGTCACGGGTGAACTTGGAGACATTCAATCTCTGAAGAAAAAAACCCGCCGCACCTTTGCAGAGATGGCAGAATCATATTTAGCGGAACGCCCACATTTAAAAGCTAGTACAAGAAGGGGCTACGGAGAGATTCTTAAGAACTATCTGCTACCCGAGTTTGGTGAGCTAAATGTAGATCAAATAACAGAAGAGCGCATTGCTAGATTTCAAGCCGATGTATCGAAGCGAGTCAGTGCCGCTCGCACCAATAACATAATGGGGCCGCTCCGATACATTTTAAAGGTTTGCGTGAGAAGAAAACTAATTTCAGACAATCCGACTATGTGCGTTGATCCTCTTCGCGAAGAGGGCCCGACAATCGATCCGCTAACATCTGAAGAGTTGGACAGAGTGCTTGACGTATTGAAGCCATATCAAAAGCCATTGTTTATCTGCCTGGCATGGACCGGCGCCAGACCTGACGAGTTGTTTGCCCTGAGATGGGCCGATGTTGACTTTGAGCGAAGCGAAATCACTATTTCAAAGGGAAGAGTCCGTGGCAAAGAAGGAACGCCCAAGACGAAGTCTAGCAACAGGGTCATTCACATGCTGTCCATCGTGAAACAAACACTGCTTGATCTGAAACATTCTCCCACCCAACATTTGGACGGCTATGTTTTTCTGAGCAAGAAGGGACAGCCTTACGATAAGCATGTTGATAGGGAATGGCGAGTGGCGCTGGCAAAGGCCGGGGTTCGCCATAGGCCCAGCTACCAGTTAAGACATACTTTTGCCTCTATGTGCCTCCAAAATGGTTTACAACCAGGCTGGGTTGCGAAAATGCTTGGGCACTCAACGGCACAAATCACATTCAAACACTATGCGAGATTTATTGATGATGCTAGCAATTTCAATCAGACTAGGCTGGAGGCCTATTTGCAATCGAAGAAGCAAAAAAAGAATGTCAATCAGAAAACTTTGGGTGCCGGATAGTGAATTTCCCAAGGGGACACTTACTTCCAATCGCGCTTGTACATCAGCTTGATTGTGTTCGCGTCTCTCTGGCTGAGCTTCGGCTTTGCCTCTGGGCTAGCCGCCAGAAACATCACATCATGGGTATTGGGCGAATGCCCATGAATGCCCAAAGCATGACCGGCTTCGTGCAAGCAGGTTGTTAGAATTAGCTGCCGATCTCGAAATGATGGCGCATTCGGACCTTTTTTCACGACTACAGTAATGTTGCCAGCCGCCGCCGTGCGGTCCTCCATGCGAAGCCTCATTTCATTGACGCCCTCAAGACCCGGTTCGTGATTGGATGTGCAAAGCTCCGGCCTGTCCGTATAGTCCCAAACTAGGCTTGCCGACTCTGGCCCGGGGACCAATTTGTATGATACAGCGTTACCAGAAGCCTGACACCACTGCTCCATGGCCTCCCGAACAACACCTAGAAAACGTTCGTAGAAGCCCGGTAGTTGGACGTTCTTTCGCACATAGACCTTAAGTGGCATGTCCTGCTCGCGCCACCTATTAATGTCGACCAGCCCGGACAAGTAATCAGGCGAGTCAGGCGAGCCACCTGGATTTTTAAGTGGATCTTGAAGTTCTCGGATAGCGGCCTGCATGCCTGGATCGGCTGCTCTGCTGGGATCAATTTTGCAAGCTAATGTAAGCCAGGATAGAGCTTGCTTCGGCTGACCACGTCCCTCTAATGCCGCTGCCATGAGCGTACATTGACCCGCATGTAAACCGCCGATCTCAATGGACTTTTGCAGACTGTTAATTGCAGCATCATTGTGCCCAAGCTGCATGTGGCAACTTCCAATGTTCTGCCATAACTGCCAGTTATTTGGCTGTTCCTTCAAAGCTGAATTGAAGCATTCAAGCGCCTTGGTGTAGTTTTTGGCTTTTAGATTTTGTACGCCTTCCGCCTGGAGATCCGCAGCCAAGCATGCTGATGTGCAGAGGCTTGCCGCCAAAAATTGACTTAAAATGAGCTTGTATTTTGTGCATGTGTTCATGGAATCATTCTGCCGATCTGGCCGCTAAGTCAGGGAATTTTTTTGCCTTAGCAGCTTGGTATAAATCCAAAACTGTAATTGGTACTTTCTTCCGTCTCTCAGGCTCAAACAGGCATTGAAGTATCTCCAAAAGATCAAACCCTTCTTGGCCAAAATGTCTGTCAAAAATCACACTTTTCGGGTCAACCTTGAACTCATCACAGACTGCAATCAGCAAGTTATAACCATCGGTTCCATCGATTCTTGCATCATGAAACAGACGTGTTTCTGGTTTGATCTGCTCCTTCTTGAGGCCAGTACCATAGGCAAGGATTTCTACGACGCGGTCGTAGATTTCTTGGTCAATATCGGGGGCCAAACTCATCAGTTGTCTACTTGCCCCCGCTGCCACGTCACGATGCCCAGTCTCTTTTAAGAGTATACGAGACACACGCGAAAGACAGCACAATTGCTGCGCAAGACCACCATGGCAAAATATGAATGACGACAAACGCATCAATAACAGCGACAGCTACAATGGCGGCACAAGCGGTAAGAAGACCGGACCCCAGCCCCATCAAAAGAAATAAGGCTGGCAAGATTGGATTGAGCAGCGTCAGGGGTTTGGCCGTTGCCACTTGAAAAGGCGCGAGCAAGCCAATTATTGTGCCAGGCCAGGCTGCTATAACGGCTGCGAGCAGCCGTAAAGAGGTAATCAGAAGCAGTTGGTCAGCCATGGGGAGACTCCCGGGCAATGCCAGATCCGAACGATAGGGCAATCTTTCAGGTTCAGCGCGGTCAACATTCAGTTCCGCAAATGTCTGTCAGATACCACAGGGGCCGCCGGTGTGCGATAAGGCATTATTGATTTGAGGTAGCGCTGGTTAATTTATGCCCCTCGTAATAAAATGGCAGGAGCAAGGGAGGAAGCATTTATGCCATCGCAGGACTACTTTCTGTATTTAAAGCAGGCTGGTCTTTTAGAAGCCTTTACTCGCGTCCATACGTGTTGCCGAATTCTAGGCTTAGATGTTGACCAGCTATCAATCCAAACCACGGAAGAAGCTTGGAAAAGGCAACTATCAAGTCCAGGCGTACATAGCGCCCTGGCGCGCGAGATGACAGAAGCGAAGGAGATTATTGTTAAGTGGATTGAAGATAATCCAATGCATGAGTCTGTGGCATTCGCAGGCGGGACTGATTGATTGAATACACGAATAAGTCACCGTCCAGGTGGTTAATGCGGTTTACAGCTCAATGGAAAATGCTCGTCGCAGACGGAGATACAGTCCCAGTAGTCATCCCAGTTACCCGTATTTAGAAAGCACCATCTTACGCAGTCGTCTCTTGTCCAGCCAGGCGTCCCGACGGGTGGAGATTTTCCAGATGGCTGAGGGAAACCTCCGATTGCAAGACCGCTTGCGTCTCGCCAGTTAACTGGGCTATTCCCTACATAAGCATAATCATTTAATTCTCTCGGGCGCTTTGAGATTCTTGGGCCGGAAGCCGCTGCCATTACCATGACACTTGGATCTTCGACCTTGGGTCCAAGAGGCCGCATCTTGAAGGTCAAATCATGAATAGGATCTCGATTTATCCAGCGTCCGAGAGTCGGGCTGTAAGCTCTGAAGGTTGCGAGATTGAGACCGCTCGGTGCATGATAATACATTCCTGCGTATTGAAAATCGGAATCCAGGCTCCCTTGCAATTTTGTAGCCTGCCCGTAAGGGTCATAAGCATATTGGGCCACGATATTGCCACTACCGTCTGTCATTTCGCGGATGGAGCTTTGGTGATCACGGTGCAGGGGAGGGACATAGATAGGGCCACTGCGATCGCGTATGGATGACTGAATCATTCTGTCATTTTCGGCACTGATCTGACTTCGTGATAGTCCTTGGCCTTGAAGCACCGCTGCCATAGGATCGATCGGTTCGCCACTCATTCTTGCGATTCTTTCCGAGGTCATTGCTTCAGGCATCGTTGGGCTATGCGGCAAAGTCCTGTAAAGCATGGCGGCCTGCTCGGGTGGGATGCCTAGCGGTACATAACCGGCCATGATCGCCGCAACGGGATTGGCCCCTGGCCCAGCATAACCATGCTGTAGCCTTTCGGAGCGATCGGCAGCTTGTCTGGCTTCAAGAGTGGGACCGGGTGCCTTCTCGACTTTCATGATCGCGGCAGCAACAAGTGGCGATTTTGCGGCTGCACCATAGCGCGCGATAAAATCTGGGTTGGCCACGGTAGAAACAGCAGGCGATTTAACGATCGCCTTTGGACCACTGCTTGCACTAGTTGCTTCGGGATGGCCAGCTACTGCGCCCTTGCTTCGGTGTTCTGTCACGACAACATGGCCGTGATAGAGGTTGTTTGTCGCAGCTGCGCCGATTACGGAGCAAAGCAGCACCGCTAATGTTGCGACTACAAAACGGAAGTTAGGCAATTTAAGCTCACGCTGAAGACTGATGGACGCTGCTTTATTGCCAATAAAAATTTTCGGCGCTCTTAGGCGTTTCTTCATAAGTATGATGACCTCACTCAGTAGCTGTCGCCGGGACACCTGGTCTCACACCGTAAGCCGCATCATTCGCCACAGGCTGGTGAGTCATGAAAATACTTCGCCCATTATGTCGTACAAAATAACTACAGGAAAATTAAATTGCCTTCGACAACGCGCACAATAATCCCATCCGGTAGCCAAGACTGGCTACTGGATTCGATGTTAATAGGAAAACTTGAGTAAGAACTCAGTTGAGGCCATTCCTTACAGCCTATTACGAATGTCGAAAGACCGGTCATAAAATCGGTCATGTCGTCACTATAAACAAAAAAGCCCGAAGCACCAAGCCACACAGGCTCAATGATTCGGGCTTTGATTTAAAAAATGGTGGAGGCGGCGAGAATCGCACTCGCGTCCAAAGAAGCCGAGAGGCAGGCGTCTACAATGCGTAGTTTAAAATTCCCCCAGTTGTCTTGCGACCCGCTGAGGAAGGCTTAAACGGCCAACCGGGATTGCGATTATGTCTTAGCAAGGGCTAATATTCGCTAACTTCACCCTTGAGCAATTACCGTGGTTTACCTGAGCGTGGCGGGTAATCAAGCTACGCTGCAAGTCCCAGAAGCCTAAGTAATTAGTTAGGCAACCGCAGCGAGGCTGCGGCTGGGGAATTTGACGATGTTATTTGCATCTATCTTTTTGCTTATTTGGTACGAGGGACAAGCTCCCCGGCATGCAACCTGCGAAACAACAACCCTGTCGAATCTAAACGCCCCCGTATCCAGAGATGCGGGTGGCAACAGTGTCCTGTCGCAAGAGAAAACGGATTTATGCACATGACATGCAATTTTCAGGGTGCAGTAAGCGGTTGCCCGTCTGATTTGATTATACCCAACTCGACGAAAGCGGCAACGGTTCGCCACTCTTCCTTAAGTTTTCGGTTCGAATTGCCGTTTCAGGCCTTCTGGATGACGATACCCGCCCACTGACCGACGATTTCGGACTGGGTGATGCGCATCGGATAGTTGGCCAGGGCCTGCTCAAGCAGCGGCAATTTGGCCGAGAGGATACCGGCGCAGACAATTAAACCTTCGGGGTTGAGCAGTTTGTTGTAATCCGGCAACAGGGCGATGATATCTTCGCAGGTCAAATTGGACAGAAGCATGTCGAAGCGCCGGCCGAGCATCATGTCCGTACTGCCGGTGAATAGCTCGATGCGGCCGTCAACGCCGTTCAGTTCAAAGTCGGTGAGGGCAAAGTCGACCGCCACCTGGTCTGTGTCGCAAGCGACGATTTGCGCTTCCGGCTCGAGCAAAAGGCTGGCAATGGCAAGAATGCCGCTGCCAGTGCCGATGTCGAAGATTTTTCCTTTGAGCGGCAGGGTCTCGAGAGCGCGCAGACAAAACTGGGTTGTCGCATGCAAACCCGTGCCAAAAGCCATTCCCGGCTCGATAAAAATCTTGATGCGTCCTTCGCTCAGCTCCGGATCTATTTCCGGCGGTTTGTCATTGCCCGGACGCTGCTGATACCACGAGGGGCAGATCAAAAATTTCGTACCAACGCGAAATGGCTCGAAGCCTACTTTCCACTTGGCCAGCCAATCTTCCTCGGGTACGTCTTTGCGCTTGAGCGACTTCAGACTTTCGCCCAGACCATATTCTTCGAGTGAACTTTTGATTTTCTCCCAGTCGCTATCGGCGATCGTGGCGCCGTCAAAAGTAGCGGTGATCGTGATGATGTCGCCGGTGCCGGGGGTGACTTCACAGCCCTGCGCGCCGCACTGCATCAAGAGCCAGGAGGCAAGGTCTTCTTGCTCGGCTTTCGTTTCGATTTCGAGAGCAGCCCAGGTGCGTGTCTGACTTGCGTTTCCGCTCATTTTTACCATTCTCTTTTTTGACGGGATAGCTGACAAGAGACGACTTTATACCAATAAATAGCTCGATATACAAGCAAAATGCCAGCCCTGCTTCACTTAAGCTCGCAGCTCGTACACATATTCATCACTGCTCGATCCTTTAAAGACATCCGCTTCGGCGTTAAACGCGATACGCCGGAAGCCCAACTTTGTGAGCAAAGCGATAGAAGCGGCATTGCGAGTATCTACTTCCGCGCGGATGACCTTGCAGTCGCGGTCGTGGATGAGATGTTCGATCGCACGACCGCAGGCTTCCGTGGCGTATCCGCTGCGCCAGAATGAACGGAAGATGAAATAGGCAAGATGAGCGCTTTTGTTCGCACCTGAATTGTCATCGATGGTCGCTTCAATCAAACCGACGTACTGATCGCCAAATTTTTCACGCACCGCCCAGTTCAACCAGACTTCGTTACCGTAAGGGGCCGGACCTTTAGCCAGTCGCATGAAGCGCTCGCGCAGATGCATGTCATCTTGCGGAGGCTCCTGCGGAATAAATCGATAAAGCTCCAAGTCCTGCAGGCCCTCGAGCAAAAAATCGGCGTGCTGCTCCTTGAGCGGCTCGAGGATAAGGCGTGCGGATTTCAGATAGAGCGAATTCATAGGAAAACGATACCGTCGCCGGCTCAATCTGTCCACATCGAAGAGGATGTTCACGCCCTATTCATCAAAGCCACCTATTCTTGGGACAACAGCAAGGTCGCACTGGTCAAAAGTGCTCACAGGGAAAAAATGACAACAACTAAAACTGCTATCAGGCAGGCTGACAAGCCTGCTCTGGCTTACGCGCGCATGCGCCGCTGGCTGGGCATCGCCTATGTCGGGACAATCGTCACGCTGAGCGCTTTCGCGCTCTACTCGGGCGCGCCGGTCAAAATCTTCGCCCACGCTGACAGCTCTCCCACGGCCTGGTTCCTTGATTTAGCTGAATGCCTGGTTGCCTTCAGCTTGCTCTGCCTGCCATTTGATTTGCTCGGCTACAGGATAGAGAGGCTCTACAAGCGCACCTCACTCAGCTTGCCCGCTTATTTACGTCGGTGGTCAACTTGCTCACTGAAACACACGTTCGCTCTTGCGGCGGTGGCAGCAACAATCACGGCCTGCTATCGAGTGGGCGGGACCGTAACAGTGGTGGCAGCATTCCTGGGCGGAGCGGTTTTGCTCACCGCCAGACAGGACCTACTCGCGCACTATTACTCTGGGATGAAATTCACTGAAGCGCCGCAAGCAATCAAAGCGGCCTTTCCCCAGAACAGAAATGGCGGCGTGCCGCTTCTCGTCGCCCAGAGCGATGAAATCTGCTTCAGTGGTGGCATCATCGGATTGCCGCGCGCGGAAAAAATTGTCTTGCCGCAGCGATGGCTGCAAAATTTCAGTCAAGAAGAAATGTGGACAGAAGTAACACGCCGCAATCTAATCATTGCTTCCGGCGGCCGCAGTCGTGGACTGGCCCTGGCAATCACTTTCAACGCTATCGGCGTTATTATCTGCACGCTGATACCAGCCCAGGTATTTTTTCTGCGCCTCGATACGGCCTCCGGTCTTCTGACGATGTCCCTGTGTTTCACCCTGTGGTCTTTTCTGGGCTTACTGCTGATGCCCTACCCGAGCCAGCTTGGCGCTATGGAAGCAGATCGTCTCGCCTTGCAAAAAGGCGTAAATAGAGAGCTTCTATTGCAGACAATCGGCAAGATCGACAGCTATCTCGAGGATGAAAAAACGCGCAGTCGCGCCGTCGATTCCATTTTCCACCCGATTCCAACGGTCGAATATCGCGCCCGGGCGATTGACGATCCGCATACAAATGTCAGCGGGGCCTGGCACGCAGCCCGCTATTCCATTTTATTTTCGATGCTTGGACTGAGCTTGCTCGGCCGGGCTGTGCACTGCAATGCAGGCAAGCCTGACCTCTGGGCGATGCTGCCGGCGGACTAACGATTGTCGCAGGAGCGCTATTTCAGCTCATTATGCAGTTGAAGCGGTATGGTGTATTTCGTCACTTTGCCGTGATTGTCGCCATCGTCTTTTGAATAGATAATGATATTATCGCCCTGACGGCCCAGGGTATGGGTGTTTTTGCAAAGATTGGCATTAGCATACTTGATCAAATCGTCGACGTGCTTGCCGCCGGTATGCATTGATTTGTCGCTCTTGTAGGCCTCATCGAAGGCGGTGCGGAGCTGGAGGGACATATAACCGTCGTAGCCTTTCAGATGGTCTACACCGGCTTTGACGATATCGCGGTAGTGCTCATTGGAAACCGGCAACTGGCGGTCTGTTTCAGCCTTGCGCTCGGCATATGTGCCGCCCTGGTGCATGGTCTCATGTTCTTTAATAGTCGTGTCAATGGTCAAATCTTTCAAAGCCGGACCGGTACTACAGACGGCCTGTTCGTGCTTACCGGTCTCATAGGGGCTATGGCGGTAATTGATTATGCCCGGCGTGTAGGCATCACTGTGCAGAGCCGATGTATGGTCGTGAGCCGGCTGAGCGCTATCGCTGGGCGGCTTTTGTGCCGAATCGCCGGCGTCGTTATGATGACCTGCCATAAAAATGCCTCTCTGTATAAGTCAGGGTTCCAACCTACTTATACCCGGAGGGTCGGGACTTCAAAACCCGACGGTCAAACGAAGCAAGGGTGGGGCTTTCGGGGATCAAGAACAGGCCGGAGCGGTTGTCATGTTTTTGCATGATCGAAAATCAGATGCTCTCTCATCGATCACAAGCGCTGAGAGTCAGATAGAGCTTCCGCCCCCTAGAGTTTTTTGTGCCTATCTGTCAAAGCCTGAGCAGATAAAAATCGGAAACGAAAAAAGCAAAAGCGGAGCACGGCAAAAACAGTGAAAAGATCGCCATCACAGACGGTGGCAACAAAAACCCGCCCCAGGAGATCTGGAGCGGGCTATTGATTCAATGATTGCCGGAGGTCGGAGTCGAACCGACACGCCCGTGAAGGCGGATGATTTTGAGTCAACTGCGTCTGCCATTTCGCCACTCCGGCACGGGTGGGAGATATCAATAAGAGATCACCATAGCGTGCAAAACATTCTACACTATACGGACTATGGCAAAAAACGAAAAAACGGCAGAAGAAGCCCCTAAAAAATCGGCGGCAAAGCCTGTAACGGTGCTCCTTACTGGATTCGACGCCTTCGCTGGGGAGAAGCACAATCCCTCCCAGGTCCTGGTCGAATCTTTTCCTGACATCCTCAAAGGCAAAGCCCGTGGGCCATCGCGGTCCGCAAAAGAGATTCACATTCGCAAGCAGGTCCTGCCGACGGCCGGTGCCAAGGGGTGGAAAATCCTCAAAAAGGCCATGGATGAGGCGGTCAAGCAAGCCGAGGGGCCAGTGCTTATCGTCATGCTCGGGCTGGCAGCTAACCGCGAACAGCTCAGCCTGGAGCGCTTCGCCATGAACTTCCGCGATTATCGACTTCCTGACAATAACAAAGAATTGCGCCAGGAAGAGACAATCGAGCCCAAGGCACCACAATTGCTACGCAGTCACTTAAATTTGCCACAGTTACAGGAGGTGCTCCTGAAAGCCGGCTACCCGAGCGAAGTTTCCAATCATGCCGGTACTTTCATTTGCAATGAGCTCTATTTTCGCGCCCTGAACTACAAACGTGATGTGCACGCTATCGAAAGCGTGCTATTCGTGCATTTGCCGCCCGAAAAAACATTTGCCAGGACGGCCAAAAGAGCCAGGCACAAATCTACTCCAAAAGGCGTGGCAGAAGCGTTGAAAGGCCTGGCCAAAGCCGGGAGAGAAAAACAGATTGAATTTATGTCTGACGCTATCGTTGAAACCATTATCAATATCGCCCAGGAAAATATCGAATATCCCGGACTGCGAAAAGCCAAAATAGCCGGCGCAAAATCTGGACGCTGACGAAAAGGCCCCCCGATCAATTCACAATATCAATTCACAATAAATACAGCAAATCACAAGGAGAATAAGTTGAAGTTCCAAAATCCTTTACGCCCGTTGATGGCTGGCTCATTAGCTCTGGCCTTTGCACTGTCCCTAAATGCTACAAGTCAGCTGAGCGCCCAGGCTGCCCCGACAAAAGAAAATCCAAAACGCGAAGGCTTCAACGAACCTTTCATTCTCGCTGGTCTCAAGCACCTCAAGCTTTATGTCGGCAAGCTCGATGCTTATGCCACCGAGCATGGTGAAAGCGAAGAACACCTCAAGCAGCTTCTCACCGAGAGACTTTCGCCTTGCCATATCACCATGGTAGAAGGCGAAGCGGATTGCGGCGGCAAAAGCGATAAATCCGGTAAGTCATCTGGATGTGGTCCCTCCGACACGCCGCTCATGTATCTAAAAGTAAAAGTGATACCGGACGAAGGCGGCTCAAAAGGAGCGGCCTACAGCGTCAGTCTCGCGCTCGTCGAAAAAGCACGCATCTCCCGCAATAAAAAAGAACTGATGGTCTCAGTCTGGACAAAAGAGAGCGTCGGACGCCTCGGCGATAACGCAAAGGAAACTATCGATCAGCAAGTCGAAAGCGTTCTCAAAGATTTCCACCGCGATTACCTGCTCGCCAACAGCGCCGACAGCTCAAAAGACGTGCCATCGGATGAAACGGGCAAAACAAAGGGCAAACACAAAAGTCACTGATAAATAAATCGCCGGCTTATTTCCAGAGCAAATCATTAGCTCTGATGATTTTGCCGCGGGCAATCGCCTTACTGGCGCGTTTACCGATAATCAGCTTCTCTGCGCTTATCATCGTATAGGCGCAGGCGAGCGGATCGATTTGTTCTTCGCGCAAATCTTTTGCTTCGATGATTTGATTATTGGCGATACTATCGACAGACCGGTAAACGCGCCCAGAAGGAGCGATATTACGCCTTTGCAGCATCTGACCGACGCGGCAAAAGTTGCGACATTTCTTGCCGGCAAACTCCCATTCGTAATTTACTTTACTGGTATTACCCTCGATGGCAGCGAGGGGCAGAATCATTTTAACCGCAGTTGGCTTATCGATTAGCTTCGAGAGGACAAAGTGATCATCGCGAAACAGCTCGTCTTTATCGACCGCCTTGACGACACGAAATTCATCGAGCTTAGCCGTGGAACGATTTTTGGCGTGGGGGCAAAGACCGACCGTGCCGCTGCGAGCCGCTTCGGCAAAAATCTGCTGCCGCGCTTCTTGTGCCCTGGCATAAGGCAAGTCGCGCAGACTCATGAAATCACCGGGCTTGAGCGTGACAATCGGCTTTTTGCCGACGACCAGGTCGGTGCACACCACTTGGTCGGGTCCGATGTCGGTAGAAGGGACACGCACCTCGCTGACATCATCAGCGGTAATCACGTGACCGGCCTTGACAGTTTGCTCGACTATTACTTTGCGCTGTACTCTCGATACCCCGAGCTGCTGCCATTTTTCAGGCGTTTCAATCGCTTCGCGAATGAGCGGATTGACTTCCGGACGATGCAAAAGAGTACCGATGCTGGTACTGAGGGCAACAATCATCACAGGAATAATGGCCAGAAGAATTTTGCCCGGCAGACGCTTGAAAAATGGCATAGATTGACCGTCGCCCTCTGCTTCAGGTGGATCCACTGATACTATGCGCGCCACCATTTTATCGTAGACGGTCTGATGTTTTTTATCAAATAGAGCCATTAGATAGCCGATCAAGGGTATGAGAAAGACGGCCGAGGCCGTCACGTAGAGATAAATCTCCATGCCCTTGAGGTTGGCCCGGGCGCAGATAAAAGAGACGGCTCCATTGAGAAATATCGGCACTCCAAAAAGGGCCATCGTCATCGCTTGCTTTTGCGAGCAACTCCAGAACGAGAACGGTTGGCCGTTGACGTCGGTTACTTTTAAACCGAGCAAAATTTTGCCCGGTGTGGCGGCAAAACGCGAAGACTCGAAGCCTGCATAATAGAGCCAATTTAAAATGACCGGTCCGACGACACCACATAGACCAGCCATCCAGACCAGCGCCGGAGCCGGGTCTGGACCGAGAAATTCCGGCAACCAGCCGCACATGAAATAAAGACTGACAATAACCAGCGGTGGCATCAGCAATAGCAAAATGATGGCGTTCAACCAGAACCAATCTATTACTGTCGCCGCCGTGCGCCGGGCAAAACCAGCGTAAGTCTCCTTATTGGTGGCCGTCTTTTTGACGACCTGCCAGCCCTCTTTGATCTTTTTACGCGGCGGTTCTATTTAACTGACCTGTCCTTTTACTCGGGCATGTCAGGTGTCTTACACCAGGAATCGCGACCAGTTTCGCAGCGCACACAAAGACTACGCGAAGCACTAAAATGCTTGCTGCAAATCAGTTTTCCACAGGTCTTGCATTTATGAGATTTACCAAGGGGTAACCCTTCGGGCATGGGCAGGGCAAGGCCGAGGATGCCCTCTAGCGGCTTCCCACAAACACCGCAAGTATTTGGCAATTGATTGTCCGGCAATATTCCGCTCGTATCAGGTGGAATCATATTAAATTGCCTCACCGCTCAGTAATCTACGTACTAAGATCATAGCCCCCGGCCGCCGACTTTTGCAAAGAACCAGCATAGTTACCAAAGGGGTTAGAAAACAAGACAAGGGAATTGACAAGATGAAGCAATACATTTTGAGCATCGACCAGGGTACGACGAGTTGCCGGGCCATTGTCTTCGACAAAAGCGGCAAATCGCTCGGGGTCGGCCAGAAGGAGTTCAAGCAATATTTCCCCAAACCAAGCTGGGTGGAGCACGACGCCGAAGAAATCTTGTCGACGCAGATCGACTGCATCAAACTGGCCATCAAAGACGCCAAAATCGATGCGGCCGATATTGCCTGCGTTTCGATTACCAATCAGCGCGAAACAACTGTGGTCTGGGATCGCGAAACGGGCAAACCGGTCTATCATGCCATCGTCTGGCAATGCCGCCGCACTCAAGCCTTCGCCGATCAACTGCGCGACGATACCGAGATGATTCGCTCCAAAACCGGACTCGTTCCTGATGCTTATTTTTCCGGGCCGAAAGTGCGCTGGATCCTCGACAATGTGCCGGGGGCAAAGGAAAAAGCCGAGGCCGGGAAACTTCTCTTTGGCACAATCGACACCTGGCTGATCTGGAACCTGACCAGAGAAGCGACGCACGCCACCGAAGGCAGTAACGCGTCGCGGACGATGTTGTTTAACATCCACACGATGAGATTCGACGAAGAATTGCTGCGTCGCATCGGCGTGCCCGCTTCGATGTTGCCCAAAGTCCTGCCGTCCAATGCTAATTTTGGCAATACAAAGGCGGAGCTGGTTGGATTCGAGGCACCGATTCTGGCCGTGCTCGGCGATCAACAGGCGGCTCTTTTTGGGCAGTGCTGCCTGCAAGAAGGGATGGCGAAATGCACCTATGGGACTGGCGGATTTTTATTAGCCAACATGGGTGAAAGGGCGAAACTGACCTCCGGCCTTCTCACCACGGTGGCCTGGCAGCTCGACGGTAAAAAGCCGACATACGCCTTCGAAGGAGCGATCTTTGTTGCCGGAGCGGCCGTTCAATGGCTGCGCGACGGCCTGGGCATCATCGAGTCGAGCGGCGAAACAGAGCAGCTGGCAGGGTCTATCGATTCTAACGAGGGCGTATATTTTGTGCCGGCTCTGGTCGGTCTTGGTTCGCCCTGGTGGAATAGCGATGTACGCGGCACGATCGTCGGCCTCACCAGGGGCAGTGGCAAGGCGCATTTTGTCCGTGCCGCACTGGAGTCGATGGCCTATCAAATTACCGATGTTCTGGAAGATATGAAAAAGAACGGTATCGTCATGCGTGAACTGCGCGTCGACGGCGGTGCCACCAAGAATGCCTTTATGTTGCAATTCCAGGCCGATGTGCTGGGCATACCAGTTTTACGCTCGTCGCAGAGTGAATCGACGGCATGGGGCGTAGCGGCTATGGCGGCGCTTACGGCCGGATTGATCAAAAACGAAAAAGAGCTCGCCGATCTCTGGCAGTGCGATTTGAAGGTATTTCCGCTCATCGATCGTAAAGCCGACTACCACGGCTGGCAGGCTGCACTCAAGGGCGCTTTCGCCCATGCTGAGGCACTGCGCTGAGAGCTGGGCTGACCCGAAATGCACTGAAGCCTGACACCAAAATTGAAAACCAGAAACACAAAGACCCCCTTGCGGAGGTCTTTGTGCGTGTCTTCGTCAAGCGGGGAGAAAACTTTTTTATGGGTGATTGGTCGCTACGGCCACCATCGAGCGGGCCAGACCTTCACTAATTACTTGATTAAATGGTTCGACGTTGACTATGTCGTATTGTGCCCCATCTTCACCAACTAATCGATTATCTAATTCATTTAATACACGACTGCCGCCAAACTCATGGCCGATTTGCAAGAACTGGATAGAAACCTCATGGGGTGATGTCATCTTTTGCGTCGCATCGCATATGACCTGAATCAACGCTTCTTTATCGCTTGGTTCGCCATCGGTGACAACTTCGATGAGAAGGGGTCTGGTTGGCGTATGAGTGATCATGTTGCGGTCGCGCGTATTGAAGAAATTGAAGAAGATATCTCTCATCGGTCTGGCCAGATACGTGCCACCATCTGGAGAATTCGTGGCAAATATTTCCGGTACCATTGAAAAGCTTACATTGTTGAAAATGTGATATTCGGATGAAAACAACGCAACGGTGATTCCGGAGCGGAACGCTGTATTTACCTGACTGGTCAAATTGAGCAATTGTTCCCGGCAAAAATCCCAGCGACTGAGACCGCCAGGACAGTCCTGAGACTGCATGGAGCCCGATTTGTCGATGACAATAGCGACGTCGTAATTGGAGAGAAGATTTATTTCATTCCGGGTGAGCGGTTTGGCGATTTTAAAAAACTGTCCGGCCGAGCCATTTAATAGTGATGTACCGGCATTGGTAATCGTAGAGCGATTGAGCAAGCCACCCGACATCTGCGAGGAGCCGCTAAAAACACTGCCGGCTGGTGTCCTGTTGTCATTCATCAATCTATTCAAACCATTGAACATCGTTGTGCCAAGACTGAGAGCCTTGCCAAAATCAAACTGGCTACCGCCGGCCAGGGGCGAGGAGCCAGCACTGCCTGCGGTACCACTATAAGAAGATGAGGCACCATTATTGCTACCATCGATGGCAGCCGATTGATTGACGATGCCGCTCATGTTGCCTGATTGAGAGCTTTGCACGTTGGGCGCAGCAGGAGACGGACTGGAGCCGAAACTCGAAAGTGCCGAACTGGAAAAAAGTGACCCTTGCGAATCGGAGGTCTGGTTGCTTCCGGCAGTATCAGCCGATTGACTCCGCGTCATGCGCATGCTGCCATTTCCATTACTTGTACTCTGTGTGACAGAGCCGTTCAGTCTGGCCTGCGATGGCATTGACGCGGAGTCATAAGGATTGGTGGATTGATTGGACTGCGCAAAGGCAAAAGTAGGGATTGTTCCACTAATCATTACGGCCAGGCCTGTCAGGACAACAGATTTCCGGAGCGCTTGTATCCTTTCTAGGATTGACGATTTCATTTATTTAGAAGCTCCGTCAGCCATGCCCTGTATGCTGCCAAAAGACGACCTCTCCCGGGGAAGGTTCCCGCCCTATTATTTACCTGCCAAGCAGATCTTAGCCAGGTCTCCTGGGAGTTTGAGCACTTTTATGGTAAAACCAACAAGTTCTATATATACGCGATTTTTTCAGAGGTAAAGTTGTGATTTCGAATCGTTTCGCCCAAGCAGGCGTACTGACAATGCTGGCAGCGGCTACATTCAGTGCCAGCCCAGCTCAGGCCCAGGCGCCAGACCCGGTGCAGGGCCAGTACGACGATCAAAATCACAAACCGGCACCGCAGGGCGCCGGGCAGCCTCAAGCGCCGGCCCAGGCTCAACCGGCGCAGCCCTCGGCCGTTTATCAAAGAGCGGCCATTCAGACCACCGACGGCCGTTACGTAGCCCCCGGCGGCACAATCGACGGCAGCAATCTCAAACAATTTCTCAATTCTGGGCCCGATATCAGCGCGACCCAGATGGAAGAAGCGAGCATTCCTGCGGACAATTTGATGCAGATGCCGGAAAGTGTCAATAACCGCGCCGATGCCCGCGCTCAGGAAAAAGCGCGCGAAAGAGCCCAGGCTGAGGCCAATGGCCAGGTGGCCAGCGCCGGTCAACAAAATCCGCCTAAAAAGCAGAAAAAATATCATGCCCATCCCATCCTTGGCGCCGTGGCCCAGCCCTTTGTGAGCACCCTCAATTTCATGGGCTTCCCGGTCGGCCTGAACGAAGACAAAGGCATCGATGCCTCGCTTTCCAGTGATCTGCCGCAGACCGTACGTGACGCCGACGGTGCCTACAATCCGAACGCCAAGCCCGGCTCGCAAGAACATCACAATACCTGGTTCGGCCAGTAAGGCTATTGCCAGTTAGCCGGCTACAGCGACTTACTTAAGAAGGACCGGCTGCGCATCCACTTTGACACGGAAAAGCGCGTAAGGTTTCTGACGCCTGTCGACACCGCCCTGGAAGGTCGCCTGGCGATGGATTTGATTGGTCGTGAAATATAAGTAACCGTCGGCGGCAAGACTGAGCGTATCGGGCCAGAGCAGCCGTGGGTCACAGACTATTGTCTCCTGCCCGCCGCCGGGCGAGAGGCGCTGAATGGCATTGTGTTCGTAGTCGGTGGCATAGATGCGACCGAGCGAATCGCTTTCCAGTCCGTCCGAGGCGCCTTTCTCAATTACTTCTCGTACTGTTTCACCGACTTCGACATCGCTCAACTTCTGGTCGCAGAGGGCATCGACGCTGACAGAAAATAATTTGCGGCTGGAAAGCGGACAATAGTAGAGATTTTTGCCGTCGGCACCAATAGCGATACCATCGGCGCCGACCTTGAGTGATTGCCTCTGGCCCTTATCGTTAACAAAAACGAGCGGTTGTCCCTCGATGATCGGCACAAATCCAGGCATCGGACGGGTGGAGGCGTGGTCATTCAATCGTCGCCAGCTTTTCTTCCTGGCCAGATCGACCACAATAATGCCGTTAGGACCGCTGCCGGAAGAATCGGTAATAAAAGCCATTCCGCCCTTACCGCGCCTAAGGTCGAAACGTACGTCATTCAAATAAGTAGTGGGCAATACAACGTCGCGCGGGAACTCGATTTTCTCCACGACCCTGTTGGTTTTAAGATCTACACAAACCATCTTAGCCGCCCCAATGATCGTAGGCTGGAAGGCCAGACTGCCGGTGTCGAGCATCCAGAAACGGCCGCGCGGATCGACGACAACGCTCTGCACGGAGACGAGATGATCGCGTAGTTTTTTCAAATCGAGCTTGTTTATTTCGGCATTTGGATAGGGTACGCACTTGCCGTCAACAAGCTCGGCGACAGTGTAATCGACCTTATCGCCCCAGCGAGGGAAATTGACAAAGATGCGCCCACTGGCGCTGACAGTCACACCCGTGGGCATAGCTTCGTTGAAAGAAGCGACCAGTTCGGGCTGGCCAATAACTTTTTGACTGGGAATGGTGTCGACTGTTTTTTCGCGGACAAGGACCGGAGACTTTGCAGTCACGACTTCATCGCTGTCTTCTTGAGCACTGGCACGGCTCAAACTCAAAATCGCGGCAAGCAGGCAGGCAACCGCCGAAACGCCGGCGCGGCGAGCCCAGCCAGGACGGTGAAGACATAGTTGCTGCATGACAATCCTTTGTAAGCCCTGTTTTTACAGAGAGGTCGATTTTAATATCCGATCTCCACAGCCAGGCTATTATGGCAAATTACTAAAAAAACCGCAGCCGAAGGCGACGGCCGCTTAGTACTGGCATCCCCGAGGTAACGAGAAATAGCCATGGCGACAAATCTTTTTAGCCCCTGGACCCTGAAAAGCGTCACACTTCGCAATCGCATCGGCGTTTCACCGATGTGTCAATATCATTCAATTGATGGTTTCGCCGAAGACTGGCATCTGGTGCACCTCGGCTCGCGCGCCATAGGCGGCGCCGCTCTTGTCATTGTCGAAGCGTCAGCAGTCGAGCCCCGCGGCCGCATTTGCCCTGACGACCTGGGCATTTATAGAGACGAACACATCGAAATGCTCTCCAAAATAACAGCCTTTATCGAGCAATATGGCGCAGTGCCGGGCATCCAGATTGCCCATGCCGGTCGTAAAGGTTCGACGAAAAATCCCTGGAAAGTCGGTAATCGCCATGAGAAAAACGATGTGCCTGACGCCGGGGGGGGCTATGCTATCGTGGCACCATCAGCAGTGCCGTTCAATGACAAGTCGCGCACGCCGCATGAATTGACGGTAGCGGAAATCAAAGAAATTCAACAAAAATTTAGAGAGGCCGCCATTCGCGCCCACAAAGCCGGTTTTAAATGGCTGGAGGTCCACGCCGCTCACGGTTATCTAATCCATTCATTCTATTCGCCTTTAGCAAATTTCCGTACCGATAATTACGGCGGTAGCTTTGAAAATCGGATCCGTTTTTGCCTTGAAACAGTCAAGGAAGTACGCGCCGTCTGGCCGGAAGCATTGCCTCTGGCTGTGCGCCTTTCCGCTACGGACTGGGTAGAAGGCGGCTGGACAATCGATGACTCGGTGGCTCTGGCGAAAGAATTGAAAAAACTGGGCGTGGACCTCATTGATTGCAGCAGCGGCAATATCCGCTCGGGCGACCGCTATGATTACAAACCCGGTTGGCAGGTGCCGCTCTCTAAAACGGTGCGCAGCCAAGCACAAATTGCCACAGCTGCAGTCGGTATGATCACCGGAGCTGAGCAGGCAAACGAGATTATCAAAAACGGCGAAGCCGACATTGTCCTCCTTGCCCGAGAAATGATGCGCGACCCTTACTGGCCCTTTCATGCCGCCCAGATACTGGCCGATCAAGTCGGCGTGGAAGCAAAAACTATACTGCCACCAAACTACTCGTATGCGATTTAATTTCAAGTCAATTTAATTAGAGGATGAGAGCATGACTGAAACAGCGACAAAAACCTACAAAGTCTACGAATTGACCAGAACGGATGCCAGCGGCAAGGAATATAGAGCCGCTGAGCGCTCCATGGAAAAGCCGCATCCTCATCAAGTCGTGATCAAGATGAAGGCAGCTTCTCTCAACTTTCGTGACTTGCTGGTTTGCCGTGGATTGTACGGCAATGTGCCACTACCACTAGTGCCCCTCTCCGATGGCGCTGGCGAAGTGATCGAAATCGGCGAGCGTGTCAAGAAATTCAAAGTCGGCGATCGAGTCTCTCCGGCGTTTATGCCAGACTGGATAAGCGGCGCTCCCAATGCCGAAGTCGGCCGCACCGCCTTAGGTGGCTTTGTCGACGGCTGCCTGCGCGAGTATGCCACATTTTCCGAATCGGCCCTGGTAAAAATTCCCGATTATCTCTCTTACGAAGAAGCGGCTTGCCTGCCCTGCGCCGCGGTCACCGTCTGGAATGCCATTTTTGAAGGCTACAACCTCAAGCCAGGCCAGACGGTCCTCACTCTTGGCACCGGCGGCGTCTCCATATTTGCCCTGCAACTGGCACGCGCTGCCGGAGCAAAAGTAATCGCCACATCCTCCAGTGATGAAAAAATCGCTCGCTTGAAAGAAATGGGAGCGCACCACACAATCAACTATAAGACGACGCCGAAGTGGGACAAAGAAGTGCTCGATCTTACCGATGGCAACGGCGTCGACCTGGTCGTGGAAGTAGGCGGCGCCGGCACCCTGGAGCGCTCGATCAAATCAGCCCGGGTCGGCGGCCACATCGCTTTAATCGGTGTGCTCGCCCAACCGGAATCGCCCTTCAATCCAGTCAGCATTTTGATGAAGAGTATTGATGTACAAGGAGTCTTTGTCGGCTCGCGCGCTATGTACGAAGAGCTGAATCGATCGCTTGCTCTGCACAAAATCAAACCGGTCATTGATAAAGTTTTCCCGGCAGAGCAGATTGTAGAAGCGATCAATCATCTGGAAAGCGGTAAACACTTCGGCAAAGTTGTCTTGAAATTTTGACACTTGACCGCCTCAGCGCTGTCAGATCTGAAATTTCGTCTTTAAAAATGCTTTCGTTTGTGACATATAACTCGTAAACTCATTGTCGCTGCCGGCCAAGATGCGGCCGATTACTTCGGCGCAGGCCTCGCCCGGGGCGCAATAGTACGAATTTACCGTTTTTGTCTCGGGCGGTAAAGTCTTCAAATCAGCCTCGAGAAGGTCTTTGAAGTGCGCCGTGTTTGACAGCTGACCGGCGATATCATCCATAGCGTGACCAATTTCATGGAAGCAACAACTCGCGATTTCACCTTGATCGCGAGCATCTTTGAGCACATTGCGACCGCGTTCTTTTTCGCGTTCATAGACATGCACATCGTGACCATAAGTGCGACCGGGCTCTTCACCCATGGTGGAATCCTCAACATTGGGTTTCTTCCCATCACCGGAGCCGGGCCACTTATCCTCGATGTTAGGGGCAAGATTTATTGTCGCGCCGCCCTTATCGAGATATTTATAAACATTCATCGGCAAATGCAAGACGAGGTCACGCACGGTTGCAACCGTAGTTGTACTGACCGGTGGATGACCGGCCAGCGGCGGTACGACGATGATGCGCTTTATCAAAGGAGCGCTTGCACTGGCAACAGGCACAGGTGCCTGAGGCACGGGCGCGAGTGGGACCGGGGCAATTTTATATTTTGAGGCAAGCGAGGGCGATAGCTTGAGCAAGCTCGGTACGCCGATCTTAGCCTCATCCGAAAGCGGAAAGTCGTCGGCGAGCCGGCGATAGGCTTCGATGGCGCGCACCCGGTCCCCGGAACCGACATAAGAGTGACCAAGATAGAGCCAGACCAGGGCGGTATTATTGCCCTCCCCGGCCGATTTCCGAAAATATTGAGCGGCCAGGCCGTAGTTGCGCATCTTATAAGCGTTTAAGCCATAGTCATAATCACCGCTGGCGGAAGCGCAAACAGGATGCGTCCAGCAGCCGACAAAAAGCTCGGCCAGGACCAGAAAGGCAGGCAAGAGAAGCGGCGATATTCGGCGGATAACGCGGGTTGCAGGGAGGATGCTGGCGGTCATGTTGAAGTGCGGAGCGTCTGTGTCACCGCAATAAGTCTATCAGAAGTCGAACAGGAGTCTATGAGAAGCGGACTAACTATAGGCTTTAGCCGGAGCCGATCGGATCTGAAAACAGTGCCATCACTCGCGGTGGCAAGCGCGGCACGACTCATGGCAGGTGTCAACCGGGTGACCAGATAAAAGTCAACCGTTTATCATAGAGGCTCGACGGGCAAGACTGGATTGGATAGATTGCGATATTAATGACATGGACATGAGACAATAGAAAGCCGCAGAGAACCACAGGCGCGCATGTGCATTTTTCTCAAATCATAATAGTGATTCTAAAGCATGCCCTTTCCCATCGATCCCAACAATCCCACGCCGACATATGTGCCGCCACCAGTGCATTTTCGCTACGACCGGTACAGCGGCTTGCCCTGGATGCGACACCTGGTCAATCCGGGACAAGGCATTCTTACATGGCTGTCAAATACAGATAAGACTGATCCCCGCCTGGCGCTGGCTGGCCTGGCCATCATAGCGGTTGGATTTTTTCTGGTCTTCGTCTTTCTGCTCTGCATGCTCTATTTTATGGTTCTCATCCCGATCCTTCTTTTTTCGGGCGGTTTGCTTCTAATTTTATCGACGATATTTTCGGGGGCGACTATAACTCTTGACACTGCGGGCTTGACGATGACCAGGCCTCTTAAGCTGTCGGAACGCTCCTATCCCTGGAAAACATTGCAAAGCATATTGTTTACCAGTCACGGCGAACCATCCGTTCAGCCGAGCGAGATCAGCCTGATCTATAAAGACGAACAACCACTAAACCTGGAGTTGAACGCATTTTCCAAAGACACTCTAGCCTCCCTGGTAAACATTGCCCTTTTCCATAATCCGGCAGTGAAGATCTACCCAATCGAGTGTCGTCAGGCTTTTAGCCCCAGCGCCGGTGAAAATCTCAGCATATTCAATTTTACCGAACTCTGGCAAAGTGACCTGGAAGAGCGGTTCGCGCCTACCTCCTTCATACCACTCGATCAAGGACAAACACTCAGAGATGGACAGATCACGATCATCGGGCAAATCGCCAGTGGAGGCATGTCGGCCGTCTACCTGGCGATGCACAATAAACTTAAAACTGTCGTTTTAAAAGAATCTGTCATACCAGGCGTTCCCGACTCGCAAGTAGCAACTAAGGCCGCTGAACTCTTCCGCCGTGAATCCTTGCTATTGAGCATAACCAATCATCCGCGCATCATCAAAATATTTGACTATTTTGTCGAAAACAATAGACATTACCTCTTGCTGGAGCATGCGCAAGGCCGAACACTCCGCTCATTCATCAAAGACAAAGGCCCGGTCAGTGAGACAACGCTGATTGACTGGGGTATGCAGATGGCGCGTATCCTCGAATATTTGCACACGCTGGAACCACCGATCTTGCACCGTGACTTTACACCGGAAAATTTGATTATTTCCAGCGATGCCAAAATCAAGGTTGTAGACTTCGGTGCCTCCTCGACATTTTTAAGCACCGCAACCGGTACCGTGATCGGCAAGGTATCTTATATGCCCCCCGAGCAAGTGAAAGGTAAAACCAGCACGGCGAGCGACATCTATGCTCTGGGAGGAGTGCTGTTTTTTCTGGCCACCGGCGAAGATCCCAGACCTTTCGGAAGGAATACACTGCCGACAGGTGCGACTGTGCACAATACAAAACTAAGCCGCCTGATCGCTGATTGCCTTCAGCCGAAAAAAGAAGAGCGGATCAAAACCGCCACCGAATTGCTCAGTCGCTTGCAAGATATCGAAGCCGGCTCTGGACACAGGGGCGCTTGATATGCTGAGAGACACCTTCAACGATCAGCAACCACTCGCCAACAAGAAGCACAAACTGATTGTCAGTGCTCCAGAAAATTACCAGCGCCTCTATGTCGCTCTTGCTGCAGTGGCCTTTCCAGTTGGGTTTTTATTGATAATCGCCAACTCCTTACGCTCAACGCTAGACGTATTTGGTGCTGTCATGGTAATAGGGGCTCAGTTCAGGTTGCTGTGGGCGCTTGGCCTGCTGATGCTGGTGAGCGGCGGCATCTTTGCATTTATCCAGAGACGACAGCACCGGCGCCTACAGATACTGGACACGACCAATGAGGGCATTTCTTTAGGACGGATGGAAGACAGAGCCTCAGAGGCGTTTGACTACACTATTACTTGGAAAGAAATTCGCTCCGTGGAAGAAGTGCCCACGCTGGAGCACGGCAAAACATGGCTTTTTATCAATTCAGCTCTGAACGTGACGTTTAAATTGTCCAGTGATAACGCTTTTCGCTGGCTTGGGCGCGACGAACTGATTGACGGGCTGATCAAGCACGCCCCCCAGGCAGAACTGCATATGCTCTCGGGCGATTATGGTGCGGCCAGACGCGATCTTACTTACACCAGCCTGTGGCTGGAAGAACTCGATGCAGCCGGTAGAAGGAAGCGCATGCGCCCTCTGGACAGCGGCGACAAAGTGGGAGAAGGTGTATACGAAATCATCAAACAACTGGGAGCGGGTGGGCAGGGCCGCGCTTATCTAGCCAAAATCCTCGACCATACGCTACCTTTCGCTTCGCAGGAAGTGGTCGTTCTAAAAGAGTATGTGCTGCCGACTAAGACGGCCATCGCAGATAGACTCGTCGAAATGCAGGCACGCAATTATTACCTCAGCGAAGCCTTGATTTTGCAGCAGCTCGATCATCCGGCAATCATGAAAATTTTCGATTCGTTTGAAGAAGACTTTAATGGCTTTCTTGTACTGGAATACGTAAAGGGCACCTCTATGCGTTCGCATATGGCCGTGCATGGCGTCTGCCCGGAACAGCAAGCCGTGCGCATAGCGATCGAATTGTGCGATATTCTCATCTACATGCACGGCTCGTCACCACCGATCATACACGGAGACGTCACACCCGAAAATATCATCGTCACGACCAACGGCGCAGTCAAGCTGATCGACTTTACCGTGGCGCACAAATTTTTGAGTGAAAGAAAAATGCGAGTCGCCGGCAAGCGAGGCTATGTCGCGCCGGAGCAATATGCGGGACAGACGCTGCCGCAGAGCGATATCTATGCGCTCGGATGCACTTTGTTTTTCCTCCTATCCGGCACCGAATGCAGTGGCGAGGAAGATGATTTTGAACTGAACTATAATGCGAACAAAATACCTGGTGGGCCTGTGATTAGAAGTATCGTGGCCAAGTGCATGGCGGATGATTTGGAGGACCGATACGAATCCGTCGCCAAATTGAAAAAAGACTTGTTGCAATACGCAGTCGCCAGGCCTGAAAGCGAGCCGCAGGAGAGGACAATGCGGCCGCCGGGAAGTTCAAAATAAAGTCAGGCACTGATCAACCCCAGTGCTTTCAAAATTTGATAGTTTGCCTCAGCTGCGTATTCTTCAGCCTTCGGATCCAATCTGTGATTAGAAGGATCGTTCCAGGAAGTGGCAGTTTGATCATAACTCCACTGACAAAGAGTTTGTGCCCCCTGTGAGACGAAATCGGCTTTCAGTACCAGGGTGCTATCCAGCTGAGTTGTCTGCCGATTGTGACCGCGGTAGTCTCGATCTACAAGCCTACTGCTCCAGCGCATCGTCGCCGTAAAACGACTGGAATTAGGGTCTCCAGAACTGATTGACCAGCCCTGGTTGATTTGCATCTGACGTAAACCGTCGATAAATTTGCGCCTGGCAGTGGCTCGATCCATACCGACGGTAATTGGCATGGGGCTGCGAGGATAACTGCCGATGAATGGCTGAGCGGCGGAGCGCTTTTTGTATTCTCCATTTTTCTTGATAAAAGCGAGAACACCCATGCCGCCCAGGCACAGGAGGACTACCGCCGTACCGATCGGTCTCATGCTTTCAAGATCCATAACTTGACCGCTCCATCCTCTGAAACAAAATTTCCTGCCAGCGAATATTTTATTATGCCCGATCGAAGGTCTAAAACCAGTATGACTCGGCCCAGTTCTTTCGTCATGCTAGAGTAATCTAACTCGAGACGGTGAAGTCAAGAGAAAATCCGTTCAGAGGTCGTCACATGCCTACCCTAGGCATTCCCATAATTGTTCTGCTCAGCCTTGGCGCCGCGGTCCTGGCGATGGTTGGCTTTGCCGCCGTGCGCAAATTCAGCAAACCTATTGATCTGGTTGAACACCAGACGTTTCTCGATGCCATGTGCAACATCGTCGGCACGCTCGTTTCGATTTTACTTGGCTTGCTCGTTGCCTCCGCCCTCGACACCTACCAGAGCCTCGAACGCACCATTGATGTAGAAGCCGATGCAGTCGCTCAAGTTTTTCGATTTTCGCGCGGACTACCCGATCCGCTGCAAGGCGAAATGCAAACGCTTTGCGAACAATACTGCGATGAAATAATCCGCGTCGAATGGCCGAGTCTGGCAAAAGGTGTACCGAGTCGCAAAACATTCATCACATTTACAGAGATCACGGACGACGTGGTGCGCTTCAAACCAGCCGATAACGGTCAGACGAATCTACAGGCGAGCCTGCTGCAAGCAATACAGCAGATCGGCGACTGCAGGCGGACACGAGTCCTTGCCCTGAGCAATCGCCGCAACGAAATTTTGATGCCATTACTGGCTATCTGTGCAATTACGGTGATGCTCTTTACCTATCTGTACGTCAAACACGTTTCGACCTTGCAAGCGGTGCTGATCGCCTGCGTAGCAGTGGTGCTGGGAGGCAATATCAGTCTGGTTTACCTGCTGAGCAAACCATTCGAGGGCGACTGGAGGTTGCAACCGCGCGGTTTTGAATTGACGTTACGAACGCTTCGCGAAGTATATGGCAATCATCTTTATGAGCCGCCACCCGGTACCGTACTCAATCCACAGACACTGATGCTGATGCGGGATCCGAATGCAAAAAGAGAGCCCTCAAAATAGAGAGCTCTCTTCGCTTTCACAAAAAACCGACCGGTTACTTGCGAACCGATCGGTTTTTTGCTGTGTGATGGTTGGGGTGCCTTATCTATCGAGTTACCGGGATGCCATTTTAGATACCGGGGACGCCTGGTGTTACCTGTGATACCGGGGTTTCCGACTTAATCCCAGCTGAGCGCTCCGCCGACTTGATAGTCGATTACTCTTGTCTCGAAGAAATTTTTCTCTTTCTTGAGATCGATCATTTCGCTCATCCATGGGAAAGGATTTTTGGCACCGGCGTAAAGCTCGGCCAGACCAATCTGTTTGCAACGGCGATTGGCGACAAAACGCAGATATTCGGAGAACATCGAAGCGTTCAAACCGAGTACGCCGCGGGGCATGGTGTCCTGAGCATAAGCGTATTCGAGCTCGACACCTTCGCGAATAAGAGCGCTGATCTCTTCCTGGAAATCGGCAGTCCAGAGATGAGGATTTTCCGCTTTGATGGCGTTGATCAAGTCGACACCGAAGTTGAGGTGCATAGACTCGTCGCGCATGATGTACTGGAATTGCTCGGAGGCACCGGTCATTTTGTTTTGACGGCCGAAGCTGAGCATCTGTACGAAGCCTACATAGAAGAAGAGACCTTCCATGATGATGTAATAGCCGATCAAATTGCGCAGGAAGCGTCTGTCGGTTTCGACTGTGCCTGTGTGGAAATTGGAGTCAGCCAGCTCCTGGGTGAACTGCAATTGGAAGACGTCTTTTTTATAGATGGACGGGATCTCGCGGTACATGTTGAAGATTTCGCCTTCATCGAGGGCGAGACTTTCTACTATGTACTGATAGGCATGCGTGTGAATTGCCTCTTCGAAGGCCTGACGAAGCAGATATTGACGGCATTCGGGATTGGTGATGTGGCGGTAAATAGCCAGCACCAGGTTGTTTGCCACCAGAGAATCGGCGGTCGAGAAAAAGCCAAGATTGCGTTTGATGATCTGACGCTCGTCTGCAGAAAGGCCATTAGGATCCTTCCAGAGAGCGATGTCGCGGCTCATGCTGATTTCTTGCGGCATCCAGTGATTGGCGCAGGCATCGAGATATTTTTGCCAGGCCCATTCGTATTTGAAGGGTACTAGCTGATTGACGTCGGCACGGCAATTGATAATGCGCTTTTCGTCTACGGTGATGCGGTGAGTGGTGACTTCGATTTCTTCCAGGCCTGTCGCGCCACCGGCCGGTACTACCGATACCGATGAAATGGCGGCCGCAGGGGTGGCACCAGGAATCGGCTTGGGACTGAAATCCATGGTCGCCTGGGGGAGAGCCTGGGCAGTCGTGGGAGCAGCAGTCGTTTCTGGTGTGGTTACCGGTTCGTCATCAAAACTGAGCATGTTTTGTTTCCTAATCTAGTTTTTGTGAGTTGCTAACTATGCGACACTGGAAAGTATCTTAGAACTATCTATAGATCTCGTGAACGGGGGGTGAACGGTGCCGCCACCCCCGGTATCACAATCTATCTTTCTTTGCCCCTTACTGGCAGGCCTCGCAATCGGGCTCGTCAATGGCGCAAGCCTTGGGCAAAGCGGTCTGCTGAGCGGCTACTTTTACCTGGGGCACCGCATTCGATGCCGGGATACCGGCGGCGCGGTTAGCTCCGCCGGAGGAGACCGCGTTCAGCACACCAATTTGGGTGGTGGATTTTTCGGTATTTGTCGCCGAGAGAGTGCGCAGGTAATAGGTCGTCTTGAGACCTTTGGTCCAGGCCATCTTGTAGGTCTCGTCCAACTTTTTGCCGTTGGCTTCGGCCATATAGAGATTGAGACTCTGACCTTGATCGATCCATTTTTGACGACGGGAGGCGGCTTCGACCAGCCATTTCGAATCGACTTCAAAAGCGGTGGCATAAAGCTGTTTGAGATCGTCGGGGATGCGCTCGATCGGCTGGACGGAGCCGTCGAAGTATTTGAGGTCGTGTACCATCACTTCGTCCCAGAGACCGAGTGCTTTCAAATCGGCGACGAGATAATCGTTGACGACGGTGAATTCGCCCGAAAGATTGGATTTGACGAAAAGATTCTGGAAGGTCGGCTCGATCGACTGGCTGACACCGATGATATTGGAAATGGTGGCAGTCGGAGCAATAGCCAGACAGTTACTGTTTCTCATGCCGTGAGCCTTGATGCTATCGCGCACTGGTGTCCAGTCGAGACGACCGCCGCGATCGACGTCGAGCTTACCGCCGCGCGATTCGGAAAGGAGCTCGAGACTGTCGATCGGGAGGATGCCCTGATCCCAGAGCGAGCCCTTGAAAGTAGCGTATACGCCGCGCTCTTTGGCGAGATTGGAGCTGGCCAGAATGGCATGGTAGCTGACCGCTTCCTGGCAATAATCGGCAAATTCGATCGCTTGAGCGGAAGCATAGGGGATGCGCAGGCTGAGCAGTGCATCCTGGAAGCCCATCACACCGAGGCCGACCGGGCGGTGACGCAAGTTGGACTGACGAGCTTTGGGCACGCTGTAATAGTTTATGTCGATAACGTTATCGAGCATGCGCATCGCGGTGCGGCAGGTGCGGCTCAATTTTTCGAGATCGAGCGCACCATCATTGATGTGAGCGACGAGGTTGATCGATCCAAGATTGCAGACGGCTGTTTCGGTATCGGAGGTGTTGAGGGTGATTTCGGTGCAGAGATTGGAGCTGTGGACAACGCCTACATGCTGCTGGGGCGATCTCAGGTTGCAAGGATCTTTGAAGGTGATCCAGGGGTGGCCCGTTTCGAAGAGCATGGAGAGCATCTTTCTCCAGAGAGAAAGAGCGGGCAAGCGCTTGAAGTTTTTGATCTGGCCACGATCGGCGGCCAGCTCATACTTCTCGTAGGCTTCTTTGAAGCGGGTGCCGTAGAGATTGTGCAGGTCGGGGGTTTCATCAGGACTGAAAAGTGTCCACTGAGCATTTTCCAGAACGCGTTGCATAAACAAGTCGGGGATCCAATTGGCGCTATTCATGTCATGGGTGCGACGGCGATCGTCACCGGTGTTTTTACGCAATTCGAGGAATTCCTCGATGTCCATGTGCCAGGTTTCGAGATAGCAGCAGACAGCGCCTTTGCGTTTGCCGCCCTGGTTTACGGCGACGGCCGTATCGTTGACTACTTTCAAGAAGGGTACAACACCCTGACTCTTGCCATTGGTGCCGGCGATGTGAGCGCCGAGCGCGCGCACCGGTGTCCAGTCGTTGCCGAGGCCGCCGCTAAATTTGGAAAGCAGGGCGTTTTCTTTCAAGGCATCGTAAATGGAGCCGAGATCGTCGGAAACTGTGGTCAGGAAGCAAGAAGAAAGTTGAGGTCTGTGCGTACCGGAATTGAAAAGTGTCGGTGTGGAAGAAACGAAATCAAAGCTGGAGAGCAAATTGTAAAATTCGATTGCTTTAGCTTCACGCTCGACTTCGCCGATGGCGAGGCCCATGGCGACGCGCATCCAGAAAGCCTGAGGCAACTCGAAACGCTGGCCGTCGGTGTGCAGCAAATAGCGATCAAACAAAGTCTGCAAGCCAAGATATTGAAATTTCAAATCGCGACTGGCATCGAGTGCAGCACCGATAATCGTCAGATCGAAAGTAGCGAGTTTAGGATCGAGCAGACCGGCGTCGATACCTTTTTTGATGTACTCGGGGAAATATGTAGCGTAGCGCTCTTTCATCGCTTCTTGCGAAACCGACTCTTTCAAGACTTCGAGGCGGATCTGGTGCAAAAGCAAATGGGCGGTGGCGAAACCATAAGCTGGATCTTGTTCAATCAAGGCGCGGGCGCTCATGATCGTCGAGCGGATTACTTCGCTTTCCGGCACGCCTTCATAGAGGCTGCACACAGTCGCTTCCAGGATTTTATGCGGCTCGGTAGCGGGCAAGCCACTGCAAGCTTCTTCGATGATCGCTTCCAGGCCGAGCTTGCTCAGGGGCACGGTCTGACCATTCAAACGCAGGACATTGGGACCGCTGGCCGGAGTGCTATTGTCGGGAGCATTGGCGGCATCGCGCTCGGCTCTTTCTTTACTTCTGCTCTCGCGATAGATGACATAGCTTCTCGCAACTTCTTGCTCACCGGCACGCATCAGGGCAAGCTCGACCTGGTCTTGAATGTGTTCGATGTGCAAGACGCCGCCTTCAGGCAGACGACGCATCAATGTTTCGACCACCTGACCGCTCAATTTGCTGACCAGATCGCGTACTTTCGAACTATCGGAACCGTGGGCGCCTTCGACGGCCAGGAAAGCTTTGGTCATGGCCACAGCAATTTTGGAGGGGTCGAAGTCAACCACATTGCCATTGCGACGCAAGACTTTGTAGAGAGCATACTGGGGCGTCGAAGTTTCGTGCGAAACGATACCGGCGTCCAGTCCTGTACCGGAGCCGTTGTCGGTGGTGCTGGGGGAAGTGGCGAGGACCTGACTCATTCTATTTGTACTCCTGGCACTGGGCCTTTGATTCCGAAAATAAAACCCTCCAGGTAGTCTCAACCAAGAGGGCGCTCGATAGTGCAAAGCATCGCTTTACCATCAAGACGTGCCCTCTCAATCCCCGGAGAGGCGTCTGAAATATCCTGGTGGGTAGTCTGGCTATGGCTAGAGTCTGAGGATCAGGGCTCAGGCCACTTACAGTTGCGGGACAGCGATGGATTTTCACCATTCTTCCCCCACCAAATCAGTCCCTCGGGCTCCCGCTTTCTGTTCATGTAAAACAAATTTCGAAGGACCAAATTTAAAGTCTGATCGAAATCTCGGCAAAGTACCGCCGTCTCCCTGGAGCGGAATTTTCATTCCGCGGTCAAAGAAACAGAAATTTGTCTTGGATGAACTGAACGGAAAGGAGCTTGCGAACTGATCCCTGTTTTGCAGGATATTCAGTTGAAATTGCGATAAATCTCCTTCAGTCGATTCGCATGATAGGAAGGTATCACTTGCAAAAAGACAAAACAAGCATCCCCCAAAACGTGATCCGCAAAAGACTGAAATCGCCCAGCCCTTGCCGCCCATACGCCTTTGTTAAGCAGCGAGGGAGATCGACTAGATCACCATAAGTGATACCGCCCTTTATGCTAAAGCTATACGATTGACAGCACTATATACGTCTACCCTGAGACGATAAACTACATAAAATCTGCGGATCCGGATCGATTTACAATCCAGTCCAGTTGTATATAACGACCGATAAAAATGCATATAGCGCTCAGTTAACGCCGTCTAAGAAGCGCACCAGTTGGGGCATTACGACGCCTGAAGCGCCTTTAAGAAAAGTGGTGGCATCCTCGGTGAGAGCAGTTTCATTCGGATTGATTTCAATCACTTTTGCTCCTCCCTCAAGAGCCATATAAGGAAGCGACGCCGCCGGCTGCACAAGTGCCGACGTGCCGACGACAAGCATCAGATCGCACTGACGGGCAACCTGCGATGCCGCGCTCAGCACGGCCGCCGGAAGGGCCTCGCCGAACCAGACGACATTAGGACGCAGCAGCGCACCACAGCGACAGAGGGGTGGAAATTCCAGATCGAAGGGTATGCTTTCGTGCGCCTGATGACCGCGCTCGAAGCAGCGGAAAGTGACGATATTGCCGTGCAATTCCAGCACCCTTGTCGAGCCGGCCCGCTGGTGGAGCCGGTCGACATTCTGGGTGACCAGGGTGAAATGATCGGGCCCACTCTCGAGCGCCGACGACCGGGCCTCCAGACTGGCCATGGCAACATGACCGGCATTGGGCTGGACCTCGCCGACCAACTTGCGCCGCCAGTCATACCAGCGCCAGACCAGAGAAGGATCCTTGAGAAAACCTTCTGGGGTTGCCATCTTGGCCGGGTCATAACCTTCCCACAGCCCGGTCATCTTGTCGCGAAAAGTGGGTATGCCGCTCTCCTTTGAAACTCCCGCCCCGGTCAAAATGACCAGCCGCTGGCATTCTTTGATATAGCTTGCCACTTTCTTCAAATCGGCCTGACTGGCGTCCACACTAAATCCCTCTTTTTTCTGGCTGATCTATTAATACTCGATATTAATAGATCAGGATATTTCCTCAGGCTTGAGGCCACTACCTGTTACCTTCAGGTAAAGAAGCCCATTTGCGGAGGATAATCCATGGCAGTCGTACAAGTAAAAGCCAAAGCCGGTGAAGATTACAGACAAGAAATCACGGTTGGCAACCACCACTTTGCAGCCGACGTACCGGCCGACAAAGGCGGCATGGACACAGCCCCCACACCGCACGAAATGCTTATGGGAGCCCTCGGCGCCTGCACGACAATCACCATTCAGATGTACGCCAAACGCAAAGAATGGGCACTCAAAGGCGTTAGCGTCAAAGTAACCGAAGAGCCTATCGAAGTTGACGGCAAAAAAGCCAGCAAATTCACCCGCGAAATCGACCTCGAAGGCAATCTCACCGCCGAGCAGATCGACGGTCTGAAAGCGATCGCCGACAAGTGCCCGATCCACAAAATCTTGACCGCACAAAACCAGGTCGTCACGGCCGTCGCCCACAAAGTCTAAAGCTGACTTGCAGGCCATGACCGCCGCAGACGAAAGGCTCGCCCTCGACGTAATCGAAACATCGCTTTCTACTTCCGTAATCGGAAGAGCGAGCGCAGCCCAAAATGGCAAAAACGACAATGCTCTTCCGGAGCTCGCCAAAAACGAGCTCTGGGAGAGCATTGATTCAACCAATACGCGCGCCGCTGCGCTCGCCGCCGCCGGCGCTCCGGAAGGAGTGCTCGTTCTGGCCAGGCAGCAAACAGCAGGGCGAGGCAGACACGGCCGGGTCTGGGTCTCGCCACCGGATGCCGGCATTTCTTTTAGCGTGATATTGCGCCCGCAAATCGCTCTGACGCGCCTGCCTCTGATCACGCTGGCGACCGGCACCGCCGTAGCCCGAGCAATAGAAGCAAGCGTCGGTGTGCGCCCCGGTCTCAAATGGGTAAACGACATCGTTTTAAACGGTCGCAAGCTCGGCGGCATACTCGCCGAGATGCCCGGACAAGCGCTGATTATCGGCATCGGCATCAATGTCCGCTTCAGTGAAGCGGACGTACCTGATGACTTGCGCACAAAAATCGAATGGCTGGAGCGTGTCGTCGGCAAGCCGGTCGATCCCAATCTAATCGTCCTCGAACTGGCACACAAATTGGAAGAAGCCTACAATCAGCTGCTCGAAGGCAAGACCGACGAAATACTGAATGCCTGGAAAAGCTACAGTACGACTATCGGTCAAGAAATAGAAAGTAAAAACGGCACCACTGCTGGTGTTGTACGCGGCAAAGCAGTAGATATCACCAGTAGTGGTGCCCTGCTAGTAGAGATGGAAAATGGCGAAACAACCGAACTGCACGCCGGAGAAATATCAATCCGCAGGCTGGACGGCAGTTATGCCTGAAAATAGAAAATAGTCAAAAGTAGTCAACTATATTTCAACTATATTTAGATGCGCAAGATCAAAGAATAATTCAGGGAAATCAATAATATGCCAACACCGACACCGACAAAATTAGCCAGTCAGCTTTTCCAGCCTTACAAATTAAACGACCTCACCCTGCCCAATCGCATCGTCATGGCGCCGATGACCCGCTCCAAATCGGTGAACGGCATACCGCGCGAGGATGTCGTCGCTTACTATGAAAGACGCGCTAAAGGCGGTGTTGGCTTGATCATCACCGAAGGCACCTTTGTCGATGATGCAGGCGCAGGCTCCCACTGGCAGCCGAATGTGCCGCGATTTTACGGTCAGGATTCGCTGGTCGGTTGGAAGCGTGTCGTCGATAAAGTGCATGCCGCCGGTGGCCTGATTTTTCCTCAGCTCTGGCATCTAGGTATCACACCGAACGGCAATAAAGAGCCGGAAGCGCTGAACGCCGTCGGCCCGTCCGGTATCAGCACCGATGGTACAAAAGTGAATGAGCCGATGTCCATCCGCCGCATCGATCAGGCAATCGAAGCTTATGCCCGCTCGGCTGGACACGCCCTCAAAGTCGGCTTCGACGGACTGGAATTGCACGGCGCCCATGGCTATTTCCTCGATCAGTTTATCTGGGAGCGCACCAATAAAAGAGACGACAAATACGGAGGCACCACCCTAGGTGAGCGCGCCCGATTCGTCGCCGAAGTCGTAAAAGCCGTGCGCCAGCAAGTCGGCCCTTATTTTCCGATCAGCCTGCGCATCTCGCAGTGGAAACTCGGCGCCTATGATGTAAAAAATGCAGCCAATCCAGCCGAACTGGAAAACTGGCTATCCCCGCTCGTGGAAGCGGGCGTCGATATATTCCACTGTTCGAGCCGTCGCTTCTGGGAGCCGGAATTTGAAGGCAGCGATCTAAATCTGGCCGGGTGGGTAAAGAAGATTACTGGCAAACCGACAATCACCGTGGGCTCGGTTTCACTCAATCAGGACTTCATCACAACCTTCGGCCGCGCCGCTCACGAAGAGAAGCACGGCGATCCAAACGCCATCACCTTCCACGATCTGGAAGCGCGCCTCGAGCGGCATGAATTTGATCTG
>JAGXAB010000153.1 GCA_018971775.1 Cyanobacteria bacterium REEB67 | reverse complement strand
ATCCGTTGATTTCAGCCAGTCGCGTGCTGTCAGATAAATACTGAAGGCCGCCAGCTCGAGCAAGGACGGGTCGAGATCTAGTCCATAGATAGAATGCTCGAGCAGGATTTCCAGACGGCTCAGGCGCTCTTCCGGCACCGTCTGTCGCATCACTGCATTGACCGCCCCGACAAGGAGATGCCCTGCTCCGCAGGCCGGATCTAAAAGGGTGAATTCCCCGGCCTCTCTGCTGTCGCCCTCTAAAAATTCTGCCAGGGATTGTTGGCAGAGAAAATCCGCGATCCAGTCCGGAGTGAAAAATTGAGTCTTTTGCAGGTAATTGTCGCTCGGTGCAGCGGATGCACTGGCGGCAATGGCCGCTCCGGCCAGAAACTCATGCCCCCAGCCGATCGTCAGGGGGTCGGTGGCGATTTTTTTCAATATTAGCGCGGCCGACTTTTGCTTTTTTCCCAGAGCCTGCCGCCAGTTTTTGTCGAGAGCGGCAAGGAGAGCCTCTACCTGGGATTTTGAAAGGGCATTCCAGGGCAAAAGAAAGCGACAGCAATGCTCGGCAAATCCGCTGGCATCGAGGCCGAAAGTGGCATGGCCGGTGGCAGGGCGCCTAAAGTCAAAATCGACATTAATTTCTGCATTGACATCGGCGTCGAACTCGCCCAGCCCTTCCAGCCAGCTTTCGATGCCTGACAACAGCACTGCGGAGCCGGCTTGTAATGAGGATGGCCGCAAGCGTCTTTTCGCCAGTCCGACCAGGGCCAGAAGTCGTGTACTTTGAAAGTGATCGCCCGCCTCGGCCTGTCTGACACCGAGAATCGGGCGGCAATCTTTCTCCAGGCCCCTGACCAGGCGCCGCAAAACGAGCAAATGATCATCGCTTTCTTCCGACAAATTGGGGGCTAGTTCTGCTCTTGCCAAGAGTGATTTTTCCAGACTTATGTACGCTTGATGTTTAACACCATGAAGATAAGGCTATTATTTGCCCAATAGTGCATGTCATTTGGTGTATAAAATCTTCAAATACTTTTTTTTGGGGATCATGTCATGGGCAAGGGTGGTCTTGAGGACGTAGTAGCTGCGCAGTCAGCTATATGTGATGTCGACGGTACAGCCGGCAGACTTGTTTATTGCGGTTACGATATCCACGATCTGGCTGAGCATTCAACGTTTGAAGAAGTGATCTATCTTCTCTGGAACGGCCGTTTGCCCAGCAAATCCGAACTGGCGACATTGACCGGCCAGTTGCAGAAGAATCGCGCGCTTCCTAAAGAAGTGATCGAGGCGATGAAGAAGTTTCCTAAAGAAGCGATGCCTATGGAAGCACTCCGCACCGCTGTCTCGATGCTTTCGATGTATGACCCCGAAGCGGAAGAAATGAGTCCTGAGGCCAATCTGCACAAGGCTGTCAAATTGACCGCCCAGATCCCGACCATCGTTGCTTACATCGATTTGATCAGAAACGGCAAAGAAGTGGTCGTTCCTAAAGAAGAAGGATCGCTCGCCGAAAGCTTCCTCTATCTGCTCTCCGGTGGCAAAAAGCCCGATGAGACCGCTATCCGCAGTCTCGATATCGCTCTCATTTTGCATGCTGACCATGAATTGAATGCCTCGACCTTCGCCGGCCGCGTCGCCGCCGCCACCCTCACCGATTTTTATTCGGCTACGGTAGCTGCCATCGGCGCTCTGAAAGGACCGCTCCACGGCGGCGCCAATCAGGAAGTAATCAAAATGCTCATCGAAATGGGCACAGTCGCCAACGTCAAGCCGCACCTCGACAAGATGTACGCTAATCACGAAAAGGTAATGGGCTTTGGTCACCGCGTCTACAAGACCGAAGATCCGAGAGCGACTCACTTGCGCAAGATGTCCGAAGAACTCGGCAAGCGCTCCGGCGATACGAAGTGGTTCGAGATGTCGCGCATCATCGAAGAGAGCGTTAAAGCCGATAAGGGCCTCAATGCCAACGTCGACTTCTACTCTGCATCGGTCTACTACATGCTCGGTATTCCGATCGATCTCTACACTCCAATTTTTGCCATCAGTCGCATGTCCGGTTGGGCTGCTCACATCCTCGAGCAGTACGCCAACAACCGTTTGATCCGTCCGCGCGCCGAATACACCGGCAAACGCGACCTCAAGTGGGTACCTTTCGAAAAGCGACAGCAGCTCGAAGCCGTGAAGTAAACGGTTTCGAGGATAAAAGGACAGCTTGCGACAAGCTCGCAGCTACAGCAGCCTAGAAAGATCGAGGCCCGGGGTGGATGACCACCCCGGCCTTTTCTTTGGGACTGTTTCTTAGGCCTTGTTGTTCTTCACTCGGCGGCCCGCTGCTGATATGTCAGGTAAAGGCTTTCGAGATACTGTTCGGCATTGTCGACGACGACGACTTTGCGGGGGCCGTCGCTGCCCTCGCTGGCCCCTATCAACGGGGCGGCTGTGCCGTTGCCTTCCAGTTTTTCTTTGAAATGCTCGGCCATACGCATCGCTACCTGGGGGCGGTGGGCGCGGGCAAGTGAATTGCGACGACGGAGGAAATCGACGAGCAGATCATACTCGGCCGGAGTGACGCGGCCTACATCGAGGCCGGTGTCTATAGATGCGGCGGTGACCATTTTTAGTTGGGCGGTGGAGAGAGACGTTTTGCGTTCGCGGATCACAATCGTGCCGGCCGCCATGTCGCCGAGGCGGCGCTCGTCTTTATCGAGCAGTAAAACAAGGATGCCCAGAAACATGAAAGAGTCGATCAGGCGCATCAGATTGCGGATAATTGCCGCCGGCCAGCCGATTGGTTGGCCGTTTTGTTCGATCACTCGGATCTCGGCCAGCTTTTTGCCCGGGGTCTGGCCATGCCAGACTCCCTCGAAGATGAGAAAATAGCCGTTCTGGATGACGAAAATCGTTAGTACGGCCACCATGGCGATCACTGCCAGCAGTATGCTCCTTGTCTTAGAATCCATGCCTGCCGCCGATACACCAATTGCGGCAACGACACCGACGAGGACGATGACAATGATCACGCAAAGCAGGATCAGTCCGTCGATGAGCTGGGCGAGAAGGCGATTGCCCAGTCCTGCGATCTCCAGGTGTAGGTCGACGTTTTCAGGGGTAGAGATAGAATAATCAGGCTGATGCATGAAGCCCCTTACTGGATAGACGATGAACGTAGAACGCTGGCTTAGGACTCGTAGATTATCCTGGCAAAAGCTGGAGGATCTTCTCAAGATTGTCGATGGACGTGGTCTTAAAGGTCTGGAAAGGGATGAGCTGCAGGAGCTCGGCAGGCTTTATCGGTCGACTTCGGCGGATCTTTCGCGGGCGCGGGCAATGAAGCTGAGCAGTGAGGTGCAGGTTTATCTGAATAATCTTGTAGTAAGAGCGCATAACCAAGTCTATCAAAATCAGCGCAATAGACTTTCGGACTTGTGGAGATTTTTTGCCCATGGATTTCCCGAGTTAGTCCAACAAAATATCATCTATGTCGTTGTGGCCTTCCTCCTCTTTATTATTCCCGCCGCGGGTTGCTGGCGCGAAGCTTTACTGGACGTGCATTTTGGGCAGATGGAAGTGGCGGCCGGTCATCCCCTCGTCTCGGACGATATGTGGCATCTGATCGAGAAGAAAAAGATGTGGACCGACTCGGCCCAGGATTACAGTCCGGCCGTGGCCAGTCTGATTGCTACGAACAATATCAAAGTAGCTGTCATGGCCTTTGTTTTTGGTATCACATTTGGTGTAGGCACTGTCTTTGTCCTGATTTTTAACGGTGTTTCGATTGGCACCGTATTTGGTGTGTGTCAGAGCTATGGCATGGCTGACAAACTGGCTACTTTTGTGGCCGGGCACGGCGTCATCGAGTTGACGGCGATTTTTATCAGTGGTGGGGCCGGCCTGCTGGTCGGTAAGGCGCTCCTGTTTCCCGGTCAGCATAAGCGCATTGATGCTTTGAAAATGGCGGTCCGCCCGGCCTGTGGTATGTTTATCGGTTGCGTCTGGTTATTGCTTATTGCCGGATCGATCGAAGGTTTTATTTCGCCGCGCACCGATATCGCACCGGAGGTAAAATACGCAGTCTCCTTGGCGACGGCCGTGACACTCCTTCTCTACCTGTTTGCGCCCAGACAAAAAGCACCTCTGGCTGTGGTGCAATCGGAAGTGGCCGGCTGAAGTCACAGGCTGCTAAAATGCTCTGATGGAGCCGGGAGAAATATTTATGGCAGCACCAAAAATCAGTTTGCAAAATCAGGTCCGTCCAGACCTTGACGGCAAGCAGCTGGCCGACTTCGGTATCGACGCCAGACGTCTGGGCCGGCTCTATGCCCGCATCGAAGCGGATATCGCCGCCGACCTCTATCCCGGCGCTGCTGTGGCTCTGGCGCGGCGCGGGCAGGTCGTGGCCGAAGCGACTTTCGGCATGGCCAGGCTGGCCGGTGCAGATGCTTCTATTGCCGCCGCTCTGCCTGCGGACGGCGATACGCTCTGGCTGCTCTATTCGCAGACCAAGCCAGTAACAGCCTGTGCCGTCTGGATACTGATCGAACGCGGCCTGCTCAACCTGCATATCCCCGTTACTCATTATTTGCCTGAGTTTGGGGCGCACGGCAAGGGCGAGATCACTCTCTTTCATCTGCTCACCCATCAAGCCGGCTTTCCCAATGCCAATGTGCCTGAGGCTGCCTGGAGCGATCATCAGCTTCTGCGTACCAGTGTCTGTGATTTTACTCTCGACTTTGATCCGGGCAGCAAGGTCCTCTATCATTCATATTCGGCGCACTGGGTGCTTGCCGTTTTGATTGAAATTGTCACCGGCAAAGACTTCAGGCAGTTTATAAAAGAAGAAGTAATCGAGCCCCTGGCGCTCTCTAACTTATTTGTCGGTGTACCGGACAGCGAACACCACCGCCTGGCCGGCTCCTATGAGACGCTTGTTTCGGGTGAGCACGTGCCTGCAAGAGATTTCGACAATGTTGCCTTTTACCGCTCCGGTATGCCCGGAGCCGGAGGTTATGCGACGGCCGGTGATGTGGCACTCTTCTATCAGATGCTGCTTCATAATGGTGAATATAACGGAGTGCGTTTATTGTCACCACGGATGGTGCAGTATGCGACGAGAAATCATACCGCTGATCGCCCTGATGAATTTTTCGGCATGCCCACGCACCGCGCCCTGGGCGTGCATGTGCGCGGCACGACCGCCTCGATGCGCGGCCTCTCGAGCATTGCCAGCCCGGCCACTTACGGTCATGGCGGCGTCGGCACGTCCTACAGTTTTGCCGATCCGGAAAGCGGTGTTTCTTTTACCTACTTGACCAATGCGCGCATGCCTGAACCGGGGCATTCAAAACGTCTGGAGGAAATTATCACTATGGCGCACGCCTCTATCTGTGATATCTGAGCGGCATTGTCCGGGCGAGACGCTCTTCGATATCAGTGCGATTTTGCGCCCGGTCCGTATTCGTGAATGACATCTTTTGCTTTCAGGTGGGCAAGACCCTGCGCCCGACGAGTAGCGTCCATCTGGTCCGCCTTCCGCGTTTGCGCTTCCGGTTGTTGTAATTTGCGCTGTTCCATTTTTTGTTGCTGTGCTTGTTGCCTCATCCAGGCCATATTGCGATAGCCGCGTCTACCACGCCTGCGGCTGTAGCCGACTGTTTGCGGCGCTTCTGAGCTGGCCTCCGATTCGGCTCTGGCCGGAAGCGGTTGGCTGGTTAAATCAGTAGCGATGCCGGCGAAAAGAATCGCGGCCATGAACATCGTCGTGCACATGGAAGTTCGGTTTTTCATCTGTTTTTCTCGCATTTAATTTGGAGATAGAGAGCACTGTTGTGAAGCTACCACCTCTATGTGAAGAGAGCGTGATCCACCGGCTTGACGCTTTAAAATTCTTCGAAATCCTGCAATTAAATGCTATGCTCGTTTCTGTCTTAACAGTCAGGAAGTTGCGGTTGAAAAATTTCCGACGAATTTTTGTCAGCACTCTCGCATTGCTACTATGCTTTTGCCTGGCACCACAGGCGGTGCTTGCGGAGGACAATTCCAAATTGCTCGAGAGTGCCAGGCTTTTTACGCAAAAAGGTTATATCGACCGTGCGGTAGCCGTTTATGACGGTATTCTGGCGAAATCACCCAATGATTTTACTGTTTTGGAAGCGCGCGGCAATACCCTCTTTAGCGATGGACGCTGGGGTATGACCATACCGGCGATGCAAAAGCTTGTGGCGATCAACCCGCGCTATCAGCATGGCTTTGTGCTTCTGGCTATTTCTTATGCGCGTCTGCAAAATTATAAGCAGGCGGCTGTCGCCTACGATAAGGCCATTGCCCTCGGTGGCCCCGAAACAGGCACGGCGCATCGTGGCAAGGCTCTGCTTCTGATGCAGCTCGAGCAGCTAGAATCTGCTCGCAAGGAGATTGCCCTGGCAATCATTAATGATAAGCCCTTCCCGCAGCTGGCCGGAGAAAATACGAATGCTGCTATGGCCATCGAAAGGCATGCCGTCATGCTGCCGCCGGCAACCTTTGCCAGTGCTGCCGTGCCAGAACTTGTTCAGGCCGAGGCCTTGCTCGGGGCTGGACAGGGCACTCGCAGCCTGGAATTGCTCGAGCGGGTGCTGGCCGCTCACCCGAACAATGCCCGCGCTCACGTCCTTAAGGGACGGATATTTTTCGATGCCATCGAGAGCGAAAAAGCAATTGCTGAATATAGCCGCGCTATAGCGCTGGTGCCCACCTATCAATATGGTTATATCGCCCTTGCTAAGTGCTACTTCCAGCTGGAGCGCTTTGGCGATGCTCTGGCCCAGGTCGATCATGCGATCAAGCTCGGTGGCCCTACAGATGCGGTTGCCCATGAGGAAAAAGGCTGTATCCTTGTGAAGATGGGTCGCGCCCTCGACGGACGCGTAGAAATCGATAAAGCTCTAAAAATACATAAGAGTAACTTCGATATTTACGAGGACCTCTACGATCGCGCTGAAGCTGATCGGGCTTTGCGCGATTATCCCGCCTTGATTGTCGATATAGGCAAGAGGTTGCAGATCAATGACACCAATAGCGCCGACTGGCAAGCGCGCGGCGAGGCCTATCTGGCCGCCGGCAAGCTGGACAAGGCCCTGGCCGATTTGGGATATACGCTCGTGCTGGCGCCGGGCAACCGGGCTGCATTAAAAGGACTTATTGAAATTTATAAAAAGAAAGGCGACAAGGCCAGAGTCAACGAATTTCAAAAACGACTGAAAGAAGTAGACGAGAGTTATTGAAGGGCGTCAGCCAACAGTTGCAAAAGTGTTGGTTTGCTCTTAGCAATGGTGGTGATTGGTTATAGCTTCGTTGTAATGCGCCTCTTTAGCGAATTACTTCAGGCTATATACATGACACGAAAGCTATTCATTTTGCTGTTCGGCTTTCTTCTGGCCGTCTATATATTTTTCTGTCCCTGCGTCAATGTCGGTCTTTATCAGTGTCTGGCCATCCATCCGACTAAAGAGTTTATGGACTTTTTCAATCCATATCAGATGGAAGACTACACCGGTACGCATCGATTTTTTGAAGTACAGGATGACTCCGGGCGAAAAGTCACACTGCACGGTATTTATTTTAATGCGAGAAACTCTCGCGGCACGGTGCTGTTCAGCAAAGGCAATGCTTTTTGTTTAAAGCGAATACTGGGCGCTAGACAATTGATCGTTCTGCTCGACCTGGGCTATGACTTGTTTATCTACGACTATGAGGGCTTCGGCGCCAGTCTTGGAACAGCCGACTATCGTAAGCTGGGCAATGACGGTGTGGCGGCCTATGACTTCCTCAAGCAGACTCTTAAGAAGGACAAAATATTTCTTTACGGCATTTCAATGGGTACCGGTGTGTCATGCTACATCGCCGAGCGGCGGCCGGTTCTGGGGCTGATTCTGGACTCGCCATTTATTTCGCCCATTTACACGCTTAAGAGTTGGGCTCCTTTCCTGTCCATTTATCCGGATTTTCTGTTTCCTGCTCCTCATTATGATAACGAGAAATATTTGACTGGTAAACACGCGCCGACCCTCATTTTTACCATGGGCCTGGATAATAC
>JAGXAB010000013.1 GCA_018971775.1 Cyanobacteria bacterium REEB67 | reverse complement strand
CTTGCAACCACAACACTGTTTTCGTCATTTTGAATGTTCGCAGTCGTCACACTGCTCGAAACACCAGACAAGACGGCAATCGCTTTGATAGTGTTGACCGAGTTCAGCGTTATCGGTGCCGTGTACGGCGTACTTGATGCCGGATTGGGAGTCGATCCGTCTAACGTGAAATAGATCGATGCTCCTGCATCAGCAGTGATGGTAGCACTTGCCTGCGCGGTCGAGTAAACTCCGGTTGAAGGCGAAATAGCTGGAGCAGTAGTAGCAGAGGCCGGGAGGACAATAAACGACAGATATAGAACCAATGAGCAAACGAACTTCCAAAAATATCCATGCATAGCTTCGAAAAGACTCTCACACTCAACCTTGCGGGATAGGGTAGGAACTACCATAAACAATGCTCCGGAACGAACGAAAACAGCGGATGTCTTTCCATCCGGATTAAACGTTTTAGGTGAAATACGAAAATCTAAACAAGTAAGCTATTAGCAGCGGTTCAATCGCAATCCTGAATAGCAGATTGCCATTACTTATAATGACAATCAAGATTGACGGAATTGCAGGTACAACCTGCTGCAGCTACCGCCAAGATTTCAACGTGGCAGCATTGCTAGTTTGTCGGGTTTTTAAAAATTGCTTTTTTGTCTTACAAGTGTTCCTATGGACTTTGTTTGCTCTAGGACGGGTTACCTTATCACGGGTCTCCAGAGCGAAAAACAATAGTGTTATCGAAAGGCCCCAATCGAGTGATGCACGATCATGGGCTAAGAGAACAAAGTCATCTAGGGCTCGTTATTTCCAAATTAACCATAGCCGCTAACGTTTGTCAAGCCAGCGTTTTGCGTAGAATGCCATCTTTTCCGAAAACTCAAAACATTAATTCGGAATTCGGTCAGAAGACAACAAAACCTGTCCATTTTTCTGTCACCGACATTGACACGAATGGACAGCTATGTTACTCGCGGGACAAACAGATCCAAAACGAAGATTGAAACAATCATGGTAAAAGGACGGATCTTCAGCAAGGGCAGGAGCGCCGTTGAATATTAGCAAGACGCTCCAGGTTAGCCATTATCTGCCTATTTCTTTGCTATAGCTCTGTAAACCAACTCGTCCTTCCAGGTCACCGAAAGTGCTCCCGGATTATCGAGAAAAACAAAATATGTCCAGACATTTGTTGCATCGACAATCGTATCGTTCAAGAATTGATCTTGAAAAACAAAACCCATTTGTTTGTATTCCGGATAGTGCCGACGCCACCACATATTAGCAAAATCCTTCTGGTCATCGTACTTAACCGCTGTTCTATTCATCGCCTGATCTGAAAGAGGACTGCCAACTAGTTTACGATAAACATCGAACGAGCAACCTCTAGCCTTGCAATATTGCCAGAGATCGTAAGCCCATTTCTCCTGTAAATCATCCGGTAAATCTTTATACGCACTATTGAACATGTGCGCTTCAGTTGAATAAGACCCCAAAGTCTTTCCATCTGCTCCCAGCCGGGCTCGACCAATGCCATACCTCTCGTGCGTTCCATCAGCAAGCGTCCTGGATGTCGTCGACGGCAGCATCATATAGACAAAGTTACCGAAGACTTTTGGATCGCGGTACTCCTCCTGCGGCACGCTTAAATTGAACTGCGCCAGCGCCGGCAAACCTATTACTCCAGCGGCCACGATTCCCATAAAACTGGCAACGCATCTTAGTCCTGTTTATGCCGAATCTTCAGTCGTCACGAATTCCTGTAGCTGCTCAATCAACTCTTCTGCATTCTTGACTCTCAGTGCCTGTTCTTGCTCGGTCAAATCGGCTATTAGACGATCCATTGCCGGGCTGACCATATCATTTACTCGAGCCGGATGAGACTGACTGAGTGGTATTGGATCTTCGCCGGTGAGCAGATAATGCAAAGTGCCATCGAGTGCATAGAGGTCACTGGAGGTAGTGGCTTTACCGCGAAACTGTTCGGGTGAGATGTAACAGTGTTTGCCGACCAGAGTACCAGTGGCGGTGCCTAAAAATTCATTTGCTACGCCAAATTCTATCAATATTGGTGTTTGCTCTTCGGTCAAGAAGATGTTTTCGGGAGTGATGTCGCGGTGCATGACCGGCGGTTTGAAGGCATGCAGGTAAGCGACCGTCTCGGCCAGACTGAGGGCGATTACCGTTACGTCCGATTCGAGTACAGGACCTCTCTGACGCACCAGTTGTCTGAGACTTAGACCGGGCAAATATTCGATCAAAAGATATTCGCGGTTCTGCTCTTCAAAATTGCGCAGCACTTTGACGATGCGTGGATGATCGAGACCGGCCAGGATTACCGCTTCCCTTTTGAACAATTCGATTGCTTTGTCTTTGATTTCGGCGCGGGTATCGGCAGGCACCACCGATTCTTTTAAGACATAGAGCTGCCTGCCATATTCCTGGCAGAGATAGACAGCAGAGAGACCGCCAAAAGAGAGCTGCCTGACGATTTTTAGAGAACCCTTTTGCAATTCGTCGCCCGGTTCAAGGGGGACGAAGGCGGTCGAGCCGAAGCGGTAGTCGAGCTCGTCTTCATAAAGGTGCTTCTGACTGTGAGCGCTGCTTAGCAGTGTTAGGTTTGCCAGTTTCTCCTGAGCCGATTCAGTCAAGGATCCCTGCGCGGTTGGCGGCAGCCAGACCTCGGCGCATTGCAGTATTATTTCCAGGTCCGCTGCTTCAATACAGCTGAGGTCGAGATTTAGAATGCCATCGGCGGCGGTGATGATCCTCAGTTTTAGTTTTTTCAAGTCCTCATCTGGATTTCCCAGTATTTGCATACTGGTGATATCGTGCCAGGCAATCTGATTGCGAAGCATCCTGGCAAAGCAGGTGAAGAGAGGCAGGCGCAGACCCGTTTCACTGGCGATGATGCGGTTATCGGCAAAAAACAGGGTGATCGTCGCGCTGATTAAAAAACGGCGATGAAGCCCATCGCACCAAATATGGTTTGTGAGGCATAATCTGCGAAACTGTGGTCGACAATTGTCGAGAAACACAACCAGAACGCTAGAGTTGGACAGATTACCGCCCAAAAAGGTGTGGTCAGGACGCAGAAGCCTAGGGCGATATTCGCCGGGAAATACTTATAACGAGCCGTGATTGACAGGTCAGCCATTGGCTATTACGGCCGTGTTCAATTCTTTTAAAAACTCTGCGGTGTTGCTAGTGCGCCTTTCTATTTCTTGCTCGCTGCCAGCGGTGCCGAGCGAGGTCAGCCAGAGATCTGTATAGCTGACATCGGCGACCGGTGCGAGGATAGTGCTAAGTTCGGCGTCGACCGCGGCCTGGGCGGCGTACTTTTCGATTGCCGTCAAAAGCTTATTGCGACTGTGCAATCCGCCGATCGCTCCGAGCCGTATCTTCATTTCATTACCATCATCAGCGCTAAATTTTATCGTCCATTTGGTTGGGTCTGGTTGGTTATCTCTATTTACAATGATCTGCCGGACGTGGGGCCAGAGTATTTCAGCCGTTGTGGTCGCCGTGCCAAGCATGTGCAAACGCAGTCGCAGGGCTCGGTCGTCTATTTCCAGGCGATTTGGTGCAAGCAAGCTGCGGGCAGCGAAAATGCCGCAGGCAAGGGCTCCTGTAGCCAGAAAAAACCTCGCCCATAAGGCGCTGGTTACAGTGAAGACAATCTGATTTCCTTCAAACAGGGGGTTCATCAATGGTTGTGTCCACATCCAGAGACTTTTCCACTGTGCGATAGACGGCGTATCCAAAGGCTCATAAAATTCTGACAACGGCTGCGACGGGGTACTCAGACCTTGAAAAACGATCGGCAGCGCATAAATCGTCACCGGTAGTAGCGCCAGGCACCAGGCGCGCCAGAAAAGTCCCTGGTATTGAAAGAATGCCTCCTTCATTCTCGCCATTACAGGGTGGGACTGGTACGGCAATTTGACCAGCGTGACGCTCAGATCCCTGTCCCCTTTACCTGCAAGGGCCGGACCGAAATCATCGCCTCTGCTCAGGGCTGCCCGGGCCGCCAGCGTCATCTGACAATCGGGAGCGAGGTTGTCCACGGCCGCCATCAGTCTTGCTTTCATGCGGCCTTCCATGCCGACCGTTTCGACAAAAAAAGATTTGTCAGTGCCGTCTTTAAACTTAAATGCGAGTACAGTTTCCTTTGCGCTCAGCGGAGATCTGGTCAGCTCAACCCTTGTCAGATTTTCAACGTTTTCGCCGCCAAAAAAGTTGTAGCCATGTCTTCTTTTTTTAGAGGAGAGGACGAGTCGATTGGAAAATATCGATGTGCATAAAAGGACGACGGTGCAATAGAGGCCTATCAGCGAGAGTTTAGGCAAAGAGAGCATAGGCAGCGTATTGAATGCGAAAAAGCGATCAACGAATAGTGCCATTGGAAGCACCAGTCCCCAGAATGGAGACAGCAGCACCAGAAGGCGCAGATTCATCCGCGCCTTTGGTCCATTCAAATCGATGGCATAGCTTCTGCTTTTCAGCTTTTGCATCGGTCGACCTCAGCGTTTTGCTCCGACCAGTTTCAGACTCTTGCTGATGTCGAGCAGGTGCTCTTTTACTTCGCGGGCGCTCTTTGGTCTGTCGTTTACATCGATTGCCGTCAGGTCACGCACCAGCTTGTCCATTTCCAGGCTCACCGAAGGCACAAGTTCACGCGGAGAAGAAGAAGACAATGCCTCCGGATCGCTGGCCGTGAGCAGATAATGCAGGGTCGCTCCAAGCGAGTAGAGATCAGAGCTGGCCTGGGCCTTGCCGCGGAATTGCTCTGGCGAAATATAGCACTGTTTGCCCACTAAGGTACCGGTGGCGGTGCCAAGTAGTTCGTTGGCGGCGCCAAAATCGATGAGCATGAGATTGCCGTCGCTGTCGATGACGATATTGTCCGGGCTGAGATCGCGGTGGATTAGAGGTGGCGTTTGCTCATGCAAATAAGCGAGGATATCGGTCAGAGTAAAGGCCCAGTTCAGTACATCAAATTCATGCAGGGCGCCTCCTGTCTTGACGAGCTGGCGCATGTTCTGGCCGTTGATATAGTCGAGCAGCATGTAGTGTCTGCCCTCTTCGACGAAGTGTTCGTGCACTTTGACGATATTTGGATGGGACAGTTTCATCAGAAGCACCGCTTCTTTCAAAAACATCGCCTCCGCTTTTTCTTTCATGTTGGCGCCGACTGTCGGCGGCAAGACCGATTCTTTCAGGACTTTCAAACGAGTGTTTGATTCCTGACAGAGATAGACGGCCGACCAGCCACCAAAAGTCAGTTGTCTGATAATTTTTAATTGACCGTCGAGCAGTCTCGTGCCCGGAGTGAGCGGCATGAAGGCGGTGGCGGTATAGCGATTACCGAGCTCTTCTTCCCACATCTTTGTGTAGCTGACCAGACCATATTGATCGCTTTCGGCCAGGCTGTCCTTGAGCTCGATGACACGTTCGTTCAAAGCGCTCGGCTCGCACCATAGGGTCAATGAGACGAGCAGATGTTCGAGATCGAGGTGATCGAGAGAGCGGCCATTGATGTCTATTGTGCCGCCGCCCTTGAGCATGAAGTGCAGGCGTACATCGCCGTTTTTATAATCGTCACCCTGGACGATGATTTTGACAATGTCGCGGTAGTCGATAAAACGCTCGAAATGATTGCGAGCGGTCAGGAAGAGCGGCACATTGAGGCCATCTCGACTGACTCTGAGCTGATTGTCCTTTAAGATGCCGGTGGCGACGACACCGCTGATGAAAAAAAGGGCCGCCCCAAAGGTGTATCCCAGGCACTTGAATAGATCTTCATTGTGGAAGAACAACTGACCGACGTCTATCAAAATAAACATGAGCAGGGTGAGGGGGGCAATGATGCCCCAGATTGGCAGGGTGAGCGAAGAGAAGACAATCCCTATTTTCGCCGCTTTGCTATCGTAGGGCAGGGCTTTTTCCAGAGAAGCCATCAGCTCTCCTCACTAGCGGCTTGATTATTGCTTTTCTCATTGCCTTGCTCACGGCCTTGCTTATGGCCATGCTCATCGCTTTGCAGCATGCCGGCTAGAGTACGGGCATCGGCCGTGCGCATGCTCAGCTCCGCTTCGGTGGCGGCAGCAATGATGTCGTCCAGGTTTTCTGAAATCTCTGGATTGAGAGTGCGGGGATGCGATGCTTGAATAGCCGATGGTTCTTCGCCGGTGAGCAAAAAGGCAAGGGTGGCGCCCAGGGCATAGATGTCGCTCTGCGGGCAGGGTTTGCCGCGGAATTGTTCCAGGGGAATGTAAGCCTGCTTGCCGACGATGGTGGCATTGGTCTGGCTGAAGTTGCTCTGCTCCATGGCGACATCGAAGTCGATCAGTTTCAAACTGCCGTCTTCGCTCAAAATCAGATTGTCCGGGGTGAAATCGCGGTGCACCACTGGTGGTGTACGCTCGTGCAGATAGGTGAGGATCTCGGCCATCAGGACGGCCAGTCTTCGAACCTCGGCTTCCGGCAGAGGACCGTTGCTCTCGACAGTTTCTTTGAGCGTTTTACCGGGGACATATTCGAGGGCGAGATAGGCACGGTTGTTTTCAACAAAAAAATCATCGAGACGGACGATCATGGGATGCTCGAGGCTGGCCAGTAATTTGGCGTCGCGGTTGAAACGTTCGACCGCCTTTGTGCGCGCTCTTTCATCGACGAAGATCGGCAGGATAGTTTCTTTTAAGACGACGCGATCTGAGAGAGCCGCCGACCGATCTGACTGATCCGACTGATCCGACTGTTCCGACAGATCCGACAGATCCGACTGTTCTGAAGATTTTGTTTTCCTGGCCAGATAAGCTATCCCCTGACCACCGCTGGCCAGTTGCGAGAGAATTTCATAGTTTTTTCCCTCTAAGCGCAGTCCAATCGAATGCGGCGTCATCTCGTCAATTTTTGGCGCTTCGGCCAGGGCGCTCATCCAGAGCTCGGTATAGGATGTCTGATTGATCGGGGCCAGAGCTTCGAGCAATTTGGGATCGACGATTATGTTGCGGCCCCAGCTATCGATGCACTCGAGGAGGCCCTCACGCACGCGGTCGGAGGCGAAGGCTTTGAAAGGGACTTCGATTGGAGCCTTGCCGTTCTGGCAGGCAAAGACAATCGACCAGCGACTGGCGTTAGATTTTTCACCGGGGCGCAGCAGATGCATGCTTTCGACCATTTTCCAGCTGCGATGCTCTTTGGGCATGACACCAGTGGGAGTGCGCTTCTGGGTGGTAATGCCGAGGTAATCGATAAAGATGGCGTCGGGATCATTGATATGTCTGAGGAGCTTATAGCCGCCAAGCAGGACCAGGGTGATCAGACCGATCGCTCCCCAGTTATTGCCGAAAAAGTCTCCCAGGGTATTCCAGGATGTCTGCTGGAGCGAGCTTGCGCCCTTTTGAAAAGATTCGATGAAATCCGTACCGAAACGTGCGTTTTTGTCCAACGCATTCTGAATCTCCGTCGAGAGCAGGTGCTGCTCCTGGAAGGCTCTGGTCGCCGTGCCGAAGAGGGCAAAAGGATAGGCGAAAGCAGCGATGATGCACCAGAAAGTGAGCCAGGTCTTGCGGAATGTATCGCTGTAGCTGGCCATGTACTGGCCGATGAGTTTTAGCGGATTGAATGGTTTGAGATCGACACTCAGGGATAAATCTCGGCCGATTTGGCTCTCTCTTGCTTCGTTGCGTTTGCTCCAGGCAGTCCAGGCGCTGCCTGGATCGAGCTCGGGAGTGGTCTCTCTGCTGTCGGTGTGGGGGGCATTGATTTGGGTGCGCCAGTTGACGAGCCGGTTGCGCACATCGAGCGATATGGCGCAATCGCGCAGATGGGCGGCAAAGAGAGTCCAGAGCTGGCGGGCGCTTTCTTCGGTAAGGTGTTGCGCTTCGACCAAATAGGTGCCCGGTTTGGTTCTAGCTGCTGGATCTCGGCTTACGCCTTTTGGCCAGACCTCTACGCCGAGCATGAGCGGGCGGGCCGTTTCAATATAGATGCTCTTCAGATCGCTGTAGGCATGCAGACGATGATCCGCTCCCGGCAGCCTTAACCCATTTTCTTCGAAGCTAAATTTACTGTTGAATAAATGCAGGAAATGCAGGCAGCAAAAGAGACTGGCACCAAGCATGAGCCAACCGGGAAAAGTGCTTATCGTGCTCAGGCCCATGATCGGAAAAACCACTCCCCAGAGCGGCGCGGCAAAGATCAGCAGAAATAGCTCGATGCGCTCGGCCGGGCCGTTCAATTCGACCACGCGAGCCCGTCCGACGCGGCGGACCGAGCCCGCCGACGCCTTGGAACGATTGATGTTGAGCGTGGCGGCAAGGCCTGCGATTTTATTCATCAGCACAAGAATATAGGACTAATACTTATTCTAATGCCCATGTCAAGATGCGCTAAAACTAAGCCAACCGGAAGAGCTCTTTTGTGTTCGCGACCAGTCGCGGGGCCAACTCTTGCAGCTCAAGGCCACGCAGGGCGGCCAGTTTTTCGGCGGTAAACCAGACGAAGGCCGGTTCGTTGCGCTTGCCCCGCACTTTTTGCGGCGAGAGAAAGGGGCAGTCGGTCTCGACCAGGAGACGATTTTCCGGCACCAGTGGGGCCGCCGCCTGGATTTCCTTAGCACTTGAATAGGTCAAAATGCCGGAAAAAGAGACGTAGAAATCGAGGTCATTCACAGCCGGCAATTGCTCCGGGCCGCCGGTGAAGCAGTGGAAGACGCCGCGCAATTTGCCGCGGCCGCGGCTGCTCAAAAGCTCGAAAGCATCGTCCCAGGCATCGCGGCAATGGACGATGATGGGCTTGTCGTATTTGACGGCCAGATCGATCTGGGCGCCGAAGGCCAGCAGCTGCTGGTCGCGTAAGCTGTTGTTGTAATAATAATCCAGGCCGCACTCGCCGACTGCCACCACCTGCGGGCGCTCGAGGACCGCTTCCAGTCTCTGGGCCATGGCCTCGTCCCAGTCTTTTGCTTCGTGCGGATGCTGGCCGATGGCGATGTGGATTTTCGGATAACGGGCGGCCAGGTCAAAGAGCTCGGCCATGCCGTCGACGGTGACGGCGGGGTTGACCATGGCCTGGAGATTTTCGGCGAAGGCGCGCTCGATTATTTCGTCCTGCTCCTCGCCAAAATATTCTTTCATCACATGCGAATGGCTATCGATGATGCCGCTCGCCAGGGAGGGGATTTTTGCCGGTTCTTTTGCTTGCTTGCTTTCGCTTCCCACGTTTGTCCTGCTGTGTGTTTTGTGCCGTATGTTTTGCGCCTGATTTTTGCTTTGTAATAGAAGAGTAGCGCCATCCTGACGCTTAGGCTAGAGTTATCGGGCAGAAATGCCGAAGTTGCGGGAAACGCGAATTTACTTTTGCCAAATATAGGGTAAAGTAGCCATATAAGCCTTGACAAGCAAGGCCACACCCTGGTCTCAGTCATGAATAACCAACACTCCACACTTACCAACAACAAAATCTTTGTAGCCGATAAACGACCCGCCCGGAGTATTTGCTGGGTGGCGTCAATCCTCGCCCTAGCCCTTGTCCCATTTTTACCGCCAGCCGCGCATGCCGACACCCTCAAGGCCGGCGTCCAGCAGACCGATATCAAAAAGACCGAGCAGCAGGGTCTCGGGCGCGGAGATATCACAAGGGGGACCGACCCATTTGCCAATCCGTCTAAAAAAGAAGATGACGCCGGCATTCTCGAAGCACCGCCGGGGGCGTTTGATGCCAATCCTTTTGGCAATGCCAAACCATTGCACGCCAGCGCTCAGGACGAAGGCGGTGGTAATTTCAACGGTCAGAATATGTCGCCGCTAATGGAAAACAGCGCTCCGCCGCCGACTCAGATGGAAGGCAATCAGGGCGCTCCCATGCAGGGCAATGCCGTCACACCGGTCAATAACGACCCCGATAAGTCTCAGGCGATGATGCTGCTCTGGGATGCCTGGCACAAACGTGTGGCCGAGACCATCTACACCCGCTTCAACAGCAGCGCTCAGATGTTTTTTAAGCACAGTCCGCCCCTGGCCTGCCAGGTCAGCTACATGGTGGCGCGAGATGGGCGCATCGGCAATGTACGCGTGCTCCAGCCGAGTAACAATCCAATCTACAACACTATGCTCTTGACTGTGATCAAATCGATGGCCGGCAATCCGGTGCTCGAATATCCGCCCAACAGCAAGCGTCAGTTTGTCGAAAAATCCGGCACCTTTACCTGGAATTATTCGGGCAATCAAGGCTTTAAATATTTCACCGGCGACAAAGAGCAGATCCAACCGGGTCGAGGCCGCTAGAATATAGTTTGTGGACAAGGACCTGATTAAAGATCTGATCGTGAAACTGGCAGCGGTGGTTGGCGAGCGCAATGTGCTCAGCCATCCGGTCGACCTGTCCGTATACGAAAGCGACGCCGAGACCCTCGATGCCTCGTGCCCCGATCTTGTCGTCTTGCCCGGCAGCACCGAAGAGGTGTCCGCCGTGGTCAAGCTGGCGGCCGCCTGCCGCATGCCTGTGGTCGCCCGCGGTGCCGGCACGGGATTGTCCGGTGGCGCTACCTGCGTCAGGGGCGGTATATCGCTTGTGCTCAGCCGCATGAACCGGGTCCTTTATGTCTCTCCCGAGGAGTGTTGCGCCCTGGTCGAGGTCGGTGCCACCAATGTCTCGGTCTCGCAGGCAGCCAGTCGCTTCAAGCTTTATTTTGCACCCGATCCGAGTAGTCAGAGCGCTTCTACCATTGGCGGCAATATCGCCGAAAATGCCGGCGGTCCTCACACTTTAAAATACGGTATGACCACTGATCATGTCATGGCCTTAAAAATGGTCCTGGCCGATGGTCGGATCGTCACTACCGGTGGTATCGGTCGCAGCAGCAACGATCTCGATCTGGCCGGTTTGATTGTAGGCTCGGAAGGGACCCTGGCCATCGTCACCGAAGCGGTGCTCAAGCTCATTCCCAAGGCGGAAAAGACCGAGACCCTGCTTGCGTATTTCCCATCGGTCGGACAGGCCGGACAGGCGGTATCGGATATAGTGGCGCGCGGTGTCATACCGGCAGCCATGGAGATGATCGACAATCTCACCTTGAACGCCGTCGAAGATTATCTCGGCCTTGGTCTCGATCGCTCTGCTGCCGCTCTGCTCATTATCGAGCTCGATGGTCAGGCGATAGCAATTGCCGAGGAACGAAAGATTGTTGAAAGCTGCCTGGTGGACAATAGCATTATCTCGAGTACATGGGCTCGGGACGCTCAGGAGAGAGCGACTATCTGGAAAGCGCGCAAGACCGCATTTGGTGCCCTCGGGCGCATAGCTCCTCATGGTTATGTGTTGGATGGCGTCATTCCCCGCTCTAAACTTGCTCAGGCCATCGAAGGTATCGATGAAATAGCGCGGAGAAATAAAGTCATCGTTTCAAATATCTATCATGCCGGCGATGGCAATTTACATCCTTGTATTTTGTATCATCGCGACAATGAAGAAGAAGTGGCTAGAGTGATGCGCACCGGTAAGGAAATCCTCACTCTCTGTGTCGAACTGGGCGGTACACTTTCAGGCGAACACGGAATCGGTATCGAGAAAATGGAGGAAATGCCTCTCATTCTCAACGAAGAAGAGCTCGAATTGATGGGCAGAGTCAAACAATGTTTCGATCCTGCCGGTCTTCTCAATCCCGGTAAGGTATTCCCCCAGCTCAAAGGCTGCGGCGAGTCCGGCCGTACTCTTCTGCGGCACAAAGTTTTTTCGCACTGCTGACAATTTAAAGGTCCTCAATGACCGATACCACTCAAACGGCTCCGCGGGCCGCTAATTTTGCCCGCCATCTTTTCTTTGGCGAACTGACGGGGGCACAAGTTTTGGAGCGCTTCCGCTATGACTTGTTGGCGTCTATCGTCGTTTTCCTTGTTGCCCTGCCGCTTTGCATGGGCATTGCCATTGCTTCCGGTGTGCCGCCCGCTAAGGGCATCGTTACCGGTGTCGTCGGCGGCATACTCGTTGGCCTTTTGAGCGGTAGCACCCTCAGTGTCACCGGTCCGGCCGCCGGTCTCGCCGTAGTCATCGTTCAGCTAGTGCACGAGCACGGTATGGAAAAGCTGGGCTTGATTATTTTGCTGGCCGGACTTTTGCAGCTTGCCTTTGGTTTGTGCAGGCTCGCACCCTGGTTCCGTGCTGTGCCGCCGGCGGTGATTCACGGTATGCTGGCCGGCATCGGCGTACTTATTTTTGCCGCTCAGTTTCATGTCATGGTCGATGATAGCCCCAAGGGCAGCGGTTTGAATAATTTGATTTCCATCCCGCTCGCCGTCATAAAAGGACTGGACTGGCAGGCCAATGTGAGCGGGCAGACAACACATCATCTCGCTGCCATCATCGGTGTCCTCACGATTGTCTTGCTGAGCGCCTGGCAAAAATTTGCGCGCGGGCGCTTGAAAGTACTGCCTGGTTCGCTTGTCGCTATTGTTATCGCTACTTTTTGCGCCAATTTTTTCCACCTGCCGGTTCGTTACGTCTCACTGCCTCATGATTTATTTTCGTCACTGAGCCAGGGCGCAGTGCCCTTTTCACCGCAAAGTCTGCTCGGCTCTTTTGCTCAGCTCAACTGGCCCATTGCTTTTGACGCTCTCGCTGTCGCTTTCATCGCCGCAGCCGAAACGCTCCTTGCCTGCTCGGCTCTGGACCGCATGCAAAAATCGCCGAAGGCTAATACTAATTATGACCGCGAGCTGATTGCCCAGGGCATCGGAAACACGGTCTGCGGCCTGTTTGGCGCCCTGCCTCTGACTGGAGTCATGGTCAGATCCGGAGTCAACGTCACGGCCGGAGCTAAGACGCGCTGTTCGACTATCCTGCATGGCTTTTGGATCTTATTGCTTGTTTCTTTCTTCCCGCACTGGCTCGCGTTGATTCCGACATCTTCGCTTGCCGCCCTGCTCGTCTTTACCGGATATAAGATGATCGACCCAAGGGCCGTCAAAGAGATGGGTCGCTATGGCCGCACTGAAATCATCATCTATTTGCTCACCATCGCCTTGATTGTTAGCTTCGATCTGCTCACCGGTGTGCTGGCCGGAGTCGCTTTTTCAATAGCCAAATTGCTCTATGTTTTTTCGCATCTGGAAATCCAGATCAATCGCCCCGCCAGCGGTCGGCGTATCGATATCGCTCTGCGTGGCGCCGCTACATTTCTTGCTCTGCCGCGCCTGGCCGAGGCTCTTGAGGCGGTGCCGGATAATTGTGAATTGCACATCGACTTGCAGGAACTGAGCTATGTCGATCATGCTGTGCTCGATCTCTTGATCAGCTGGGACCGGCAGCACAGGGCCGTCGGCGGTGTGCTCGTCATCGACTGGGGCAAACTGGGCGAAACATTTTTTGAGCGGCGGCGTAATGCAAGGCCGGACGAAACTGTGGAATTACGTCCGGCCCGCTGAGTTTGAGGAGCTTAGAAGAGTTAGCTGACTGTCTTCAGATTAGCCTTCGAGGTGAGCTTCGAGGAACCAGAGACGTTTGTCGATGGCGCGCGAAATTTCGGTATACATGTCGGCTGTGCCGGCATCGCCCATTTCGGTCATGGTGTCGATGCCTTCGCGCACATGCTTGGCATAAATAGCATAGCGCTCGATCAGAGCCTCGAGATGTTTGGTGCCGCAGGTGATGCCATCCGGATATTCGGGTAGAGGAGATGCTTTTGCGCTCATGCGCACCGTGCCGTGAGCGTAGCCGCTCAAGGATGTGATGCGCTCGGCAACGAGGTCAATATATTCATTGATTTCAGCGTAGGTTTCGTCGAACAAAAGGTGCAATTGATAAAAACGCATGCCTTTGACGTTCCAGTGAGCCTGTTTGGCCATGCTTGTAAGGTCGGCTGTCGCTGCCAGTGTCACCTGTAGTTTGGCGACGACTTTTTTGCGAAGGTCTTCGCTCAAATCAATTTTTGAGTGATAGGGCTTGGTTTCCGCTTTGGTTTCTTTGGTTGCTGTTGTCATAGTGAATAAACCCCAGATATTGAGTAGGTGGGTATTGTACCGCTATTTATATAGATTAATTGTGAGTGTTATTTGACTGATAAACGGGTATGATGCCGTTGTGAGACTTACTACATTGCGTATGCCCCTGACATTCCGGTGTAACAAACCGGGAATGGTCTGATTCGGTAGTTTTTATTCCCCACGAGAGGTTTACTGATTGCACGGCAAGCTTGATTTAGGCAAGGCCAAAGGCCTTAAACAGTCAGAGATTAAGAAGCTAAATCGGTTACTGCAGAAGCGCATACCCAAAGATAAGATCCTCACAATCGATCTCGCAGATTCAGTCGCTGAAATTTCACTTGAAACGGGCCATCCGCTCTCCATCGTCGTCAATAGACGCGGGCAGGTGGTCAATGTCACTGTCGGTCATCCCTGGGAAGTGAACATGCCCGAGTTGCGCGGCGTACGCGTCGGGCCGGGACGTCTTTGCGGCCATCGCATCATTCATACCAAAAACGAAGAAAAACAGGTTAAACCCCTGGACGGCGAAGCTCTCAAAGAAGCGCTCTCCAAAGAAAATTTGCAGTGCCTGGCCAGAAATCGCCTTGACCTCCTGGCGCAGATAGGCGTCAATCCTCACGGTACATTTTCAAGAAGTCATGGTGAGCAATCGAAGATTGCCGACGTCGTCCATATAGCGCATCTTTTGCCGGGTCGGGATGCCGAGGGCAAATTGTGGAAAGTGCTGCCGGCCTGCACGGCCAGGCACGCTCAAGAAGATGATTTTGAAGAGCTGATTGGCGCTCTGGAAGAAGAATTTCGCACGCGTGCCCCCGGCCTGGCCGTACAAGAAGGCGAAGAGCGTGCCTTCCTGGTCGGCCTCGTCAGCGACGGCACAGATGCCTGGCAAGTTGAAGACGATCTTGATGAACTGGCTCAGCTGGCCAAGACAGCCGGTGCCGGCATCTGTGGTCGGATGACGCAGACCAGACAGCAACCGGACCCGAAATTTTTTCTCGGTTCAGGCAAGATGCAGGAAGTGGCACTGCTCGTGCAGGAGCTCGGCGCTACCTTGCTCGTCGTCGATCAGGAGCTCACTCCTAATCAACAGCGCAACATTGAAGCCGTGGTCGGAGTGAAGGTGGTCGATCGCACCGAAGTCATCCTCGATATTTTTGCCCAGCGTGCCCAGACCAAAGAAGGTAAGCTGCAGGTCGAGCTTGCCCAGCTCAAATATCTATATCCGCGGCTGGTCGGCAAGAGCGACTCTCTCTCTCGACTGGGCGGCGGCATCGGTACAAGAGGTCCCGGTGAAACAAAACTGGAAATCGACCGCCGTCGTATCCGTGAAAAAATCGACTTCCTCGAAGCCGACGCCGAGCGCATTCGCAATTATCGCGATGTCCAGCGCAAGAGGCGCACCAGCGATCATTTGCCTGTGGTCGCTCTGACCGGTTATACCAATTCGGGTAAATCGACCTTGCTCAACGCCCTGACTAAGGCCAATGTCTTTACGCAAGATAAGCTCTTCGCCACCCTCGACCCGACGACACGACGCACCACCTTGCCCGATCACAGTCCGGTGCTGATCTCCGACACGGTAGGATTTATAAAAAAACTGCCCACCTCGTTGATTGCCGCTTTCCGCGCCACGCTTGAAGAGGTGGCTGTGGCCGATATGCTTGTCCACGTCGTCGATGCTTCGCATCCGAACGTGCTCGAACACATCAGCGCCGTGCACGATGTACTGAGCGATCTTGGCGCCGTCGACAAGCCGATGATTACTGTTTTGAATAAAGCCGATAAGGTGCGCAAAGAAGATCTGGCCTGGCTGGTGGCACAGGTGCCCAATCCGGTCGTTACTTCGGCGACGATGCGTTTTGGTCTGGGCGCGACGCTGGGTAAAATGGAAGAGGTCCTCTCCGAAGTCTGCCCCGAGCGGCAAAAGTACAGCGCTTGATCTAGACTGGAAGAATTGGAAAAGACGTCGATTTTTGGGTGGTAAACATGCCCGTGCAAAGTCTGAGCGAAAGCTGCCGAGATCTCTACCGTCAAGGCAAATATAAGGCTTGTCTGGCCGCCCTTGGCGGTGATGCCTCGGCCCTGCCGCCTGTCGAGCGAGCTGCCGTCATGCTTGTCGCCGCTCGTGTCAAACGCGAATTGCTGGATTTGCCCGCCGCCGTCGACCTGCTCAGGCAGGTAATAGATCTGGCCAGCCAGAGCGGTGACGTTCAGGCTGAGCTGGAAGCGGCTCTGATACTACATGCGGTGCAGTCCCAGATTTTCAAAAGTAAGACGCGAGCCAAGGAGCTTTCTCATCAAAGCGAGATCCTCCTCAATCGCGTGCGCAAGCTCAAGCCTGCAAATGGCTCGACCGCCGAGAACAATCGTTATGAAGCACTCTATATAAGCGCTCTTTGTGAGCTTGGTCTGACAAAAGTCTATGCCGGTGATCTTGAGCTCGCCGCTCAAAACTTGCGCCTGGCCAGTGGTCGTGCTGCTGAAAAATTCGGCGGCGAGAGCATCGAGATGATTTATCCATCGCTTTATCTCGCCATTGTTCACGCCCTTGAGGGCAAATATTCACTCTCGCAAGTGATGGCCAGAAATGCCACCCAATTGGTCCGGGCCAATTACGGCAAGCACCCTCTAGTCATCCAGCCCCTCTATCGCCTGGCTCAGGCGGCCACCAAACAGAGTTTGTTTCAGCAGGCTCTCGATACCTGCAGGCAACTCGAGGGTGTGATCGTCGATCATATCGGCGAGGACAACGATCTCTACCTCGACACTCTCGCCATGAAAACGGCAGCATTCAAGTTTATGGTCGAATATCAATCGGCCGAGAAGATGGCCGTGAAGCGCCTGAAGCTCGCCGAAAGTCTCTACGGCAAAGACGATACCAGGTTGATCGATCCTTTGTGCGACCTGGCGCAGATACTCGCTCATCTGGGCGAAAGAGAAAAAGCTGAGGTCTATTTCGATCGTGCCCTCAATCTGGTCACCGAGCTGGCTCGTAATCAGGGCTTCCCGGAAGACATGGCCACATTGGAAAACTTTGACCCCGCCACCATAGACAGTGCTTCGCGTCAAGACGATGCTGATAAACTCAAAAAAGAAGAGGCGGCTGCGCATCTGATCGGCAATACCCCCGGCAGCCGTCTGCAGGGGGCCTCTTTATGTCACCTTGAGTATTCGCTGATCGAGCAGCTCTCCGATTGTTATCTCTGGCAGGGCAAACTGGCTGACGCAGCCAGATTGATGCCGGCGTCGATGCGGTCGAAACATATTTGCAAAGTCGACAATGTCGTTTCGATAATCGAAGCAATCAATAAACATCTGGCCGAACGTGCCCGCAATCTCGACTTGCCGACCTGATTGCCCCAGCACGCTAACGGCTGAGTGCTAGAAGCGCAGGCTATTCATGCTGCGATAGAGGCTGCGGTTGATCATGTTGTTTACCGAATTGCCGACCTGTCGGCTGGTGCGACGCACCTGGCGGGCTACAGGTCTTGGCACTGACAGGCCGTTGCCGCCTGAAGCGGTGCCCATCGGCACAAAGTTTGATTGACCGGATGTACCCATCGGTACGAAACCCGAGCTGCCGCCGGAAAGAGAGGCACTACCTGTGGTGCCAACTGTGCCGGGAGCTGGGAAGCCCGCATCGCCACCGGAGCTCATCGTCGAGACGCCGCCTTGCTGCGCGCTCAGACTGCCGGGGGCAGGAAAACCGGGCGTGGCGCCAGAATTGTTCATGGCCGCTCCACTATTCATGACATTATTGTTCATCATGGCCGGTTGCATCGTATTAGCAGCCCCTGGCATTACGTTTTGCAGAAAGTTCATCATATTGCCCATGGCATTTTGTCCCATGCCACCAGACATCATGCTGCCGAGCATGCTGGCCATGCCACCTGCATTGCTCATGCCGGAGCCCATACCGGAACCCATACCGGAACCCATACCGGAACCCATGCCAGAACTCATGCCGCCGCCCATATTATTCTGTGGTGGTGCCTGCATTGTGGACATCTGACTCTGGCCGCCATTGCCACCGCCACTGGACATCTGCTCTTGCTCGAGAACCTGACCAAAAAGCGGTGCCTGACGACTACCGCTTTGGGGGCTGTTGTTGAAGCTTTGTTGATTGCCGCCGCTGGGCTGCGTCCATTCGGACTGGCCTGTGCCCTGGCTTTGCTGGCCGCCGCTCGGCATTGTCCATTCGGATTGCCCAGTACCTTGTGATTGGCCGGCATCGCCCTGACCGCTGGGCATCGTCCATTCTGACTGACCGGTACCTGAGCCTGTACCTGCGTTTTGAGCGAAATTGTTTGCTGGTGGGAAACTATTATATGTGTTGGCGTTGGTCTGGACATTGGAAAGCGGAGCCGTTCTGCTAGCCGGTTTTGCCGCCGTCTTGGCCGGAGCTTTGGCCGATGCCGATTTTGCCGGCTTGTTCAAAAATGCTCCGGGGGGGGCTCCTAAAAAGCCGCCGGGATCGCCCTGGGCGAAAGCACCGCATGTCGGAAATAAATTAGTAAAGACTGCCAGCGATAGGGCCAAAGTGGCCGCGCTGTTGAGCCTGCTGTGCGGAGATTTCAAAGCACTATCCTTCTATGTCTATGCTGCAATGTTTTCAGACCTATATCGTATCCTCTTGCTTCCAATTTAGCTCTTTTGTTCTCGCTGTCAATGGGAGAACATACACGCTCCCTGATTTATTATCGTATTCATCATTTGCTGACGCGGAGACATAAATGGGTTCATACCCATGCCCATGCCGCCCATACCCATGCCACCCATGCCCATGCTACCCATGCCCATGCCGCCCATGCCCATGCCGCCCATACCCATGCCGCCCATGCCCATGCCACCGAGCCCGCCCATGCCCATGCCGCCGAGCCCGCCCATACCCATTCCGCCCATGCCCATGCCGCCCATACCGGTGCGACCGTATGCCATCGGAGCGGCGATATTGCCGAGCGTCTTAATCAAAGAAGAGGCCACACCGCCAGCGGTGCTTCCACCGCCGCCAGTCGGCTGAGCGCTGGTGTCCACAGCACCGCTCTGATTACCAGCAGGGGCAACGTTGGCTAGTTTTTGGTTGAGTTCATCGAGCGTTGGATAAGCGGAAGGAGTTGTAGTTTGTGCCGCAGTCTGGGGCGGTGCTTGATAGGCCGACTGGTTGGCGATTGGCTGAGAAAGGCCGGTTTGCTGTTGATTCTGAAAACTTTGCCCGTTGTTTCCGCCAGACACTCCGCCAGTCACTCCGATAGTTGCGTTGCCCTGAAAGGCACTGTTTTGGCTTGGTGGATAGCCGTTATTTTGCTGAGAGCCATTTGCTTGTTGCTGCATCGACTGATACTGCTGCGCCTGCAGTGATGGCTGTTGCGGCATCTGCTGCGGCATTTGCTGTTGAGTCTGTGGCGCAGATGGTTGCCCATACTGTTGAGTCGATTGTTGATACTGGCCGCCCTGATATGGATTGCCCTGGTATTGCGTATCGCTTGCTGATTGATAATTTTGCGGCGTGGTCTGCGAGCTGTTGATGAATGAGCCGGGTGGTTTGCTGGCAAAATCTTCCGCGCATACTTTCTGCGGTGTCACGCTGAGAAGCGCAGCCAGACCCCAGAAAAGAGCCGTCCGGCTGGTAAGGCACCGGCCGGACAAAAGGTTGTTTTCAGTTTTTCTCTTGGGCATAAATCCCTGCTCTGTTTATAGTTTCGTTGTCTTCGACCGGGTTTCCTGTAAACCTCGATGCGGATACTAGCGAACGATAGCGAGATTGCTGGTGCGGAGCGGGGTTTTGAGACTGGCGATTTTTTCTCTCAGGCAGGTCAGACCGACTTTGAGTTGTTCTTTTTTGTCGGTGACTGTGACATCGGGGATGACGCCGACCTTGTTGATGTCGGTGCCGCTCGGTGTGAGGTAGCGAGAAACGGTGATGTGGATGGCGGAGCCGCCGGGCAATCTGTTGATTTCTTGAACAACGCCTTTGCCGTAGGTCTTGTTGCCGACGATTACGGCGCGGCCATTGTCTTTGAGAGCGCTGGCGAGGATTTCGGAAGCGGAGGCGGATTCTTCGTCGACGAGGATGACCATCGGCTGACGGGTGAGCGGTTCGCTCGAGGAAATATCGGTGTGGCGGCCATGTCTGCTTACGGTGGTGACGATGGCACCGCCTTCGAGGAGCATGTCGGCGATTTCGAGAGCGTTGGAGAGTAGGCCGCCCGGATTGTCACGCAGGTCGATGACGAGACCGTCGGCGCGATTCAGTTTGGCCAAGGCGTTCCTAAATTCGTGGGAAGCATCATTGGAGATGAAGGTAGAAAGCGAGATGTAACCGATGTTTTTGTCGAGCATCTTTGAGGAAACAGCGTGGATGGTGATCTCCTGACGGACAATGGTGACGTTGCGGACCGGGGCGTTGGGAGATGCTTGCAAGGAGAGTTGAACAGAGGTACCGGCTTTGCCGCGGATGCGGTCGGCGGCCTGCTCGGGGGTCATACCGATGGCAGAGGCACCGTCGATGGCGACGATTTCATCACCGGCGCGGACGCCCACTGTCTCTGCCGGTCCGGCTTCGATCGTGCGGGTGACATTCAAGTGCTGCTGATCTTTGCTCTGCTGCAGATTGATGCCGATGCCGACGATGCGAGCGTCGATGGCGTCGTTTTCGTCCTGGAAAGCGCGCGGATCGAGGTAGCGGGTATAGGGATCGTTAAGTGCTTCAAGCATTACTTTCAGGTATTTCTGCGCGTCGGCATTGGTTTTGATTTGAGCATCATATTTGTGCTCATAATCGGCCCAATTTTTACCGTTGAAATTGCCATCGTAAAAGTTGTCGTGGACAAGCTGCCAGGCGCGGTGATAAATCTCGACCGGCTGCGAACGATGACCGGAGGCCGGCTGATAGACCGACGTCAGGGTCAGACAAACAAGCACGAAAATACTAGCTATGCGCTTCAACTGGCTCATAGAACACACTCAATATATGTAGGTGAAGTAACGTAGCCCCTAGTTACTAGGGCTGCTCAAGTCTTTCTCGAAGAGCGTTGAACTATGGGCTCGTATCTCTCTTATGCCCACCTAAGCGACTTTTCATCGCTATAACATTAAATAGTTTCGCTTGACAGCCTACTTTTTCGCTTTTGTTAAAGTTGCAAGTTCGCTGCTGGGAGTGGCGTTTGAGGGTGATAAGCCGTAACTTTGCCAGCGTTTGTCGACAAGATCCCGGATGTCGCTTGACATCAAAATCGGTGCCGGCCACTCTCTCTGAAATCCTTCCGAGGCCCATTTGCGTGTCGCGTCGATGCCGACTTTACTGCCGTAACCCATCATCGGCGAGGCATGGTCGAGGATGTCCAGAGGGCCCTCGACAAACATCATGTCGCGCTTGGGATCGGTGTTGCCGAAGACATTCAGTGCCACTTCCGAGAGGTCGTGCACGTTTACATCTTTATCTAAGATGATGGCAAACTTGGTAAACATCAATTGCCCGAGCCCCCAGAATGAACTCATGACCTTGCGGGCGTGGCCGGGGTAACGCTTGTCAATCGAGACGATCACGCAGTTGTGGAAGACGCCTTCCCAGGGTAGATTCATGTCGACGATTTCAGGCACCAGCATTTGCACCATGGGCAGGAAAATGCGCTCGGTAGCTTTACCCAAATAGCAGTCTTCCTGCGGCGGTTTGCCGACGATCGTAGTTTGATAAATCGGGTTTTTGCGATGCGTGACTGCGGTGACGTGAAAGACCGGGAAAAGTCCGGCCAGGCTATAGAAGCCGGTATGGTCGCCGAAGGGGCCTTCGCGTCTCAGTTCTTCCTGGTCGACATAGCCTTCGATAACGATTTCGGCATTGGCCGGCACTTCCAGGTCGATTGTCTTACAGCGTGTCAGCTTGACCGGACTGGAGCGCAGGAAGCCGGCGAAGAGCAGTTCATCGATTTCCGGTGGTAGCGGTGCCGTCGCCGAAAAGGTAATGGCCGGGTCAGCGCCCAGCACTACCGCTACTTCCAGGCGGTTGCCCGGACGCTCGTAATTTTCTTTTTCGAAGAAAGTGCCATAGTTGGGCGGCTCGCTTGGCTGACTGGCTGCCGATTGCGGCGAGGTGTCGCCGGCGTTTTCGCGCATCGCCTGGCGCCTGGTCTCTTCGAAATTGCGGGCGCCGTCGTGGTGCTTGTGCCAGTGCATGCCGGTGGTATTGTTGTCGTATTTTTGCAGACGATACATGCCGACATTGCGGTTGCCGGTGCGCGGATCTTTGGTGATGATTGCGCCCATCGTGATGAAGGGACCGCCATCCTCTGGCCAGCAAGTGAGGATCGGCAGCTTATCGAGCATCGGTTCGGATGGGTCGGTGATCACCACTTCCTGACAGGGGGCCGCGCCATTGACCAGCTTCGGCGGAAATTTGGAGAGCTCCATCAAGGTCGGCAAAAAAGCCAGTTTCTCAAGGAAATTTTCCGGCACCTGGGGCTTGATAAATTTGCGGATGCGATCGGCGATCGAGTCCAGGTCGTCGACTTCCAGAGACATGCACATGCGTTTATGCGAGCCGAAGGCATTGATCAGGACAGGCACACCTTTTCCGTCGACATTTTCGAAGAGTAGAGCCTTATTGGCATTGCCTTTCAATTTGCTCACTCTGTCTGTGATTTCAGCCAGTTCCAGTTTGGCCGAAACCGCTTCTTTGATACGCACCAGTTCGCCGGCTTTTTCCAGCGCGTCGATAAACTGGCGCAGATCTGCATATCCCATTTTGTTTGCCTTGCCTGTGTTGAGAGACTTTTAGAGTTTACGGAAAAACTGGCGGCGATGCCGCTCTGCTCAGTTAATCATTTCAGTTAATCTTGGCTGAAAATAGCGCTTTTTTCCCCGCTTGAAAAAGGTCTTTTTCTAGATTGGCTGTTTCCAAGTGTTTTTGCCTGGCTGCTGTTATGATGTGGCTAGTGGGTAGCATTAATAGATACGGTCGAGGGCCTTGCGGATTATGCATTTGATCAAACAAAACAATATTTTTTGCTGCATTCTCTGTCTGATTGCCGCCTCTTGGCTCGGCTATCAATGTATGGCCGCCTTGCTTCTTGCCGGTCAAGTAAGCGGCTAACGCTATTCCCGGTTATTCACTGATTAATTGTGGGCAATTCACTGTTCAGGGCGTCGGCGTGGAAACAATGCGCAATGCGGCCCGTCTTTTCATCAGCTTAGCTGGTTATTGGGGATCGCTTACATGCACAAGAATCTCAGTCATATCCATCCCAAGAATTTCCCCCATTATCTGGAAGCCGGACTCGAGCAAACTCCCAATCGCAAATTAAGAGAGTTGGCCGACCATGGGCATTCCAAAGTGCGCGCTCGGGTGGCTGAGAATGCAAAAACACCGGTTCTGCTTCTGGCTAAACTGGCTGAGGACCCGGCTGTCGAAGTGCGTATCGCCGTTGCTCAAAACCCAGCCATTACAGCTGCTATCCGCTTGAGATTGATTACCGACGATGATGCCAATGTCAGATATGCCATCGCCGAAGATGTCACCGTGCCGAGCGAAATCCTTTCGCTGTTGACGGCAGACAATCATCCTTATGTCAGTCACCGTGCTCACAGGACTCTGGAGAAAGTTCTGGCCGCGGGCCAGCAGAGTCGCAAAAAAGAAAGTCCCAAGGAACGTCTGTTGCGCTGGCGCAGAAATGCCAGTACTATCCTCGGTCGTGATGGTGAGTCGGCGTCAGGATTTTTTGCTGCCGGCTAAAATTTTTCTCGCCCTGGCAAATATTGCCCGATGCCGGCGTGATCGGCTTTTTGTTTAGTATTAGAGCCTTTCTCGAGTCGGTTAGGTACTGTATGCTGTTATCAGTATGTCGCCTTACCAGTAAATTTCGTGAGTGTGTTTGTGCGCCTTAAGCTAGTCAGCTTGAGCCTTTTGCTTCTATATAATCCGACTTCTGCCGCCTCTTTTGCGGCCCAGTCTCAGGCGCCGTCCTCATCGATTTCATCTTCTGCCGCCTCGCTCACGGCCGCTTCCGAAATCAGCGCTGCAAACGAGCCAGACAGTGCTCTTTTGAAAGAACACGATAGCTGGGCCGAGTATTCGAAACTGGGTAAAGACGCTCTCATATCCGGCGACCTCGATGAAGCCGAGAAGATGCTCAAAAAAGCGGCCGCTGCCGCCGGCAAATTTGGCGAGGCCGACTCAAGGCGTACTGTCAGCGCAAGCGATCTGGGCCAGCTCTACAAAGCACGCGGCGACTATGAACAGGCGGAGCGCTATTCGCGTCAGGCGCTCGAGCTTATCCGCAAAACCGGTCTCAAGGATAGTTTTGGCTTCGCCGTCGAGCTGAGCAATCTGGGCGGCATTCTCAAAGATGAAGGCAAATACGGCGAGGCCGAGCCGCTCTATCAAGGCGCTCTGGCCATTCTCACCGAGCTCAAGGGCGCCGAGAGCATCGAAGTGGCGACGGTCTATGACAATCTCGCCGTGCTCTATCAAAAACAAAACAATTTTGAAGCGGCAGTGGTCGAACAGCGCAAGGCGACTGAGATATACGAGAAAAAGGAGGGCAAGGACAGCCCGGATCTGGCTATATCACTGGGAAATCTGGCCGAAAGCTACCGCGAACTTAAGCAGCCTGATAAAGCCGAACCGCTCTATGACCGCTCTCTGGCGATCATGCGAAAAAACTATGGCGACAAGCATCCGGCTGTGGCGACGGCGATGGACAACTTGGCCGGGCTCTATGTCAATCAGGGCAAGCTTGCCCAGGCGGAAGACTTGCAACTGCAGGCTCTCGAGACCTTCAAGCAGACACTCGGGGCCGATCATCCCGATGTGGCCATTTGTCTCGACAATCTGGCCGACCTCTACGACCGAGAAGGGAAGACGGATCTGGCCCTCCAGCGCAGTGAAGACGCTTTTGAAATCGCCGAAAAAACACTCGGCCGGCAGCATCCGATCTCAGTCGGTATTAAAACGCGAGTCGACGAGCTGAAGGCCAAAGATAAGCACTAGCAAGTCGCTGATTCGCTAATTTGGCTTGGCCTATTCGACCTGACGGCTGCTCTGTTCGAGCTCGATATTGTCCGGGCCGAAGTGGTGGGGCAATAAGTCGCTCAGGGCGAGCACACGATAGCCGCCCTCTACGACCTGGAGCAATTCCAGATGGATGCCGAACTCGGCCATAAACTGCCTGGCATTGCCGGAGGGCGGGCTGAAGGGCACGACGGCTATGGCCTTGAAGCGGCGGTGGCCGCGGGCGACGGCCTGGGAAATGGCGGCAATATCGGCGCTGACCGAGGCCGAATAACTGGCTATCTCGACCGTTGTGCCACAGACGATTTCGCCGCTTTCGGTGAGCACTGCTGCGCCCTGGCCCTTGTTTGTGTAGGGCGCATAAGCATGGAGGGCCGCTTCGCTGGCCGCTTCTATCAATGCTCTGTAGGCCCGGTCGAGATTTTTACCGCCGCCATTGTCTGGGCTTTTATCGCTGTCCAATCTGGATTCAGGCAAAGTCAGCGGTGTACGGCGACAGTCTTTTTTCTAAATTGAGCAGCCAGATCATCAGGTCGACGCGACGCTGTTCGAGGGCTGATAGTTCATCCTGGGAAAGTTCGACCAGACTCTGGTCTTCACCGACGACGACATTGAGGGCTTCTTTGAGATCCACTATGACGTCGGACTGAGCGTCCTCGGTCGGGTCGCAAACACCTACCGTCTGCAGCTGGGGTGGGTTGGAGATAGCGAAATCGGACACTAGGTCTTTTCTCCCAGAGGGGCCTGAGCCTGGTCAGCCCTTGCGGAACTGTTGGCTAAATAACAATGACAGCTTAGCCCTTGTCTACCGCATTTTCATGTGGTCCTTTTAATCGCCACATGAATATTTTTTTCACTGTCCCGAGCGTGCGGGCAAGACGTGCCGCAGTGCAAGGTCTTGCCCTTTAGCGAAGGGCCTCTTGACTGGCTAAAAAGTTAAGAACCTCTCGCCAGGCCTGGCCGCGGTGGGAGAGTTCATTCTTGATTGCCGGGTCTAATTGAGCTGAGGTCAAGCCGCCGCTGTCGAGGGGGCAAAAAATCGGGTCGAAGCCAAAGCCGTGCTCGCCTTTCTCGGCAAAGGCCAGCACCCCCGGCCAACGATTTTCACAGGTGAAGATTACCCGGCCTGCGCCATCCACTACCGCCATCGCGCAGACAAAGGCCGCCTGTCTTTTTCCTTCAGGTATGGAAGCCATTTCTGCGAGCATCTTCAAGCGGCGGTCGCGGTCGTCGCCGGGGGCGTAACGGGCCGAGTAGATGCCCGGCCTGCCATCGAGGGCGTCGACGCAAATGCCGCTGTCGTCGGCCACAGCAAGGGTGCCTGTAAGTCTGGCCGCTTCTTCGGCTTTCAATACGGCATTGTCTATAAAGGTAAGGCCGGTTTCTTCAGGGTTGAAACCGGGAGGTGCGAGGACGAGATTGAGGGTGGGCATCGAGGTGGCCAGAGCGCGTAGCTCTCGCAATTTGCCGGGGTTTGACGTGGCCAGGACTAAATCCATCTATTTATCGATTTCAGCCCTTGCGCTGTCCGTGCGTGATTTTGGCGCTGCCGGAAGCCTTGCCGCCCGATGACTTGCCGCCTGTCTTACCGGTGTTCTGGCTACTCTGGTTGGCCGCTTTGCCGTTCCCTGAGCCGTTACCCGAGCCGCTGCCGCTGCCATAGCTGTTTCCGTTGCCGGAACCGTTAGCAGGGCCATTGCCGTTGCCTGAGCCATTACCGGCGACTCGCTTGCGGTGGTCTTTGCGATGGACGCGGATAACATCGGAAATTTGCGATATCGCCTGCGAAACCCTGGCCAACTGCTCGATGTCGAGCACGTCGACGATAAGGAAAATGGTGGCGGTCTTTTTATCGCGATGGGTTTCGACTTTTAGATCTTTCAAATTGACCTTGTTGTCGGAAACTTTTTTCAAGATATCGCCGGCGATACCGACGCGATCGAGGCACTCGACCTGTAAACCAGCCGGATAAGAGGTGTGACGTTCCTTCGACCAATCGACGGCCATCCGTCTTTCCTCATCGATTTTGGAGAGGTTGTTGCAATCGACGCGGTGCACGGCGATGCCACTGCCCCTGGTGACAACGCCGAGGATTTCTTCGCCGGGTACGGGTTGGCAGCATTTTGCCAGATGGTGCAAAAGACCGCCCAGGCTGGAGACAGTACTCTGTTTCTCATTGTGCGATTGCGGGACCGAATAGCCCTTTTTCTCCATGCGCTCGAGCTGGTCTACTTCCCGCAGGCGGTTGACCACTTGCGAAACGGAGAGATCTCCGTATCCGACCGCGGCCAGGATATCGTTTGGCTCGGAGAGATTGAGGCGCTTGCCGACTTCTTTGAGCTTGTCCGATTTGAAAAATTCGTCTATGGAACCTTTGCCCAGTTCCGCTTCCAGCATCTGTCTACCCTGCTGGATGTGCTCCTCGCGGTGATGCTTCTTGAACCACTGTCGGATTCTGTTTTTAGCGCCGTGTGTCTTGGCGAAGCTCAACCAGTCGGTCTTAGGCGTGCCGTTTTTACTGGTGATGATGTCGACGATATCGCCGTTTTTCATCACCGTATTTAGTGGCACGATTCGATCGTTTAAGCGAGCGCCGGTGCAGCGGTGGCCGATGTCGGTGTGGATGCGATAAGCAAAGTCGATGGGCGTGGAACCGCTCGGCAGGTCTATGACGTCACCGCGCGGACTGAAGACGAATACTTCGTCGGCGAAGAGATTCATCTTCACTTCTTCGATGTATTCGCCGGCGTCGGCCAGGTCCTGTTGCCACTCCACCAGTTGTCTGAGCCAGGTGATTTTTTTATCGGCACCCGAGTCGGCTTTGACCGCTTCACCGGCCTCTTTGTAGCGCCAGTGCGCGGCGATACCGTATTCGGCAATCTGGTGCATGCGTCTGGTGCGGATCTGGATTTCTACCGGTTTGCCACCCGGTCCGATCACGGCCGTATGCAGCGATTGGTAGCTGTTAAACTTGGGCATGGCGATATAGTCTTTGAACCGGCCTGGAATCGGCTTAAAGATGGCATGGACGACGCCCATGACCTCGTAGCATTTTTGCGTGTCGGGATCAGATTCGAGTTCGCAAAAGTTTTTGTCGGGATTGCTGTCGATGATGCAGCGCACGGCGAGAATGTCGTAGAGTTCAGCATAGGTCTTCTGCTGGGTCTTCATCTTTTTCCAGATGCCAAAATAGTGTTTCGGACGTCCGAAAACGTCAGCCTGAATCGAGCGGCTGACGAGCTCTCCTTGCAATTTATCGGTGACCTGGGCGAGGAGTGCCTGACGGTCGCTTGCCGATTGATCGACGAGTGCTTCGATTTCTTTGTATTCATCGGGGTAGAGATAGCGCAGGCCGAGATCTTCCAGCTCCCACTTCATCCGTCCCAAACCGAAGCGGTTGGCCAGCGGTGCGTAGATTTCCAGAGTCTCTTTGGCTTTTTCGGCTTGCTTGTGCGGCACCATGTGATCGAGGGTGCGCATATTGTGCAATCGGTCAGCCAGTTTGACGAGCACGACACGCACGTCTTCGGACATGGCGACGAGCAACTTGCGGAAATTTTCGGCCTGTCTCTCTTCTTTCGAGCTGAAGCTGAATTTGCCGAGCTTGGTCACGCCCTCGACGATCTTGACGATAACCGGTCCGAAGGCGTCTTCCATCTCTTTTGGCTTGACGTCACAATCTTCGAGGACATCGTGCAGAAGGCAAGAGCAGACGGTAGCGGAATCGGCGTTGATGTCGGCGAGGATGCAGGCGACTTCAACGGGATGGATGATGTAAGGGTCTTCCGACTTACGAAGCTGGCCGTCGTGGGCTTTGTAGGCAAAGTCATAGGCCTTGCGGATCAAGCTGAGCTCTTCTGCCGAGCGTCCCTGCTTGGAGAGAATTTCAAATAAAGGCTTACCGATCTCTTCTTTCATCTCTACTACAAATAAGGGTATTGAAGATTATACCCAGATAGTCAAGTCCTCTGGGCTTTTGTATATTACTCGAGCGAGATTGTTACTAAAACCTAAAGGCTTTGGCGCACCGTTCCAGGCTTATTTGGACCAGGGCACACTGTTCAAATCTTTGGGAAAGGGACTGCCGCTCGAACCCCAGTAGTTTTTTTGCGGCTTGTAAGAAGGCTGGCTGTTCTGGTGGTTGAGGGGAAAGGCCATGGTCGTCGAGGACGGATTGGCATAATAGCTGCCCGAGGCTGTCGAATCGACAGTCGATGGCGCGTAGTAATTGCCGGAAGCCTTGCTCGGTGCTGTTTGAATCACTCTGGTGTTGGTCAAACGGCCAAATTCCGGGCTCGTGCCCGTGCCCATGCCCATGCCCATGCCCATGCCCATGCCGGGTATGCCCAGGCCGAATCCGCCGAATCCGCCGTAGCCGCCGTAACCGCCGTAGCCCATTCCACCAAAACCACCAAAAGGCATGCCGAAACCACCAAGCCCGCCGTAGCCGAGGTTACCATAGCCAATGCTTCCCAAACCGCCATGGGGGAGGCCGTAGCCACCGTATCGGCCAAAATTTCGACCAAAGCCGCTGTAGCCGTTATAGACGTTATAGCCGCCTAAGAAGCTATAGCTGGGACCGATTCCGGCTAAGCCCATGGTCATCGCGGCGACGCCACCAAATACGGGGCTCACCGGTGCATAGCCTGATCCGAGCCAGTGATAAGGACTGACTGCGTAAGCGCCATTGAAAAAGCCGCTACCGGATATGGTGCTCGGCGAAGAGTCGAACGAGTCATTTGTTCTGGGCAGGAAAATCTGCTGAGGTGGTGTTGTTTGCGGCTGACCGTCAGGTTTTACGATAAGTAGCGGTGCATCGCTGGCGTTGGCCGTCGTCAATCCCAGATCGCTTCCATCAGCTCGAGCCGTCGTGGTTAATTGACCGCAGAGCATCAGGCCAATGGCAAGATTCAGGCCGACGCGCCAGGGGAATTTTTTCCAGCCTTGTGACTCTTGCATAATATTCAACCTACAAATGCTCTTGAACTATTTAATACCACTATGCGGAGGAACAATTTAGGCGCCTCAGCGTTGCCCCTTTTAGGCGATTTTATGAAGGATACCGACTTTAAGTCTTAAAAGCAGGATATGCGGCTCTAATTTTCTCTTACTCTGTTCTATCCGTTTGCCGAAGTACAGGTGTCTGCAGGAAATTTTATTCGATATTATTCATAGAGCCGTCAGTAGTGCTTTTTCTGTCCTGAAAAGTCCGTTGTTCGATAATAATGCCTGTTTAGAAGGCCGTTTTTCTGCCTTATTCGATACTTTTAGGGGCCGAAATCCGCTAAAACTGGCGTTCTGCGGAATATATCGAAGAAAATCACCGGTAGAGGACAAACCTTGGTAGAGGAAATTACGCCAGAATATGCAAGCAAATATTGACGCTATCAGGCATTAGCCCGGGCGCGATTACTTACGTGAAGGCAATGTGCGTATTTGCCTTTGAGCGCAAGGCCGCACCATCAGCCTTTTCACTCATCGTTCCTAATAAGGGGAACACGACTAATAGTTGTCCGTCTGGTTAGTTATCCAAAACCCAGATGCCTGGGCCAAACCGAAAAGGAATTAGCCATGTCGATCTCTAAAAATTCAAAGGCTAATTTCACGATGAAATTGCTGATTGCCGCCACCATTTTTTCAACGTGCGGTTTGCAAAACGCGGTTAGCGCCGCTCCGATCAATGAGGAGCTCAATAACAGTTTGCCTGTAAGCAGGCTGGAAGAGGCTAAGGCCGTGGAAGGTTTGCAGACGCCAGACGGTAAAAATTATCAGATGACCAGGGCCGTAGTGAACGCCAGTCCGGAAGATGTTTATGCCATCATCGTCGACTATAAAAATTCCGGCAGATTATTTGCTAACCTGACAAAAAGCCAGGTAGTGAGCCGTGATGAAGCTAATGGCACCAGTTCAGTCGCCTTTTCCTTAAAAGGTATTATGAATCTCTGGTCCTTTGACTATGTTCTTTCGATCAAGGAAAGCTATCCTAATTTGATCGAATTTCACAGGCAATCTGGTGCCTTCAAACGCAACGAAGGCTATTGGAAATTGATACCGCTCGATGGCGGTAAGGCCACAGAAGTCGTCTATGCCAAGTATGTTGATGCCGGACCGATGATTCCACCGTCGCTGGTGGCAAAAGAAGTGCGCGATTCGACGGCCAGTGTCATGGAAAACCTAAAGAAAGTGGCCGAAAACCCTAATCCGAAGTTAGCTTCGCATCGTTAGATTTGTGCCCGCCTCAATAATGACCGGGAATAGCGCCTTGCCAGGTGTAGTACTGAATTTTCCAGGAACCTTCTTCGAAATTCATGATTACGTTGATGGTGGCATTGACTCTGTGGCCGTCGGCCAGAGCAATACCCGTTCCCTTCATCGTGCAGATATTGCCGTTCAAAACTTCTGTCGTAATGCGCGGGTCTGCTACGTAGCCCCGCTTCAGCTCTTCCAGTTTGGCCTTTGCAGCGCCGCCGATGCAATCTTCCATTGGGACGCGGGCATTCTTGATAAAAAATTTGGAAACTTGCTTGACGTTGGTAGCGTAATAAAGGGTGCGGATGTACTGGTAAAAATTTTGACGCGGAGCACTTTCCGCATGAGCCGGAACGATTAATCCCGTCGAAAAAAACGTCAGCAGCAAAGGCACCACTAGTAGTGATTTGAGAAGGCGTGACATGTGATTCCTCGATGACTGATGACGACGGGAGAGCTCAGACTAACGTTTAGTGGCTACCGAATTGTCTTTGCGTGCGTAGACTGGCGTTAACCAGTGATGATATTCGGGGATTTCGCCGCGACAGACTTGAATGTATTTATCTTTGACCATATTCGAAATGGGGCCAATCGAGCCGGTACCAATTGGTCTTTTGTCGACTTCGATAATTGGAGCGATTTGAGCACCAGTACCGCAGAAGAATAGTTCATCGGCGATGTAGAGTTCGCTGCGATCGATCTGGCGAGAAATGGCTTTCAGGCCAAATTCTTGCTCGGCCATTGTAAGGATGGTGCTCCGTGTCACACCTTCCAAGATGTTCTCGGTGGAAGGCGTCGTAATCAGCTTGCCGTTTTTGACCATGAAGACGTTCATGGCCGAGCCTTCCGATACATGGCCGTTTTCGGAGAGCACTATGCAGTCGTCAAAGCCGGCCATGAGCGCGTCGGTTTTGGCAAGCGCCGTATTGGCGTAGGCTCCGACGATTTTGGCGCGGGCCGGGATGGCGTTGTCTTCGACACGGCGCCAGTTCGATACCGAGACTTTCAGTCCGGGCGATCCGTGGAAATAATCGCCGAATGGAACGGTGAAAATACAAATGTCGGAAGGATTGTTTTCCAGGCTCGGTCCGACTCTATGAGCGGTTTTGTACGCGGCTGGACGAATATAAGTGTCGGTGCGGGGAGCGTTCTTTTTGACGAGGTCGACTGTGATTTTGCAAAGTTCGTCGACCGAATATTTAGTCGTCAAATACATGATCTTGGCGCTGTCGGCCATGCGCTCGAAATGCTCGCGCAGGCGGAATAAGTAAAGCTCTTCCTGTTCAGCGTTCCAGTATCCGCGTATACCCTCGAAGACCGCCGTGCCATACATAAAAGAATGGTTCATTATGTTTATGTTGGCGTCTTCCAGAGGAACAATATTTCCTTGAAAGAAAGCGAAACTCTTTTCAGTCACCGGGCTACTCCTTTTGATTCCGACAATATTTGATTCTATCTTCAATCGTCTTGCGCTGCGCCGTATCTGGTGAAAGTTCCAGATAACGGCTAAAAGCCTGTTCGGCTCCGTCCCATTCTTTGTCGCTTTCTCTAACGACGCCGAGCTCATAAAAAGCATCGGGATAGTTTGATTCTAGTTCACTGGCGCATTTAAATTCGGCCTTGGCTTCCGAGATTTTTCCCAGACGTTTGAAACCTCTGCCCAGTGCGGTATGGCAGGCGGCTGAGCGGGGATATTTCTTCACCGCTTTTTGAAATTCGCCGATTGCTTTTTCGGTTTCACCAATTTGCAGATCTTTATTGCCACTCTTCAGAACATCGTCCCAGCTTGGATCGCCCTTGGCAAAGGCGGCCGTCTCAAAAGTGCTGGAGGTGCCGGCGGTGGCAAGCAGAAGGGCCAAGACCAGGCCGATCCGTGAGAATTTGCCTGGAGTCTTGACCCGTGCTTGCATTTCTTTGTCTCCGATTATTTGGTCGATGTTTTACGCGGTGCAAGGACCGTGCCGGTAGCGTTGAAGGAACGCGAGACCGAGGACGGATCGCTGCCGACACCAGCGGCCGGTGCGATCACCACCGCTGAAACATCGGTGGTTACTTTTCTGACCGCGTCGCCGACTCTGACTCCAGAGCCTTTGACCAGACTGCCGGTGGAGGAATCTTTTTCGACTTCGTCGAGATTGATTACAGCCACTGTATTGGATACCTCTTTCAGGACCTTGCCGGAATCAGGATCTTTGATTGTTTTGACGACGCGCTGCACTTGCATCTTGTCGCCTTTGGTCAGGCCGTTGATTTTGCCGACGTTCAAGGTGATCTGACCGCCGGTGACATCGGCTACTTTGCCTTCGACGTTTTGCGCCGCGATCGATTGTCCGTCTGGGATTTTACCGGCATCGGCGATAAGCTCGCTGCCAATTTGTTCGACGGCCTGGAGAGTTGCTTCGCCGGCGATTGAGGTGGCGAAATCGGAGCTGCCCGATTCGAAAGAACCGAAACCGCCGCCGCCGCCTCCGCCACCACCGCCGAAGAGCGATGAGGAGGAGCGCTTCGATTCGCCGCTGCCGTGGACGGCGGCGAGAATTTCACTGGTATTGATATCGATGATGCGAGCGTCGATAGCTACTTTTGCTTTGCTTTTCTTGATGCCGGCATGGCCGAAACCACCGGCCAGAGCGCCGAGACCGTAAGGTATGTAGCTCGAGGCGACGGAAGCACCGGCCCCGACATTGGTGACCTTGGTTTCAAAACCAAATTGAGTAACGGTGCCGACGACGATGGCATCGACGCTTAATATCTTGCCGATTTTGCAGGCGGTGGAGGGATCGGCGCGGTCGGATACGGAAAGATTTTGCTCTTTTAAAATCGAATCGAGCATCTGTCTATCGACGACCGAGTAGGTGGCGTCGTTGACGAGTTTTGTGATCAACAGACTGACGATACCTTTGCCCACGTCCACTGTGCCGACTTCGCTCTGTACGGCACCGTACTCGAAGGGCAGAATGGCTATGCGGCGCTTGGCTGCGGCCTGCGCTTGATAGGGGACAGCCATGCTAATGAGAAAGAGTAGCGCCGAACACAGCGCTTGAATCTTTCGGGTCTTCATCGTCTTCTCCTCGAATTCACGTGTGAACATGTTGTCATTACAGTTCGTTGTAGAGTCTACTTGATTCACGTCCTAAAGCCTGAGAATAGGACGGCCTGAGCTATTTATTTTTGGCTAATCTATCAAATTTTCGGGTCAGGGCAAGTTGTAGAGGCCCCGGCTTCGGCCAGGCATTAACTGCGGGACATGTGCTGTCGACAGAAGCTTATTTCGGACTGGGCGGCCTTGTAGCGCTTCGACTTTTTGTTGACATCCTTGAGCGTGGCGATTGCTTCTCGGTAATGACCCTTGTTTGCTTTAGCCTTGCCTGATTTGAGTCGCTCGAGGGCATCCTGCTCCATGGCAAATTCATCGATCAGATCGCGCACATCCTTAAAGTGAGGTGTGTCCGGCGTTATCGGGGTAAGCAAGTTTATAGCTTCGGCGTAATGATCGCCTTCTGCCAGAGTGGAAGCCTTGATGATCCGGTCGCGGGTTTCCATTTCGACCATAACGGCTTGCTGCACGGGTGGCAAGACTCTTTCGGCTGCCGAAGAGATGACATCGCGGGCGGCGTTATCGACTAGCTTTTTATTGAGGGGAGCGCCGGCGGAAAGGGAAAAATCCTGATTGTATTTCTGTACGGCTACCGTGTTGATCACTTGCCCGGTCGAGGTTTTGACGATCACCGAGCCGTTGTAGCGCACTGCACCGCTGGCCTGATCGATATTTTCGGTGATATTGCAAACGATATACCAGTCTGGATTGACTGTACTCAAGACGATGTCGCTCACCGACGAAAGATTATTGGATATGCGATCGACTATCTCCTGCTCGATGCCGCTGCCGCCGCCGCACACTACCGCGATCCGCACCGGAGGCGCAGCCAAGGCCGAAAGCACAGACGTCCAGAGGCCAAGCCCCAGCAAGAGCGTGCTGAAGACAAACTTTTTAAGCATTTTCTATTTTCCTGATCTGATTGTGCCTGTGACTGAAATAAGGGATATGGGACTCCACTATAACGGATGCCGATTTTAGGCCCGGGAAATAAGATTAATCCCCGGCCCCTTCGCTTCAGTTAGCCTCAATTCGTCTCAGTTAGCCTCGACGATCTCCCAGAATTTTTTCAGCGCTTCCGCCGCTTTGGCCGGCTCTTTACCACCTGCCTGGGCAAAGTCTGGACGGCCGCCACCCTTACCGCCCAGTATCTGAGCGACTTCTGAGACGATCTTGCCGGCGTTAAATCCGCGTTTGACCATTGACGGCGAGAAGGCTGAGACGACCGAAACACTCTCCTGGCCCTGGGGTGAAACGAGCAGCAGAGCCGTATTGCCTTCGCGCGCCTTGATGTTTTCGGCGATTGATTTGAGTGATGCCGGAGACATATTGGGCACCACCTGCGCAATCACTACTTTGTCTCCATGAGCGCGAGCCGAGGCGAGCAACTCGTCGACGCGACCGAGAGCCAGTTTTTCTTCCATGGCCGCCACTTGCTTCTCGCGCAATTTGAGCTCGTTTTGCATGCGCTCGATTTGAGCAGAAAGCTCAGCCGGCCTGACCTTCAATCTTTCGCTGGCGTCACCTAAATGTTTGAGCTGATCCGAAATGTAGTTCCAGGCGCGGGGCCCGGAGAGCGCTTCTATACGTCTGACGCCCGAGGCCACCGAACCTTCCGAAATGATCTTCACCTGGCCGATTTCTGCTGTATTGGAGACGTGGGTGCCACCACAAAATTCTAGCGAGAAATCGCCCATGCGCACGACGCGTACGACGTCGCCGTATTTCTCGCCGAACATAGCGATGGCGCCGGTTTGTTTCGCTTCGTCGATGCCCATTTCCTGGGTGAGGACGGGATCGGCGCGACGCACCCAGTCGTTCATCATATTTTCGACGGCGGCGATTTCTTCTTTGCTCGGCTGTTTGTCCAGGCTGAAGTCGAAACGCATGGCGGCAGGCCCGACCTGCGATCCGGCCTGAGTGACATGCTTGCCAAAGACTTCGCGGATGGCCGAGTGGAAGATGTGCGCGGTCGAGTGGTGCAACATCGTCGCCGTGCGCCTGGCTTTGTCGACCAGGGCTTTGACCTGTGCACCGGCTGTGAGAGTGCCGGAAAGCGAGCGCACTTTGTGGATATGCAGGCCTTCGTGTTTTTTGACATCGAGTACTTGCAGTCGACCGTCCTCGTTTTCGATTAAACCAAGGTCGCCGAGTTGACCGCCGGATTCGGCGTAGAAGGGCGTGCGATCGAGGATCACCTCTACTTCATCGCCTTCGTTTGCTTCCGAGACTAATTTGCCGTCTTTGAGCAAGGCAATGATTTGGCCTTGATCCTCATTGTTCTTGTAACCGGTAAACTGACTGGCGCCTTTCTCTTTGACCAGCTTGCCGAGCGCTTCTTCACCGGTCATGATCACGTTAAATTTATTGACCGAGGAAACTTCCTCGTGTTGTTTGCGAGCGGCGGCGTAGGCTACCATGTCGACAGTCTTGCCGCGCTCGAGGGCGATTTCGGTGGTGAGCTCGATCGGAAAACCATATGTGGCATAGAGATTGAAGGCTTCGGCACCGGGGATTTCGCTGGCATCTTTGGCCAGCAATTCTTCCAGGAAGTTCATCCCCTTATCTATGGTGCGTGCGAAGCGCTCCTCTTCTTCGCGGATGTGTTTGATTACCTGATCTTTGTTTTTGACAAGTTCGGGATAAAAACCGCCGTAGATCTCGACGACAATCGGTACCAGTTTATGCACAAAAGGATCGCTTATGCCGAGCAGACGGCCGAAACGCGCCGCGCGTCTGGTGATGAAGCGCAGGACGTAGCCGCGGCCGATATTGGAGGTGCGCACACCGTCCGATACCAGGAAGGTAACGGCGCGGGCATGGTCGGCGATGATTTTCAGGAAGCTGTCTTGCTTGGAAGCGGAGGTGGCATCCCAGGGCTGCGGCGGAATGCCGCCGGTGTACTGGACTTTAGCCAGTTCGCAGACTTTTTCCAGAAGCGGATAGAAGAGATCTGTCTCAAAAGTATTGTGCTTTTCCTGCAAAATCAGGGCGACGCGCTCGAGACCGGAGCCGGTATCGACGTTCTTCTTGTCCAGAGGGCTGAATTTGCCATGCTCGTCTTTAAACAATTCCATGAAGACAAGGTTCCAGAATTCCATGTAGCGGTCGCATTCGCAGATGCCGATACCGCATTTTGTCGGATCGTCGGAGCAGCCGTAGGCTTCGCCGCGGTCGTAATAGATTTCTGAGCATGGGCCGCAAGGGCCGGTCGGGCCGGGCGGTCCCCAGAAATTGTCCTTGCGACTCATCTTATAGATGCGTTCTTTCGGCACGCCCACGGTTTTGTGCCAGATATCGTAGGCTTCTTCGTCGAAGGGATTTTGTTCGTCGCCCTTAAAAACCGTTACAAGCAGTTTTTCCGGAGCGAGACCGAGGTCGACCGTGACGAATTCCCAGGCCCAGGGGATCACTTCTTTTTTGAAGTAATCGCCGAAGCTGAAATTGCCGAGCATTTCGAAGAAGCTGTGGTGACGCGAGGTGCGGCCGATATTTTCGATATCTGAATCTTTACCGCCCGCTCGGGCGCATTTTTGTACGGTGACGGCGCGGGGCGGCTCGGGAGGTTTGGCCTGACCGAGGAAAATCGGCACAAACTGCACCATGCCGGCCGAGGTGAGAAGCAAAGTGGGATTGTCCGGAATCAGGCTGGAACTCTCAATATGCTTGTGCCCGCGTTTGTCTCGGAAATATGAAACAAACTTGTCACGAATTTCTGAACCCCTGAGTGTCATTACAACTCCTGTGCCGGCCGCGTCTATGTTTTAATGCAGAAACTCTGATTATATCCCATTGTGCAGCACTTTCCGGCGCTCATCCGGGCGAAGCTCACAATCTTGTAAAATGGCGAGTATATCTGCTAGTCTGGGATGTTTAGAGACGTTTTTCAGACTTTCCCGGGTTTAAATTTAAATTTGAAGCTCCGCAAGGTTCTTGTCGTTCACAAGAAATCCACTTACCAGATCCAGGCCGAAGAGCATAAAGAGGCCCGCTTCCTCAAGCTGATCGAGGAAGGCAACGAGGTCGTCAATCGGGTCAAAATCGCCCATGAAGAACACATGGAAACCCTGGCCGCCGTCCATGCCGAGCTTACATCTCGTAATATCGAATTCAAATCCGTCTCGCGCTCCGAGATGGAGGCGCATGTGCAGGACATCGATCTGATAATTTCAGTGGGCGGCGACGGTACTTTTTTAGACGCTTCCCATGCCGTCTCCGACGTCTTCGTCCTCGGCGTCAATTCCAGCAGTTCGTCCAGTTTCGGACATTTTTGCCTGGCCAAGAAGGGCAATTTCGCCGCCACCCTCGATGCCATCGAAGCCGGGTCACTCAAACCAATAGAAATTTTGCGACTGGAAGTGGCGATTAATGGAGAAACGGTACCGGAGCTGGTACTGAATGAGGTGCTGATCGCCCACAGCAATCCCGCCGCCACCAGTCGCTACATCATCGAAGTCGGCGACATGAAAGAAGAACAACGCTCTTCCGGTCTCTGGATAAGCACACCGGCCGGCTCGACCGGTTCTTTGCGTTCGGCCGGCGGTGTCGTCATGCCTATAGACGATCAGCAATATCAGTACTTTGTCCGCGAACCCTGCCAGCGTCCCGGTCAGCACTGGGCTCTCTTGATGGGCCTGGTGAGCGGCAATACCGATACGACGATCACAAGCGAAATGCGCACCGGCGAAATCTATATCGACGGGCCGCACATCATCTATCCCCTTACCATCGGTGATAAGCTGACGATCAAGCGCAGTAAGCGCAGTCTCTTTGCCTATATCGACAAAGACGTCAATAAGATCTTCAGCCCGCAGGCTTCGAGCCTGACGGGCAGGCACTAGTCGCAGTAGCGTCTGCCGGGAAATGCAACAGGAGACATTGTCAGTGCCCAAAAGTCTCAGCCTCGCCGATCGTACGGCCATATTGATGGCCAAGCTGGCCGCCGCCAGTATCCGCAAGCTCAACCTCGGTCTCGGCTCCAATCTGCCCGGGCGCATCGCCCGCAAGATCTCTCCTACTGTCTTGAAAAATCTTTCGGCCCAGAGCACCAGAGGTGTGATCGCCGTCACCGGTACTAACGGCAAGAGCACCACCAGTGGTATTCTCTCCTCGATTTTACGCAGCGCCGGTTTCACCTTTGCCCACAATCGCCAGGGAGCCAATCTGGTTACCGGTATCACCGCTTCGATGGTCGAGACTGCGGCCTGGAACGGCGATGTGCGAGCCGACCTCTGTCTTTTCGAAATAGACGAAGCGGCCCTACCAGTGGTGGCACGCGAGGTACATATCAATGGCGTCGTCGTCACCAATCTCTTCCGCGATCAACTCGATCGTTTCGGCGAGCTCGATACGACGGCACGCTTGATCACGACCGGTGTCGATATCAACAAATCGCAGGCGATTTTAAACGCCGACGATCCAAACGTCGCTCAGATGAAACTGGACGGTAAGCACCTCTTTTTCGGTATTGAATCTACCGAAGGCGAAGCGGCGGCCGGCAGTCAGAGCGAGCTCGCCTATTGCGGTAATTGCAGCGAGGAAGTGCGCTATTCGCGCCTCTTTTATGGCCAGCTTGGTCACTGGCACTGCCCGAAATGCAATCACGCCAGGCCCAAACCCGACGTCTATGCCACCAATGTCGTGGTTGGTGCCACCAGCTCTCGTTTTAATCTCACCGTCGCCGGCAAGGAAGTCGATTGCGTCTTGCCCTTGCCCGGACTCTTCAATGTCTACAATGCCCTGGCTGCCGCCGCCGCTGCGCACTGGCTCTCAGTGAGCATTCCGGCTATTCGCGCCGGTTTGAAAGATTACAGTACCCTTTTTGGCCGCTCGGAGCGGATCAAGATCAATGGCAAGGAAGTGATTGTCCAGCTGATCAAAAATCCGGCCGGCGCTTCACAGGCGGTGGCGTCCTGTGTCAAGGATCCAAAGGCGCGGGTGATGATTGCCATCAATGATAATCTCGCCGATGGTCGTGACATATCCTGGCTCTGGGACGCCGACTTCGAGCTTCTCGGCGGCGGCGGTGTTCACATTATCGTCAGCGGTCAGCGCGCCCAGGACATGGCTGTGCGCATGAAATACGCCGGTGTCGATGCCGCTTTGATCACCACCGAGCCGCATTTGCAAGCCGCCTTGAATGCCGGCCTCGACAGCCTGCAACCGGGCGAAACCCTCTGGCTCATGCCTACTTATACTTGCCTCCTGGAACTGCAAAAGATTTTCAAAACGATGGGCCATGCCATGTCGGGCACCTGATTCTTAATTGCCGCCATCGCCCACCATCAGCTCCATCAAGTCCTTGACCGGTTTGCAACCAGCCGGCTCGGCAAATGTGGTATCGGGGAAATCTTGCGGGATTATTTTTGAAGTGTCGAGCACGCGGTAGTGGGCAAAATAGGGCGTGCCGTCACGTTTAGTGCGACTGCGGTACTGATAGACCTTGAGGGGGAAGCCATAGCCGACAGGCAGACCTGAGAGGAGGCAACAGGCGCGGTCGAGTTCGTGCGGGAAGTCTTTGTCGCGGGTCGTCCAGAATTCCAGGGAAGGCAGGGTCGGACGACTGGGATAGTAATGTTCGATCAAATAGCGCTTCATGGCATATTCTTGCAGGTGGTCGTCGTTTTTGGCCACGGTGCGTTCGGCTCCGTGCGCTTTGATTTCGTCTGGTTTGAAGTCGTGCCAGTCGATGTCCTTGCCGAGGGCGGCGATATCGCTGTGATAAACAGTCTTGCTCGAAGTGTTGTAGACCGCCACGGTTTTGAAGGGCGGCTTGATAAAAACTCTGATCTCAGCGGCGTCCATGCGAAAATTTTTATCGGTGACCATGGTCGTAACCGAACCATAGCGCGCGCTGAACTGTTTCATCAGCAGGCCTTTTGTATTTTTTATATTATTTGGACTCTTTGGACTCTGGCCTTCTCCCTGGGCTTCGGCTCGGGCATGGCTTGAGCAAGCCAGGGTGAGGATGAGCGTGAGCAGAGCAATACCTTTGGCGGCAAGCACGGCAAATATCGGAGATGAGACTGCGGTGTCCCGGCCAACCTGTTTCAACTTACGACCTAATTACATGAGATTATAAGTAATTGTACTGTGATATCCAAGTTGGACGATTCTGCCGCCCGTGAGTGATCAAGAAATCACCAAAATAATGGCCAGTGCCCGCGCCTCCCATATTGCCCATGGGCGGTCCCGGCGCAAGGGGCAGACTTTGAGCGAACTGCCTCCACCGGGTGCGCTGGTGGCCGAGCGCTGGGAGCTTATTGAGCATATCGGCGAAGGCGGCATGAGCGAAGTCTACCGGGCCCGGCATGTGATCATGCACAAAAGCGGCGCCGTCAAATTTCTCAAAGGCGCCCTGGCCAGCGATCCAAACGCCGTCAAGCGCTTCCAGCAAGAAGCAATCGCCTCCGGTTCTCTGTCTCATCCCAATATCGTCCAGGTGCATGATTGCGGTATATCCGCTTATGGTGCTTATCTGATTCTCGAATATCTGGAAGGGGTTTCGCTCACCGAAGTCCTGGAGGCCCGCGCCGGCGAGACCAACAATGTCGGCGTCAGCGGCGCCCTGCGCTTCGACGAGGCGATACCAGTTTTTCTCGATATTTGCGATGGTCTCGAGCATGCCCACAAAAAAGGGATAGTGCACCGTGACATCAAGCCCAGTAACGTTATGCTCGTCGAGCCGGAGGTGGCCAAAACCGGTCATCCCGATGAGGTACAGGCTAAACTGGTCGACTTTGGCATCGCCAAAATGCTCGGTCTGGATGGCACCGCATCTGATGGCGAGCTGACACGCACCGGGGAGGTCTTTGGCTCGCCGCTCTATATGAGCCCCGAGCAGTGTCTTGGTCGGCCCCTGGATGGACGCGCCGATATTTATTCGCTCGGCATGCTCATGTACGAGTCCTTGACCGGTACTAAGCTGCTCATGGCGGCAAATTCGACGGCAACGATGATGCGCCACATCGACGAGGAAGCTGACGTAAGCTTTCTCGCTTCACTAAAAGATCCCCTGGCCAGGCCGCTGAGCGAGATAGTGGCTCGTTGTACCAGGCGCGATCCCGACGAGCGCTATAGCGACGTAAATGCCTTGCGCGTCGCCCTGCTCAGGCTCAAAGCTACTTTTGAAAAGCCTGCCACTCGGCGCGAGCAGGCCGCTTCGAGCAGTCTGAAATGGCTGGTTCTGGCCGGCAGCCTGGTAATACTGGTTTTGTGCCTGGCCGGCGGCGCTTTTTTCTTTGCCGAATCGGCCCCGGCCGGCCTGAACAGCAGTACCTCGGTCGGTGTCGTGCCGCTGGCGATGCCACTAAAAATGACCCATGTTTCGGTACCGACCGGCATGGTCTCGGCCCGTGTCTTCGACGGTGGCGAGGGCGTTTTGCAGCGCATTGAGATTTCGCCCGAGCGCAAATTGGTCGACGGTCAGAAAACTCTCAACAAAGCCTTCCAGCTCTTGAGTGAGGGGCGTTATGAAGACGCGCACCTGCGCTTCGATTTTGTCGCCAATTTGCTCAGGCCGATCCGCCTGGGCTATGCGGCTGTGAATGGGCCCCTCCTGCGCGCCGAGGTCGGCAGCCTGCAAGCCAAATGCGCCAATATGTACTGGGACGCCCTCGATATATCGCTCGGTGAGCTGATTATGAGCAGCCCCAGTTATTACAGCGCACCGTCCGACGCTAAAATCTTTGCCCTCAATGCCAGAGCTCGCGCCCAGTTGGCGCACAATAGCTGGGCCGCCGCCGCCGCCACGATCGCCGAAAGTCTCAAGCTCTACCCGAATTCACCTCCTCCCACCCCCGACGAAATCGTCGAGAAAGCGGTCTGGACCGGACTGCTGGCTGATCTCTTGCGTCTGACCGATAAAACAAATGCAAGCGCCGGCCTCGACGAATACAAGAGCTGTCTCGCCTGCCTCGATCGGGCTTATATATCGGACGCTGATTACGCTCGGGCCGTCACTAAATTTCGAGCCGAGCTTTATTACCGCTATGGTCTTGCTCTGATCCACGCCGAGCGTTTCAGCGAGGCCCGAGACGCCTTCGACCGCTGTCTTTCACTGTTTAAGAAGGTCGGCGACGATATGGCTCCGGAGATTTCGGCCTCGCGCTTGCAGATTTATCTCTGCCTGAAGCACACAGACCGGCTCGAATCTCTAAAATACAGGTTGAAAAACCACCTTTAGGTGGCAAGATGAAAGCAGCGATTTCTAAATTTTGGGGACGACTATGCCTGGCGGTAAAGAGAAAAACAAGGCCAAGAAAGAAACGCTCAAGGAAGATGTCGTTTTTTCCGGCGCAGGCAGTGAGCTCGTCGGTAAGACCATCGATCGTTTCGAAATAGTCGAGTTGCTTGGCCAGGGCAGCTTGAGCGTCGTCTACAAGGCCTGGGATAAACAAAATCGCACCACCGTTATTTTGAAAGTGGTGCATAAGCATTTGCTTTCGACGATCAAAAATTACAAAAAATTCGAGCAAAAAATCCGCTCTCTGATCGCCCTCGACGATCCCCATATCGCCAACTATCGTGATTTGATGTTCGTCGACGGTCGGGTCGTTTTGATCATGCGACCGTTTATTTTCGAAAGTCTCGAGGATTTGCTCTCCAAGACCGGTCACATCGGTCCGGAACGCGCCGTCAGTGTCTTCGTCCAGGTCTGCAAGGCACTCGAAGCGGCTGCCCAGGAAGACATCCAGCACCGAGACTTGAAGCCGAGCAATATCATCATCATCGATAACCAGAAATTTTCCGACGAGATTATGGTCACCGATTTAGGTATCGCTAAAATCATCGCCGATGAAAACAGCGACACGCGTTCGGATCAGTATATGACCCGCACCCGCGAGACTTTTGGCAGTCCCCTCTATTTGAGTCCGGAGCAGTGCGCCGGCAAAAAGGTCGATTATCGATCCGATATTTATGCGCTCGGTTGCGTCATTTATGAGTCGCTTACCGGCAAGCCGCCCTTCGTCGGTAAAAACGTGCTGGAAACGGCCTACAAGCATATGAACGACATGCCGCGTCCGCTTGGTCTCGATCCTTCCCTCGAGCCCATCTCGACGCGTTTCGAAGAAGTCGTCTCCAAATGTCTGGCCAAGGAACCGGAAGCGCGTTATCAGAGTGCTGAAGAGTTGCGCCACGATCTCGAATTGTTGCTTGGCGCAAGCGACGCCGAATGGGCTAATCAAGCTTACATCTACCGCGCTTCCTCGACTAAAAAGCGGCGCTCGCTGGGAGGTGGCCTGCGCTCTTACACGCCTCGCTCCGACATATCTCTCGAATCGGCAATCTGGGCTGTCGGCATCTTCGTCCTCGTTGGTGTCGTCACCTACTGGGGCTGGATTATTCTCAAACCGGAGAGCAAAAAATATCCCAGTCTCGATCCCAATATGCTCTGGGTGGTGCAGATCAAAACCAAGCCTACACCGGTGGAAGACTTCGGCAATAAGGAAGAAGCGGCCAAAGTCAATCTACAGAGTATCGAGCGCGACATCGGCAAAAACTGCCGGGAATATGCCGATGCGCTGCTGGCCATCGTCCAGCTTTATCACGAATCTCAGCACTGGTCCGATGCTCTTACTTACGGCAAGATGCTCGTCCAGACGACCGAAAAATTGGAGAAGGACGGCCAGGAAGGTCCCGCTCCGATGAGCGAATGTTATCGCCTTGTCGCTTATGCCGCTTTCAATTCCGGCGCATACGACGAGGCCGTGCCGGCGGCCGAGCGATCCCTCGATCTGGCCAAAAATAAAGCGGCACTCAACGTCAACAATATCCAGTGTTTGCGCATTCTCGGCGACCTCTATTCACGCCGCGGCAATTTGCCTAAGGCCTGCGATATCTACCTGCGTTTCTATAATTTGAGCCTGGTCGAAAAAGAGCAGCATCCAAATATGTTCTGGGATGCTTGCACCAAACTCGGTGACATTTATCGCCGCCAGAATAATCTGCCCGAGGCGGAAAAGTATTACAAGCAAGGCATCGAATGGTGGCGCTCCCACGGCACTCCCGAAACCCCCTGGGCGGCCAAAGCTCTCTATGGCTATGCGCTTATCCTTTATACCGAAACAAAATACAAGGATGCCGAGGAATACATCAAAGAAGCGGTCAATCTCACCCGCAAAGGCTCGAACGCCGATTCGACCATTGTCGGCGCGGTGCGCAAGCTCTATATCGACATCCTCTGGAAGACCAATGTCATGGACGCCCTGGCCGTGCAGATGGGCGACCCTGATAAAGAGAAATAGATAGACATAAAGAGATAAAAAGAGATAAAACGAATTTCTGAGAATCAGGCAATAAATGACGTACACACAATGTGTATACATCATTTGAGCGAGAAAAAAGAAAGGTCCTGCGCTAGTGCGAAGGACCTTTCTTCATGATTTATGTCGAGCTCAGCCGCCTTTAGCCGCCGTTCAATTTTTTCAGACATTCGATCGCTGTTTTGCTTTCCGGCTGGATTTCCAGGGCCTTCTTCAATTCTTCGCGAGCTTTGTCTTTTTTGCCTTCTTTTTCCAAAAACTTGGCGTACTCAACGTGCGCTGTGCAATCTTTGGGGACTTGATTCAAAACGGCATTGAATTCTTTTTCAGCGTTCAATTTGTCGCCACTGTCAGCCAGTGCAACTGCCAGTCTGCGACGGGCCGGCGTGAAGGTCGGATCGACTTTGAGCGCTTTGCGCTGCATGTCGACGGCACCTTTGAAGTCGCCACCTTTGGCCATGGTCCACCCCAGTCCGCTCATGGCGTTGGGATGATTCGGCTGCAGTTTGAGGGCGTCCTTGAATTCCTGAGTGGCGCTTTGCAGATCACCGGATTCGGTGAAAATATTACCGAGGTTGATGTGCGCTTCTGGAATGCGCTTATCAATAGTGATTGCTTCTTGTTCTTCTTTGATCGCCTGCGGATATTTTTCCTGCTGGGCTAGCAAGACACCAAGGTTGAGGTGCGGGGTGGGATCCTTCGGATTGATTTCGGCAGCCTTGTTATAGACATTCACCGCTTCGTCGACTTTGCCGAGATGGGTGAGGACAAGACCGAGATCGAGATGGCAATTGGCGCTGGTCGGCTTCAGTTTGACTGCTGCTTCCATCTCGGGGAGAGCTTCTTTGAATTTTCCTTGATTGGCATAGATCTTGCCGAGTACGGCGTGGGGCAGGTAGTATTTGCCGTCCAGTTTGATTGCTTGTTTTTCTTCGAGGATGGCTGTCTCGTCATCTTCGAGGGCAGCACTGATGGCGCCCAGTCTCTGGTGCGCTTTGGCATTGTTCGGCTCGTCGCGGATCACAGCACGGTAGGCTTCGGCTGCCGCTTTCAATTTTTTGTCTTGATTGCCGGCGCTGCGATACTGACTTTCCGCTTTTTTCATCGCTTCGCTGTCATTATCGTCTGCCAGTGCTGCAGCGCAGTAGCCGCCGACGAGAAGAGTCTGAGCGACAAGAGCCAGGCCGAATATTTTCTTGGACAGTTTCAAATTCAGGTCCTCCCGGACATTGTAGGTATTCAAAAAATAAATTAGTAGGCCGCTTTGACAGGCTCTACTTTTTCGCCCTTAGCGCCTTTGACGATATCGATACCGGCGGAGGTGCCGAGTCTGGTGGCACCAGCATCGATCAAAGCTTTTGCTTTTGCATAGTCTCTTATACCGGCACTGGCTTTGATACCAAGTTTGGAGCCGGCGATTGCTCTTTTGATCAGTTCGATGTCGGCTACAGTCGCTCCCTTGCCGTCTTTGACAAAGCCGGTGGAAGTCTTGACCATGGCCGCGCCGGCTTTGACGCAAGCTTCGGCGGCTGCTACTTTTTCGTCGTCGGAGAGCAGATCACATTCGATGATTACTTTTACCGGGACGTCTTTAGCGGCTCTGACAATGGCTTTGATTTCGTTTTCGACCAGCTCGACATCACCACTTTTGAGGGCGCCGACATTGATCACCATGTCGATTTCTTCTGCTCCTTCCGAGATCGCTCTTTGCGTTTCGGCAATTTTTATATCGGTGAGATTGGCTCCCAGTGGAAATCCGACCACTGTCGCTACGGCTACTTTGGTCGAGGAAAGTTCCTTCACTGCCTGACGCACGAAGGCTGGATTAACGCAGACTGCAAAGAAGTTATTTTCAGCCGCTTCCTGGCAGAGTTTGGTTATTTGAGCGCGGGTCGCCTGGGGAGTGAGGAGGGTGTGGTCGATGTATTTGGCGATGTCGTTGCTCACTGTTTTTTCTCTCCAGAGGGGAAAATAAATGATGATATGAGGGAGGTCTGTTCAAGGCGGAATTATAGCCTTAAACGGCCCGGGCCGACCGGGGGAGTGATTAATATCTGATCTTGCGGCTCTGGCTGGACTGTTCCCAGCCGGCGATCGCTTTGTGATATTCCTGTAGACTTTTGACCCCGAGCGAACCGGCTTGCAAAGCGGCGATCGCCGAGGCCGTAGCGGTCGCTCCGGCCAGAGTGGTGACGACCGGCACGTTGTAATTGATGGCGGCGCGCCGGATCAACTGGTCGTCTTCCCGGGCGGTGCGGCCGGAGGGAATGTTAATGACCAGATTGATTTCGCCGTTTTTGATGCGGTCGACCAGGTTTGGCCTGCCTTCCGAGACCTTATTGGTGACCAGGGCCGGGATGCCGGCTGCCTTGATTACCTGGGCCGTGCCGCGGGTGGCGATTATTTCGAAGCCGAGCTGATAGAGATTTTGCGCCACCGGCACGACTTCTTGTTTGTTGCTGTCGGAGACGCTCAGGAAAATGCGCCCGCTCACCGGCAATTTCTGGCCGGCGGCAATCTGAGCCTTGGCGAAGGCCAGGCCAAATTGCGAGGCTATCCCCATCACTTCTCCGGTCGAGCGCATTTCCGGACCGAGGCTTATTTGCGAACCGGCGAAGCGTTTAAAAGGAATGACCACTGACTTGACCGAAACATGGGGTGGTAAAAGCCTGGGGGCGATGCCCAGTTCGGAGAGGGTTTTGCCGACCATCACCTGGGCGGCGATGCGGGCCCAGGGCACGCCGGTCGCTTTGGAGACGAAGGGGATGGTGCGCGAAGCGCGTGGATTGACTTCGAGTATATAAAGATCGTCCCCTTTGAGGGCAAATTGTATATTCATCAGACCTACGACCTTGAGTTCGCTGGCCAGTTCATTGGTGGCCCGGCGGATTTCCTCCACTGTTTTGAAGGGTATGCTCTGACAGGGCAGGACGCAGGTACTGTCGCCGGAGTGGATGCCGGCCTGTTCGATGTGCTCCATGATGCCGGCGATGATTGTCGCTCGGCCGTCTGAAATGGCGTCCACGTCTATCTCGACGGCATTCTCCAGAAATTCGTCGATCAAAACGGCCATATTGGGAGATACCGAAAAGCCGCTGCTCAACCAGCGCTCGAGCTCTTCCTGGGCATAGATGATGGCCATGGCCCGACCGCCCAGGACATAACTCGGCCGGACCAAGACCGGATAACCAAGCTCGGTCGCTTTTTCGATTGCCTCCTGCGGCGTATGAGCGATGGCGCCCTTGGGCTGTCGCAAGCCAAGACGATTGATCAGCTCGCCGAAACGGCCGCGGTCTTCGGCCACATCAATAGATTCAGGCGATGTGCCGAGGATCTTGAAGCCGCGCTCTTCCAGGCCTTTGGCCAGTTTGAGCGGTGTCTGACCGCCGAGCTGGACGATTATGCCTTCCGGCTTTTCCAGGTCGGCGATGTTGGTGACGTCTTCCAGGGTAAGGGGCTCGAAATAGAGCCTGTCCGAAACGTCGTAGTCGGTAGAGACAGTCTCGGGATTGCTGTTGACCATGACCGCTTCATAGCCCATGTCATGGAGGACCATGCTGGCGTGCACGCAGCAGTAATCAAACTCGATGCCCTGGCCGATGCGATTTGGTCCGCCGCCGAGGATCATAATGCGCGGTTTCACCGCCGGTGGTGCTTCCGATTCATCCTCATAGGTAGAATACATATAAGGAGTGTGGGCGACGAACTCCGCCGAGCAGGTGTCGATCATCTTATATGCCGGTTTGAGGCCGTATTCTTTGCGCAGGTTGTAAATGGTGTTTTCGCTGACGCCAAGCAGCTGGGCCAGTTGCAGGTCGCCAAAGCCGCGGCGCTTGAGCTCGAGCATCAGGTCTTTATTCAGTGCGGCCGGGGTTTTGACTTTTTCGCGGATGTCCTCGGAGAGTAAATAGAGGTCTTCGAGATTTTCGATAAACCAGGGATCGATAGATGAAAGCTCGACTACTTCGTCCGCCGAAATACCGGCCTTGAGCGCCCCATATATGTCGGAGATACGCAGATGGCTGGGCACGGCCAGACGCTGTCGCCATTCCCAGAAGTCGGCTTTGGCGCGAGACGGGATCTCGAGGAAGCCCGGTAGACCCACTTCCAGGCCGCGCAATGCCTTTTGCACCGACTCTTGAAAGGTGCGCCCGATCGCCATTACTTCGCCTACAGACTTCATCTGCGTGGTCAGAGTCGAGTCGGCGCCACGGAATTTGTCGAAATTAAAACGCGGTATTTTGGTGACGACATAGTCCAGAGTGGGCTCGAAGGAAGCGGGGGTGTCCCTGGTGATGTCGTTGGAAATCTCGTCGAGGGTGAGGCCAATAGCCAGTTTGGCGGCAATTTTTGCGATTGGATAGCCGGTTGCTTTGCTGGCTAGAGCCGAGGAGCGCGAAACGCGCGGATTCATCTCGATGACGACGATGCGGCCGTCTTTCGGATTGACCCCAAATTGGATGTTCGAGCCGCCGGTGTCGACGCCCACGGCGCGAATGATTTTGATTGCGGCGTCACGCAGATTTTGATATTCATGATCGCTCAGGGTCTGGGCGGGGGCGACCGTTATGCTGTCACCGGTGTGCACGCCCATAGGGTCGAAGTTTTCGATACTGCAAATAATGATCACATTGTCTTTGCAGTCGCGCACGACTTCGAGCTCGTATTCTTTCCAGCCGAGCACGCTTTCCTCGAGCAAGATTTCGGATACCGGCGAGGCGGCCAGACCCTGGGCGGAAATATCGTCCAGTTCTTCCTGGTTGTAGGCAATGCCGCCGCCCGCTCCGCCAAGGGTGAAGGCCGGACGGATAATAATTGGAAATCCGATGCGGGAGGCGATTTCGCGCACTTCCGTCATATTTCTGGCAATGCCCGAATTGGGCACGTAGAGGTCGTTTTTGAGCATCAGATTTTTGAAGAGCTCACGGTCTTCGGCCAATTTGATCGCCTCGAGCTTGGCGCCGATCAGCTCGACGTCAAATTCGGCGAGGACACCGCTTTCGGCAAGCTCGACGGCGACGTTGAGGGCCGTCTGTCCGCCCATGGTCGGCAACAGCGCCTGCGGGCGCTCGATCGCTATTACTTCGCGCGCCACCTGGGCGGTCACCGGTTCTACATAGGTGCGATCGGCGACCTCGGGGTCGGTCATGATCGTGGCCGGATTGGAGTTGATCAGTACTACTTCGTAACCCTCTTCCTTGAGGGCTTTACAGGCCTGGGTGCCCGAATAGTCAAATTCGCAGGCCTGACCAATCACAATTGGTCCCGCGCCTAGTACCAGGACCTTCTGGATATCTGTTCGTTTCGGCATTTATATCTCGGTGTAAACAACTCAAAGTAGCATCGGTTTTTGGCAAATCTATTTTTGCGCTCCGACCATGATCGCACGCCTGGAGCGCCTTTGACTCGCCGTTAAAAAAGCCAAGAAGTAAAAGTTTTATCTGAAATCCCGCCTTTAATGCGCAATGGGCATCTCGGGGTAGGTTTGAAGCTGCCCTTGATGTTGGTACATAAGCAACATAGTGTTCATCTTTTGCGATGAATAAAAATGGTCAATTGGTCTTCCGGGTTGGGTGGGTCAGATGATGCCTAAATTACAGAAATGCCGTTCTGCGAGCATATTATTTTCGCTGGCAATTTTTTGCCAGAGTTTCACGCAGGGAGCCTTAGCTCCCGGCGCTTTCGCTCAGACCATTCAGGCCGCCGCCGATGCGGAGCAAGCTGCTGGCGATCTAGGGGCCAGCGAAACCATCGACGCTGCCTCGTCCGCCATCGTGCGCGATGATCAGCCCAAAGCTCACGGTCAATCGACTCTGCCCGACATACCGATTTCGGTCTGGCACAATGAACAAGCCAAACCCAAAGCGGTTGCCGTTTGTGTGCACGGTCTGGTGATGCATGGACGCGTCTACGACCGCATGGCTCGTACCCTGGCCGCCCAGGGCTTTGTCGTCTATGCCCAGGATCTGCGCGGATATGGCCGCTGGCAGGAGAAAAGCTATCAGGTATTGGCCGGTGATGAACGCCTAGCCGATCCCAACTATCGCGATCAGCCGATTATCTTGAACGAGCCCAGAGGCCGTGCCGCCGACGGCAGTCGCGTCGCTGAAGTCCAGTACGACCAGAGCTTCGAAGATCTCAAAGGAGTGATCGAAGCCGCTCACCACGAACATCCCAATCTGCCGCTCTTTTTGATCGGTGAAAGCCTCGGTGCCGGCCTTTCCCTTCATGCCGCCCAGGCCATGCCCCAGCATGTGAGCGGACTGGTGCTCTCCAGTCCAGCTCTCAAGCGCCGTCTCTACATTGCCCCGGCCGTCGTCAAAGATTGCGCCACGATCGTCACCAGTCCTCATAAGCAGTGCGATCTCTCGCCCTACATCAAAAAATTGAGTTCGGAAGATCCGCGCATCGTCGCCGAGGAAATGAATGACCCTTATGTGCGCAAACGCCTTGCCTGCAAGGATATGTTCAACACCTTCTCCTTGATCCGCAGCAATTTGAGCTATGCCGAAGGTGTGTCTGCCGATATTCCCGTGCTGGTCATCCAGGGCGACCACGACCGCATCCTCAAGCAAAATGCCGTCGTCCTCCTCCTCGAAAAATTGCAGTGCAAGGATCAGACCGTGCGCTGGCTACCCGGTAAGGGCCATGTTTTGATCGAGACGGCTTTGATCGAGCCCTCCACCCTCGATACGATCCGCACCTGGCTCAATGACCGCGTACCCGAACAGAGCGTCATGCAGGCCCAGACTGCTCCCGCCCGTGATTTGCGCGTTTCGAAATAAACGACCGACCTGACCTAGGCGAGCAGATCTGATTTGATCAGATCTGCTCGCCTATTCGTCAGCCAGGGCGCTCAGATTTTCTCTGAAGCTCTGGCGGTAGCCGACATAGTTTTGCCAGCCGCGGTCAATCATCTCGCGGTCTTTGCTGGTTGCTTCGCGCACGACTTTGCCGGGCACGCCCATGACCAGGCTACCGGGCGGTACTTGCGTGCCCGGGGCGACAATCGAGCCGGCGGCTACGACGCTGTGGGCGCCGACCATAGCGCCGTCCAGGACAATCGCCCCCATGCCGATCAAGCAGTCCGCTTCGATCGTCGCTCCGTGCAGTATGGCGCCGTGGCCGACTGTGACTCGATCGCCGACGACCAGCGGGTGGTTGTTGGTGACATGCATCAAGCAGCCGTCTTGAATGTTTGTCGACTGACCAATCGAGACCGTATTGATATCGGCGCGGATTACCGTGTGAAACCAGATGCTGGCGTCGCTCTTCACCCTGACATCGCCGACCAGGCAAGCGGTCGGAGCGATGAAGGCGCTCGCATGAACGCTTGGCGCTCTGTCCATAAACTTATAAAGAGTTGTCATTGTCCTGAGTCCCGTTGTCATGGCAGCAAATATTGCTACAAAGAGTACCTCATTCTTAAACCTCGCTTCATGCGACGCAATAAGGTGCAGGCGTAAGCCATGTCAAGCTGTTAAAATTAATCAGGACGTGATTGAGGAGTTATTTATGCCTGTTTTCGAACAGCCGATGCGCAAGTTGCTGGGAACCCTGTCTCCAACTATTTCTTGGCTGAATGAGAAGGGTTCTGTAGACGTCTCTTCAGTACCCGAGTCGCATTTAGAAGCAATCAAGCAGCTGGAGCGCATTGGCGTTGTGCACAAGCGCAACAACCGCAGCTATGAATTACAAAAAATTCGCTTGAAGAAATTGCTCGGCAATCTCGGTATCGAAGAGCTGGCCAAAGAAAGCGCGGCCATTCTCGCCGCTGAAACTATCGCTGCCAGCGTCTTGAATGCCGGTACTTTGAGTGCCGCTGCTTTGAGTGATGTGGCCGAACCTGTCATTCCGATGGCCGCTTCGGAACTTAATTAACAGTCGAAGTCGTGAGCATAGAAGATCGCAGTCTCCGTTCGCTTGAATGGGAGCGCCTCTTAGTATTTCTAGCGGAAGAGGCAGAGTCGTCGGCCGGGCAAAATCTGGCCCTTTCTTTACGACCGGAAAGCGGTCGCGCCCTGGTCCAGCTCCTCCTCGACGAGAGTGAAGAAGCGCTTTTGCTCGAGCAAAATGCCCAGGGTTTTGCCCTGGCCGGTCTGCTCGATGTCGCTCTGCCTCTGGCCCGACTGGGCGCTGGCTCTACTCTAGCCGCCTCCGAACTTTTTGCCGTCAAGGAAGTCCTGAAAATTTCCAACCGGGTCAAAAGTTCGCTTGCTTTGATGGAAGGCGCGCACTTTCCGCGTCTGATCGCTTACGGACCGCGTCTGGTCAGCCTCAAAGAAATAATCAAGCAAATAGAAGATGCCGTCGAAGCCGCTGGGGTTAAAGATTCGGCCAGCACTACCCTGGCAATTCTGCGCCGCGATCGCTTCCGCCTCGACGCCGCCATCAAAGAAGAGCTGGGCAAAATCATTCAGACGCATTCCGGCGGCAAAGTCCTGCAAGAACCGCTCTACACCATGCGTAACGGCCGCTTCGTCCTGCCCGTCGTGGCCAGTATGCGCTACGCGCTCGATGGTATCGTCCATGATGCCTCGCAGTCCGGCCTGACCATCTATGTCGAGCCCCTTTCGGTGATGGAGCTCTCCAATAAAGCGCGCATCAAAGACAGTGAGATCGAGCGTGAAGTCGAGCGCATCCTTACCGCTTTGAGCGATATGCTCAGACCAAATACTGCCGCCGCCGCCGATGCTTTCCGGGCGCTCGCTGAGCTCGATTTGATCTTTGCCAAGGCCAGGCTTGCCATCAAATACGGTGGCATCAAGCCGCTCCTCAGCGATGACCACAGCTTCAATTTGATCGCCGCTCGCCATCCTCTTTTGACCCTGCAAAATAACCGCCTCAGCCCACCCAGACCGGTGATACCATCTGATGTTTCTCTAAGCGGCCCTGCTTATACGCTTGTCATTACCGGACCAAATACCGGCGGCAAAACGGTCTTGCTCAAATTAATTGGTCTCACCGCTTTGATGGTCAGAGCCGGACTTCTAATCCCGGCCAGGGCCGGCTCGAAAGTGGCTCTCTTTGATCGCGTCTGTGCCGACATCGGCGACGAACAATCGCTCGAGCAGAGCCTTTCGACCTTTTCTGCTCACATGAAAAATATCGTCGACATCGTCGACAATGCCGGGCCGGGCATGCTTGTTTTGCTCGATGAAGTCGGCGCCGGCACCGATCCGGTCGAGGGTGCGGCCCTGGCTCGGGCTGTGCTCGAATATCTGAAAGACTGTCAGGCTGTCACTATCGCCACCACCCACCTGGGCGAGCTGAAGACGATTGCCTTTATGGATGAAGCTTTTATCAATGGCAGTTTTGAATTTGATGAAGCGACCTTATCTCCTACCTATAAGCTGCGCCTCGGTGTCCCGGGCAATTCCAAAGCGGCAACAATCGCAGCCAGACTCGGTTTGAAAAGCGAGCTCGTGGCCCGTGCCCGCGCCCTTGTCGATGTCTCCGCCGGCGAGTTGGAAGAAGTCGTCGCTCGTCTTGATCAGCGTCTGGCTGAACTCGCCTTGGAAAAAGAAAATTACGTCCGCGAAAACGAAAAGCTGAGCGAGTGGCAGGAAGTTTTGAGTCGTCGCGAAGACGAGCTTGTCTTTGAGCGCGAGAAAATCCGCAAGCAGTATTCCGCCGAGCTCGAAGCGCAAGTGAAGACCACCGAAGCTGAACTCAAAGGCCTGATTGCTGCTCTGCAACGCCAGCCCCAGATGGCTAAAGCGCAAAAAGCGCGCGAAGAGCTGGAAGTAATCAAAAAAGAGTTGGGTTGGTTGAAGCCACAGGTCCGGCCGGCCAATCGGGGTCGTGGGGCGGCCCCTGTCGCTGGTCCAGGCGGCAGTGGGTCGGCCGGCGCTGCCGGCCAGTCTTTGCTCGATCAACTGCAAGTAGGCAGCAGTGTCCTGCTGCGTTCTCTAAATAAGATCGGCACTGTCCAGGAAGTGATCAAAAATGCCGCCGGTCAGATCAATCAGATTGTTGTCAGCATGGGCTCGATGAAGATCAAGGTAAGGCCTGCGGAAATCGAGCCGATTTCGGGGAAAGTGAAGAAGTCGATGCTCCATGAAGAGAGCAAGCGCTCGCGGCGGCTTGCTCTGGAAAAATCATCCAGCCTCGACACCCCTAACTATAAAGATGGGATCAGTCTGACCGGGGAGCGGAAGATGGAGCGGCACACTTATGTCCGCTCTCAGGCCAATACCCTTGATTTACGCGGCAAAAGAGTGGAAGAAGCACTTTCTTTGCTCGAGCAGTTTGTCGACGGCTGCGCCACCAACCGCATTACCCCTTTTATGGTCATTCATGGGCATGGTACCGGTGCTGTCAAGTCCGCCGTGCGAGACTATCTGGGCTCGATGCAATATGAAGGCCAATACCGACCGGGCGAAAATTATGAGGGTGGCGACGGCGTTACTGTGGTAGATCTGGCCAGTTAGTGGCAAATTTTTGCCCGGCGGATGTCCAGTTTTGACCAGAGTCGTATAGAGTCGGCTTGAGGATAGCCGGTCAAAAGTTGGGGCGAAAGAATGAGCAAGCAAGATAAAAACCAGCCTCTTGACTACCGCTATACGTAGTTTCCCCAGTTTCAAAGGCATCATTAACTGGAATAAATTAAATAGGCACGCTATTCCCTGGCGTTTATTTCTTGAGGACTTCATCCCATGGCTGGACAAGGCGATTCACCGAACACTCCCGAAAAGGCTACAGCTGATAGCTTGATCACGCATCAGAGTGCGACTACGCACACTGATAATCTGCAGGAGTATCGACAGTCTAATCCTCCGGGCAATGCCGATAAGCCAGGCGCGCCAGAAGCCCACAAAAATGCCCAGGACGGCGGCGCTCAGCCCCCGCCCGAACAGGCTGCCGCTGCTCCCAAAGACGGCAAAGACGGAACGGATAAAGCCGCGGCCCCAGAAGCGATTGGCCCGACGCCAAAAGCACTCGATGTCATGCACCAGGTCAATGCCATCCTTGATGGCGATGTCCCCAAGTTTAACAAAGCTCATGACCTTGAATCGGCTAAACAGGCCTATGAAAAAGCGATTGCCGTGGCCAAGACTTTGACGCCCGAAGATATCGCCAAGGCCCAGAAAGATTTAGTGGAGGTGCGCAAGGAAAAGGCCGCCGAAAAAGATCCGGCTAAACAGCGCGATCTGGCCAATAAAGAAGCCGATCTCTATACGATCACAAGACTGAAAGACGCCGCTCTCGGCAACGAAGCGCTCTGGTATTACCGCCAGGGCAAGACCGCCGACGGCAACGAAAAGCTCCTCGAAGCTTCGGGCATACCCGACGATCAGGCGCATGCTATGCGAAATTTGACCGATGCCGATCTGCAAAAATTTGGTGCCGCGCTCAACCAGGCCGCTGACAGCAAGAGTGTTGCGCCGATTTTGGGCGACGTCAATTTCTACAGGCAGCTCAATAAAATCAAAGAGGGCGGAAGCCCCGTACCGGAAGTCTTCGGCAAGATCCACGAAGCTGTTTTGCAGTTGAATAAAGACTCCGCACAACCGAGCGATGCCAGCCGCACCACTGATAATACCAATGCCGCTGCACCTGTCGACGCCAAGAAAATCCAGGGTGATATCGATGCTTTCAAAGCTCTCAGTCAACAGCTTGGTGACAAAGGTGGACCGCTCAGCGCCGAACAGCGCGCCACATTAGAAACCGGACTGAAGGCCTTTGACAGCAAAAATCAGATCATCGGCAAGTTGATGGATGATTCGCAAAAAGTCCTAGACGGTCTGATGCCGCGCGACAAACAGCAGGCCTATGCAAATGCGGATACAGCCGTCCAGGCCGAGCTGAAAAAAATAGGCGATCCTAAAACCGGTGCCATTCCCGATGATGTCAAAAAGAACATCATCTCCCTCGTCAACGGTAAGACTCCAGCCGAATACGAAGCCGCCAAGGCCGCTCTCAACAAGACCAATCCGAATCTCGTCAAGGCCGTCGAAGCCGAAACAGCACTTCTGCCCACCGATAAAAAAGCGGGCGCGCAATTTTTGCAAGCCTGGCAGAACAATCAAAATCTGCAGTCGGATTTTGTCAATGCTTCCCTCGAGCAGTCGGTGGCGCATTGTAACTACGCCAAACTTCTCACGCAAACCAAAACACCGCCTGATGCAGCTGATATGGCCCATGCCAAAGAGGTGATGAGCAGCGCTTTCAATAATGTACCGGCTCAGGTCAAGGACACCGTTCTTGCCGACAAAGACATTCAAAAACTCGGTATGGAGCTGGGTGTCCTCGAACAGTTGAAAAACCCGACTGTCGCCGGTGCCGATCAGGGCACCAGGGTTGGTGACAGTACTGCCGGCACTGCTCCTGGTGCGGCTAAGACTTCACTCGATGATATGCCAATCGCCGAACTGCAAACTAAGCTGGCTGCTGCCATTAAAAAAGGCGCCGCTGGTATGACCGAAGCCAAGGCTCTCTACGAACAGGAAATCAAACGGGCTGAAAATCCGGAAATGATCGCCGCCGCCACTAAAGCGGTGCAGGATAATTTGAAGGCCCTGGCTGATGGCAAAGACGCTGATGGCAAGCCGCTAGACGCTCAAGGTCGTTTGGCCAGACATCAGAACAACGTGGAAATGGTTGGTCTGCTCAGTGCTTCTGCTCAATTGCACGCCGAGTATGCTCTTTATCTTGGCGATAATCGTCTCAACCTCGCAGACCCTGCCAATGCGCACGCAAAACTCGACGGCGGTCTCAATCAGATCAAGAGTATGGATGCTCAGCAGAGACTGGCTATCGCCGCTGCTGATAAAGTCGATCTCAATATGCTCAAGCAAGTCGATGCCGCCATCAATAATGACCGTAAGGCTGGAGTCGGCGGTGCGGACGGAAGCAAAGCTCTCAATGATTTGAAAGTCGTCATGGAAGGCGGCAAAGACTCTACCGGTGGAGAACAACCCGGTTTGATGGGCACCCGCGTTGCTTACCGCGATCAGCTCGCTGCCCTCTATTTGACTCAAGGTGTACAGTTCAGGCCTGATGGCAGCGCCATGGGCCAGATTATGCCCAAAGATCACCAGACCGATGAATTGTTCAAGCCTCAATATGCTCTCCAGCTCCTTACAGACGCTAAAAAAGCCAATGAAGATATCAACGGCAAGGGATCGCATAACGAGACCACCGACACTCTCTTCGCTATGGGTCAGAGCCTGCAGCCCGATATCTTCAAAAACAACAGCGATCGTCTGCGCGCCACCGGCGCCAACGCCGTTTCCGACATGGCCGCTCTCGGCACATCGGTAGCCGGCGGTATGGCGATGCGATTTGCTCTCGGTGTCGCCACCGAAGGCCGTATAAACCCAATGGCGGCCGGCGCCATCGCCAATTTGACTGCAGTCGGTACAGGCATTGTCACTCGTCACCTGGTACACGATGCGATCACAGGCAAAACGGAAAGTTGGGCCGACAGTGCCGTGCATGGCACAGCCGCCGCCCTCATGCCGATTGGTTTCAAATACACATCCGAAGCTCTGGCCAGCGGCAAGCTCGGGGCGATGATGAACTGGCGCTCGGCCGGCCTCACCACCGAAAATGTACTGGAGCGCGCCGGCAGCACGATCGGCAAGGACGCCACCTTTGCACAGACCGCCCAGGTCTTCAGAAACAGCGGTTTGAAAACCGAAGCGACAGCCCTGGAAGCCTACGGCTCACGCCCGCTCAGCTCGGCTACCGCCGAAGAGATGACCAGTATCAACAACGCTCTCAATTTGAACGGCGCCAGAGGCCGGGAAGCAATGGTCAAGTTGTTCCCCAATCTCAACACCGCCGCTCAGGAAGCGAAAGTCGTCGACGCTCTCCATGCCCGTGGTATCACCAGCGCTGCCGATCTCGATGCTCAGTTGCAAGCCCGCGCTGATAAGGTCGTCTCACTGAATGAACAAGTGCAGACCGCTTCACTCAAAGGTATCAAGGACAGCTCGCCGGTCTCCGACGCTCTCAAACGCATGACCGGGGCCGATTCCAAGCCACTCTACGCCTCTCAGGAAGCAATCGACCGCGAGACCAAATTCCTCGCCGAAAACGACATCAAGACAGTCGGTCAATTGCGCAATGCCGGCAATAATGCCCGTGACTATTTCACGGTCAAAAATCTCTTCCCGGAGCTGGCCAACGTACCGGCCAGCACCATCCGCGAAGCTGCTGCCGGCGGCAATATCCTTGGCGAGGCGAACTCTGCCGGTCGCGTCCAGTTGAAAAATATCGTGCCTGAAGCTCATCCCGTCAGCGACCGCGCCACCGCCGTATTGCATGGATTGGCCAACAAAGCTAATTCGGCCGGTGGTTATATCAAAGATGTCCTCTGGGATGACCGTGTCTGGCGCGTACAGTTCCATGGTTCGCCGGTCAGCTTTGCCGGAGCCGAAGCTAAATCCGGCCTCGTCGCCGCTGAAGGCGACGCTGCTCAAACCGGTCTGCGCGGAGTTGCTCAGCGCTTCACGCCCAGCTTCAACCGACCGAGCATGCCCAATCTCGAAAGACTCGATCCTCGCTTCTCGTCACCGGAAACCTTCAAGGCTGCCTCTGCCCAGACAAAATTCGGCACCGCCGCCGCCGCGTCTCTCTTGCCGATCGCTGGTTACAACACAATTACCGGTGAGTATGACAACTGGTACAAAGGCACGCAGTATCAAGATGAGAAGGGTGAATGGCATCAATACTCATTCGTCGATGCACTCGAAGACGCCAACCTGGGCGCCCGCGGTGAAAATATGGCGATGCGCCTGGCTACAGGCACTATCGGTCAGGCTCTTGTCGGTGGATTCTTCCTCAAGGGTGCAGTCGCTCCCGTACTCGAAGAAGCCGCTCCTGCTGTGAAGAGTGCGCCCGGCTATTTCTCCAGCAAAATTCCGGCCCTGGGTAGACTGAGCGATGGTATAGCCAACAGTGGCAGAATGATTGCCGGTCGCGAAGCCGTGTCCGGTGGAGGCGCTCTGCTCAAAGGGATGGGTACATACGCGGTCTTCGGTAATGGTGGTGTATATCAAGGTGTCACCAATTTGATGGATGCTCACGACAAGCAAAAGACTTACGACAGCACCCAGGCTCCTCTAGTCGATTACGCACCCGATGACATCGGCTCCACCGCTGACCAGGTCAATGCCAACCAGGCCGCCGCACCGACCGATACCAGTGGCAGTGCCCCAGTCACATCGACCGATGCGGCCCCTGCTCCAGTGCCTGTTCCCTCCGGCGACGGCGCAAGCACCGCCGCTCCGCCTCCGGATAGCACCCAGGCCAGACCGGCAGCTCCAGTTGCCGCGCCCGCGCCTGCTGCTGCACCAGCACCAAAAAAAGATGATATCGGCGCCAACCTGGCCCCCCCCGGTCAATAGGACTGATTGGCTCAATCTTCCAGCCCCGGATCGGGTCGATTTTTCGATTCTTTCGACCGTTCGACGCCAGTGGATTAATCGCTCTGAATCCGGCTTTTGCATTTTTTTTGCAAGGGCCGGATTTTGGTCAATGGGATGTAAAAATAGCTCCTAATGACAACTGGTGCGTATTTCCCGCGTTTATTTTCGATTTATGGGACTAAGGCTGTCCAGGAACGGGCATAAATTGTATAGATGTCTTCAGGAACGCAATCTGAATGACAAAGCAAGCAGGGGTGCTCAATGGTAGAAGGTCCAAAAACTGATGACGCGCACAAGGCAGCCGATCAACCGGCCGCTGGACATCCTGCTGCTCCTGCCGATTCTCATACAGCCAAGCTGCACGCTGATAGCTATCCCAAGGTCGGCGACACCGCCACTGCCCAGACCGCAGATAAGTCGGAAAAGCCCGCTGAGAAGGGCGACAGAAATCTCGATAAGATCAAAGAGACCGTAGAAAAAACCTCCAGCGAGTCCTTTGGTCATTTGACCGCCGCCCAGATGGCTGCCAATGAAATTGCTTCTTATGTCAAAGGCAATCGCAACGAAAACGACGTGATTACCGTCAAAGGTGCAGACGGCAAGCCTAAAACCGAAAAAATATCCGAACGTGTTGCCGAGCTTAAAAAAGTAGTCGATGTCGAATGCGCCACCGCTGTCGGCCATGCCAACAATATCAACCAGAAAGATGTCGCCTTGCTCGTGCAAAACAGTCGCAACGAGCGCAATAATCTCGCTAAAGAGCTCGGTCTCGACCCGACCAAAGTCAATAAAGATACGATCGCCGAAGCGCGCAAGGGCACTACTGATAGTGCCGTCGCCACCAAGCTCGATCAACTGGCTCAACTACAAAACAAATACGATACTTACAAATTGGCCGAAAACGCGCCAGCTTACACTCGCATGCTCTATGCCTCCTTTAAGGGTGCCGGTCTGACCGACCCCGAATCGGGCATGAAGCGCGATAGCAACGGCGGTCTCAAAGCCAGTCAAAAAGACGTCCTCGACGCGGTACAGCTCCTTTCCGAAGCCGGTTCCAATAAGGATTTACGCAATAGCCGGCTCTATGTAGAAGCTGTCGGTACAATTTTGCCGAAGCTGGAGAGCAGCTCGCACAAAGTAGAGACAATCAACAAAGATTTAAAAGACGCCACTGCCGCTGGTGCCAAGGGCGACAAAGTCCAGCAGGAAAAATTGCTTAAAGATGCCGTTACTCTTGCCGATACGACAAATACCGCCGCTATCGCCCAATTACTAAGAGATCCGCGCTTCGTCAACAGTCAAAGAGATCCTCATGTAGTAAGCGACATGGCCAACAGTGCCGTAATGGGCAATACGGCAAGATTGCAATACGCTCAATTTCTGGCCGATCAGGGGAAATTTGGCGACGCTCAGGGCCTGGTCCTGCGTGTCAAATCCGAATTGCCCGAAGTAATGTATCAGCGCGATCCCAATGATCCGACCAAACTGATCCACAACAAGAGCTCCTTCGTCGATCTCGACAAACTCGAAGATCAGATGACCAATTCTTCCAATGTCAAACCAAACGACATCAAGAATATGCTTGATGATTTCACTACGAAGATGAACAACGGACAGATCGTCGGCAAGGGCGGCGCGCAAGAGCTGATGGACAATTTGAAAGCCGCTTCTGTCAAAAAACAATCTGAAATAGCAGACGGTCAAAAAGGCCTGGAAGAAGCTCAGAAGCAGCTCGACCAGCGAAAAAAAGATTTCGCATCGAAGACTTATCTGACCGACGATGCTAAGAACATCGAGAAGCAGGAGTTGGATCGCGAAGCACTCTTGATCGCAAAACAAAAAGAAGTGCTTGATGCCGACGCCACCGCCGCCAAGCATCTCGTCAATGTCGTCAAGCTATACGACGCCGGCCTCGACATTGCCGAAGACAAGAGAGATTCGGCCAGAGCAAAACTGGCTGAAGTCAAAAAAGATGATCCTGACCTTGCTGCCGAAAAAGTAGACGGCAAAGATTCTTTCTATACGTCACTGGAAAAAGGTGCTCAGGAGCCCAGCTGGTGGGATAGAAACTGGCGCAAAGTGGCCTACGGTACGGCTATAGTAGCTGGAGGGGTGGCTGGTCTGGCTACTCTCTGGACGGGTCCCGGTGCGGCGCTGGTCGCGGGCGGTACCACGGTCGGTCTGATGGGCGCCTTCGGCCTATCGGTCGGCGCAGGCGCCGTCGCCGGAGCCGGCGCATATCTCGGTACGCATGCCGTCTTGCATGAGACCGGCGCCGTAAGCGAAAAAGTCAATGTATACGCCGACTTGAAACAGGGAGCATCCGGTGGCGCCCTTGGTGCATTTATGTTTGCTTCCACGCCAATCATGGCCGCCGTTGGTGGCATCGGTGCCACTACCGGAGCCGCAGTCGAGGGCACCGCCCTTGCTACCGGTGCCGTTGAAGGCACCGCTGCTGTTACTGCTGAGAGCACTGCTGCAGGTGCCACTATGGCTGCCGAAACGACTGCCGCCACCACTGGTGCTAGAAGCGCTCAGCTTGTATCGATGTTAGCTCGTACCGGTCGCATGGGAGCGGTGTCTCTCGCCGGCGGCGGCGCCAACGAGGCTGTTGATGCCTGGGCTCAAGGTCATACTTTTAAACAAGCGGCGACCAATATTGCCGGCTACGCTCTCTTCCCTATGGTCGGCGGTGTAGGCGGTATGGCCTTCCGCGGCGCCGGTAGAGCTCTTGGTCTGGTCAAGGCCGGCGAAATAGCCGAAGGCGCAAGCGTCGCCGCCTATAAGGCACCGCAAGTGATGACATTCTCCACCTTCGCCCTCGGTGCGGCTCAAACCGGCCTTGTCCAGGGCGCGACCGGTTATGCCGAATGGCAAAAAGCCGATGCCATGGGTCCCGATTACGCTTTTGGTCAAAATGGTCAAGCCGGTGAAATCTCTCAGGCCACCAGTCTCTTCGGTCCCTACGGCAACACACGCGGTTGGGAAGCGGCTCGTCAGGGTGATGACTTCACCGGTGAAGGCACGATCATCCAGCGCAACTGGCGTGACCGTGACCCCGGTCTAGACTATGAAGACGCGCTGACGATCGAAACTCCCCAGAAGCCGGTGCAAAACATGCAGAGTGACATCACCGACGCTGAAGCTCTCGCGCGTCAGTCTGCTAATCAATAGTTTGTTCGACAGTTTGCTCGACCGCTACCTCGCCAAAATATAAAGAATCGAAAGAAGAAAGGACCAGGTAATGCCTGGCATGTTTAAGCGGCGCTCTCAAGTTGCTAAACTGTCTGAACTGTTACACTGGTTGGACTATGCCTGATCTTTCGGTAATCATTCCTGCTTACAACGAGGAGAGCCGCCTGCCCTCCACGCTGGAATCCGTTTACGAATATCTCGAGCATTCCGGTCACACTTTTGAAATCATCGTTGTCGACGATGGTTCTCTCGATGGCACCTGTCAGGTGGTGGAAGATTTTGCTTTGCATCACGACGGCCTCAGGCTGATCTCCTATGCTCCCAATCAGGGCAAGGGCTGTGCGGTGCGCACGGGCATGCTGGCCGGTCGCGGTGACTATCTTTTGATGAACGATGCCGATGGCAGTTCGCCGATCGAAGAAGTAGATAAGCTTTTAGCGGCCCTCAAGAGTGGCGCTTCTGTAGCCATTGGCTCGCGAGCAAAGGCCGATCCCGAAGCTGTGGTCAAGGCGCAACTGCACCGCAAATACATCGGCAATACTTTTAATCTGATCGTGCAATCTTTGCTTTTGCCGGGCATTCAAGATACGCAATGCGGCTTCAAGCTCTTTACCAGAGCGGCCGCCCATGATATTTTTGCCGTGGCCAGATTGAATGGCTACGCTTTTGACGTAGAGCTGCTCTACATCGCTAAACTGCGCGCCTACAAAATCAGCGAAGTAGCGATTAACTGGACCAATGCCGTCGGCTCCAAAGTCAATGTTTTGACCGATTCGCCGCGCATGTTTCTGGAAGTATTGCGCATTACATTTGGTGCCTGGACCGGATCATACAGAAAGGCCTGAGTCTAGTGGCCGATGTCCTGGCGCACTTTTTCCAGTCCGTCGATGATCTGCTGGTGAATTTTGGCGTTGGAAGCGATGATGTTACCGCTGGCCAGCTCCAGGGGCCCGCCTTCGAGGTTGGTTACTTTGCCGCCTGCCTCTTCGACGATCAGTGATCCGGCGGCCACGTCCCAGGGGGCGAGTTTGCGCTCCCAGAAGCCGTCTAGCCTACCGGCGGCGACGAAGCACAGGTCTAGGGCGGCCGAGCCGTCCCGGCGCACGCCATGGCACTGATTGGTCAAATATTTGAAACTCTCGAGATTGTTGTGCATATTGTTGACGGTATCCGGCGGGAAACCGGTGGCGAGCAGGCTATTGTCAAGGGAAGGTTCTTTGGAGACTGCCAGCTTCGTCTCGTTCAGGAAGGCCCCGCCGCCGCGGACGCCGACAAACATTTCATCGACCATCGGGTTGTAAACCACGCCGAGGACCATGACACCGTCTTCTTCGACACCAATAGAGACGGCAAAAAAGGGATAACTGTGGGTGTAATTGGTCGTGCCGTCGAGCGGGTCGATGATCCAGCGTCGCTTCGACTTTCTTGACAGCTCCTCGCCGCTTTCCTCGCAGAGGAAACCGTCTTCCGGGTAGCTCGCCTTGATCGTCTTGATCAAAAGCGCCTCGGAGGCTTTGTCGACGTCGGTAACGATATTGTAGGCGCTTTTATAATCGACACTCTTTATCTTGCCAACCCGTGATTTGAGCAAGGCGCCCGCTTCTCTGGCGATGTCCTGGGTAAAGAGGCTCAGTTTGGCGAGGTCGCTCACGACGTTTGTTGAGTCCATTGGATTCCTGCTTTTAGTCAAAAGTTTGCTACGCTGCTAAATGATGATTGTGACACAAGCGAAATAAGATTCATTAACGGGCCGCTGCTCTTTCTTGACGATATCCCGGCGCTAAAACTATCCTTGGCTAACAGAGGTTATCAGATATATGTTTTCTCGCGCCGCCATTATCATTACAAGCTAAACCCGTTGGCGGCTCTCAGAAGTTTCCCGCCAGCGCCCAGCGTTGGCGTTTGTTTTTAAGGCTATTTTTTTAAAAGGTTGGACCTGTCAATGAAAGAAAAGAGTTCCTACAGCGTAAATCTGCCCCAGACTGCCTTTCCGATGAAGGCGAATAGCGGTGTGCGCGAAGTGGAAATTCAGAAATTCTGGGATGAAAAACAGGTCTACCAGCGCAATCTCGAAGCTCGTAAGGGCTCGGCCAAATATGTCTTGCACGACGGCCCTCCCTACCTGAGCTCGCCGAAGATCCACATCGGTACTGCCTTGAACAAAATCCTCAAGGACATCATCACCAAATACAAAGCCTTGAACGGCTTCTATAGCCCTTATGTGCCCGGCTACGACAGCCACGGTCTGCCGATCGAAACCGCCGTCGTCAAAGACATCAAAGGCGGTCGCAACGCAGTCAGCATCGTCGAGCTGCGTAAGCTCTGCCGCGAATTTGCCCTGAAAAATCTCAAAGGTCAGGAAGCCAACTTCAAGCGCCTCGGCGTCTGGGGCGATTGGGAGCATCCTTACGTCACCCTCGATCCAAAATTTGAAGCGAAGCAGATCAGAGTATTTGGAGAAATGGGCGCCAAAGGTCATCTCTACAAAGGTCTCAAATCGATCTCGTGGTGCCCGAACTGCGAAACAGCTCTGGCCGAAGCCGAAATCGAATACGACGATCATGTCTCTAATTCGATCTACGTAAAATTTGCCGTCGATCCCGAATACACAAATAAATTGCCGACCTTTGTGAAGGGCCGCCAGGATGTCTCCTTCGTGATCTGGACGACGACACCCTGGACTCTGCCCGCCAACCTGGCCATCGCCCTCAATCCGGAATTTATCTATGAATTTCTGGAAACTCCCGGTCATGGCGTACTGGTTGTCGCCGAATCGTTGAAAGAAGTTTTCCTTGCTGCTTGCGAAATCGATGCTGCTTCGGTGAAAGTGCTCGGCACAGTCGCCGGTAAGAAGCTCGAAAATCTCGAAGCGCGTCATCCATTTCTGGATCGTCGCAGTCGTCTGATCCTGGGCGATCACGTCACGGCCGAAGCCGGTACCGGCGCGGTACACACCGCTCCAGGACACGGCCCGGAAGACTTTGAAGTGGGCAAACGCTACAACTTAGGCGTGCTCTCACCGGTCGACGCGCGCGGTATCTTCACCGAAGAAGCGGGTGAAAAATTTGTCGGTCAACGCTTCGACAAAGCCAATTTGCCGATCGTCGAATATTTGAAAGAACTGGGCGTGCTCCTCAAGCACAGCACTTTCTCTCACTCCTATCCGCACTGCTGGCGCTGTAAAAAGCCGCTCATCTTCAGAGCGACTGAGCAGTGGTTTGCCTCGGTCGAGGGTTTCCGCAAAGAAGCCCTGGCTGCAATCGAACAGGTCGAATGGCTGCCGGCCTCCGGTCGCAACCGCATCCACAACATGGTCGCCAACCGCTCCGACTGGTGTATTTCGCGTCAGCGCACCTGGGGCGTGCCTATCCCTGTTTTTTATTGTCAGAGCTGCAACGAGCCTTTGATGACGAATGAGTCGATCGAAAAAATCGCCATCATATTCGAAACCGACGGAAGCAATGCCTGGTGGGATAAAGAAGTGAGCGATTTCATACCCGGTATGAAATGCGCTAAATGCGGACACGGTGAATTCAAACGTGAAACCGACACCATGGACGTCTGGTTTGACTCAGGCGTCACGCACGCTGCTGTGCTCGATGCCAGACCAGAACTCGGCGGCACGCCCTGCGAGCTCTATCTCGAAGGATCGGACCAGCACCGCGGATGGTTCCAGTCGTCTCTGCTTACAAGCGTCGCCACCAAAGGCCGCGCCCCGTACAAAACCGTCTTGACCCACGGCTTTGTCGTCGACGAGCACGGTCGCAAGATGTCCAAATCAGTCGGCAACGTCGTCGATCCCGATGAAGTAATCAAACAATATGGTGCCGACGTTTTGAGATTGTGGGTGGCTTCGGTCAACTACACCGATGACGTGCGCATCGGCAAGAGCATGCTCGCTCAACTGGCTCAGGTCTACGTCAAGCTGCGCAATACCTGCCGCAACTTGCTCGGTAACCTGCATGACTTTGATCCGGCCAGAGATGCGGTGCCCTTAACTGAGCTCTCGCCCCTCGACCGTTTTGTCCTGCACCGCTTGAATGAGCTTGTCGGCGATGTTACGAAAGACTTTGATCGTTTTGAATTTTTCAAATACTATCAATTGCTCTCTAATTTCTGCAACGTCGATCTCTCCTCCTTTTATCTCGACATCGCCAAGGATAGACTTTATACGTCCGCTCCCAAGGCCGTATCAAGACGTGCCGTGCAGACCGTCTATAACGAGATCCTGCAAGTGCTGGTGCGTTTGCTCGCTCCGGTCACACCGCACCTCGCCGAAGACATCTGGCAGCACATGACTGATGCACAGCGCGCTGCTGCCGACGGCCATGATTCTGTCCTGCTCTGCAACTTCCCCAAAGTGCAGACTGCTTATCTCGACGAGACAAACAGCGTGCTCTGGCAAGAGCGCCTGGTCGTCCGCGATGTGGTCAATAAAGCTCTCGAGCAAGCGCGCGGTGCCGGTAAAATCGGAAGCTCATTGCAAGCTTCTGTCCATCTCGTTTTCGAGAACCCTGAGCTGGCCGAAAAAGTCAATTCACTGGGCGCCGATCTGCCGGGCTTCTTTATCACATCGCAAGCTTCGGTCGATCTGGTCAAAGCGAAAGTCGGCTCTGACGACGCAGCCTCTCCGGAATCGGAAGAGCACCTCGCTCGCGTCAGCGAAGACGGCCTGACCGTCACCGTTGTGCACGCCATCGGTGTGAAATGCGCCCGTTGCTGGAAGTTCACCACTGATGTCGGTCACGACAAAGCCTACGCCGATCTCTGCGTTCCCTGCGCAGAAGCGCTCGGGCAGCCGGTGGCGTAAGCCGGTTACCTGCGGACGAAGTAAATAGCAGATTGACCATTTAAGGTAATGGTGCGCGCGATTACAGCGCCGTGAATTTGAGCGCCGTCTTCCAGGACGACGTCGGCTTGCGGCGCGTAAATCGTGCCATTGTATGAGGCGCCTTTCTCGAAACGAATTGGCTTCTTGCCGCCGTACCAGATCTAGAATTCAATAGGCAGGACGTTATCGCCATTTGCATCAAAAGGGCGATCAGCCCTTTGCCCATTTATCCGGCCGCCTGGTGCGATGGTCAGACCTGTTTTTGAGCTTGGTGCGTCCGTCAGAAATAGTCGTACTTGACCTACCTTCAGCATGTCCAGGGCAGTTACAATGCCACTGGTGGCAATGTAGTTTCCAGGCTCTAATATCTGTGATTTTTGGATGTTGTTTAGATGTATTGCCCCAGCCGGCACCGCTGGTGGCGGCGCAAGCGGCAGTCGCGGTATAGCCGGAGGGCCGTAAAAGAATCGTATTCCAACCAGTTCTGGTTTGAAATCCGGATTGGACAATAAGCTGGATGGCGGTCCGAAAGTGTCGGGACCGCCGTGGTAGATGAATTTGAAAGAGCCTGATTGCAGGACCGGCTCGCTAATCTGCACGGTGCCGAATGAACCGGCGAAGGAGTAGCACCACGGTTGGCTTGCGCCGTCATACAGAAGCAGCCGAGCGTCTTTACCGACGGTGAGTGCATCTTTGGTAAGTACCGCGTAATTGAAGGCGTATGGATCATCACTGAGGGGCGCCGGCAAAAATCCATCTCGCCGATTTGTCTCTAATGCCCGTCGCTCTAAATCTTTGCGTTGATTGCTTTCGTTGCGAATTTGAGTGACGATCTTTCTTCCCTGCTTAACTTCCGCTGTCGCCTGAAGTTTTTCCAGAGCTGGAATTGCTTCGCGCTCTACTGTAAAAGTATCGGCTTCATTTTCAGTGCGATCGATCACACCTTTCCATCTATCGATTGCCAGTTTACGGTCGCCGATCAGATCGACCGCACGAGCTTCATTGGCATAGTCATCAAAAGTAAGTTCATCTTTTAGGATCAGCATCTGCTTCTCAAGGAAGTTACTGGCGGCCGTTGGGGTCGAAGTATTTAGAAGAGCTTTAACGGCAAGAAGTATTAAGCCACGGTTGGTATAGGACCACGGATTGCCTGCCCAGCAGCCAGACTGCACAACCGGGCTGGTGTGGCGCTGATATTGGACCGCGGCTGAAACGAAATCCGGTTTCGCCGCCCAATTCTGATTTTTTTCGTAGAGTCCTGATAGATAGGCAAAGCAATTGTTTGCGGCAGTGCTATAAGGGGCAAGTTTTTCAACGGCTGCAAGTTGGGCGCTTAATTCGGTTTCGGATTTAATATCGACTTGTTTGGCGTTGAGAGTTCTGATTTTATCGGCACTGTCTTCAGCCGCTGTCAGCGTTTTTTCGATAGAAGCCAGTAGTTCTTTATTTTCACCAGGATTGGACTTTAAGGCCGTGACTAATCGTTTTAACCCGGACACGGCGCGAGTATATTTTTCTCCTTCCGCACCATACTTAATGGCACTGATCAAAGCGGCTGAATAGCTATTGAAGGCGTTCGACCGGTAGTTATTTTTTTCGTAGAGGAGAGCCTGCTCAAGCTTTGTATTGCAAAGGCGGTAATCATCATCATCGTAGTGCTTCAACTGCCAGTTGAGGAGCTGCTGCGTCCATTCGAGAGCCTTTTGCCGGGGTGCAATGTCTCCGGATTTTGCCAGTTTTTCGAATGTTTCGTTTAGTTGGTTAAAGAGATAATAGCGCGATAGCTCATTATTGGCGCAGGCAGAGTTTTCTGAAAGCATATCCTTAAGCAAGGCACTTGCTTCATCAAAGCGATTCCGTTCGGCAAGAAAGTCAAAGCGTTTGGCTGTCTGCTCGCCAATTAGACAATTGGTTTCGCCACGGAGACTCAGTTCTTGAGCGTGGGCCGTATATTGTTCTTCAATAAAGAGCAGAAGGGATTCGGCCTGCTTTTCTCGTCCAGCCTTAAGCAAAGCCTGAATAATCGAATTATCCGATGTGCAGTCATGATATGAACGAGCGTGCTGATTTCTCCAGCCCAGCTCGAGGGCCTGACGATAATGTTCATCGGCATCGTCCAGTAAACCTAGATTTAGTTCCCAGCCGGACAGCGCAGCCAATTTGTAGGCTTGTTCGCGTCTCGTAGCAGCACTTGGAGCTGCTGCTTCCCGAAGTCTCTTCAGAACATCGACTCGATAATGCTGTCTCGTCTTCTCGTCCAGTCCAGGCAAATCAGGCTGATTGCTGAGTTGTTGCTCCAGCTCGATGACGCGGTTACGTATTTCTTCTTCCCTGGAATATTTTGGCGGCATTATCGCTTCGGCTTCGAGAATGAGGCGCAATGCCTCTTGCGGCTGGTTGTACCCTGCGCTGTTGCTCTCCTCCAGCAACTTGGCCGCTCCCAATGCTCTTGCTGCCTGACTCATCGCCGGATCAATTTTGGCTGTTTCCGCTGTTTCCGCTAACACTGCCAGCGGTGCTGCCGCCAGCAAAACTGCCAGAGCAGCGTTCGCCAGATGATTCTTTTTTCGATTGGTCACCATAAATACCCTTGTGCAATTTCTCTAAGAGGCCGGTTGACCGCTCATAAACTGACTCAGCCAGTTAACACCGGGCGCCGCTATCGGCCTGCGCGTGAAGCCGGCTTTGTCGAGCGCCGTTTGTAGATTGGCATCGTTTTGCATTTTTTGCCAGATAGATCCATGGCGGTAGTTTTCGGTCATCAATAAAATCGGTCCCTGATCGATACCAAGTCTTTCAGCGTCGATCCAGCCGGAGGGTTTGGCGCTATCAAAAGTCGGATTGAAAGCATCGGCAAAACCCTGGTGGCCAAAGATTTCCGGACGCTCCGTCAGCCAGTGTTTCAAAGTCGGCATAACAATTTCCGGCGCGAATGGCAATGATGCTGCCGCCGCCGTTGGTGCTATTGTGCCGTCGTCTGGTGCGTTGGGGAAGCCGCGGGCATTGTATGTGTGAAACTCGCGCTCTTTGCCGTCGACGATTTTTGTCACTTCGGCCGGACCGTCTGAGGCTGTCAGGCCCCAGTCGAGAGCGCCGTAACCACGCCATCCTTGCGGATTGGCGACGGCGTAAGCATGTTGAGCGAGGGCGGCACGCCTGGAATTTTCAAAATAGTCGAAGCCCAATTTTTTATTGGTGGCATCCAGTTTGCCTCTGAAATCCATCCACACCTGCGTGTACTGATGGCCGAACATCGGGCCGAATTCCAGGTTCTTCTGGCCGTATTGATCTGTGAGTTTGGCCGTGGACATGTATTTTTCCCACATCGTTGCAGGAAGCGGATGAGTCGGTGAGCCCATGCCGAGCAGGAGCAAAATATGGGCTTCGTTGTAGGCTTGCCAGTCGCTCTTGATGAAACCATCTTCCGGTGTCCAGCCCATGCTCAGGCGGCCGTCTTCATTGGTGGCCCAGTTCCACTCGACACGGTTGTAGAGTTTGTTTGATAGGTCTCTGATTTGAGTTTCTTTCGGACTTGCACCGTCAAAATAGTTTCTGGCATAGAGCACACCGCCCATGAGCAGCGCCGTATCTATCGTCGAGACTTCGTTTTGACCCTGCCTCAAGCCGGTTTTGGGATCGAGGAAGTGATAGAACAAACCGTGCGTACCCGAGGTGCCCTGGGCATCATCGCCTTGCTTCGACGACCAGAGATTATCGAGCACTTTCAAGCTGTAGTCGGCGGCCTGCTCGCGAGAGATCCAGCCGTGGTCGGCTGCGACACCGTGAGCCGTCAGGGAAAAGCCAACGGCGGCGATGCTTGCCGGTGATTGATCCGTCGAGCGATCTTTGGTCAGACCGGTGACCGGATCGCTTTCCTCGTGGAAGTATTGGAAGTGCGCCTGCTGCATTTTTTCCAGCATCTGCTGATCGGCGGGATTTAATTTTGGTGGTGCGGTCAGTTCTCTCGTGCGTGCCACCGCTTTTGCCGCCTGGTAGTAGTCGCCGCCCAGGTGCATGGCATCGAGAGCGGCACCTGTAACCATGAAGGAGGCCATGGAATGACCGACTTCTTCTTTTGTGGCAAATCCTTTGCCGGCTAATAACGAATTTGATTCGGCGCTGGCCAATCCACCCACCGAGCCGCCCAGGGCATTTGCTCCCAGCCTGACACCGATGCCCTTATAGGACAGGGCAAAGGCCTGGTTAGTCATCGGTAATCCGAGTCTGGCTTCCGCCCCGGCCATCAGACCGGCGCCGGTCAGGCCCATCGTGCCAAATGTAATCGCTGAGCTGGCGGCTGCTTTTTCCCGCTGGGCCCAGAAACCCTGGCTTGCATCGCTGGAGGGGGTGAGGACCAGGCCAAAGACGGCACCGTTGACGGCCATTTTCCCGGCCGGGGCGGCAAAGCGCAGCGCTTTTGCCAGGTTGCCGGCCGTGGCCGCTTCCTCCGTCGACATATTGATAGCGCGCATCACGCCTGTGCCTTCCGCCATGCTTCCGGCTTTTCCGAGAGCGCCTCTGGTCGCTACTTCGACGGCCATGTAAGGGATAGCTGCCCCCAGGCCCGAGCCGATTGTTTCGGCCAGCCAGCCGCCGCTGCCAAATTCTGCCTGTTTCGGGGCTTTGAATAACTGGGGGTCTGGAAGGATTTTTTTATCGGCGACGTGATTGACCAGCTGGGTCAGGCCGTCGAGGGGCTGTTGCACCGCCGACTGCAAAAACGCCTCGGCTCCGAGCTTTATCGAGCTATCAGTGTGCGCCTGGCTGGCTTGCGAGGAAATTTTCTCGACAAGATTGCTTTCAGGAGGTGTGTAAAATTGCGTCAAGGCTGACCATTGCGACAGTTGCGAGGGGAAGCTCCAGCATAGGGCCGCCGGTTGATGTTGTCACTGTGGTAACTACGGTGCACAGGATAGAAATGAACTTCCAATTGTGGCAAAATGACGTACAATTGAAATAATTGATATTTTTGGAGAGACAGCTATGACTTCGAGCAGTGATGATCGACTGAATATGCGTCTCGGCGCCGATTTGAAAAATCAAATTCAGCAGGCTGCCAAATTAAAAGGTGTGCCGGTCTCTGGCTATGCAAAAAATGTCCTGGCTGCAGCGGTAGCCAGAGATCTTCAAGAACACGAGTTTCTGATCTTGAGTTTGAGGGACCGCGAAGCTTTTGCGGCGGCTATTATCGAGCCGGTGCAACCAGGCCCGAAATCGATCAATGCTGCTAAAGCCTTTAAGAAGCGTTTCAGCCTCTGATGTCAGCTCAGCTCGAAATTTTTTCATCGGTTGAACTTGATGTGTCCCTTCACAATCGGCAGAAATTCTGTTGCGGTGTTAACGAACTGGACATGTTTTTGAGAGAGAAGGCGCGAAAAGAATCCGCGGCCAATATCAGCAAGACTTTCGTAATATGTCTGAAAAATGATCCTTCAGAAATTGTCGGATATTATTCGCTCGCTTCCAATCGCATATCAGTTAGTGATTTGCCTGACAGCATGAGAAAAAAACTGCCTAAACATCCTTTTCTTGGCGTGACGCTTCTAGGTCGGTTGGCCGTTTCTGAAAGCTACAGTCGAGCCATAAATCCGGAGTTTAAATTCGGTGAAACGCTTTTGACTGATGCTAAATTACGTGCTTATAGAGCTTCCCGGTCCGTCGCTTCTTATGCAATGGTTGTAGATGTTTTGGTTGGCGAAAAAGGCGATCCGTCAGACTTCTATAGAAAATATGATTTTGTTTCCTTCCCGGATAATCCGAAAAAGATGTTCTTGTCCATGGAGACGATTGGTTTGACGTTACGATCAGCAGGCCTGATATGAGATCTTTGGACCTCTTCCAGATTGCAGATATCAAACTGATTTCGTCTGGCTTCTCTGCCTGATAATCTCGGCTGTGACGGTGACGCAAATAGTCACCAGCAGCATCAGTGTACTGAGCGCGTTAATTTCCGGGCTGACGCCAAATTTGACCATGCTGTAGATGCGCAGTGGCAATGTGGTGGCACCGACTCCGGCGGTAAATTGAGTGATCACAAAGTCATCGAGGGAAAGCACAAATGCAAGCAGCGCGCCCGATAAGATGCCCGGTGCGATCAGCGGTAAGGTGACTTTGTAAAAAGCCTGCCAGGGGCTGGCTCCGAGATCAAGAGCGGCTTCATTGAGATGTTCGTTCATACCTTCTAAACGTGCCATCACAGTCAGTGCCACATATGAAAGACAAAATATTATGTGAGCGACGATCACCGAGGCCAGGCCAAGGGACACTCCCATTGATATAAATAAAATCAGGGCAGAAACGGCCATAGCAATTTCCGGGACGATAATCGGCAAGATGATCATGGCACTCATTAGAGATTTGCCGGCGAAGCGCGCGCGCGCCAGGCCGACGGCGGCCATCGTGCCCATCACCGTGGAAGCGGCCACGGCGATGGTGGCAACCAGCAGTGAATTTTTCAAAGCGATGCCTATCGACTCGTCTTTAAAAAGTGTTTGATACCAGTGCGTCGTGAAACCAGTCCATTCCACAGCCAGGCGACTGTTGTCGAAGCTATAGACAATCAGCACAAAAATAGGCACATACATAAAAATGTAGATGCCGATGGCAAAGGCTGTCAGAAGAGATTTGTTTGCCAATATCCTGAGCCTGTCTGAGTTTGTCTATCTGCCTCTGTCTACTTCTCTTGATCTACTTTTCTTCTGTTTGCGCATGCAGGAGTGCTTGCATTTCTTTCAGTGGTGTCATGTCGCCTTTTTGCGAGGCGACGGCGATGCCTTTTTGCAATACTTCGGCCGCTTTTTCCTTATTACCCTGCCCCTGATAGGCTTTGCCGAGTTCGAGGTAAGCGACTGTGTGAGTAGCTTTCAGCTCGATTGCCTTTTCCAGATGCTCAACTGCTTTATCATACTCTTTGAGTAAGTTGTAGCAACTGCCAAGGCCATAATTGGCCAGCAAATCTTCCGGATCTATCTCGAGCACCTGGCTAAACATCGACATGCGCTCTTTTGTTTCGGCCAGGGTCTTGCCTTCGTCTTCCTTTTCTTTCTTGGCCTTGACCGCTTCGCGGGCGGCGAGGCGCATGCGGATGCTCATTGAGAGGGCTTTTTCTTCCTCGGCTTTGTCCTTGTCGCCTTTTTCCAGATAGAACACCGAGAGGTTAGCATGGGCCATGACCGAGTCCGCGTTCATCGCCGCCAACTTTTCCATCCATTCGATTGCTTCATCGATCTGGTCCATTTTGGAGAGCATTACGCCGAGCGCTTCATAAGCATCTTCGAAGGCCGGATCTAAAACTATTGCTTCTTTGAGCAATTCCACTGCTTCGCTCTGGCTCTCTCCGCCTGGTTCGGCGAATAGTTTCAGGCCTTTTTCATAGAGACCGACAGCGCGGGCATGCACGTCATGCGGCTGGACAAAAGGCAAGAGCGCCACGCGGGCGTGCACTGCTTTGCCATCGACCGTGCCATCGAGGACGGTGTCAACTACGCGTTTGTCTTTTTTGACGAAGGCCAGTGCCACCATTTTTTGCAGGCGTCGGCAAAAACAATTAGAGTAAATGACGGCCGCTTCCTGGCCACCGACGATAAATTTGGATCCAAGCGGAAACTCTGTATGAGGTTGACCGGGCTCGGCATCAAATATAAGGCCGGTTAGTTGTCTGGCTGGTGTGCCGTTGGCCTTGACGCGAGCGAGCACTTCCTGACCCTGATAGCAGCCTTTGGTATAGCTTATCGCTCTATCTTCGAGGCCAAGCTCGATGATCAGATTTTCGGTGTCAAAGTCGACGCCAAAAAGAGGTATGCCCGCTTCGATGCGCAGTTCTTTTAGTTCGGCTGCGGTCAGTTCGCGAAGGCTGAGAGCGGCGGCAGCCTCGGCTATTTTTTTAGTGAGCAGCTCCCAGTCTTCGTTGTTGATCCAGATGAAGAAAACTTCTTCGCTGGCAATTGGCACGCGGAATATGTGGACATGACGGTCGAATAGCGAAACATCAATCATGTCATGTTCGAAGATATTGCCGCCGCGCTGTTTCGAAATCATGCTGAGCAGGAGTTTGCGACTGTGCAGACCGAAGAGGCCGACGAATCTGCCGGCAGCGCTGAGATCGAGAAATTCTACTTTGTCGGCGAAGGTAAATTTATCGAGATGGGCGATGATGTCCTGAATCTGGCCGCGGCTGGCGAGGATGCGGAAGGAATCGTGCTTGCGGTAGAGCGAGAAATAGGACTGGACGTGCGCTTTGCGGTCAAGAAGGGCGCTTATCTGTCCATGCAGCGCTTGCAAGCTGTCAACGTCCGACGTCGTCTGGGCGTGCAGGAAGCGCGCCGCATCCGCTCCATAAACTTCAATCAGGCCGTACTCTAAGTCTTTGTTGTAGCCGTCGAAGCTATGATCGCTGGTAAATTTCTTGGGTTCGCTGGAGCTTCCGATTTTTATCATTGACCTTGACCTTCGCTTGCCTGAGAGGCGGGCGGTGCTGGACGCGCATATCGAATAATAAGCCCTGAACAGCAAAAACGTGTCGGCTGATGCCGACACGTTTGCACAAATAGCTGTCTTACGAGCAACTCAAGGGTCAGCTTAGACGCTGAAAGAATTGCCGCAACCGCATGAGCTCTTGGCCTGGGGATTTTTGATCACAAAGCCCTGACCGTCGAGTCCACTCTGGAAATCGAGCATTGTACCTTTGAGGTAGATTGCCGACTTGGGATCGATGAAGAGTTTGACGCCATGTACGTCGATTACATGGTCTTTTTCCTGAGCGTTATCGAAGCTCAGACCGTAGGACATACCGGAGCAACCGCCACCGCGGATTTCCATGCGAAGGCCGGTTTTGCCGGTTTCTTCAGCGAGGAGACGCTTAACTTCAGCTGCAGCCTTTTCTGTCACGGCAACGATTGTCGAAGGAGCTTCGGTTGTTGCTGTAGTATCTGCCATTACCCGGTACCTCATTACTAGCTAACTATACAAACTTGCCAGGGCGCGTTCGTTCTAAGCATCAATCTAGCACATGCCAAGGGTGGTTTGGTCCAAGGTAATATTTGTTTTCGCATTTATAGGCCGCCCGCGTTGGTAGGGGTGATATTTGTGGCAGACTAATATTGCTGGGTGACTACGTCCTCGGCGGTTCGAGCGGTGGGTGGTAGGGATGGCAGGCCAGTCGATTAAAGAACAAATCAATCGAATCTTGGCTTGGATTCGCAACTTTGGTCGGGCCAAGCAAGAAGTTGCCGTGCGCCCGATCACTACGCCAAACAAAGTCGTCGACTCTAAACAGGAAGATTTGCCCTTCGGCACGGCATCTGCAGACACCAAGGCGCCGGCGTCCAGTCAGTGGCCGGATGCTGCGAAAGCCGCACAAAATCGCATGGTGCCGCTCGGTGAAAAGCGCCCGATCGGTAAGGATCAATGGCGCAAGATCAAGGAAACGGCCAAGGAGTCGGAATCTTGTGAGGCTAATATCGAACACTGGCAAAGTAAATCCGCTGGAGCGTTACCCGGCACATCATTCAATGAAGGCGGTGCCGCAGATGGCGGCGACGCCAAACAGCGCAAACGTCCGAGCATGGTTACGCAGGCGCGCATCACAAGCAGCAGGTTGCAGGCGCTGCAGAGTCGTATGGAAAAACCGGCAAACGACGTTGACAAGATGGACGAAGAGGACAGCACCCCGAGAGGGCACTGAGCGCTATATTAGCCCCCTTGCATTTAATGTGAGTCGGTCCTCATTTTGCAATTTCTTGGCCACCCGGGCCAGTCGGCTACCGTAAGCGCCGTCGCCCAATTCTTGCAAGCTGACCCATTTGAAGGCGTTTACTTCGTTCCGATCGCAGGCGACTAGATTGCTTGCTTCATCCTCATCGCCAACATCAAAGACATATTGAAAGTCGTGATGGAGATGTTCACCTTCGCCTTTGGACGCGGAAGCTGGTATCAAATGCGAATCGAGGTCTACTGGCTGACCGTGGTTTGCCGTTAAAATCAAGCCCGTTTCCTCGGCCAACTCGCGCAGTGCGCCTGCCTGAGGCGCTTCGGTTGGGTCGAGGTGGCCGCCCGGTTGCAGCCAGCGACCGAGGGCGCGGTGGAGGATGAGCAGGCAGCGGCCTTTTTCGCTGAGGACAAGGGCGCTCGCTGTTAAATGTCCGGTCATGTTACTGCGGCTATTGAGTTGATAGTCGCCCTTTGCCAGTTGGCGTTGTAGGACTTCTAGCTGGGCCGATTCTGCCGGGTAGCGCGCCAGATAGGCACGCAGCAGCCCGGCAATCTCGGAATAATATCCAGCCTCAGCATCAGCATCCGTCTTGCTTTTGCCCTTATTATCGCTGTCGATCTCAATCTCGGACATGAATAGGATTATTTGAATGTATCAAAGAGAATCTGGCCGATTTCCCCGAGCAGGCGAAAAGATTCTTTGGCCACATCAAGTGCCAGTGAATTGAAACAGGTCGGCTGCACCATCATCAAACCGGCCTTGGCTCGCACATGTAATTCGCTGAAACCAGAAAATTGCTGCAGGTCTTGAATCTTTTCCAGCATACCGGGATAGCGCACGAAGCGCAGCGCGCCCACAAAGTCATTGGTGTCGACATTGAACAATCTGTCGAACTGGGCGTCGCCGACCGGTCTGGTTCGCGCGTCTACGAGAAGCAGGCGGCTGAAAAAGTTCATCATCCCTTTGGCCACCTTTGGCGTGATCACGAGAGTCATTTCGGAGGGATCGACATTGTTCTCTTTCAAGACATCGATATCAATGTAGTAGTTGCATCCGAAAGGGAAGAATGGTCGGATCGCTTCTAGTGTAGCCGGAAAGCCGAGCACTTCTCCTTTGACACAAATTTCCACCCGTGCCGAGTCATCAACGACTTTGAAGTCGAGAGCTTTAGCCAGAGCTATTTCTTTGCTGTTACCTTGAGCCATGATAGTTAGCTTGCACAGAAGTCACCTTATTCTGGTTTTGCCTGCAAGTCGCTCTCCTGGGGGGATGGTTTGACGAACATTTTCATCTCGTCCGATTGACTGCCGCTTTTGCCGGAAGACTCGGTGTTCGTTTTGACTGTACTTGTGTGCCTGCTGGCTGATTTTGTTTTTTTCTTCTTGTTTTTAGTGCCACCACTTGTAGTGTCGCTGCCGCTGGCGGCGGACGGCGTCACTTGATTCTGATTCTGATTCTCGGTTTTGGCCGCAGGCTCTTCCTTCAGCATGCGACCTTCACCAAGATCAAATGGGTCTTTACCGGCCAGATCGATGCCACTGACCGTGGTATCGGGGGCGGCTTCATCGGTAGCGGCCTTGCTCGTCGCCTGGGTCATCGCCTGTGTCGTGCCCTGGCTGGAAGTTTGAGCTGTCGTTTGAGTTGCTGGTTGAGTTGCTGTTTGAGGTGTCGTTTGAGTTGCTGGTTTTTTTGGCGCTTGTGTCGCTGTCTGAGAAGTGGGCTTGACTTCCGCCTTCGCTTCCGATTTTGGCTCGGCCTGCGGCTCTGCTTGCGGAGTTGCTTTCGGCTCGGAGCTTACGTCCGGTTTTGTCTCAGGTTTTGGCTGCGCCGCTTGCGGTTGGCTTTCCACCCGCAGGCGCGGTCTCGATCTCATCCGGCTGATGGGAGCTTCTGAAGGGCTGCCAAACTGGGTTACATCGGCTTCTTTGCCATGGCTTTTCGGTGCTGTATCGGCAACTACGCCGCCTTCTTTGTCGAAGCGCTCTTTGATGGCTGCTGACTGTTTACGCGCATCCCTGGCAAATTCCGAATCAGGTGAGAGTTGCACGGCGCGATCGAGGAGGACCATTGCCTGGGCTGGATGCTTCAGCTTGAGCATCAGTATGCCCATACGGTAATAGGCATCAGCCATATCCGGGGCCTTGCTCACGGCTCTGACATAAGCGTCCATTGTGGCCGGGTAGTTTTTTTGCGTTTCGAGAGCTGTGCCCATGTTGAAGTAAGCGGAGGCAAAATTAGGATCAAATTTCACCACTTTGCGCCATTTATCGATCGCTTCTTGGACCTGGTTCTCGGCGAAAAGGACGGAGGCCAGGCCATTCAGCGAGGTAGGGCGATTTGGTTTGAGAGCAAGAGCTTTGTCGAATGCTTCGTGGGCGCGAGTGTAATTTTTCTGGGCGATATATATCAGGCCTAGGTTGCTGTAGGCCTGCTCCAGGCGTTCGTCAGCTTTGATGGCCAGCTTATATTCGTCGACGGCCTTGTTTAGCCAACCGGACTGGTGATATTCGAGGCCGCGATTGTAGTGTTTGACCGCTTCCGGGGCATAACTTTTGCTCTGCGGTTTGGGCTTGGCTTCACCGCCTTCCCCGGCGTCCTGAGCCTGGGCCGGCCAGGCTGCGGTTAGCGATACGAAGGCAAGTGCCGTGACCAGCGCCTTGGTCGTCCAGGTCCGCCAGATTTCTCTTTTCCAGTCTCTTTTGGAGTTCAAAGAGTTTGTCTGCACTGCTAAAAGTCTCACTGGGCTTCAATCTGCTCGGGGCTGTCTAGTTTATTAGACGGTCTGAAGACATATTATAGCCGGTCGAGACTACACATTTAATCTGAACGTTTTAATGCAGGGCCTAGCTTTACAAGGCTAAACGAGGCTTTAAATCGTCCTTATGTGACCAGTCGGTCACTTAGCTTAGAATCTTTACAAGGGCTCTGAGGCCCAGCATATAGCTCTCCGGTCCAAAACCGAGGATAACACCACTGGCGATATCACTCAGGTATGTTTTGTGCCGGAAGCTTTCGCGTTTGTGGATATTGGACAGATGTATCTCGACGAAGGGCAAAGTCGAGTCCAGTAGAGCGTCTCTGAGGGCTATGGAGGTGTGCCCGTAAGCGCCGGGATTGATCACTATGCCGTTGATACCGGACTTAGTGGCATCCTGGATGATGTCAATCAAGGCGCCTTCATGATTGGACTGGTCGTTGACGACCTCGGCGCCGAGCTCTTTGCCGAGCACGGTTAGCTCCTGGCCGATCTGGTCCAGGGTCTTCGTGCCGTATATCGACGTCTCTCGCTTTCCCAGAAAGTTAAGATTGGGACCGCTTAAAACTAGTATTTTCAACTTTCTTCAGCTTCCAGTTCGGAATCGTATTCAAGCGCTTCCAGAGCACACTGAGCTTCGATCAAAAAGGGATCATTGCGGGTCAGTAGTTGTTCCTGTTTGGTCAGCGCCAGAAATTCGGCAAGCAGACTTTTAAGTGGCAAATTATTATCGCCGAAACCCACTTCGTCGGCGATGATAAACATCGTAGAGCCAAGCAGGACGCGCGCTTCCACCGGTCTCAACTCCTTGGATGAGAGGATCTCGTTGAGCAGATCCGGATCTGCTTTTGAATCCATGACCAGGCTCTTGCAGAAAGTCAAAACCGAAGCGAGAAGGCCCTTGCTTCTTTCTTCCGGCAGCGAGGCTGCAGCGCGGATCAAGTTGAGTTTGTTGCCGGCATCACCGAGAGATTCGGCGCTATCGACGAGGTTGCGCACTTGATTGGCTTTTGTGTTGAATTGACGACGTAATTCGGTCTCGGCAACCGATGACACCGGCTTGGTGGCCGCGTCAAAGCGTTTGTCGTAGTAATCCTGCACGTGTTGGCGCTTGAGTTCTATGCCGAAAGGCATAAGCTCCATAAAGATGGACTCGAGCCCCTCAAGTTGGGACTGCAGATACATTAGTTCGTCTTGCGTCACTGACAAGATAAAGCTCCTTGAAAAGCTCCTTGAAAAAATCTCTCTGAACAGGGTTCAGAAGCGGCCATCCAATACTATAACGCTGATTACAGGATTGTGTTGTTTATGAGGATTGTTTGAATCTCAAAACAAACATCTTGTTTCGTTTTGCCATCGGTGTTAACGACCATATGCGCCTTTTCGTAATGTTTGAAACGTCCGGCGAGCTGCTCGCTCAGCCTTTTCTCCAGGTTCTCAATATGTCGATCTGAGGCGCTTGGGACGGTGGTGTCTTTGCAACCGCCGCTAGCTTGAGAATTGCCGGCGCCAAGTAAGGGCCGCAGCCCTTTGTCTGCGACGACATCTTCCGCCAACCTTCGGGCGAGGGTTTTGGGGCTGGTGTTGAGGAAGACTGTAAAACCGAGGCGTTTGAGCAAATCGATATTGTCGCGATAGGTCGGCAGTCCACCACCGACGGATAAAACGGTATTTTTAAGCGGTTCGGCACGCCCGAGCAATTCCTGGATCACGGCTCGTTCGAGTTCGCGAAAATGACCTTCGCCTTCATCCTTGAAAATTTCAGCAACCGATTTCCCGACGCTATTCTGGATGATTTTGTCCGTATCGAGCATGGAAAGATTCAACAACTCTGCCAATAATTCAGCACAGCTGGTCTTACCGGCCCCGGAGAGACCGATCAAGACTATATTACCGCATGGCGACATCTTGGTGCCGGTGGACTCTTGGTTGACCTGATTGTCTTTCACAGAGGGCGATTTTGTGATGTGCATCTACTAGAGCCGGATTGAGTGCTAGTGCTTGTTTAAATTCACGGACGGCAGAAATATGATTGCCGGTACGATAATAGGCAAGACCAAGGCCATAGTGGGCAGAAGCCATTGTCGGAGTGAGCGCGATTGTCGCTTCGAACTCTTTAATTGCAGCATCGAAGCTGCCTTTTTGCGAATAGAGCGACGCTAGATTATTGTGCGCGACAGCCATATTTGGACTGAGGGCAATCGCCTTGCGGTAGCAATTGATTGCATCTTGCGTTTTATTCGTAGCGGCATAAGCATTGCCGAGGTTAAAGGCGCTAGATGTGTCTTTCGGATTGAGGGCGAGGGCGCGGGTGAATTCCGCCGTCGCTTCCTTGACCCGGCCTTTGTATTGATAGGCTACTCCAAGAGCGGCATGCACAGAAGCTTTGTTTGGGTTGAGCGCAGCTGCTCTACCGAGCTCTTCCAGCGCTTGCGGCACATTGCCGCCGCCAAGGGCGATGGTGCCTAGCTGTTCGTGGGCTTCGGCAAAATCCGGATCGATACCGAGCACCGTATGCAGTTCCTGCGATGCTTCGTTGATGCGACCAGATTGCAAGTCTGCCTGCGCCTTGGCAAAAGCTGTGACCAGTTCTGCTGAGGCCTTCTTGACCGGCTTGCCATCGCTACTGGCTGGATGCGGCACAGTCACTGCTGCCACTGCGGCTACGGCCTGACTCGGCCCGTTGCCGATGACAACATCTTTATTCAACTGATCGAGCTGAGCAACAACTTTAGATTGCTGCCCCAATTTTTCAAAAACACGAGCCAGATTGCTGTGCGCTGAAGAGAGCTCGAGTTCCATCTGATTGGCTGCGAGCATAGATTCTGAGGCTTCGTCGATTTTGCCGCTTTCTTTCTTCGCGACTATGGCAGCATTGAGGTCGGTTAATTGCTGGCGAGAAAGATCGATCGCCTGATTGAATTGTTTTTCGGCGAGACGCAGCTCTCCAACCGACGCATAAATCAGACCGAGTCTGTTATGTAGAGAAGGATTGTGCGGATCGGCGACGATTTTGCCGTTTAATGTGGAGACGGCTTGATCCACCATGCTGACATTGACGCTGACGTCATTTTTGTTGTCTTCGGCGGCTTGATCGGCTGCTTGCGCATTGCTTCCCGAAAGGCTCGCTTTGTCGCCCGGCAAGCTGCTTGCGGCAGGAAGAGGAGCAAATCCATTGGCATTTTTCAGCGAACCTGAGGCGATACCGCGACCGGTGCTGACGCTCTGTGCTGTCTTGACTTTGCTCAAGCGAGCCATTTGTTGAGTCAGGCCGCTGGCAATATTGCCGTACAGGTTGCGGGCATTGTCCGCCATGTCCTGCCTGAGCGCCCCATCTTGATAGACCACCATGCCAACCGGTGTCAGCACCAGGACCAGTGCCGCGCCGAAGAAGTACCGCAAGGGACGAGGATTATTCCGTCTTCTTGAATGTAGGGAATTCGCGATCTGACTAGTGCTAGCCAAAAGTACTCTCGACGTGTGGGGTGCGTGCTAGGTGATAGATATATTAGGAGTATCTAGATTAATCGCGCTAAATACTTCAGTCAATACGGAATCTACGCATTAGGACGCCCCGCAGATCCGGCAAAACGATCCCCGAACGCCAGCCCTGGCATGTCTTGACAGACGCCGATGTTAATTAACTCCAGTTAATCTGGGTTGTCTGAAGGGTTATCTGCGCGAAAAGGCGTCGATATAGCCTATAAGGTCTTGATATCCTGTTTAATACCGGCGCCCCGTAAGGTCTTGATATCCCGTTTGGCCTTGACAGCCTATTTGATCTTGATATCTTATTTCGCCTTGATAGCCTATTTCGCCTTGATATATAAAATTATCAATCCCAAAATGCCGATCACGCCGTTTGGCAACCAGGCCGCCACCAGTGGTGGGATACGACCGGCCTCACCGAGGGCGCCGGAGCCTGATTGCAGGACGTAATAAAGGAATACGACAACTGCTGAGTAGATGAAGCCCATGTTGTTGCGCGACCTTCTGGCCATCAGGCCGAGAGGCGCGCCGGCCAGAGCTACGATCAGGCAGGCCAGAGGCTGAGAGAATTTTTGATAGTAGCGCACCAGCAGGTCATTGGTGACGGCGTTCGATTTTTTCAAAATATCGAGATACTGGGACAGCTCGATGATGTTCATTTCTTTCGGTACGACCTTGCCCGATTCCAGCGCTTTTTGCACATTGTTCAAGCCCGGGATGACCAGCTGCTGAAACTGCATGACGTGAGCGATATCGGAATTGCCGTCGATGGCATAGGTGCGGCCGTGTTCGAGGCGCCATTCGCCATTGGCAAAAACACCCGAGCTGGCCGAGATAATCTGCACGATCTTGTCGCGCGTAAAGTCGAGGATGATGATGTTGGCCAGGATCTTGCCGTTGTAGTAACCGACATAAAAGATGCGCTTGAGCGTCAGGTCGGCGTCCCTATCCATATAAGTAAAGTTTGCCTGGCCGGAGGGCAGCTCGGCTTTATAGAGGGCAAGAAACTCCAGCTTCTTGGAGGTGCGGTTGGCGACGGGCACGATGCCTTCGTTGATACCAAGACTGATAAAGCTGGTCATGATGCCGAACATCAATGGTGCGACCATGATCCGATAGAAACTTGTACCGGTCGTACGCAGGGCGATAATTTCAGAGTCGCCGGAGAGCCGGTTGAAAACGAGCAGTGTACCGAGCAAGACCCCGATCGGGATAGTCATAACGATGACTTCGGGCAAGTGCAGGCCGAGGATGGTGAAGGCCATGTTGATCGGCACACCGGATCTCATAACCAGGTTGAAAATCGTCTTCAACTGATCGGCGCCGAACCAGACACCGGTCACGATGCCGATACCGAAAAGGAGAGGCTGCCAAAATTCGTTAGCGATGTAGCGGTCGACTAACTTCAGGCCAAAACTCATAACGTAAAATCCTCTCCCAGATATTGTCTGCGAGCGATCGGACTTTCGGCCACTTCCTTAGATGTGCCGGCCACCAGAATCTTGCCGGCATCGATGAGATAAGCACGGTCTGTGATTTTGAGCGTCGCTCTGGGATTGTGGTCGGTGAGCAATACTCCCAGATTCCAATCATCGCGAAGGCGGCGAATCAAACCCTGAATGTCCGAAATGGAAATAGGGTCAACGCCGGTAAACGGTTCGTCCAGCAAAATAAATTCCGGTTCGGCCGCCAGGCAGCGGGCCAATTCCAGACGTCTTCTTTCACCACCTGAAAGCTGGACGGCGGTGGTTTTAGAAAGATACTGCAAGCCGAATTGTTCGAGCAGATTCTGGGTGCGGCTGTGGTGCTCGCGATTTGGTATGTTGATCAGCTCGAGAACGATTTTGATATTGTCCTCGACCGAAAGTTTACGAAAGATCGAAGCTTCCTGCGGCAAATAACCTACGCCCAGGCGGCTGCGCAGGTGAATGGGCAATTTAGTCAGGTCGGTATCGCCGAGGGTAATCTTGCCTTTTTCGGGCGTTACCAGGCCGAGCACCATATCGAATGAAGTTGTTTTTCCAGCCCCATTTCTACCGAGTAGACCAACGACTTCGCCGCGGTTTACGTCAAAGCTGACGCCGTCTACGACTTTTCTGCCACCGTAGGACTTTTGCAGATTCTGGATCAGGAGGGTCTTTGTCCCGGTACGGGAAGAACCAATAGTAGTTGTCGTTTCCGTCGTCATTCCGGCCTGTTCACCTTGGTTGCGCTGAGCTTGCTGTTGTTGCCAGCCAGTTGTGATTCGGTTTTTGTTTCTACCTTGGCACCGGAAGAGGGTGGTGTACCGGCCATCACTTGTGGTTTCGGCTGGGCGAGCATCATATTGTCTTGCAGAGGTGTCTGCGTCTGTCCGTTGTCTTTCTTTTGCAAGATCACCGCTTTTGTGTTGCCTTCGGCCAGGACGCGGCGGTCGGCGACGAAGATGGTGACGCGGTCGCCGATCCAGCGCTTGCCTTTTTGAGTGACCTGCGAACGTCCGACGAAGATGATTTTCTCGGCCTGTCCGTCGGCATTTTTCATCAAGATTACTTTCGGGCCGATGCCGATAGTGTCTTCGAAGAAGATGCGGGCATTGCCGATGGCGTCGAGGCGACCGGTTTCTTTATTGTAGTCCTGCGAATCGGAGACGATGATGATCGGCGCTTTTGTGCCACCACTACTCATGCCACCAAGCGATATAACCGGTCCTGCCGATTTTGTCTTACTGTTGGTAGCCGGTTGAATGGCATTGGAGATAGGCTTGATCACGCCTTCTTCCTGCTTTTTCGGCACCGGTTTGACTTCGCCTGATTTGTCCTGGATCACTTTCGAGCGCACGTGACCACTGGCCTGCAATCTCTTCGTTAAGAGGAAGTAGGTCATGAAATCGGAGGCGGTATTGTTCTTGTCCTGAATAGCGTTTACGTGACCGTTGAAAATGGCCGCTTCCGGACGGTGGTCGAGACCATAGGCCAGTTTGAGGTGATCGGCGGTGACGTGGATGTCGCCGGCGATGACGCGGACATTGCCAAAGGCTTCGAATCGACCGGAATCACGGTCGTATTCCTGTCTGTCCGAGTCTGTAATGATTTTAGTCGGGGCTTCATCGCCCATGCCGCCACCGAGACCGCCGCCGCCCTTAGCTGCTGTTGTAGTACCACCGGCGCCACCGCTAGCTCCCATAGCCAGAGGTCCGCGACTGCTGTTATTGTTTGATGGGGCACCGTCGGCGACTTCGCCATTGCTGTCGGTTGCTGCGCTTTCGCCCTCAGAAGCCATGTCCTGTTTTTCTTGTTTGTCTTGTTTCTCTTGCTTGGCTGCGTCTTTTTTAGCAGCCATTGCTTTTTTGCGATCGCCTTCCTGGGTCGGCCATTCGAAGCCACCCTTGCCGTTAGACACCATGCCGGCGCTCGGAGGGGCACCAGTGGCCATACCACCACTATTGCCAGCGCCTGGTTTTTTCTTATCGTTGATCGGCTCGGCTACGGGATCGTTGTTGACGACTTCTGAGTGAGCGTGACCATCGGCATAAATCTTGGAAGTGGTCATCTCAAAAATGAGCTGGTCGGCGTCAATTTTGTTGGCGCCCTGCACAAGTCTGGGGTGACCGGTAAAGATTGCTTTTTGGGGTTGACCGGAGGCGAGATCGCGATAAAGAGTAGCGAGTGGGGCAAGGATAGTCGTGTCTTTATAAAGGACTTTGACATTGCCCTTGGCGATGACGTGGTCGCCGGTAAATTCTTGTTCGTGGGCCTGGATATCGATTGGTCCGGATCCGCCCGCGGCAGGATCAGCCGGCGCTTGTGCCACTGCGGCCAGTGGCGGCAGTCCTTGCATGATGGCAAAAAGTGCGCTCAGTAAAAGTGCTTGATTTTTGGTTCTAATCAACATTTTGCCTGTTCTAATTTGTAGGAGTCGCCGTTGCTGCTGCTGCCGTTGCTGTTGCATCCGGTGTGGTGCCGTCGCTGCCGATCGTCGCATGCGTGTGGCCGATGATCTTTACGTCCTGGAGCTCTGACTTACCAAAAACACCAGTAGCGTAGTCTCCGGACACCTTGGCTACCCCGGACATGTTGATGTTAACACCCCCGGTTGCAATGAACTGATTTTTTTTCGTTAATTCCAAACTCTTCGTTTCCAGCCTGGACTTGCCTTCTTCACCCTCCGCAACAACGTTGACCTGGGGATTGCATTTGAGTTTTACCTGGCGGGAAAGCTGGTTCACAACTCCTTCCGGAGCAATAACCTTCATTTTGACCTTGCCCTCGGAGTAATACTCGATATTAATCATCGTTAAGATTACGTCTTTAGTAGTCGGTTCGAGCACGCCCCGCTTCGCTTTCAGCTTCCATCTCAATGTGTTGTTGTCGTCGACTTCCTTCAACTCATAGTCGTCGAAAGTGATCTTTTGTGCCATCGGATGCGCCTTCAATTCCGCATTATACTTGCGTGTTTCTTCTTTTGCCGTGTAGTCGGCAAACCAGAGCAGACCGACGAGACCACCGAGGATACCGGCCGCCAGTACAAATTTGAACCATTCACTTCTGAAAAATGCCGGCATCAGTTACCCACCGCCCGCAAAGCAATGGCCCTGGAAACATTGCTCAGGCATTCCTTGAGATTGCCCTGTTTTAAATAACCCTCGCCCAGGAAAAAATAGGCGGCCGGATTATTCGGTTGTTCGTCGCGCACTTTTTGCCATTCGCTCATAGCTGTCTGCAAATCGCCACCGGCCTCGGCTTTCAAGAAAGCGCGGTAGACGCGCGCCCAGGTATCTTTGGGGTCGCGGGCAAGCAGATCGTCGAGCTTAGCAGTGGCCAGTTGATAGTATTTCTGTACTTGCGGTATTGCCTGCGGTGCTGCACTGGATATGGTGCTGGATGCTTTGTGCATATCTTTTAAGACGTCGGTGCCGCTACCGGTAGTGCCGGCCTCTTTATTTTCTGTTGAAATGCCGGTATTAGCCGTTTCGGCCGCTACCCACTCTTTGTAAGCGGGCTGGTGCGAGTATTTGGCCAGCACGTAAGCCTTCATGTAATAGGCCCAGGCCAGGTGATAACGCACCTGATTGTCATCCGGATAATAGCCGAGCATGTTTTCGTAGGTGTCGATCATCTTGTCGAAATAGCTTGGACCACCCTGCTTCTCTGCCAGTTTGCGCGCCCGTCTCACTTCTTTGAGGGCGTCTTCGACGTGACTGGTGCGACTGAGGGCGACGGCGTAGATAAAACTAGCCTCGGGGCTATCCGGATAGCTTTCTCTCTGCCTGCGCGCCAGGTCGCAATCATTGGTACAGATAATGTCTTCGGTGGCCATGTTGACCGACAGAGACTTGCCCGGTTTGAGCAGGATGCGCTCGGTGGGCACGGTCGGTTCGCCATCTGTATTTGGAGCTGCAGTCGCCGGAGCAGCCTGCACTGCAGACGTAGTCGCAGCCGGAGTGGTCGCATCGGCACTGATTGCGGGGTGTGGCCAGGTAACGGCCGTCAAAGCCGCCGTGGCTGCTAAAAGAAGTCTGCCGCCCGGGTTCATATTTTTCCACCGTTTTGTGCCAGCGCCGCGCTGAGCAACGCCTTATGCTATCAAAAACAATGCGGTTGCCAGTTGGACTCAGTTAACCTTAGGCCCTTGCGTAAATAATAAATATCTATAGATAGGATGGCGAGCTGCTTACTTTTGTTCTTTAATGATCGGCAGCGGTAGCGATGAAGCAATCGGGCTGCGGCCCTCGAGAATAAGTGGCACTACTTCTTCCAGGCCGTTGACTATGTGTCTTGGCTCGGACAGTAAGAGCACTTCGCGACTGTGGATGCCGCTGGTTACACCAATGGCATCGACGCCGGCATTTCTGGCCATGTCCAGGTCGTAGGAAGCGTCGCCGATGACGACGGCATCGGCCGGATCTATCGTCAGGTGTTTGAGGATGTGATGGACAGATTCGGGGTGCGGCTTGTGATTGGTGACGTCCTGGGCGCCGACCACCAGCTTGAAGTGATGGGCGATGCCGTGGTGATCGAGGACGACCTGGACCAGGTGGCTGCGCTTGGAGGAGGCAATCGTGACGTGCACGCCTTTCTCCTGCAGCTCGTTGAGCATGGCCATCAGATGCGGGAAAGGCGGGCAGATCTCAATTGCCATACCGTCATAGATGGCCCGGTAGCGGTCGGCCACTTCCAGGTGAAATTCCGGCCCGCGGCCGGGCAGGATGATCTCCATCTGTCTGGGCAGGGGCACACCGACCAGGTTGCGCCAGACATCGAGCATCGGGGCTTCAAATTTGTATTCGTCGATCACCACCTTCATCACGTCTACGATGCCTGGGGTGGAATCTACCAGTGTGCCGTCAAAATCAAAGATCGCCAGTTTATACAATGTGCATGCCTATTTCCCTTTGCCGACCTGTTGATGTGACTCAATCAAACTGGCAAATCTGTCGAAGAGATAATTAGAATCGTGCGGTCCGGGGCAGGCTTCGGGGTGATATTGCACCGCGAAGATCGGAAGTTCCTTATGGCGGAAACCTTCCACTGAAAGGTCGTTCAAATTTATGTGAGTGAGCTCGAGGCTGTCGGGCAGGGACTTCTCATCGACGGCGAAGCCGTGGTTCTGGGCGGTGATTTCGATCTTGCCAGTGGTCAAGTCTTTGACCGGCTGATTCCCGCCGCGGTGGCCGAATTTTAGCTTGTAAGTGCTGCCGCCCAGGGCGATAGAGAGCAACTGGTGGCCGAGGCAAATGCCAAAAATCGGAATACGCGATTGGATCAACTGCGGTATCTCAGCAAGGATATCGGCGCAGGCGGCCGGATCGCCGGGGCCATTGGAGAGAAAAATGCCGTCCGGATGTGTGGCCAGTATTTCTTTAGCGGGGGTGCGGGCTGGATAAACGGTGGCTGTGATATCACGCGCGGTGAGCGAACGGAGGATGTTTTGCTTGCAACCAAAGTCGAGCACGGCTACTTTCCACTTGCCGCTGCCAATCGTGTAGGGCTTTTCGCAGCTTACTTCGCCAGTCAAGTCCAGGCCTTCCATGAGCGGACTGGCTTTGACCAGGGCGATCAGCTCCGCCGCTACCTTTTCGTCGTAAATATCCGTGTGTGCCTCATGGCTCGTGATCAGGCAGCGCATGGCGCCGTTGTCACGGATATGCCTGGTGATAGCTCGTGTATCGACATCGGATATGCCGCAGATGTTTGCCCTCTTCAAATAATGATCAAGGCTGGCCGTTGCTCTAAAATTGCTGTGGATGCGGGATAGATTGCGCACGACAAGACCGCGGGCGAAAATCTGGCGCGATTCGACATCGATATCGTTGACGCCGTAATTGCCGATCTCTGGATAGGTGAGAGTGACAACCTGCCCGGCATAGCTCGGGTCGGTGAGGATTTCTTGATAGCCGGTCAAGCTGGTGTTAAACACGAGCTCGCCGAAGGCCATACTTTGCTCGAGGCCGAAGGCCAGTCCTTTGTATAAGGTGCCGTCCTCAAGCATCAGCAGTGCCGCCGGCCGGCTTTTTTTAATTGTAAGTTGTCCGTTTTTGCCTATCGCCAGGCCTTGTGCCGTTTCGTACATGCTGTTGCTTTGGTCTCTTGGAAAATTGACTGATACCACTCGTAAGAACAATATCTGATTCGTGCCATGACCTGAATCGTAAGTACTATTTAGATCGTAAGAATTTTTTATACCGAGAAAATAGTGACTGTAAGATATATCTTACCCAAAGATTGTGTCTTTCTTGCGTGCATCGGCCCGCACGGGAGATAAAAGCCCTTTAGCGCCCACTTTGAGATGGCTGTCAATATGAGCATCTGGGTGAAGCTGAAGCAAAGCTTAGTAATTGATCTCACCGCAGCACCCCACCAGCCCCCTCAGGCTATGTAGAATTGAGGGCCAAAGGGAAAGGGGATATCTCAAATGGGCGGAATTCAGGAATACTATCGAGCGCTCGGGCAAATGTTGCCTGAGTTTATTCTTGTGGCAGGCATTTTATTTGCCGCCTTGTGGAATTTGCTTGCACCGAAATACAAAGCGGTGACGCCGCTTGTCAGTCTGGCCACGCTGGTCGGCGCCGGAGCCGTCATCTTTTCCCGCATGACCGTCAACGAAAAGCTTTTTGGCGGCGTATTTACCATCGACCCGCTCTTTTCTACCATCAGTCTTATATCGGTTGTCGTCGGCATCATCGTCGTTTTGATGTCGATGGGCTATGACCAAAATTTCGGCAAAAATCGCGGCGAATACTACGCCATCATCCTCACCGCCATCCTGGCCAACATCTTCTTGGCCGGCTCGACCGACCTGATCATGCTCTTTGTTTCTCTCGAAACTCTGAGTATCTGCTGCGTCCTCCTCGCCGGTTTCACCAAGCACAGCTTGAAGAGCGGCGAAGCTTCGCTAAAATACCTGCTCTCCACCGCTGCCGTCACCGCCACTTTGCTCTACGCCCTTTCATTCTTGTATGGCATTTCGGGATCGACTTCTTTCGAAACCATCCGCGATACGCTATCGGCACAGGCCACCGGCGGACCGACCTTCTTCCACTTCCTCATCCTGGCCCTTGTTTTGAGCGCCATCGGCTTCAAGCTCTCGATCGTGCCCTTCCACATGTGGACGCCGGACGTTTATGAAGGCGCGCCGACACCGGTTACCGCTTTCCTTTCGATCGGCTCTAAAGCCGGCGGCTTTGTTGTAGCGATCAGACTTTTGACGACTGTATTTTCCCAGTCTCAGGTCGAGTGGGGCCCGATGCTCTGCGCCCTGGCCATCCTTTCTATGATTGGCGGCAACTTGATCGCTCTGGCTCAAAACTCTTTCAAGCGCATGCTCGCCTATTCTTCTATCGCGCATGTCGGCTACATCTTGATTGGTTTAGTTGCCACCACCGCCAGTGGTCTCTCGGCAATGATCTTCTACATCATGGCTTACGGTTTGATGAATCTCGGCGCTTTTGCCGGTGCCATCCTCTTCACTAACGAGACCGGCTCCGACCGCATCGAAGACTACGCCGGATTGATCCGCAAGCGTCCGCTTGTCGCCATCGGCATGTCGCTCTGCTTGCTCAACCTGGCCGGTTTGCCCATCCCTCCCGCCGGATTTTTTGCCAAAGTGTTTATCTTTGCTGCCGGCTCCCAGATCACGCAGCCTTTCCTCGGCATGCCCATGGGCTGGGTGCTTGTCACCGTCGCCTTGCTTACCTCGGTACCGGCCATCTATTACTACACCCGCGTAGTGATTTTGATGATTGTGCCCGAACCCTCTGAAAAGGTCGCCGCCCTCTCCGCGCCGAACCAGCCAAGACCCTACCTGGGCAGCCCGCAGGAAGCTCCGGCCATCGCGCTTCTCATCTGCGCCGTTCTCGTCGCTGCCGCCGGTACTGTTTCGGTCAACGGCCTGATGACGGTTTCGAAAAATGCCGTCGCCGGCATCGTCCAGGAGAGCGTCCCCGTTGGCTATCTGCCGGGCAGCGGCACGCACTAACTTGTGACCAGAAAGCTGTTCTCGAGCTTTTGGACATGGTTCTGTCTGACTGCCGTTCTGCTTGGCGTGTACTACTCGCCGCTGCTTTTTTGCGGCCGTGAATATTACGCTTCTGATCACACCTTCTATTTCGAGCCCTTTACCCGCGTAATAGCCGAGGCCTACCGCAAGGGGCATCTGCCCCTGTGGAATCCATATTGCTACGCCGGCATGCCCCAGCTGGCCAATCCCTCGCCCGGCATTTTTTACGTCCCAAATTTTCTCTTTGTCTGGCTGCCCTACAGTCAGGCGCTTGCTCTGATCATGCTGGTCCAGCAACTGGCCGCCTTTGTCGGTGGTTTTTTGCTGATTGAAAGCCTGGGCTGGGGCGTGGCGGCGGCTGCTTTTTGCGGCCTGCTCATGGCTTTGAACGGTTACATGATGTCGCTCTCGGCCAACTACAGCTTGCCGGGCAGCGCCTGCTGGGCGATGATCGCCATGTATGCTTTGCTGGCTATCGCTCGTCCTGGGTTATCTCGGGCGGCTCGCTGCGGCTTCGTAGTTTTGTGCGCGCTCTCGGTCCACTGGACGATTATGGCCGGCAGACCGGAAGTGTTTGTGGCGATGCTCGCTTTGCTCGGCACCACCGCGGTCTTTTTATTGCTTGGCTGGCTGAAGCCCTTTAGCAAATTGGCTGCGCCCGTCGAAGAAGTTGCGGGGGCTGACGCTGATAATAGTGCTGGTGTCGTCGGTGATACCGGCTGGCGCAGTCGCATCGCACCCTTCGTCTGGCAAATCGGCGCCATGGTGCTTGGTATATTGCTCAGCGCGATCATCCTTTTGCCGGTCTATGAATGGAGCAAACTTTCCCCCCGCGCCAACGGGCTGGCCCTCGAGCATGTCTTTAACTGGTCGTCAAACTGGTATGACCTGCTCTGTATGCTCTGCCCTCAGCCACTCGGTGACTTGCAACAGCCGACCTCGCACTTCATGAAACTGGTGGCATCGCGCCCCAGTCACTATCCATTTTTGCCTTCGGCTTTGATCGGTCCGGTCGCCGTCAGTTTTGCTCTGCTCGGTCTGGGCGATAAAACTTTTAAAGAAAGGTTCCTTGTCTTTGGCGGGTTTTGCATATCGCTGGTGCTCGCTATCGGCAAGTTTGGTCCGGTTTCTTCTCTGTTGTTGAAAGCCGTACCTTTTTTGTCTGTGCTGCGCTATCCCTGCAAACTTCTCATCGTCGTCATTTTCTTTGCGGCAGTGGCCGGCAGTCGTGGAGTTTTCATACTCGGTGAAGACGGGGTGAGAAACTGGCAGAAGCGCAGTTTGACTGCCTTCTGGCTGGTACTGCTGGCGGTGGCGGCGACCTTTGTCCTGGCCAGCAGATTCGTCGCCGCCCATCTGACCAATTTTCCCAAAGCTCTGCCGCCGGCTCTCGTGCATGACCTGGGCATTTCGCTACTGGTCACTTCTTGCATCGGCCTGGTTGTCTGTGCCGCCATCATTTTTAAAGATTCGCTCAAAATCTCGGCTCAGCATCTGGCACTGCTGATGGTGCTGCTTTTGGGAGCCAGTATTTTTGTACCGGCGATGAAATACGCGCCAAAGACAGTGGCGACTGGATATTTTGCTAAAAAGTCCGGGCTGCATGAGCGCTTGAAGGAAATAGAGCCACGCATCCATGACCCGATCGCAAGCAGATTTATGCCGCTCTATTTTGATCCGCTCAAAGTCGCCTCGGGTTATGTGCCGCGCTATCCCAATCAAGTCGGCGAGCCCTTCATGCAATATACGCGGGAGCTTTGCCTGCCAAACACGGCTATCGACCAGAAATTGCGAGTCGGCTTCGGTTATGAGTCATCCGAAAATCAGGACTATCGAAGCCTTTTTCTCAAGACTCTGCATACTTCAAATGTCGATAAAAAGAATATGTCCGATTGCGAGCTGGCGCGCTTTTGTTTGATCACCGGCACGAGATTTGTCTCGACTCAGATCGTCAATACGAAAGGGCCGGTCAATCTTCTAAATAGCAGCGGTTTCAGACTGGTGCACCAGGATATACCGCTCAATTACAGAATCTATGAAGTACTCGTGAGCAGACCGAGAGCATTTTTTAGCACCAACTATCGCACCATAGCCAAACAGGATGAAGTGGTAAAGGCGGTCATGGCGCCGGTTGATGACGCTGTCGGCGCTGAGCTTGCTAAGAATGTCCTAGTTGAGCTCGATGTAAAAACTGATATCTCGACCGACCCGCTTAATTTTGGTGATAACGCTGATAGCAGGGCTCGGGCTATAATGGATGGCGCGGGTGCAGGTGTGGGTGTGGGGGCGGGTTCAGGTGCTGGTGCTGGTGCTGGTGCCGCTGCCGCTGCAAGTATGGGTGCTCCCAAGTTTGCCAAAGATGCTGTTGAAAATGTGCCCGAAGATAAAATGGCCGAGGCCGGTGCAAAAACTACAGTCGCTTTCCTTCGCGATGAACCCGAACATTTATCGCTTTCGGCAAATGTGCCGGAGGCTGGATTTTTTGTCCTCAACGATCGCTTTTATCCGGGCTGGCATGCTGTAGTCGATACAAGGCCTGTGCCGATGTACCGTGCCAATGGCTTTATGCGCGCCGTTTATCTCGAGAAGGGCGCTCATCTGATCGATTTTAATTATGAGCCGGAGAGTCTGAGGAATGGTTTTTATCTCTCTCTTCTGGCAACATTCATCCTGCTTGCTTGCGCTCTGGTCTGGCTGCGGCAATCTGCCTGGAATCTTGTCCAGTATCTTTCCACTGGCAAATGGCCACAAGAAGTTTCGGATCATCTCGGTTAGTCGCTGCGATGCAAACAGCGCTTTTGCAGCGGTGCTGACTGCGGTTGCAAATGCACCAACCAGCCTGGGGTGGGCGCACCGTCAATGTTCAAGCCACTGAATATGGTGCTCCCCAAGAGACTGTTTTGCTCTGAAATGAATCAAACTCTGCCGAAATTGCTGCTACTCACCTGGCGTGCAAACTGCTTGTATAATGATACGATTGGGCCTTGGCAAATAGAGAATACCTTCAGATGCATTTAGTTGTAGTGTCTTTCTTGATAAGTTGTTTTGCTGTCTCGGCACCGATTGGAGGCAGTCAGCAGTTCGACGCAGACCTCTCCAGTCTGGAAGACAAATTTTTCTTTCATGAGTATCCTGGTGACACAGAAGATCAACGCCTGGACCGGCTCGATCAAATGGTGTTTGGACGCGTTCGCTCCGATTCGGTCGAGAAACGCCTGACCAGTCTCTTACTCGCTGTTCCTGACGTAGATTCAAAATCTGTGCAATCCGGGCAGTCGATTGCCACAAGCACACAGCAAGGTGCCTCGCCGTTCAAAAGTGAAAAGCCGGAGCTGGATACCAGTCAAACTCCAGCTGCAACTTCTTCTTCTTCTTCTTCTTCTTCTTCTTCTTCTGGTTCTTCCGACTCTACCCCGGCCACTGACCCATCGAATGACTATTATCCAACTGTAACTGCACTCGAAGAACAGATTGCCCATAAGACTGAAATACAGCTGCCTGTACAGGAAAGATTGGCTCACCTGGAAACGATTGCTTTCGGCAAACCTTCAACTTCAAACGATTTGAGCGCGCGAGTCGATTTGCTGAAGAAATATGTGAGCCGGAAAAATGGTGGCAATGAAAACTATTTGACCACTTCCAACGCTGTCACCTGGCCGTCACCCGACGCCGGATTGAATGCCGAAGTGAGCGCAATGGAAAAAACGGTATTTGGAAAAACCTACGGTCGAGATTCCCTGAGCAGCCGATTGACTCGACTGGAGCAGGATGTACTGCCGCAACAGACGACGCAAACTTTTACGCCGATTGAAACTCGCGTCAACAATCTCATGGCGGCTCTTAACAGTCGGAACAGCGGAGCTTTTAGAAGCGCACCACTATCAACGGCTTATGGGTCTTCGTCTAGTTATTATCCAGGTCAAACTTATACTTCGAATAGTTATTCTCAACAGCAGCCAAATGCCATTGAAACAGCCCGTAATGGCAACAAACCTAAAGGGCATCCTTTTTTGCACAAGCTCGGTGTAGCACTCGGTGACGTCGGCGGTATGGCTGCCCGCAGCATGATGTACGGCGGCTACGGCTACTGAGGACTGGACATAAAGGACAGCATCGTTATCCAGGAATGTCAGGAGGACGATTGAGCCTGATAGTGGGCGTTCTGCATATGCTGTCTATATTCTTTGCTTGTGGGTTTCATAGTAATCGTGCTAGATGCTATGCTTTTAAAATGTGCCCCCGTAGTTCAGGGGATAGAACACCTCCGTCCTAAGGAGGGTGTCGGGCGTTCGAATCGCTCCGGGGGTGCCAATTTTTAAAGGGGTTGTGGAATGTTCACCCTCACAACGCCCTCAAGTTTTAGAAATACGAAGAGAAACGTAAGCGAACAGAGATTCGACACTTTACATTTTGGTTGAGCTGACTCGCCTCGCGTGCATGAATGAGGGGGGGATATAAATTAATCGAGAGCATTGTGCGGCGTGACATTGTGATGCCTGATTCTAGACTGGTTTCAGGCATCACTGTGTAAGCTAGCCGCATTTTTGGGATAGATGGAGTGACCGCGAGAACTGTGTGTTCAACGACAATAATAAGTGCCTTGGTGGCCATAAATTGTGTCTGATACTATTGGCGGTGCCATGCAGCCAGCTATTTCAAATCCGGTTGACCGGCGATGAAAAAATTGCGAATAGCATCGAGAAGCGGCTTCGCTAAATCTATACAGCCACCCAGGTCGTTGAAAAGTTCGTTGGGGTAGCGCACGCCGACGCCTGGTCTGGGTGATACATCAAAAGAATATTTTTTGATGCTGTTGTTTCTTTGCAGCATGGAAAGAATAGATTGGTGCCTTCCTTCTTTTAGAGCGGGCAAGTAGTGCAGTGCAATAGGCCTCATTGGTGGTGGCACCGTCAGCGGCGCCTGAGCGGTCACAGGGCCATGCTCAAGCATAAAAGTGTGGCCGGCTTTGTCAAAATCTTCTACTGCTTTTATCAGTGATTCGTTTGTTGATTTATCTAATGATGTCACTATTTCTGGGGCATCATTGCCAGATTCGTCCAGGGATCGCTTCAAGACTGTGAGTCTGGCCGGTGCCGGGACGTCCGCGTCAAAAAATACTTCGTAGTCGTGACTACCGTCCTCTCTTGCACCTTTGTAGACAAGACCGATGGGAATAACGTTTTTCATCGTGAAATGTCCTCTTTGTAAACAGCGTGACCGGTCCAATTGGCAATAAAGTCACCCATGGTCATCTCATAACGTGAAGGTTTTGCTGGATCCCTTGTCATGAGCTCGCCGGCATCGTTGAGTCCGTCAACAATTACCGCGTGCGCCATTTTGCATATGGGATGACGACGTATACAGGGCAGCCCAGTTGGGCGTTCACTTTCTTTTTAAACCCAGGACTTTTACCAGAGATGCCTTGAGATTTGAATTGATATCGAGGAAACGGATTGTTTTATTTAGCTTGTCGTCTAAAGGTTCAAGTTTTGCCTGGGCGAGCAATTTATCCATATTGGTTGCTGTCTGGGCAAAAACGCTCTCTCTTGTAACTCCCCAGGCTTGGGGTTGATCGTTTGTAACTAATGACAGTTTGTAGAGTTTATCAAAAGAACAGGCGATGAAGAGACGCAGTCCTTTGTATGGTGATCTCTGGTGTATGGTGATCTCTGGATGCATGATTCAGCAACGTAGTCTTCTCCTTGCAATTCCAAGAACAAGCGGTCTTTCGCGTCTTTCCACGCTACGGGAATCGCGTCATTGGCGAGCAGTCTTTGAAGCGTTTCACGAAATGCAGCTTCGCTGGTGTCATTACCAAACCGGCGGCGCAGATTATCAAGGTTAAGCACCTTTTTGTTTCTTCCTTCGTAAATATTATACCTGCCATCCGAGGTCGCAGTCCCAACTGAGTAACCTTGACGCTGAAGCAATTTCCTCAGGAGCGTTTGAAATTTTTCTTCCGACTGTGCCACTTTTGGTTTGTCAATATTTACCCTTTGACCGTTCAGGTAAACAAGCCCCTGCTGCTTTCCCCAGCGCTGTATATCATTTCCGGTACCTCTGCATATCTAACCCCTGCCAAGGTTCCTAACAGCAAACTAATTGCATTTTGGGGATAGATGGAGTGACCACGAGAACTGTGTGTTGAACGGCAATAAGAATTGCCTTGCCGGGCATAAATTGTGTTTGATACTATTGGCGGTGCCATCTAAGTTGTAGTTGCGCTGAAGATAAGCATATTTGAGTCGAGCTGAGCGGATACCTCGATTTGCCGGCGAAAAAAAATGAGCGAGGTTAAGGGCTCTGTTAGGGCTACTCGATCTAAAGGGCGCTCGATCGATTCGGCGACAGTATCATTGGACTTGTAGTGAAGCGCATGGGAAGCCGCGGCCCAACAATGCTGCGCCAAGTTGGAATGATTGCGCTGTGGCAGCTTGATTAACTCGAACACGCATAGCCTCACACACGCGAGTTGCCACTGGTAAGATTTTCTTGTATTCCGCCTCAATCGATTCGATTGAGGCGAAAGAACGTTTTTTACTCATATTCACCGCCTGATCAAATGGCAGGCCATTTTACAAAAGAATCCCGTTACCAGATGGGGCTGCCTTGCCCCAGCCAAGCATGCTTACAAAGCGGCGGTATATTGTTCTGGAATCTAAGGTTGTGCAAACCATAACAAACAGGTATAAACTTCTGATAAATGCGCATAACGAACTTCAAATGCGCATAACCGTCCGTAGATGTTCATAAAGCCACTGTAAATGCGCATATTTGTCCAATAAAGGCGCTATAGTATTAATAAGTGCGTATAATGCCTTAAGTAAGTGCGCATAAATCTCAACTGTTGCGTATAATGCTGAAATAAGGGCGCATAAATGGTGATGAAATGCGCGTTGGAGAAAAAACACCGAAGAACCGAGATTATGGCGAAACCTGAACCCAAAAAACAGCTCGATGAAATAGTGGAGATTGTCACACAACATCCGGAGGGTGCAAGCCTTCGGGTAATTGCCGAGCGGTTCGGACCAAGGGCTGCGCGACGTACTATACAAAAGTGGTTGAAAGACCTTGTCGAGCAAGGCCGCCTGGTTCTTGATGGCGAGAAGAAAGGCGCAAGGTACTTCGCTGTCAAAAAAAACGGCGCAGGGATCTTGCCTGAACGAACGCTACAGATATCATCTGCTGCACAAGAAGTGCAGCAGATGATATCGCGCCCAGAAGGAGATCGCAGACCAGTAAGCTACAATCGCCAATTTCTCGACTCATATCAACCCAATGAGAGTTTCTACCTGTCAAAGGCACAAAGAATATCGCTCCGAAACATTGGAACCGTTGAGTCCGGAGCACAACCAGCAGGCACGTATGCGAGGAAAATTTTAAGCCGATTACTAATCGACCTTTCTTGGAACTCTAGTCGCCTTGAGGGAAATACCTATTCAGTCCTAGACACGAAAAACCTGATAGAACTTGGTCAAGCTGCAGAAGGAAAAGATCAGACTGAAACTCAGATGATAATGAACCATAAGGGTGCGATTGAATTTATGGTTGATTCTGCGGATTCAATTGGATTCAATCGATATACTATTCAAAATTTACACAGCTTCTTGGCCGAAAACCTTCTTTCCAATCCGGACGCGGCTGGCAGATTGAGACGTATAGAGGTTGGCATTAGCCATTCCGTGTACTTGCCACTAGCAATACCGCAATTGATTGAAGAATGTTTTGACCAAGTTCTGGCAACAGCGCAGCGGATCGAAGATCCATTCGAACAGTCATTTTTTGTGATGGTTCACTTGCCATATCTCCAACCTTTCGATGACGTAAATAAACGAGTATCGCGTCTAGCAGCCAACATTCCATTTGTAAAAAACAACCTTATTCCACTGGCGTTTAAAGGGGTTCCTCGAGACATCTATACGCAAGCATTGTTAGGGGTTTATGAATTAAACAGGGTTGAATTACTGAGAGATGTTTTTGTGGAAGCTTACGAGCGATCTGCGCAACAATACGCAGTCGTGCTTCAATCCCTAGGCGAACCGGATCCGTTCCGATTTAAATACGCCAAAGCGATAAAGGAGATTGTTGGCGATGTTGTTAGGCAAGTTGTAAAAAGGGAAGATACTCATAAATTTGTGCTTTCGAGGCCTCAGATCGTTATGGTCGACAAGAGAGAACAAGAACAATTTATTCGCTTAGTGGAAACAGAAATCTATTCGCTGCACGAAGGTAATTTCGCACGCTATAGAGTTACACCGTCAGAGTTTTCAAAGTGGAACGACAATTGGAACCCTTCCCCTCCAGACCGGACTTAGCAGCGAAGATGCCAGCTTTTGCGAGAAGCTATGAACGCGCCCGTTTCCAGATCCTCGTTATTATTTTTATCCTTGTCGTTAGACATGTGAAAAGTCAATTAACATTCGGAAAGTCAAAATAATTGTCCGTGATCAGGAGAAGTCTGATGGAAGCTGCTGAAAGTGAAAAATTCGAAGTCCGTCTATCTCGATGGAAGTGGGGAGTCGTAACTCTGTTCTGCGTTGCACCGCTACTGGTGATTGGGCTGATTGCAAATGTGGTCCCTTTCGAAGCGTTTAAATTTTCTGCCCCGGGTTTTGCAGAGATTATAATGGTGCTCTTGATTTGGATTTCAGTCATCAACTTCATCGCCATTTTCAGCGTGGTGCTGCGAAGCCGTCCGCTCTGTGAAATTGACCACAACGGCATAACCGATTATGGACTTTTCTTTAGCGGTTTTGGACTCATTCGATGGGAAGAAATCGAATCGATTACGCTGTGGGAGATTGCCGGGCCTTCGTTGTTCGTGAAGGTCAAAAACTTCGATAGATTGTGCGCGCGCCGCAATCCCTTGCTGCAACCATTTCTTCGATTACATCAATCCGCATACATTCTCTTCTTCGGTGGACACGTCTGGATACCAACTCAGTTCGGCAACACAAACCCGAAAGTGATGCGGGAGCGACTTGCGCGCTTCAGTCCGCCAGGCGTGCCAACATTGCCTATGGTGCTTTTCAAGATTATTTCGATATCATTGGCTATAGGCGTAAGTTTTCTAATCTGGGTGCCGGTCGGAATGATAGCCACAGCTTATGCTGTTTCGCGTTACCATGAGGTGCAAGATCCGGTTCTGCATATTGATGGCATTGATGCGAAATACGGTGACGTTAGAGTGCAAATTGGAAAACAGGTTTGGGTGCAGACTTATTCCATCGAGAATACTGGTAAGTCAACGAATGGTTTGCACGTGGACTTTTCCGGATCAGCGTTCGATAATGTCGTAGAAAGACCGCGAGTTTTGCTCGAGTATGAAGAGCCAGAAAGTGGTGTCGATAAACATCCACTGAAGTTTAAACGTGAGATTATTGAGCTGACGCCAGATAAGAATCATTGGGTTGGTGACAGTAAGCGTGCGTTTCTTCCCCATAAATTCGATATGAATGCGATAACGGCGATGCTTATGTTTCTACCCAGAAGTAGATCGGAGCATTGGCCGATTGACTTGAAGATTGAGTTGTTTGGCGATATTTCTCAAAAGGGCACGGGGAACATGAGCCTTACTGTTGTTCCCTCAGCTTACCCTTCTAGCACCGCAAGCTTAGCTTCCACCATTGTCGCAAGTGGGGCAAAATCCGGCGGTCGTACTCCAATTGTATCGGCTGATATACCAGAGTACTTTCCTGTAACATCGTATCCGGATTCGCACATCATCTCGATGTCGCAGTACTCGGTACAGCTGGAATCTAGTGCGCGGCCCGACACGATTTGCGAGTTTTACGAGAAGCAGTTGAAGCAGAAGGGCTGGGAGACTGCTGTCAAAGAGCACAACGGGCATCGGGAACTTGTGGTCGCTCGCAGTAAAGGAAATGAGCGCATCAAGATCAGGATTGTCGAGACGACGCCCTACGACACTTCTGTTGACATAGAGTATTCGCCGACTTGCACCATTTGATAAAAATAGCAACTTCTCACGCGCTCACACCGCCGTCTAGTGGGCAACGACGGCGGAACGATCGGCAGTAGGGCATTGCGAAGTAATGCAGGATAATGGCGTGGTCGGCGGTAACCTGTCGCTACCTCGTATTTCATGCTGTAGACACATTTGTAGCAGCGCAAGCCGTGATCACCGGCAGGAGTAGTGGAGATAAATGTTGCGTTTGCATTGGCGGAGGCAGCAAGCGCTGATTAAAAAGAAACCGGTGTTTGTTTTTGTTTTCCAGCTCGATAGAGAACGGCAGACTGCCGAGCATTTGAGGCAGTGGGTGATAGACCACCAGATCAAAATTTTGAACGTCGCCGGACCGAGGCAGTCTCAAGACAGCGAGGCCGGCGCACAAGTATATGCGATACTGAAGGATCTGGCCGGCTAAACTGCCAAACTGCCAAACTGGGCGCTGTTTTGATGGTCTTAGCACTTGCGGGCGGCTCGTCTGCGGCCCTTGCTGCCGCCGATGACCTGCAGCAAGGTATCAGTCTCTACAATAGCGGTCAGTTTGGCCAGGCTTTACCTCTTCTCGAAAAAGCCGCCAGGCAGAGTCCTTATGATGCGACCAGGCACTATTATCTGGGGCTTTGCTACCAGGCTCAAAAGCAGTCGACCCTCGCCAAGGCGCAGTTCCAGTGGGTGGCGGCAAACGCTCCTGACCCGACTCTAAAATCATATGCTGCCAAAGCTCTTAATGCCTCGTCGCAAGCGCATACCGCCGGCAGCGGCGCCAGCCAGAGCAGCCAGGCAGTAGCCACCGTCGCGCCAACCAGCGCTGTCGCGCAAAGCCCCGCCGTCGCCGCAAAACCCAGGGGTAAGTGTAAGGCGATGATGTTTGAGACATCATGGTGTCACTACTGCCACGAATTTGCACCTCACTTTGACGAAGTGGCCGATAAGAACCGCGGCAAGATGGACTTTCAGCGCCTCGATGCCGAGGACCCATCAAACGCCGGGTTGAAAGAAAAATACAACGTGCACAGCTATCCCCGGTTAGTTTATATCGATGGCAGCGGTAATTTGATCGCAAACGAAGGTCGCGGTGGGTTCGATCAACGAATAGCCGAACTAACAGCTCCCTGATTAAAAGCACTCCGGCGGTGTTAAGGCGTTTTGAGTGAGCGCACTTTTGAGCTGGGCTTTTAAGGTTGCTCCAAATTGCGCGAATGAAAACAACTGCAGTGTCGATGGTGGCAGGTTCCGGAAACCCTTCTTCCATCTCGATTATCTGTTCTGGATTTAGGCCTAAGGAATTTGGCATGATACAAGTATCTCCGATGGCACTTTGGTCTTAAAAAGTCCTCCAGAAAATTTCTTGATTACCTTCGTGTATAAAAACTGTAGGTGGGCCGATCTCACTCTGAAAACCTTGATCATCTTCAATGAACCAGTTCTCCAGGAAGTGTGCTGGATACGGAGGCTCTTCATTTTTAGGAACGTCTGGATCCGACCAGTAGTCTAGAAATTCCTTGACCGCAGCCGCTCCTTCTGTGAGTTGGATTGAGCCGTGCATGCTAAATCCGTTGGCGCTGCATCTTGGAATATTGCCAATTAGTACACCTTGATGGAAAAGTTTGTGCACCGTTTTATACCTCCGCTCCATTAGAAATTGTGCAGGCACTGGGCCTATTGCCGCAAAACGTTTCCGCTAAAAACGAAAACCTGCATCAAATCCGGCATAGCTATCAGTGCGCCCCTGGAGGAAACTATCGAGTGAATTTTGCTGCTGCTTTCCAATTCCAATATTTGAAAAGTTCTGCAGTTGACGCCCGATATTATCCTCCATACGTGCGACAGCCGCTCTCCCGGCTAGCTGTAAAAGCTCTTCCCTGGCCGATTTAGAAAGCTGTTCGTCAGTTGAAAAATATTGCATGAAGGCTCTATCGAGCTTTTGTTTCACCGTCAAAACAATTGAGCGAAGTGTAAGTGATTCCTCTTTGCTAATACATGATTTCTTTCTGCTGCTATCGGCCTGCTCGTATCGTGATAGCCACGCTAGATCCAATTTCCATTTTCGACTTGCGTAGATGTGCTCACTGTGCGTCTTACTCGGGATTGCTAAATCAGCCAGCCATCGATTTGCAAACGCTTTTTCTTCAGCGTTGTTGGATAATTTCCGCACCACGAATTGAATATCTGGATTGGATTCACACGTAGATTTCCAGAGTTCTTTGTATGTATCCTCTTGAGCAAGTCGGAGGACTGGCGACCGCGGTACTGAGCGGTAATCGTGGACCACCGGACCGTCATCGACTACTCGTACTTGCATTTGTGGCGGTGGGCCGAAGTCTCCTATCGGAGGCTTTTCGCTGGGCTTAATCCGCGAATCTGGGCCATCATCAGCCAACACTGCGACCGGTGCTAATGCGACCAAAAGCACGGCAAGCAGCTTTATATAATTTGGTGATCTTGTAGCGCGTCTGTTCATAGTTTGACGTTATCAGAAATACACCGTCTTGTGCAGGGTGGAGTTGTGTACGGGGTAATGCCAGAGCCAGCTGGGCACCGATGTGTATAATCAGACTATGATGCGAGATTGTTTTATCGTTATCAAATGGCTGTCGCGACTTAACCTGGCCGTGTTTCTTCTTTCCGGTTTGATTTTCGTCTGTTTCCTGTGCGAGCCTTGTCCCTGTTGCAATAAAACCGGCATGGAGCGGCTGTCTGACGGTATTAACGATAAAACCCACGTATTTCATGTCACTCCTTATATCATCGATACCGGCCCGATTATGGCTGGTACAAAGTAGAGTTGATTGCTCCGCCCTTTTCGTAGTTTTACGGCCTCGTTTCAACGTCAATTTGATACAGGCAAAGTTAGTTTGACGACATGAATCCGCTAGCCTGGATTTCCACGTAACCTAAAGAGCTAAGTTACCCTCCCTTGACAGCGCCGCCAGGTCAGGCTTTCCGGGCTTAGGGAGCGGCCTGGCAATATGCATCGCATATCCTATCTGCATGCAAGTTATCCTGCGTGGAAATTGTCA
>JAGXAB010000152.1 GCA_018971775.1 Cyanobacteria bacterium REEB67 | reverse complement strand
GTTTCATCAGTACCGTGACCGATCACCGGGCGTTCGTCAAAGTCGCCCCTTTCGACATCGTAAATGGCGATGTTTTCTGTCGCGGCACTGCTGACGACGAGCTTTTCGCCGGAGGGCAAAAGACACATCGTACCGGGGAAATCGACGTCAGAGGGCAAGACTATTTCTTTGATCATCGCCCGCGTGTTGAGATCGAAGACGGCAATTTTATTGTCCTTGGCCAGGGCGACATAGAGCTTTTTACCTTCCTTGTCTATGGCTAGACCGGTGGGAGCATTGCCGGCCTTGAGCCCACCAAGCATCTTACGGGCGGCGACATCGATGATCGCTACATAACCGGCACTGCGACATGAGACGTAGGCAAAGGCGCCATCCGGGGAAACGACGACACTGGTCGGATTGGCACCAACGGGGATACTGGAGATGACGCGTTGGTTCAAGGTGGAGAGGAAGGTGAGCTGACCGGTCGGTGCATTTAAGATCAATATAGTATCGCCACTCGGATTGATGGCCATACGCGAAGGACCGGGTGGTACTTTGGTGGTGAGCAAGACTTTGCTCGTCTCGACCTCGATGACGGCGACCAGGCCAAGACCACTTTCAGAGACATAGAGTAATTTGCCGTTCGGCAGTGCCACCACCGACTTTGGACAGGCGCGAGCCGGCAATTCAATCGGAGGTAAAAAATTGCGTTCTTTGTAGTCGAGAATCAAAATACGATTTTTGCTCTGATCGGCGATATAGAGATGATCCCCGGCCAGAGCCATGCCGCCGGGAGTGCCTTCGGTCGGCACCTCGGCAATTTTTTTCATATTCTCCTCGGCGACGAGAGTAATTGTGCCGGTACTGGGAGAAGTGACGAAGATAAAGCCATGTCCCGGCCCCTTATGCGCATCGGGGGAGCGGCCGCTCTTGCTGTTGGCGATTGCACTTTCAAGCTTGCCCATCGGAGCGACTGGTGTGGCAGCCAGTTCTTTCAAAAGCTGCACGCTAACATCCCCGATAACAGGCTTGTAAGAAACAGGCAGAGCAAATCCATCCGGCACGATCAAATCGACCGGTAAATGACCGGTGAGAAGGCTCGCCCTTGTTTTTTCAGGCAAAGCGCGGAAGGAAGGAAATGTTTTGACGTTGAGATTTTTGATCACACGCACAAAAGTGAAACCGTTATCGAAAAGATAAATGTCTGTTTTCTGCTTGGCGTCAGGAACCACCGGCAGTGTCTCCTTCAAACGCACCAATTTGCTGGCGCTGACAGCTTTAGGCAAAATCGGCAAATAGAGCTGCCCATCAGTTGTTTCAAGGGCACCGTCCAGCCTGATGCGCACATCTGGGAGAGTGCTCTTGAGCACAGTTACCAGCTCGGCAGGTAAGCGGGTGGCATGAGCAGGTAGTGTAGCGATGCCTGAGCTGGCAAAAAGAGCCAGAGCAGAAGCAAGGAACCAAATGGTCGCCCGGTTGACGACTTTAGTACTAGTCGGGGGTATGTTCACTGCCTTTTGGTCTAAAGACGTCCACAATTTTATCGAGTATCGAGCTAGACGATGTGCCGTCGCTTTTTGTTTCCTCGTGGCCGTCAGTTGCATGTTTATTATCTTTTGCATGGCCGGCAGCGCTTTCGGCCTTGGCGGAGGATTTGTCTTTTTTAGAGTGCCCGGATTTGTCTTTTGATTCTTTTGAATCCTTTGAATCTCTTGAATCTTTACCGTCTTTGTTGTCACTGTCGCCATCATCTTTTGAAGAAGACACAGTCAGCTTTTCATTGCGCAATTCGGCCAGACGTTCGAACAATTTACGCTCTTCCGACGACAATTTACTTGGAGTTTCGACGACTACATGCACGACCTGGTCACCGCGATTTTGACCGCGATTTCCATTGACGCTGAGATATGGTACGCCCAGACCCTTCATCAGAATCTGCGTGCTGGATTGAGTACCGGCCGGAATCTTCAAAGGCTTGTTGCCTTCCACCGTCGGCACGAGGAGCTCGCCACCAAGAGCAGCCATCGAAAAACCGACAGCTTGCTTGATGTGAATGGTTTGAGCATCGCGGATAAAGGTCGGGTGGTCCTTGACGTGAAGAACAACGAAAAGATCACCGTAAGGACCTCCCTTCGGTCCCTTATCGCCAGCCTGACTGAGGCGAAGCCTGGTACCATTTTCGATACCAGCCGGGACTTTGACGTCCAGCTCCTTTGGCTTTCTCGTTTGACCGACGCCCTTGCAATCCTTGCACGGCTTTTCGATTTTCTTGCCGGCGCCTGCGCAATCCGGGCAGGCGATGACCTGATAGCTTTGCATAAAGAGCATATTAACGACCTGACGCACCTGGCCCTGACCGTTGCAGGTCGTGCAGGTCTTGGTGGTGCTGCCGGGGCTGGCGCCGCTGCCTTCGCAGGTGGTGCAGTCTTCGAGACGACGGATCGTCACTTTCTTCTCAACGCCAAAGACTGCGTCTAAAAATTCGAGCTCCATGTCGTATTTGAGATGAGCACCCTGACGCGGGCCGGCCTGCTGGCCGCCCCCGCCGCCGAAACCGCCAAAGCCGCCCCGACCACCGAAGAGAGATTCGAGAATATCCTCGAAATTGACGCCGCCAAACGAGCTGAAATCAACGTTGTCGAAATCGCGAGTAGAGCCTTTGACACCTTCATGACCATAGCGGTCATAAGCGGCGCGCTTCTGTTCGTCTGAAAGCACTTCGTAAGCTTCGGCCAACTCTTTGAAAGCAGCTTCGTCACCGCTCTCTTTATTGTCCGGGTGCAACTGTCTGGCCCGGTTGCGAAAAGTCTTTTTGATTTCGTCAGCGGTTGCACCGCGCTCGAGACCTAAAACTTCATAGTAGTCTTTTTTTGCCATAGTTTCCAAGGGTGCACCTTACACACACGAAATCAGAAAACACGATTTTAGATTTAACTTTCTTCCGACTTTGCCGCGTCTTCACCGGCAGCCGGGACGCTATCAGAAGTGCTGGCGGCCTCTTCGGCAGGCGCTTCCAGATTGTTTTGCAGGTCTATTACAGGCAACACATCCGAAGTTTCGCTCGGAGAAGCGACGTCCTGATCCTCATGGGCACCACTCTGACTGCCCGCATCCGCTTGCGGAGTAGCCGCTTGCGGAGTAGCCGCTTTTTCGGCAGGCGGCTGATAGCCGGGGCCGTCGAGGGGCGAAGTGGCGACGTTTACAAGAGTGGGACGGAGGACGCGCTCACCAAAAAGATAACCCGGTCTCAATTGCTGGACGACGGCACCTTCGGGAAATTCGGCTGTATGAATCTCCTGGATAGGCTCGTGCAAACGAGGATCGAAGGGCTCGCCGATCACCTGCATCTGCTTAATGCCAATGATTTCCAGGCAACGCGTGAAACGTGCATAGATCATTTTGAAACTCTGCAACATCACCTTGGATTCGGTATTTTCAGTCAACTTGGACTGAGCCATGTCAAGGTCATCAAGAGCAGGTAAAATGGCTTCCAGCGCTTTTTGCATACCAATCGACTGCATTTCGTCGCGCTCGCGATCCATGCGCTTGCGGTAATTATCAAAATCCGCTTGCATTCGCTTATAAAGATTTTCCCATTCGGCGGCGCGCGCTTCCGATTCTTTCAGCTGACCTTCGAGGTGCATGACAGCGGCCTGACTGGCAGCATCATTGCCTTTATCCTTGCCGCCGAGATCGATGCCAAACTCTTCGGGATCGGGCTCAGCACCGGCATACATCGCTCTGTAAAAAGCTTTGGCCGAATTCATGCGGGCCGCTTTGTCTTCTTTAGGTTCCTGAGCAGGTGTGCCGCCCGTGGTTTCGTTGTCGTCGTTGTCGTCCGCAGCCATCTAAAAAAGGTCTCCCACTTAATCTTGACATGCACAAGCGTTTTGCCGCATTTACCTTATAATTCTAAAGCCCTAGCGGCCAGAAGTCTCCCTTAGTTTAGTGCTTTATTACTCATGTATCTTTCAAAAACAGCCAGACTGGCAATTTACGTCCAAGATGAATTTGGTAAAGGTTCCTCAAAGAGCGCGGAAGGCGTGCTGCGATACGGTTTTAACCCGATCGCTTGTCTCGTCGATTCGACCACAGCTGGAAAGTCAGTGTCCTCGGCCGTCGGCATCGCTTGCGATGCGCCAATCGTAGAGTCGATCGAGGCCGCTCTTGCCCACAAGCCAGATGCCTTGCTTTTAGGCACAGCATGGTCGGGGGGCAAATTACCCCAGGCCTGGCGTCAGGACATTATCAAAGCAATCAAATCCGGCCTCCATATCGTCAACGGTCTTCATGATTTCTTAAACGAAGATGAAGAAATGGCGGCGCTTGCCACCAAGCACGGAGTGACCCTGTTTGACGTGCGCAAAGCGCCGGATAATCTGCCTGTGGCAAATGGTCTGACCCTTAAAGAAAAAGCGTTGATTGTCCTCACCGTGGGCAGTGACTGCTCGGTGGGAAAAATGACGACAACCCTCGAGATCCAAAAATCGGCTGCGAAAAAATCGGTAGCTTCTGAATTTGTCGCCACCGGCCAAACCGGTATCATGATTGCCGGCACAGGCATCGCCATCGACAGAGTAATCGGTGATTTCATGGCCGGCGCGACCGAGAAGATGGTCCTGGAAGCTGCAAAGAAAGCTGACCTCGTCCTGGTCGAAGGACAGGGCTCGATTGCGCATCCGGGCTTTTCCGGCGTGACGCTTGCCCTCTTGCACGGCAGTGCACCGCAAGCGCTCGTGCTCTGTCACAGACCGGCGCGCAAAAATATCAAAAATACGATTTTTCCGATTGCCGATCTGAACAGATTGATCGCCTCCTACGAATCGGTCGGCAGTTATCTAAGACCGACGAAAGTGGTGGCAATCGCTCTGAACACCCAGGATCTGAGCGAAGAAGAAGCAAGGCAAGCGATAACCGAAACAACCGCTCACACTGGTCTTCCAGCTACTGACCCGGTACGCTTCGGTGCCGATGTGCTCTTCGAAGCGATTCATCCTCTTCTAAATGAAATCAAGGCGCCTATTCTAAGCAGCAAATAATTCGAGGACAGGATTTTGACCACCCTAACGAAAAACATCTCCTTCGGCTTTGAACCGCTGGATCTGACAACAGCCCATCCATTCGGCATCGCTTACGGCACATCGAGCGCCACGCGCAACGTCCTGGTCAAACTTTCATTCGAAGGCCTGGTCGGCCTTGGCGAAGCGGCTCCAGCTTCTTACCATAGCGAAAAAAGAGAAACGGTCATGTCGGTGCTCGCTCTTTTCAAAGAAAAAGAAAAGGACATATTCGGTGACGATCCTTTTGCCATCGAAGAAATCAGCCAGCGTATGGATAAAGTGATCGCCGGCAACTATGCAGCCAAAGCAGCCATAGAAATGGCTCTCCACGACCTTACCGGTAAACTCGCCAATTTGCCCACCTACAAAATGCTCGGCCTCTCCGGTAAAGCTTTTCCGATGACCGATTTCACGATCGCCATCGATGAGCTCTCGGTGATCGAAAAGAAAACGAAGGAAGCAGTCGCGGCCGGCTACAAAATGCTCAAAGTAAAACTGGGCACCACCTATGATTATCAAATCATCGAAATCATCCGCCGGGTAACTCCCGATCTGCCGCTCAGAGTGGACGCCAACGGCGGCTGGTCTGTAAAAGAAGCGGTAAAAAAAGCCGAGTTTTTAGCCGAGCACAATGTCGAATTCATCGAACAGCCGCTGCCCAAAGCATCTCATTTAAACGACCTCCGTTTCGTAAAAGAGCATTCACCTCTGCCCATCTTCGCCGATGAAACAGCCTGTCGAGCTTTTGACGTCGCAGCCCTGGCCGGCTCCGTCGATGGTGTCGTGATCAAATTGGCAAAATGCGGCGGCATACTCGAAGCGAGAAGAGCAATCGCCACAGCCAGAGCCCACTCACTCAAAGTAATGTTTGGCATGATGATCGAATCATCAATCGGAGTAACAGCCGCAGCGCAACTGCAAAGCCTCTGCGATTACCTCGATCTCGATGGAGCGCTCTTGCTCAAAGATGATCCATACGATGGTGTCACATATGATGACGGCTATTTGAAATATCCGGACAGACCTGGTCTCGGCGTCATCGAGCGTAAGACCGGCAAGTAATTTTGACAAGAGAACGACTAAGATGCCCGGTTGCTATTGCCGACTGGGCATCAGTTTCACATGGGTCATTTGCCAGGAAGCGAGACCACGACGGGTAAATGTCAGTGCTGTAGCTGAGCCCGAAACATTGACGATTTTAATGACAAAATGATTGAAGTCGAGATAATAACCTGCGGTCGATCTGACTTTAAAAGGCTTCGGCGCGCCTTCACGAGAAGTGCCTGCGTCATCACTGAAATCTTCGGCAGGCGATTCGGAACGCGCCGACAATATCGGCACTGCACCGGAAACTATACGACGCAGGCCGGCAGGTGAAACCATGTAATCAATGGCGGTATCGGCAATCGGTGCGCCGATGGCCAGACCGAGCAGTCCGAGCAAGCGATTTTTGATCGAAGGATCGTCTTCCACTTCATTGATGGCAACATTGCGAAAATCTCGTTTCAAACCTTCTCGCACGGCCGAATAATCAATGTCCTGGTCCAACATTTCGACTTGACCGGCTTTGAGCGCTTTGCGCATCTCATGCAGAGTCTGATATGGCGACCAGTAAAGATAGGCGGCCACAGCAACGGCCATCAAAACGCCAACTAAAAGAAGACCCCGCTGACCACCAGCTTTAGTTATTTTGCCACCATCTGTCATACCGCACCCGCTTGCAACTCGCCTGAGTAGATCGGCAAGTATTATCTCATGCCGCTCGGCATTGCTTGCCTATCGTTTGACTTCGGCTTCAGCCACAAGTCTACAAAGACAAGCCGGTGATCAGCGCCGGCAAAGCGCTCTATGTGATGATCGGCAACCACAAAATCTTTCGAAACAAGAAAGTGGTCAATCGGCAAAAGAGGTATTAATTTGCCGCCCGGCGACCAGGTCGGCTGAGGACCAAAGCCGACTTCGCTATCATTGAGGCCAGTTTCTTCGAGTAATTTTTGAAAGTAGTAAGACCAGGGCGAGCAGTTGAGATCGCCCACCAGGATTTTCGGATTAGCGCGTGCGGCAAACTCCCCGGCAAAAAAGGAGAAGTCCTGATTGCGACAGTCAAAGACATCTTTGTAGACCGGAATAGTCGGATGAGCGACCAGCAAATTGAGGATGCGGCCATCTTTTAGCCTGACCTCCGCATAAAGTCTTGGACGATGCCAGAACGTCCCTTCTTTGACGGTCCAGCTGACAATCGGAAACTTGCTGACAAAGCCAAGTCCGCCAAAGTGCGGAAAGAGGGCTTTGTAGGGATAGTCGGTAAAAGTGTTGTCGATGCGCTTGAACCAGCCATTCTCGATTTCACAAAAACAAACGATGTCGGCCTTGCGTTCGCGAGCAATTTCCAAAATTTCAGCCGGTTTACTATTCTTTGGGCCCCAGCAATTCAGATGCAATAATCGAATCTCTTGCGAGCCCGCCGATATATTACGATCGCCAGATGGAAAACACTGCGGACTAATGCGGATGATGTTGAGAAACAGAGAAATTGCCGCGAAAGCGATGAAAATTTTGTTCCGGACGACAGCGGCACCAATCAAAAGAATAGCGGACGCCACCAAATAGAAACAGACGAAATGACTGAGTAGCTCTGCCCAGCGGGCATATTGACCGAATAAAGATAGTACGGTAATTAGCAAAATAGTAGTGGTTAAAACCGCAATCAAAAGCAGTAGAAGCACGCGAAAGATTTTTCTCATCGATGCTCCTCAGGCCTTCTGGGTACAGAAAAACGCACAAGCAACGGTCGATGATCGCTTCCGGCATTCTTCTCGATCTTCCTGTCGGTAACAACTATTTCTCTTGAGACCAGACAGTGATCTATAGGTAAGAGTGGCATAAAAAAGCCGAAGATCGACCAGCTCGCCTGGGGTCCAAAGCCATGCTCGGAATCTACTAATCGACCATCATTGAGCAATTTCTGAAAATAGTACGACCAGGGGGTGCAATTGAAATCACCAGCAATTATTTTTGGCCCATTAAAAGTCTGCAGATCTTTGACATAAATTTGCAAATCGCTATTGCGACTGACAAAGGCTTTCCCGTTCAGCGGAATACCAGGATGAACAGTCATAACCATTAGAGGATTACCATCCGTCATTCTAACTACGCTGAAAACTCTCGCCTTCTTGCCAGAGTCCGAAAGCAATACTTCTGATT
>JAGXAB010000151.1 GCA_018971775.1 Cyanobacteria bacterium REEB67 | reverse complement strand
CTGCCAGCTTCGGACCTTTCGTGCCCTGCTTACGCCAGATTCATTACTTACAACTGGCGCGGGCGGAGTCTAAGACTCGATTACGTGAGGACAGAGAGAGGTGCATCTCTGGGATTGGCTCCATTCATTTCGACAACCTCATGTCGCACAAACAAAAAGACCGCCCAGAATAAACTGCGGCGGTCTCTTTGCTATTGCCTGACTGCCCATTGCGGTGGGCTCAATATCTATCTACGCATTACACGAACTAAATCAGGCAGTCCGTCACGTAAATCGAGCTCTTTGCTACAGTCTCCGGTCGACGTCGACCTGCCGTTTCCACACTGCTCCTCGGCTCAACGCAACCAACTTGTTAGCGGTCGCTCACCGGTGATGCAATTAATATAACCGCCTTCCACAGGCAATGGAAGCACCCCGGAATATATTTTATGGATTTATTTTTGACTAACAGGAGCAGCACTGCATGACACCTTTGCATAGAGACCGGGTTGATAAGCGCCCGGCCCATCGTCGATAAAGGCTAAGCGCACAAAGCATAAGCAACCGATATATCATTTTGAACAGACACCGCTCAAGCGAGAGCCATCGAGAGCATCGCAATCGCGCCGTCGATTTCCTCGAAGCTAACGGTCAGTGGCGGCAGGAAGCGAATCACGTTTTCGCCGGCACCGACGAGCAAAAGACCGAGCTCAGCGCAACGCTGCACAATCGGTTTTACCGGACAATCGAGCTCCAATCCCTGCATCAAACCAAGACCACGCCAGGCTTTTATCGCAGGCACCTGAGCTTGCAAAGCGAGCAGAGCCGCTTCGAGATACTCAGCGCTGGCTCTCACCTGCCTCAAAAAACCTTCGTTCTTGATCTCACTCAAGCACGCCAGCGCCGCCGAAGCAGCCAGTGGGTTGCCACCAAAAGTAGAGCCATGATCGCCTGGGTTAAAGGCCGAGGCAACCTCCTCGGTAGCCAGGATCGCACCGATTGGGAACCCCCCGCCCAACCCTTTGGCCAATGCAACTACATCGGGAGCGATGCCAAAATTTTCCCAGGCGAAAAATTTACCACTGCGGCCGATACCGCATTGAATTTCATCGAAAATCAGAACAACCTTTTGAGCAGTGCAATAATCGCGGACTTTCTTGAGAAAGAGAGGGTCGACAAGGTGCACCCCACCCTCGCCCTGTACCGGCTCGATCACAATGGCCGCAACCGTGTCCGGGTCATGGACGAGCAGACTGTCGAAATCGTTAAATACTACCGTTTTAAAATCCGGCACGAGCGGAGCGTAACCATTCTGATATTTCGTCTGACCGGTGGCCGACATCGCACCATAGGTACGGCCGTGGAAAGAATTGCTCATCGTCAAAACTGTCGTGCACTGCTCGCCCTTGTATTTCTTTGTATATTTGCGGCTGAGCTTGAGGGCTGCTTCTATCGCTTCCGCTCCACTGTTACAGAAAAAAGCGCGGCTAAATGGCGAAGCATCAATTAGCTTTTCGGCCAGCTCGATCGCTGGTAGATTGTAATAAAGGTTGGAGCAATGGCTGAGCTTGAGCAGTTGACTGCTCACAGCCTCCACATAGGCAGGATGGCAATGACCAAGGGCATTAACGGCGATACCGGAAGCAAAATCCAAATACTTATTGCCATCAAAATCAATGACATATGCTCCGGAACCCTGACTGAGAACGATGGATTGGGTAGCGTACGTCTGCATCAACACTTTCTTGCCGCGCTCGACCAAGTCGGCGGATTGGGCTGGATGCGCCAGGCTAGTTATGGAGAGAGAAGAAGTGCCCATTTAGTGTTCTCCAGTTATGAGAGTGCCGTTTTCGCTTGGTGCAAGATAGCCAGCCACCAGCGCTTCGCAAGCAAAGCCGTCGAGGATGGCGATGCGCCCGATACCATTTTTTAAAGCGCCAAGACAACTTCTGATCTTGGGTAGCATGCCACCACTAATAGTGCCGTCGGCAATTAATGCCTCGGCGGCATCGCTCGTCAGATGCCCGATTCGCGAATCTTTATCATCAACGTCCTGCAAAACTCCGGGCACGTCTGTCATGAAGTAGAGCCCATCCGCTTGCAATTGACAGGCAAGAGCGAGGGCGGCATGATCGGCGTTGATGTTATACAACTGCCTGCCGGCCGCGCCTATCGGCGAAACGATCGGTATCCAACCGGCCCACATCCAGCTTTCAATTTGAGCCGCGTCGACAGCGACTATTTCTCCGACAAAACCAAGATCACCGGTGCCCTCCAACTCCATCTTTTTACTGATAAAAGGACTGGTGGTGGCTGGAGAAAAGCCGATAGCGCAAGCGCCCTTTTCCTTGAACTTGGCCGCAAGCTGCTCGTTGATAGCGGTAAAAACATCGACGGCGATAGCGAGGGTGTCGGCGTCGGTTACCCGCAAACCGGCGACTTTGACAGTCTCCTTGCCGACAGCACGCAGCGCTTCGTTGACGGATATTCCGCCACCGTGCACAACAACGACCTTGACACCGGCGCGAGAGAGGGCGATAGCATCATCGATTAAGGCATCCAGAACATCAATATTATTGATGGCAGTACCGCCGATTTTCACGACTGCTACCTGGTAAGCGCACGAGGTCTGAGCCAGAACGGCTCGGCTGCTTGTTGGCGCCGGCGCGGGCGCGACATGAGGCATGACGCATAAATTTTCGCCGACCTCGACTGGTCTGATTTTGACCGGGCCGGCGACAATTTGCACGGCAGTGGTCATTTTTTTAATTTGTGAAACTGTCATTTTCCCTGTCACCTTATTTCGAATTTTATAAACACCATCAAAATTCTCAGCTCATTAGGTCCTGTAGGAGCCGTTTATACGCACGTATTCATAGCTCAGGTCGCAGCCCCAGGCGGTCGCCGCCACATTGCCACAATGCATGTCGATATGGATAACAATCTTCTTCTCGGCAAGCACAGCTTTCGCCAGCATTTCATTGACCACCAGCGGTTCGCCTTTTTGCATCAATTTGAGGCTGCCGCCATCACTGGCAATAGCGATAGAAACAGAATCAGGAGCAAAAGCGACACCGCTATAACCCATAGCGCAAATTATCCGCCCCCAGTTTGCGTCTTCGCCAAAAAAGGCAGTCTTGACGAGACTGGAAGAGACAATGGACCGCGCCAGCTTCCGGCCTTCTTCAACGTTGTTAGCGTGGGCTACCTGCACTTCCAAAAATTTGGTGGCACCTTCGCCGTCCTGCACAATCGATTTTGCCAGTCCGGTATTGATCTCCTTCAAGGCCTGACAAAAAGCAAAGTAATCAGGCCCTTCAGTTTCGATGATGGTATTGCCGGCCAGGCCATTAGCCAGGATGGCGACCATATCGTTGGTACTGGTGTCTCCATCGACCGATATCATGTTGTAGGTTTCAGCAGTACTTTCTTTCAGGGCCTTGTTCAAAAGGGCTGGAGAGATATTTAAATCGGTGGTGAGAAAACTCAACATGGTCGCCATGTTTGGATGAATCATGCCGCTGCCCTTGGCCATGGCACCAATGACAATCTTTTTGCCATCGGCAATAAACTCGACGCTGGTCTGTTTGACATACGTATCCGTAGTCATAATCGCTTCAGCGGCGCTCAGGCCGGCAGAGTCGGAGCCGGCGAGCAGCGCGCAGGTGCTGACGATACCACTGGTGATCAGCTGCATTGGCAGTTGCACCCCGATTACGCCGGTTGAGGCGATGATGATTTCTGCGGCACTGACGCCCATGCAATCGGCATAAGTGTTGGCCATGATTTCGGCATTGATCATGCCGAGCTCACCGGTGCAAGCATTGGCATTGCCGCTATTGACGACGATGCCGCGCACAGTGTCCGTATTTGCCACCACTTTTTGATTCCATAAAATTGGCGCAGCCCTCATCACATTTGTTGTAAAAACACCGGCGACATGAGCAGGGACTTCACTCCAGATCAAGGCCAGATCTTTTCTCTTGCGCTTCACACCGGTGTGCGCTCCGGCCGCCATAAAACCCTTGGGGCTGGTGACACCACCTAGATTTTTCTTGACGATAGTAGAAACTGTGCCGTTTAGACCGGCCACTTTTGCTTGTGCTCTGGCAATCGAATTCACTTTAAAACTCCTGGTATCCAATGATTAGTATCGTTTTTGGGGAAAATAAGGACAAAAAAATATCCCCGCGTACAAGGCCTGCACTCGGGGAAAAACTGGTAGCTGCAGATATGTAGATCAACACAGCCAGACAGGACCCGAGCGCCGCAGGCGGCGTCGCGATGAGCGTCGCAATGGGCGTCGGCTCGGACGCAAGCTGAGAGCTGAGGCCGAAGCATTCATACTAAATTTATGACTTATAAAATCAAGAAATGTCATTACAAACCTCACGCGGGAAAAATTGGTGCTTGCTGCAGGCCGGTCGCCTCGGCCCAACCAAAGAGTAGATTCATATTTTGGATAGCCTGCCCAGCCGCGCCTTTGACGAGATTGTCGATGGCACCGACAGCAATGACACGATTGGTCCTGGCGTCGACAGTCAAGCCGATATCGCAAAAATTCGAGCCTTTGACAAAGCGCGTCTCGGGTATGCTGTACGTGCCAGACTGCGGAGTGAAAAGCCTGACGAAAGGCTCATCTTTGAAGAACGCTCTGTAAATTTCGAGGATTTCAGCCTGTGAAATTTTGCTCGCCAGTTTGGCGTAGGCAGTAACGAGAATGCCCCGGTTCATCGGCACCAGATGCGGTGTGAACGATGTGCAAAATGACTGACCGGCCAAAACGGCCAAAACTTGTTCAATTTCGGGAGTGTGCCTGTGACAGCCGACCTTGTAGGCTTTGATAGACTCATTGCACTCATTGAAATGGACACCCAGATCAAACCCCCGACCGGCACCCGATACACCGGATTTGGCATCGATGACGAGAGAATCGAGCTCAATTAGATTTGCCTTGACCAAAGGTGCAAGCGTAAGGATAGAACAAGTAGCGTAGCATCCGGGATTAGCAATCAGGGACGCAGAAGCGATCTCTATACGATTGAGTTCGGGCAGACCATAGACAGCTTCTTCAAGCAGGGCCGGCTGCGGGTGCTCGAAGGCATACCAGCTTTTATAATCAGCAGCAGCATCCAATCTAAAATCGGCACTCAGATCGATTACCTTGCATTTCTCCAACACGGTCGCATCTACTTTTGAAGCAGCCTGACCATGGGGCAGGGCTAAAAAGATGAGATCTACCTGCGAGGCAATTTGGGCGAGATCGCCTTCCTGACAAACGAAATCGGCTATCGATTGAAAGCCCGGATAAACAGACGCATAGCTTTTGCCATTATTACTATGCGAAGCAGCGCAGGCGATCTGCACTTCAGGATGTTGAAGTAAAAGGCGTACGAGCTCCTGACCGGTGTAGCCCGTGGCGCCAACAATGGCAACATTTTTGACGGCTCCAGGTTTGGCAGCAACCGGTGCTTGCTTCGATTTTGTTTCGTTGATTACTGCGCTCATGCTTGTTCTCGATCTGCAAAGTGACAAAAAAAAATCCCCGGGCTGGTGAACCCGGGGAGAAAATTTCGATGTTCTGGCTGCTAGCAGCTACGTCACAACGACCCCGAGTTCTCTAGGAAATCGCGGCGTCGGCGGTTCTGGCTGGTGGCGGCGTGGGCTGACATGGGAGAGCGGACCTATACAGTTGCTGCTCGTCGCGGTTCTGGGCCGTCGACTGAAGGGACGATACAGCCGTGAGAGGAGGTTTGTCAACGAGATGTTTATGATTCGTTAACATTATTGAAGCAACAGGCGCTCAACTTTTCTGCTTCAGACGCTTTGCCTCATACATCGCCTTATCGGCAAGATCGAGCATATCTTCCAGCGGACGGCTCTGAGCCCCGTCATAATCTACGAGACCGACACTGAGTGACAGTCGGTAAAGAGCCGCTGACTGGTCGTTAATGCGCTCGAGATTTTCGGAAAGGCGACGCTGTATATGCGACTTATCATCATCATTTTTGCACTGGGCGATAATGGCAAATTCATCTCCACCCATACGTGCCACCACATCCGATTTGCGAAAAGTCTGGCGCAGAAGATCCGCAGCTGCAAGCAAAGCAACGTCACCGCGATGGTGACCAAAGCGGTCATTGATCTTTTTCATACCATCGAGATCGATAAAAACAATTAGAAGACGTCGTTTCTCTCGATCGGCCAAACTGATCGTATGCTGCCCGAGAGTGACAAATCCGCGCCTGTTCAGCAAACCGGTCAAATCGTCTTTGATCGATTCGGAGCGCAATTGTTCTCGCATTTGCACACGAGCAGTGACGTCGCGCAATGAAAGCAGCCAAAAGACCCGATCCTTCTGGACCACGTCTTGCTTGTGCACAGATACATATATTGGACTGCTTGCACCTCTGGCCAGCGCATTCGTGCCGCCATCACCAATATCATCCCGAGGCGCAATCATCACCTCTTGAGCATCATCATTACTGAGCGCTATCGGAAATATACGACCGAGCACCTCCTCTGCGGAAACAGCGAGCAGCTCGAGGGCGCTGTCATTGATTACGCGCACGGTCAAATTAACCTGATCAACCAGAGCAATGCCGTCGGGGCTGGACCCGAGCATGAGACCGGCCAGGCCGGTAATCTCAGCGGCTATAGTCGAATCGGTGTGTAGCGTACTGGAAGAGCGCCCATATTTTTCCATTTAATCGAGCGACCTTCTATTAATGCTCAGTATCTGAGCAAGTCGAGTCGAAAAGCAATCGAAATGTTCCCGAATCTGGATCGTAGAGGCATGACTAACGATAAAACAGCCGCAGAAAGCATCATTGCGGATAAATGTTGCCAATTTCTACGATGCGCCATTCTTTTCCAAATTGCCTGACGGCGCAATCAATTTCCCAATCGGCATCGAGATGTTCAATGATTTTTGGACTGATGGCGATTGGACCAATTGCTTTACCGCTGTCGGGTTGTAACCAGATACGGTGGCTCTCGATACGAGAGATAACCGAATTGCCAAGCTTTCTATTATGACGCTCGTCGCGACCCTTGTATTGCTCACACTCTTTAGCGATCAAAAATTCGGCCCTGGACGCCCGGGGCAAATCCTTGCCGGCCTTGACCGCGCACCAGATCGCCTGCGTCATGTCATCGCCGCTAACAAAATTTTTGGCCGCCAGCCACTTGCAAAATTGTTCGAGAACCTTAGCGACCCGCTCAAGAACACTGGGAGAACCGAGCTTTTGACAAACCAAAAATGTAAAGGCGAAATACTTGATATTGGCTGTTATCTTATTCGGTCCGAACAACTGACAAAAGGTCTTACCATCCAGACGTCCATTTCGATAGGCTTCGGCTTCCTCTCTGGATAGATTCAAATAAGCATATTCATTCAAGCAGCGCGAAAACAGCTGCAGTGCTTCCTGTCGCGGCTTATCACTGGCAGGCTTGGAGGTGAAACTTTCCTCAAGGTAGTTATCGACAAGAGCCTGTATTGAAATAAATTCCTTTGAGCTATCGGCGACATGCCCTGACGTACTGCTGGTCTTCAATATATACTCGCTTGGTCTGGGTGCTATTTAGAGTTCAGATATTCGGCACGGTAAGCATTCGATTTTCCACAAAAACCCCACGAATCGGCCGGCAATTCGCGCAGTACGACAAAGGTCACCGGTGAAAGGTCTGCGCCGATCACGGCCTCGAGCAGACTATAGCTTCTCTCGATAAAGCGGGCCTTTTCGTCGACGGAATTGCTATCGGTCATGATTGTCGCTTCCATGTGCGCGCCAACACTTACGACTTTACCACCAATATTCCAATCCAGCCCTGCTTGCTGGTCGATAATGATGGCAGTGCGCTCGAGCTTTTGCCCAGCACATCGACGATTAATTGACCGACGCCGTCGTGCAATCGTTTGCTTTGCTCGGCGGTAAGTTGAGGCCCCTTCAGTTTGATATTTACAAATGGCATCTTGCTTGAACCCTTTTTAGGCGAAACATTCAAATCATGTCATTGTACTGCCTTCAAGATTTACTGGTGTGGCCGCCTCAATCGACCGTTACCATTAATCAAGCGTTTTTTGCCAGATCGTGCCATCAAGCCTGTGCCGAGGTGCATTCGCCGTCATGTCCAGATATTTTTCAAACGAATCGATGACCGAAGCAAGCGACTCGCCAAACTCACCCCGGAATGCTTGCTCAAACTCAAGACCGGAACCGATTGCTTCGATCATCCTGGATAATCTGGCATGTACATCGGTAACACCCTGACCATGCCACTTTGTCCGCATGTACTCGACGAAAAATGTGCCGATATTTTGCATTTTCAAACCCGGCTCGCGAAATGTCCCCAGGACATGCCCGGCATCGCCGGCGGTGCAACTAACGGCGGAGTTCGCTACCATACG
>JAGXAB010000150.1 GCA_018971775.1 Cyanobacteria bacterium REEB67 | reverse complement strand
AAGGATGCCCTCAAGTCTGACGCTTTGGTACAGGCCGACAAGGCTCGGGCTGAAGCGGCGCGCTCCGCCGCCCATGTGCAGCAAAGCGCCGATAATTTGAAAACTCAGGTTGGTAAAGACGGTAAGTTTGGTCTGCGTCCCGAGGGTAGCAATCTTCATGTGCGACATTATGGACAGTAAAGAAGGACCGCGTCGGTTTTAAATCCGCTAAGTGACGGATGTTGCTTTATCCTCCAGGGCCCTATCTTGGTATCAGGCCCCCGAGGAGATTGGCGATGAATTTTTCAAAAATAGCGGACCTGTTAGCGGTTATCTGGCACTGCCTATACAAAGCCTTCCGTCTTGATGATAATGCGAAATTGGCGCGTGACGACGCGAGATTGACCGAAAAACGTTTGACCCGGATACGAGTGATGAAAGAGGCATTGCCGACTCGGCCTGTTGCCAAGCTCAAGTTGGCAATCCTGGACGACGGTCTATCTCTACCTCCCGAACTTGTCGGTTGTATCGATCTGGAAAATCCCAATTTTTGTAGCACAGACAATAACGTCAATTTATCGCGCATCAGCCAGTATCGCCTGGCCGCTTACGTCGCCACTCTCACTCTCGAAGAACGTTACGAAATTATCTACCCGCGCAATGACGATGCTCAATGCGCCTGAGGGGTATACTGAAAAGGTAACTTCGGCCGCTTGTGGCCTGTCTCGAGAGCATGCTTTTGGCCCGTAAGATCGGCGTTTTGATTGTAGAAGATAATGAATTGATGCGCCATGGATTGCGGGCTGTGCTGGAGCATGGCGAAGGCTTTGCAGTCCTGGGCGAAGCCGAGGACGGTGTTTCGGCCATAGAAATGGCTTCGGCGCTCAAGCCCGACGTGATCGTCATGGATATTGGCCTGCCGCAGATGAATGGCATCGATGCCACCCGGGCGATCAAGAAAATTATGCCTCACATACATATCGTCATGTTGACCTCGCATGACAATAAAGACGAAATATTTGCCGCACTTTCTGCCGGTGCAGCCGGCTATTGCTTAAAGGATTGCGCCTCCGAGCGCATTAAGAGCGCCGTTACCTCCGTGGCCGAAGGTGCGGCCTGGATGGACCCGCGCATCGCCCACATTGTTCTTGGTGCATTCGAAAGTGCTGCGGCAAAGAAGGACGAGTCGGTACATGAGGATGCCGTTGCAGTAGCTGCCCTATCACAGCGCGAGCGTGAAGTATTGCGTTTGATGGTCGACGGTGCAAGCAATCGGGAAATCAGCGACAAGCTGATCATCGGCGTTTCTACGGTGCGTACCCATGTCGAGCACATCCTGGAGAAACTCGCCGTCAGCAGTCGCACAGCTGCTGCTGTCAAGGCAATGAAGGGTGGATTGATTTAAATGGAATCGCCTTTATTCCAGCTCTTTCGGCAAACTCTCAATATAGGCTTGCAGTCTGGAGCTTGTTACGTTGGTAATGTTAAGGATTCGAGGATTCTGGCGTTTAGCCCGCGTTTTTGATTCTGATTGTTCTACCTGTGTCTGCATTGTTTCATCATTAGGCTGAGCGCCGTTTTTGCCGAACCAGTGTTCGCGGTTGCTTTCGTCACAATCGCTTTCACTTGCTACCTGGCGCAACTTTTCCATATAGCAAGCACGGTAGCCCATGCCGTCGAGGGCCTGCAGGCGTTGGTGGCTCATGCGCACATCATCGAAATTGCCGTCGCTGAGACCTGCACGGGCGTCTATTTCGGACACTCTCTGCAGCGTTCCGGTTACTTCTTTTGGGACGTCTCTTAAGTCGCGTACAGCTATTGTCGCGCCCTGACCTTGCTTCTTGAGCAGGCGCAATTTAGCGCTGAAGCGCAGCACCGCCAGCTGCAATTTCTCGGTGAGTTGAGTCGGTTGGATAGACATAAATACGTTCAAGAGTTCAGGCAGTTTTACTGTAGGCATACACCCAGTGTCAGGCCAGCAATGTAATTTCTATGTGAACTTTCCGGCTTTGTAACTAATTGCTGCAAGCCTCAGCGGCAGTGCATCTGGCTATTTTTGATTGCTTACCGGTAGTAAAAAACTGACGGTGGTGCCCTCTGAAGGCCTAGGAATGCAGTCGACGACGCCACCATGACCCTCGATAATGCGCCGACACAGATAAAGTCCGAGACCGGTACCGGGGGCGTGTCTGGTGCTCTTAGCGCGGGCAAAGCGTTCGAAAAGTTGTTTAGCCTCTTCCTTCTTTATCCCAAGGCCACTGTCCTGGATCTGCATGATCACTTTGTCTGCGGCAAGCTCTACTGATATGCGGATTTCACCCTTAGCAGGCGTAAATTTGATGGCATTGTCCAGAAGGTTCAAAATAACCCGGCGCAGGTCGCGGCGATTGACGTTGACCTGCACTTCCTGTGCGTTGCTGGTTAGATTGACCTGGAGATTTTTGCGCGAATAAATTGGAGAAAGCTCACTCATGCATTCCTGGCAAACTTTGAGGATTGAACAACTTTCGTTGGCGGCTGCGCCTTTGCCGCTCTCGTAACGAGCTACGCTGAGTAGATTGTCGACCATCCCGAGCAGATCTTTGAGAGAGCGGCGCGTCGTATCGAGAATGCGACCGTAGCTGGCAGGTAGTTCACCGTAAAGGCCATCGGTCGCCTGCTGAGCAGTCATATCCATGGCAATCAGCGGTGTGCGCAAATCATGGGTGACTGTGTAGACCAGTTCTTCGAGCATGGTGTTTCGTTCTAGTAATTGCTTCTGCAGCGAAACCATACGTTCGCCGGCACGCACGCGCGCTTTCAATTCTTCAGCGTAAAATGGTTTGACCATATAGTCGTCGGCACCACCATTGATACCAGCGACGATGTTTTCCCTCAGGCCTCTGGCCGTGAGGAACATTATGTATATGTGTCGACCGCGTGGATCAGCACGCATTTTTTTGCAGAGGTCCAGGCCGTTAATTTCAGGCAAAACCCAGTCGACGATGACAATGGCCGGTTCGTGCTTTTCGAAGGCTTGCCAGGCCGCGCTGCCTGTTTCGCAGACGATTGTATTGAAGCCCTCGGCACTGAGAATCTGATTGAGAAGAGTCACCGATTTCTTGTCCGAATCGGCGATCAGAATGCGTGGTTTGGCGCTTTTCATGCTACTTACTACATCATCAGCAAGTCTTCGGCTGCTACCTGAGCGCTTTCGTCTGAGCTTTCCATTGCCGGGCTGGCGAGAAATTCCAGATACCAGTTAGGTAAATAGAGCTTGTGACTGGAAAGCGAAACGAAAAGCGGAGCGATTTCAATCTTTTTGAAAAGTGTACGCAGTCTGAAAAATTCTGACTTGAGCGCGTCGACTTCGTCTTCGATGGCATACTTGCCAGCATGCATCGCGACAAAGTCTTCGGCTCGATCTTTATTCCAGCCTTGATCGATCAATGTCTGAATCATGGCTGGTTTTTGCTCGCTGACTTTGGTCATGCCGCAGTCGTCATGGGCTATCATGACAACGTGCTTGACGCCCCGCGAGAGCGTATAGAGCATCGGAAATTCAGAGCCCAGCAATCTACCGCTTGCTCGTCGAATCACATAAGCGTACATCGATGGCACTCTGGGAGAAAAGCGAAATTCGATGCAGGCGGCGATAAGAAGTTCGGGATTGCCGGCAGGTTGAATCGGGATGTCAAAGTTGTGCGCGCCGATCAGGGCGGCGATTGGAGTATTGTGCCAGCGTTCGGGAATATCCGCTGGTGTTTCCATCTTGCTCAGTCTAAGGTTAAAGCGCGGATTTTGTGTTACGCCCAGTGGATGTTCCGGCATGTGGACCCCTATCTATAGCAGAAGCGCCTCGAAGCAGAGGCCTGATGATTTGATTCTATTATAGGGCTTGAATGCTTTCCAGTTGTGGGGCATCTACAACGCGCGCAGGATTTGCCTTCACGGCGTTTTCGGCCGGTCAATTTTTCGACTTTACCTTGCCTCCCTTCTTCGCCGAGGTCCGTTGGAGGTACGATGAGATTCATATAGGCGACGCCAGCTTAACAGTGAAGATGATCATTAGAAGAAGTTCTTAAAGCTTGGCAAATTGAGGTCGGGTGGCTTCATATATTTTAATGCATGATAATGATTTGAATCTGGTGCATTAATCCCTGAATATTCAGAGTTATAAATGAACCGAATATGATGGCAGCCAGGATTAGCTCCCATATCAAAACAGCTTGCCTGGCACTTAGCATAGTAAGCACCCCTAACCTGTTTGCGCCGTAAAATACGAGTGCCGCACCGACCAGGGTATCAAACACTATTTGCACCATCAGTGGTGCACTAGGAAATATAGCCAGTGCCGTACCAACAAGCACCGCAAAAACCATGAGGACATTTGTGACTTTGTCACCAGTACGAAAATTGTTTGAGCTATGCTCTAAAGAATCGCTGACGTGTCTAAGGGCGGCCAATGAGCTTACCCAGCGAGACCTGCGGCGGGAGGCGCCACCGAAAGTCTCTGGATCTGCTGTTGTTGTAGTCTGCTCTATATTCATTGGAGAAGCATGACCTGCCACGGATTTGTCTGGGCGAGAAAGAGATTGTCCTGGCCTGAGCTGCTGATCTGGGATTGATAACCGGGCTGGCCGCTGATGTATATGGGATTGATAATAGTGCCGGTAATCTGTTGGGGCCATTTTAGCGATGTCACCTTAAACCCGACTGCACCAATCACGGTGCGCTGGTCATTAAAGGGCGGGCCACCTGATACAAGCGGAATAACTAATTTTCGCCTCAAATTGAGCAGCTGATTAGCTCTCTCGAGGTCGTTAAACATATGCAAGAAGTCGCTTCTTGCCAGTCTTGCAAGATTGGAATAGCGACGGCGACTAAAGCCGCTACGCCAATTGCTGGCAGCTTCCTTGGCCCCAGGCTTCTAGCAGCCAATTTCGTTAGTCGCTTTAACGACGGCCTGCCTTACTACCGAATTAAGAAAAAAAATGACCCGCGAAGGTCACGCAATTCCTCTCTCAAATTTTAGCAACAACCAAATCAGTATAGCTAACGCTGTTAAGCCGCTCTACGACCTTATTAAGAGCGAAATACTTCTTTCTAAAATAATCAAAACAGATGATACCGATTGCAAGATACAAGTCTCCAAGCTAAAGTACCGAAAAATTAAGACTCCTCGCAATATCCGCAAGGCAAGATGACAGCCGTCCTCGGCGACAAAGATCATCCCTTCAATCTCTTCGACTTTTCTCCCGACAAATCTTTTGCCCGCAACATCACCTTTTTCAAAAACTACTCTGGCCTCATACAGGCAGACGGCGCCGGCGGCTTCGATGTACTTTTTGAAAATACTACTTTGAAATTGAGCCAATGCCTCGAAGTAGGCTGCCACGCTCATTCCAGAAGAAAATTCTACGACTGCCTCACAACTCATATCAAAGATTCCGCTTACATCCTTGACCTTTACCAAGAACTCTTCGAGATTGAAGCCCGCCTAATCGGCAATTCCTACGAAGAAATTCTTCAGACTCGTCAAGCCCAGGCCAAGCCGATTCTTGAAAAAATCAAAGAAGCTCTTTTGGAAATTAAGCCCACGCTAACTCCAAAAGACGAATTTCTCAAAGCCATAAACTACTTTCTAAAAAACTGGCTGGCTCTCACTCGCTACCTCTCAGATCCCGACCTCGATATCTCAAATAACGACACCGAGCGCCTGATCAAAGAATTCGTCCTCGTTCGAAAAAACATTTTGTTCATGGGCTCGGACAGAGCTGGTCATGCCTCGGCAATTTTGATGACCTTGATAGCGTCGGCCAATCGCAACAAACTCAATCCGGTCGACTATCTCGCCGATGTCTTTACCAGGATCAATTCACTTGCGCATGACCCGGAGCTACTTAAGCAGCTTTTGCCTGACCGATGGACTCCTCCGCCTAAAACTAATCACCCACTGACCTGAGACCCCAACGGCTCGCCGCACGGCCAGTCCCCCAGTTACAGCGTTGAGTTAACCACGCCCTGTTTTCGATTTCTACCACGTCCGGTGTGGGACGGACATAAAGCCACAGAAGAATTGCTCAACGAATTTTCTTCACCTAAGCGCACGCCGGAATTGAAGGCGCAGAAGGAGCGCGTTAAAACGATGGCCGCCAAGACTCAGAAAAAGGCGGAATCGAAGAAGCGTTCAAAAGCGCTCTCTCGATAGGCTAGAATTGTCCATCAGTATCTATAAGACGGGATTCTTCGAGTCTCGTCTTTTCATTTCTGGAAGCGAGGATGTCCGTTGAAAACTGAGTGGACGGAGGATGACCTCGAAATAGAGAAGCTCTCTGCAGCTCCGTCTGACGATTTTGAATGCCCGCGCCAGGAGCAGACTGAATACTTCGTTAAACACGCTTGGGCTGACCATCAGCAACAAAGCATTTCAGTCACCTATGTGCTGCGCTTCAAGGGACAGCTGGTTGGCTATGTCACGTTGACCATGGATGAGATTCCTCTGGCTAAACTTGAGCGTCCTGAAGGCGTTGCTTTTTCTCGACTGCCGGCGGTAAAGCTAGCGCAAATGGGTGTCCATAAGGATTTCAACGGTAACGGCTTCGGACCGGAGCTGGTGACGTTTGCTGTGTTGACGGCACTTGAACTGAGAGAAAAGATCGGATGTCGCTATGTGACCCTCGATGCTAATGGCGATCTTGTTGAATGGTACAAAAAGCAAGGTTTTGTACTCAACGACAAGGACAACGAAGCTTCTTCATCGCTAAAACCAAGGTCCTTGTAGATATTGCCGCAGCTCTCTAGCCAAGGCTTTTTCTGTTTAGCTTCTTCTTTCTTTGAGGACTTCGGCATATGCCTTCCTTGCCTTTTCCAGCTCTTTCTGCGGGGTTTTACGGGTTTTCTTCTCGAAGGCGTCCAGCACGTAAACTGCCTCGGGAAACTTGGCTGCCTCCCAAGAATCGAACGGGCTTTAGCGGTGGCAGATGCTGTAGGGTCATTAGTTTGTTATACGTGATGTCGTATAAGAGCGAGGTATTTTTTTATCCTGAGTTCCCTCTGAGCATCAAGTTTCCGGATACAGCCTCGGAAATAATGATTCCAGCGATGCTGCCGGAAATCGCAGAGAAACCGGAGCTTTGGGACTAGCTGAAGCAAGTAGGCCATCTGAGACGACATCATTCAACACTCGCCTTGCTGTGCGTTCAGGTAGGCCTGTGATTCGCGCGGCCTCACCGCGTTCGAACTGGCCGCGAATCAACGCCTCGTGGAGGAGCCGGGCTGCCTCTGGTTTTAAATTGTCGCTTCGCTTTGTATACATATCGAGGCGGTGTCCTAGATTATTCAGATCAAAGAGCCCGGACATGAAAGTCACTTGCTCAAGGCAGACTTTTAGAAACCAAAGAGTGAATTCGGTCAAAGCGCGCTGAGAGAGATTACCTCGGCCATCGAGTGCTCCCTGTCGAGGCATGTCTGCATGGTCCATCAACTTTTTATAGTCGCCACGACTTTCAAGTCCACGAGCCAATCCTCGTGAAACGGACCACAATCCGTGAGCGCCTATCCCTGACTTAAGTGCCATCGCATGACTCACGAGACGACTTACGCGCCCGTTCCCGTCAGGGAATGGATGAATGTAGTTAAGGCGGTGATGGGCCGCTGCAATAGCCATGATCCGGGCCGCCCTGCCCATATCTGCTAGTCGGTAACGCACCTCAAAATATTGCATGAAATCTTCGACTCTATCGCTTGATGGCGGAATGTGCCGACCGACCGCCACATCGTGTTCAGGACGAGTTCTCCACTCACCAGGCACCATGAGAAACTCAGTCTCAATACCCGTGATACGAAGCATCTCCTCCGGTGCATCGCGATAGAATTCTCTGTGAACCCAACGGATGAATTCCGTAGAAGTTGGCTCTGGAAGGGTGTCTTCAGCGGCCATGTGGTCTATTTCAGTCTGTACGCGCACATGCGCCGCGGCCTCAAGTTGTAAATTGCGCCGCTCTTCGTCTTGGTCGAAATTGCCGGCCAGGGCGCGCTCAATATCCCTTGGCCTGGTATCGTGGCCTTCAATGAGATTGCTGTAGTAGGTGTTCATGATGCGGACAAGTGCTGCAAGGTTTGCTGCCGTAGTAGGATGGAGGGCCGAACCAAGGACGGCGCTGGCGGCGGATAGCTCGGCAACCACGTCGGCAATTGCCTCAGGTGCCTCTTCCAGTCTGGCTGGTTCTATGCGGCTGGTACTTTCGATTTGGTCTTTGGCCGATCCCATGTTCTCCTAATTCCTTAATTCTACGACGTTATAGGCAGATAGTTATTCAAATTGGCCGATCTGTTGGCCGATCTAATCTTAACCTACTGGGAGATTAAAGCACAGCACCTGGTCGAATCCTTGGCGATCGCCAAGGCTTAGGAGCGTGTCCCATAATTCAAAATTGAAATTGGCGGCAGAAAATGGGACGTGTTTTTGCCGGCAGTCTGCACCGAGCCGGCATTTCGGTTTTTCAAGAGGCATTGGTAGGCGCTCCAAATCGGAGCCTTTAAGAAAATAGGCACTCGATAAGCGT
>JAGXAB010000063.1 GCA_018971775.1 Cyanobacteria bacterium REEB67 | reverse complement strand
CTCCGTGGCATGATGAGAACGCCCGGGCCTTATGACAGCTCCGTGGCATGATGAGAACGCCCGGGCCTTGTGGGAACTCTCTCGTTCGATAAAACCTGCCTTTTTGGAGACTAAAAATGGCCTCGTTCGATAATTTCGCTGTTTTTTAGCCCCCAAAAAAGGCCTTGTTCGATAATTTTTTTACTGAGAATTCAGCAATACTGGCCTTTTGCTGCAATTATCGAATGGAATGACCTCGACTCTTTTGAATGAGCCTTCTGAAGATCGGCGGAGGCGGCCATCACGACCGTCTCCACCGTCCGGCGCGCTTTGCTCAGGAATAGATGTTGAGCAGGCAAACACGCTTATCGGCAAGGTTTTCGAGCCAACTGCGGCGCTTGGCATCACACTCACATATCTGAGTCCAGTTCGCTTCCGCATGGCCGAAGCGAATGATAGATTGACGTTTTCTTTGCTGCTCTGCGAAGGTCAGTTTATTGCAAAGGCAATCAATTCCATCCCAGCCCCCTGCTGATGCGACGATCGGCTGCTGGGTGCTGAGATGTAGGCTGTGCTTTAGTGTCGGAAGTGGGCCTTTAAGTGTTTTGGGGATTGAAATCATGTTGAACAATGCTTTCAATCTTGCCTTCATCGATGCTGCGGAGCAAAGTGTTTGTGGAGCGATTTGCTTGAGAACAATGAAAATCAGTTCGTGCCGTGAGATTGATATTTAACGACCGTTTAATGCTCAGGCATTTGGGAGTTGCATCAAGGTCGATGGCAATCCCTAAGCTAAGAATTTTTGAAGAGGCTGGCCTGAGAAAGTAAAAGTTGTAATTTCTCCAGATCGGCCCTGGCCAGTACCGCCAGGGTGATTGTATCTTTTTGCTTGCCTGCCTGGTGTTGTCTGCATAAATCTTCGAAGCGTTTAGTGATTGTTCTGACTCTTAAGCTGAGCAGTTCTCGATCGTCTACGCGTTCGGAGAGGAGATCCTGAAATGTTTTAGCATCCCGAGCAAAATCCGCCTCAGTCGCTGCATGGTTACCGGCACGGTTATTGGAATTTTTGGCCTGCAGCTCGAAGTCGACCTGGACTTCACTTCCGTCATTACAGAGTGAAGCGAGAATGATACCGTCAATGGTGGCAAGGCCTGTGTGCGTTGCCAGGAGTTTTTCGGCAAGCCCTTTTTTATTTTCGGCGGCGAAGGCAAAAATCGCTTGCACAAAGGCTTCTTCAACACGGTCTCTGGCCTGCCCCGCTTCCGTCTGGGCAGCCGGGATCAGATGCGGCAGCCTCTGGTTGAGTTTGCGTCGGCTCTTGTGCAGGGTGAGGCAGACTTTGTAGATTTCAAAGGCGTCGGCTGGCAGTTTGTTTCTAGCGCAAAGTCCACTGATCGAAAGCTGATCGTAGTGCTCGGCTTGTGCCACCAGGCAGAGATGTTCATGCAAGAGCAATCCTGCTAGAGCTGCGTGTTCTGCCGCGCTCGCTTTGTCTGTGCGCAGATAATTGAGGGCGTCTTCATAGAGCTCGACGATTTCGATAAACCAGGCTTTGAGATTCTGGCGCAGGGTGCAGTTTTTCCATTCGACTAAGGATTTGAATTCGAGAATGCCCTGCCGCAGCAAAAAGATGTGTTGTTGCGGCATTCCTGAGAAAAATTCTTTTTTACTGCCGCGCTTGAGGGCCGCTTTTGTCCTGGTATGCTCGGCGGCCAGGCCGAGCTGAAATGTGGCCAGACGTAAGAGGGTGTCGCTCTTTTTACGATTGCCTTGGTCAAGGGCCCGGCGTGCCTCGAGATTGATGCGCCGCGCTTCGAGTAGATGCTGGACGGCAAGATTCTCATAGAAAGCCCGGGAAGACGCTTCCAGCGCAGTTTCAACCTTTGCAATCTCGGCTTCGACTTTGTCGAAGTTGTTCTTAGCCCCCGAATTCATCGCCGAATCTTGCCTCCAGCTTCGTTCTGAATTTGTTCGATTGCGCTTTCCATGCGCAGCAAGCTTTCTTCTGCCTGCTGGCGCCAGCGCGGCGAGAGCTCTAGATAGTCGGCTTCGCCCAGATAATATTCGATGCGCTCTAGTGCAAAAACCTGGCTGGCAAATTCGCAGCGCAGCAAAGCGATTTCAGCTATTATCCTGGCTTTGGGAGCACTGCCTGCGGCCAATTCTTCCAGGCAATGATCGATTGAATGTTTGGCCAGATCGATGTTGCGCTGGATCGCTTCATTTTTATACGGACCGAATTCTTGCAGGTCGCCATCCAGGTTAGTCAGCAATTGCTCGCAGACAGAAAGAAGTTTGATTACGTATTTTTCGTAGAGATTCACCAGCCTAGTTTACCTGATTCTCAATGACGGTATTTTAGCGCAACGCTTATACTATGGTTTGTAGTTTTGGGGAAAAAGAAAAATGGCGAAAAAGAGAAAAGGAGGGATCGGCCCTCCTTTTCTCGAATCAAGCCAAGCTGGCTCTGCTAGCTTTTAGAACAACGTGGTGCGACGCGGATGGCCGCGAAACTTGGGGATCAAGCGGCGGCGATACGCAGTAGCGTTTCGATCACGTCACCGGCTTCGTAGACGCGGCTGGGACGATAGCCGCTCAGGCGCTTCAGCCAGGATGGCTTTTGAATGACCAGCATCTCGTGGTCGTAAGCGCGCAAGGTAACGTCGCGCGCTCCTGCGATGCCCGATTGCGCGTAAGGCGTCATGCCGTCGCTTGCCTGGCCGGCGGCGCGATTGATGCGGCGCCGAGCATGCGTTCGGCTAGATCGTAGTACGGATCGAGTGCACTGCGAATGATACAGCCTGGCCAGTTTTCGAAATCATCCTTGCGGATCATCACGGCGGCATTGACGATCGAGCCGCCACCGACAGCGGTGTCGCGCCAGGCCGTCACCGTTTCGCTCAGGTGCTGGACGGTGTGCGGTCCGAAGCGGCCGGCTTCCGGGTTCCACTCGGAGGCTTCACCGCGCGGCATGTTGGGCGCCTTGTGTTCATAACCGGTTTCGAGAACGGCGACATTGAGTCCGGCCTGGGCCAGTCGAAAGGCGGAAACAGCGCCGCCATAGCCGGAGCCGACGACGATTGCATCAAATTTCTTCATGGTGTGCTTTGAAAAATTTGGAAATTAAACATCCCACCGGTCTCGCTCCAGGAGAGGGGCGATATCCGGTGGGGCCTGCGGGGATTTTCAGGCCGGCAGGTGGAAGCCAGAGGCTTGCAAGAGCTCGACGGCGCGGGGCTCGAGCCGGATTTTTGCGGCGAAGATGGCCAGCGTTTCTTGCGCTTCGCTGACTTTGCCGAAGCCCAGTTCGGTGGTCAGGCGATTCATGGCGGTGCGGGAGGCGTTGCTGTCGGTGCAGGAGTTGAGGGTGCGAGCCAGCGCTTGCAGCGCCGCCACCGTGTGCCGGTGGTGACGACCGCTGCCGAAGGGGGCGTGCAGGACGCAGGCGTGGTCGGCGAGGACCAGGTTGCCCCGGCTCATCATCGTCACGTCGGACGCGCCGCGCGCGCTCAGGCTGGCATTGTCGAAGACGAAGCCAGAGCTCGTCTCCAGTGCGGTGACAATCGCCTCCTTGCGAGCCGTGAAGGTGCTGGCTTCATGTGCCGTGAGCCTGGTGCGGCCACTGACGTCTGCTTCGGCATCGTCGAAGAGGTTGACGAGGTTGTCACCGCGGGCGGTGACATGACTGTTGCCGCCGGCATTGCAGCGGGCATTTTCGAAAAGGATGATCGTCGCCATCGAGTTGGCGTCGATGCAGTCGATGAAGGCATCGCCGCTGGCGATCACCAGGCCGTCGCTGACGTAGTGGGTGCCTTGAGATACTTGTAGGGTTTTCATGGTTTTGGTGACAGTCAGGTAGATTTCGTTGATGAAAAAGGCATTCGCCGGCTCAGCATTTAGAAGCCCCGGAGATGGCCGCGTTGGCTGAGGAAAGGCATGGTTTGAGGGGCGTGCTGGCGTTCGACCTGTTCAGCCGGAGGCGGCACGATCTGTCCGCAGAAGTCGTGCGGACGCATCCAGGTGTCGGGCGCGGCGTTCATGCCGTAGGCACGGGCGACGATTTCGCGCACCTGGTCGGTGCTGGTCGAGGCTGGCAGGGCGAAGCGTGGCCGGCCTTCGGCGGAGGTGACAGTGATGATGAGCTGGGAGGACATATTGCTCCTTTAATTTCCGCGTTTGGGTGTTGCGGATCAGACTGGAAACCCGCAAAGGATCTGGCTCAGGCACCGGGCAGGCGATCGGGGATCGCTGCATCGGTCTGTGCTCAGGTCGTATGCTGGGGACTTGTGAAAACTACTTTTAAAATTTGAAATTGGGAGGGATAAGCTTTTGCTACCAGAAAGTATCTTTCTACTCAAGCTAATATCGGAGTACATGAACCATTTAGCGGCTCGCGCTAATCAAATTTAGCTGCGCTAGCTAATTGTTAATGCCAAGTTGGCGCCAGAAGTGTACCGCCGATGGCGATATTTTCCTCACTCCGGCTATATCGCCGGCACTGTGAATATAAAGCGACTGCCGCCTTGCGGTAGGTTTTCCGCCCAGATTTTTCCGCCGTGCAATTGCACGATCGCCTGACAAATCGTCAATCCCAGCCCCGAACCACCCTTGCCTTTGTGCGTCGAATCTTCAACCTGGCGGAAGCGCTCGAATATGTGCGCGAGCTGATCGGGCGGAATGCCCGATCCTTGATCCGAGACGGATGTGTAGATCCAGTCACCCTCTTGTTTCGCCTCGATTGTGATCCGGCCTCCCTGAGGCGAAAACTTGACGGCATTGGCGATTAAATTGCCAAGCACACGGGTCAATCGATCCTGATCGGCGATCGCTACCAGATCGGCATTTTGACCCTTCACTTCCAGCTGCACGCCAGCCTCTTCTGCGAAGGCTCCAGCCAGCTCGACAGCTGCTTTGAAGCAATCTTCCAGAGCCACTTCCTGCTTGTCGAGCGTCATCAATCCGGATTTTACTTTTTCGATATCGAGCAGGTCATTGACGAGATTGGCCATGCGCTCGACGTTGCGATTGGCCACTGAAATATATTCGCTGCCTTTCGGGTCGAGTTGGCCAAAATTGCCGCTGCGCAAAAATTTGAGAATATTTTGCAAGGTGGCAAGCGGAGTGCGCAGGTCGTGGGTGACCATCACGACCACTTCCTGTTTAAGCGCTTCCGCCTGGCGTCGGTCAGTTATATCGTGGGCGACGACGAAAAAGGACTCTTCCTCTTTCGACCAGTGAGCTGAAAATTCAGCGTTCACCCGGCTTTTATCAGCCTTCAGTAAAATCGTCTCGAAGCTGCTTTCGGTATCGGTGCCTTCATCTAAGGCTTGTTTTTTTAGAGCTTCGAAAAAATCCCGCACTTTACCTGTCTCTTCAGCTGGTACAAAAGCGAGCAGACTCTGGCCGAGCAAATCTTTTTCGTCATGCTCGAGAGTGCGTTCACAGGCCGGATTGACTGCGGAAAGCTTGAGGGCGCTATTGAGCGAACAGATAAAATCCCGGGCATTTTGCACCACCGCTCTTTCCTTGCGCGATGCGTCGCGCATGGATCTGGCCATCTCGTGAAAGGTGCGGTCCAGGGAGGCGATCTCGTCTGCACCGGCCAGGAGAGGGGTGAGTGGCCGGCCGGCGGCGAGACGATAGGCGTTATCCGCCACTTTGGCGACGCGCATCGTGATGCCGCGGGTGAGGAATATGGCGGCAAGAGCGCTGAGAGCGAGCGTCACCACTGCCAGTCCGGCCATGACGTTGAGTTGCTTGCGACGCAAAGCGGCGCGGATGCCGGGAGTCCGCCGAGCGAGACCATTTTCTCTGTCGCGCAGATCGGCAAAATCATGCTTGAGGACATAAGTAAGATGCTTGTGCGCCTTGACCCAGAGCGGTTTGCAGCGCCATCTTTCGTTTGGATAGAGGTCTTGCGTTTTTTTTATTTCGATGAGGGCATTGAAACCCGCCATCATTTCGCTTTGCGATTCTTCGACAGCCTTGCGCAGGGGCGCGTCGTCATGGATAGTCAGAGCAAGCAGATTGGTGTAATCAACTTGAAGAGCGGTGACATGCGAGCGCACGATCGCTTCATCGACCGGAGCGGTTATTTTTTCACCGCCGGCGAGATTGAGCACCCTGTACATGTCGATACGCAGGTGTGTAATCGCTTCGGCGATGTCCCTGGCGTGCAGTGACTGCTCGACGGCGCGCTCGGCGCTGATCTGCAAGTTGTAGAGCCAGAGCAAACATCCCCACTGGACGATCAAGGGCAAGGCCACAAGGACCAGCACTTTTAGGGATAGGGAGGACCGTAACTTCATGCAGATTTCTAAAATTATCGACTTTGTCAAGAGTGGGCGGAGCGCCCTTGCGACTGGTTAATACCATATAATTGCAGCGCTGTCAGATCTCAATGGACGGCGCTTTACTGACCTATCTTGCCAAGGAAAATTGCAGCCACGCATGGCCAAAATACTATTAATTGAAGACGATCAAGACCTGGCCCGCACCGTCGCCGATGGCCTTAACGCTGATCATCATTCGGTGGTGGCGGTTCATGATGGCCTCGATGGACTCGATATGCTCAAGCGTTCGATCTACGATGTGATCATCCTTGACTGGCAATTGCCCGGTATGGAGGGGGTAGAAATTCTGCGGAAATTTCGGAACAGCGGCGGCAACACTCCGGTAATCATGCTCACTGGACGGGCCGGCATAAACGAAAAAGAGCTCGGTTTCAACGTTGGTGCCGATGATTATCTAACCAAACCATTTGATATAAGGGAGCTTTCAGCGCGTATCCGCTCTCTTTTGCGCAGACCCGCCGCTAAAATTTCAGACACGCTCAGAGTCGGCAAGCTCGATCTCGATCCGATCAAACATACAGTTGTTTGCGATGGGCGTCAGGTACACATTTCACCGCGTGATTTTAGTTTGCTCGAGTTTTTTATGCGTCATCCCGGTGAAGTTTTCAGCGTCGATGCATTGCTCAGTCGTGTCTGGAATTACGATGACGACGCTACCCCCGAAGCCCTGCGATCGGCGATTCGGCGGCTGCGCATCGGCCTTGACGAGGGGCGCGATCCCGAACATTCTTATATCGAAAATATAATCAGGGTGGGTTATCGTCTGCGCGATTAGCCCACCCTGCTATTCCTTTCTTCTTCTATTATTATTCTGTCCGGGCCTGGCTTTCTAGCTCGGCTTATTGGCTGCCGGAGCGTTTTCCAGATAGGCTTCGAGACTTTTCAGGCGCGTGCTTGTAGTTTTAGCTCTAGCCAGTGCCGCTGCGCTTTTAGTTGGTACGGCCGACAATGCCGAGACTGCCGAAAGATCAGTGAAACTTCTACTTTCCAATTCTTCATTGCGAGTGATAGCCGGGTGGCTACCGATCAGGTTTTGGGCGAGCATTTGTTGCATCTCTGCGCATATATTTTCCGGATTGCTCAAAGATTCGCGCAGGCGATCCCATATGCGAAAGGGGCGGGTGGTGCGGGTGCGGATCGTTTGTATCTTCCGGTCATTGCGACAATCGCTGGACAATTCTTCGTGCTTCTTTCTATTAGCCAGGGCGTCCAATATGCTTTGAAATGGCTTTAGAACTTCGCTGGCACAATTATTGTTTGTCATTTTTCAATTATTGCTCGCTGTGTTGGGGCCGGGCCAAGTGCCTACAGTTTCACCATAGCTGCCGCCGCGCTTCCCCAGCTATCCCCCACGTGAGGGATAAACACATCGCTATGGGTGATAGCGATGAAAAATTTAAAAGGCGTTACAAAGCAAAACCTGTCTCTGTCGCTCTATGGATAAGTAAGGGCGCTGTCACCAACCAGAGCGCGGCCGTCTTTGAAGGGGCGAGCATGCTTGTAAATTGGTTGCAGGGCATAGCCGCCGCTCGCGTTGACATATCCATACATACCGCCTTTGCTCTCCTGCACCAGGCCGAGACCGTCAGAGAAGGGCGCTGCATCCCAGAAGCGAAAAGCGTGATTGTTCCAGATGCCATTTTCATCGGTGGGCTTGCCGCCCCGGTAGTCCATCTTGCCGCCGGCTGAGTCGTTGTAAGCAACGAAAAAGCCTTCGGACACGGGGAACATATAATCGTAAGCGCCGCTGAAGGCGCGGGCGTCAAATTGTTGCGGTACGACAAATTTATTGCCTGCCTGCTGGATTGATTTGCCTCCGGCAAAGCCGGGCGAGACGAAAGTACTGAGCGGTCGGTCGTTGGCTGCACCCACCGCTGGTGGTGCCTTGCACCACATCAGGGGGTGGAGATTTTCCAGGCTGACCGCCTGCATATTGGTCCGGCTAAATATGGACCCGTCCTGAGAATAATATTCGAGGCTCTGGTCTGGGTCTTTGCCCGATATGCCAGTGCCGTGCGCGGCGACGATGGTGCCATGGTCGACGGCATAAACTGCGTCGTAATTTGGCGGTACGACAAAACGTCCGATGCGATTGATGCAACCCATTTTGCCGTCTACCTTGACCGGCGCCAGTCCTTCGTGAAAGGGCTGCGCTTCTTCGAAGGTCTCTTTCATTATCTGCGTGCCGGTTTTGTCTATATAGGCCCACCTACCGGCCTTCCCACCATTTGCGGCGGTGGTCAGGCGGACGGCGGCGGCCTCGTCGCTGAAGTCTTCAGCGGCTGTGTAAGCCGGTTTGATTACCGTGTCGCCTTTTTGATTGATATATCCCCATCTTTCGTCAGCGGCGCTTTTGCCGACACTGAAGGCTGCCACACCGTCATGAAATGAGCGGAGATTACGGAAGGGTACTTTAAAAATAATCTCGCCGGTTTTATTCAAGCAGCCGAAACCGTCTTTGTATTTGACGACGGCCAGCCCTTCGCTGTAGTCACCGATACCCAGTGGTTTTGGCTTGAGTCTTGAGGCATCGAGTACTAGTGTGCCGTTCTTATCGATAAAGCCGTCCACCTGCGGAGGTGCCCCGCAACCGGTCATGGAAACGCTGACGGCAAGTAAGCTGCAAGCGGCCAATATCCATTTTTGCATCGACTGATTTCTCCAGGCTGTTCTCCTCAAAAAGTAGCATGCGCATCGCCCCCTTTACATGGCCGAAGAAGACTATGTCGCGGCGAATATTTATGCCTGTGCCTTTGGGGTAAACTTGTGGGCAGCGCGGAACAATACAGGACCTCAAGGAAACCGATGTTTATCGAACGAAAGACAGCGAAGTCTGTCCAACTTACGCTTATCGACGTTCGCGATTTCTTCTCTAATTGTGACCGGCAGCCGGACCCTGTCAAATTCAAGAGATTTGCCAGGCAGATCTATCCGCGTGTGCACCGAGCGCATCTAGGGCGAGATATCCTCAGTCCGGAGGACGCTGTCTTCGTCAAGCGCTGCGGTACGGAAGGGCTCTTCGACCAGCCTCTGGCCAAGGGCGAGCTCGAAGGCGGCGATCGCTGGTCACTGGTCGGTAGGCCCGGACTGAGGGCCTACGATGCCACTTATATGCTGATCGGCCAGCTCGAGGCGCGTATTCTCTATCAGCTTATAGAGGACCTGAATGTATTTTTTCAGGATGCAAACAATTACGAGCAACCTGAACAGATCGTTCTCTTCACGTCCCTGATGTATGAGCGGCTGGCAGAGGGCCTGGCGATTCTTTCGTAGGTGAATCAGTAGGCGCCACTGACTGAAAGTTCTCCCTGGCGAATCAAGGCAAGGGCGCACTGGACTTTTAACGTGTGAAAAAACGGTCGAGTTTATATTATGTGATGTAGTAACATTTTTGCTTGAAAAAGATGTTAAAACCAGGGCGGCTGTCTGAGCCAATGTTGTTTGGAAAAACAATGCCCCGGTGGAGCAAGCAACCACATTGCAGCGGTCACTTGCTCCCAGGGGTCAGTTGTTAGCCGGCCGGTAGCAGGCCTTTAGCGATGGCGTGGCGATGGGCCTCGGTCAATGCCTCGACCCTGCCGACGAAGCACAGACCGCTCGTGTAGTTCGAGCCTTCGTCCGAGAAGGGCGCGATCACAGTGGACTCGCCATGCGTGTGCACGTAGAGATCGGCGATCTTGGTGCTGCCACGGTCAAAGCTCAAGTAGCGGCCGAGATAGGTGCATTCGGTCCAGGCGAGCTCGGCCTTGCCACCCGATCCAGCCCGTGGTTAACGCTTGGGCAGCGTGATCCAGAGCAGGATGTAGAGCGCCGTCGCCAGGCCATGGGTGCCGATGGCCGCCAGGACAGCGAGAACGCGCACGAGCGGCACGGCGAGGCCATAGCGAACGGCGATGCCGCTGCAAACGCCGCCGAGGACCGTGTTGGAGTCATCGCGGGTGAGACCGTCGCGGTGGGCGGCGATCAGGGCGATTATCAGGACGATGATGGTGATGGAAGTCATAATTTTCTCCTTGAAATTACTTTGTTAAAGGCTTTGCTGACAAAAACTACTTCGAGCTAATCTCGCTCGAGGGCTGGTCGAATCGCTCAGGATTGGCTGCGAAACCGGCTTCGGGGCTTGCCTCTAGCTGTCCTCGTCCTCCTCCGGCCAGTCGTCATTGATGCCGCACGATTTGACCTGGTCCCAGAGCAGCATGTCGTTGTCCGCTTCGTTGAGCGCCGCTTCGCTGCCGAAATGGGCGAGCGCTTTGCGGTAGTCTTCGTCGCGGTTGGTGAGCGAGCCGTTCTGGGTGAGGCGGCAGTACGTCAGACCGTGGTCCGAGTGCTGCCAGAAGGGGCAGGAAACAAGACGGTAAAACTCGCCGTCCCAGCCGATCGCCTCGTAGCAATAGTGCTGGTTGGTGGGGACGAAGGCGGCGTAATTTTCGTAGACATTGCCGATTGCTTCCAGCGAGGCCAGGCCTTCGTCGGAGAGCGCCGGCGCGGGGAGCGCCTTGTGCATGGCCTCGAGCTCCTTTTCGGAGTCGAGGTGGACCTTGACGCCTCTGGTGGCGTGGGTGAGCCTGGAGCGCCGCAGGACGAATTCGCTGACCAGCACACCTTTAGCAGGCAGCGGGCCGACGATGAAGGTTTCGACGATGTCGCCGGTGGTGCGCCGGAAGGCGTCACCAAGATAGACCGGCGCACCGCTGGCGGTGTGCAGGCCGGTTGGCGGTAGCAGGACGAACTCTTCGCTGGGACGGGCGGTGCCTCGAGGCGACTTGACCGTCTCGCGACTTTCGTCGAGGCTGGCATGGGCGTAAAACTTGCGCTTGTTCGGCCAGAAAACTTTCAACTGCATGCGATTCTCCCTTGATGTGAAACCCGTTGCTGCCAACGGATCGCTTTTGACCTTGCGGCTTCGAGCGACCCGTCGGCGAGCCAGACGAGTAGTTGCGATTACAAAAGAGAGCGCTGCTCGCTGCGACTGACTTTGACTGTCAGCTCAGTCGGCGGCGCTGTTGTTGTGCTCCTCGCGCAACTGCGTTTCCTTGGAGGACCACAGCGAGGTCTTGAGGAACTTGCCGGCGCTGCCGTCCTTCCGCACACGGCGCAGGGCGATGAAGTACATCGGCCCCCCGCACCACGGCGTGCACTGCACGTACTCTTCGTAGACGACGCCGGAGCCGAAGGTGTAGCGGTGCAGCTGAGCTACCTCGTCCACCCAGGCGCCGACGATTTTCCCGCACACCGTCCTGGTGGCGAGCAGCTTGTCGACAACCCGGTCGAAGGCGACTTCGCTCTTGTCGGGCATGATCGTCTTGCCGATTTCGCGCACCTTTATGCTGCGCTCGATGATCTTCTTGGCCTTCTTGGTGAGGCCCATGTACTGGTCGGTTCTCATGATAGAAACTCCTTTGTAAAAATGTTTAAAAGAAATGTTTGTCACTGAAATACCAGCCCCGGGCCTCGGGGACGACAGCAGCCCGAAAGCCGCTGCCGTCCCTCAGCTCGAAGCTCAAACGAGCTTGCGCTCCGACTACTTGGTCGGAGCGGGCTCAGCGGCGGGAGCGACCGGTGCCGGCACCGGGCACTGATTGCTCGACAGGGCGCGCAGCCCGCCGATCATCTTCAGCGCGGCTTCATTGACGGTCTTCGCCGCCGTGACGCTGTCGACCACACCCTTGCGGATCAGGTCGAGATAGGCCTGGGAGGCCGCCGCGCCGACATAGGTGGCGTAGATGCTGCCCATGTCGGTGGGCAGGTCGGACTTACCGACCGCCAGGAGGCCAGCCAGCGTGTCCACCTTGCCCTGACGCTTCTTGTCCCACATCACCAGGTCGCCGCAGCTCTTGCCGAGCTGGGCCTTGAGCGGCTTGCGGATGATCGCCTTGACCAGAGTCGCAGCAACCGCCAGCAGGTCCGCCGTGGCAAACTTGACGACGAGGTCGCTCTGACCGGAGGCCTCCTTGTAGACGATCTCCTTGGGCAGCTCGTCACCGACGGCGAAGTCGGCGAGCTGACGGAGCTTGGTGGCCTCGGCCGGGAAGCCGACTTCCTCCAGCGCCGCCGCGACGATGTAGATGCGGATGTAGTCGACCGGATGCTCTTCGAAGACCAGCGCCACGTTGCCGTCCTTCTGTTGCACCAGGTCGAAACGCGACTCGGTCCGGATCAGCTTGACCTTGTCCGAAACGCGCCCGTCGCGCACCATCATGGCCGGGAAAGACATGACCATGTTGCCGCCGAAGGACGTGCCCGAGAAGAGCACGCCACCGACCACGTCGGCATCGATCTCGCTCAGCCAGTCGCAGAACAGCTTCACCACCAGGTCGATGGTCTTGACCGTCTGCTCGCCGAGCTGCATGTCCTCCTTCTCGAACTTGATCAGACCGGCCGTATGCGCGTCGCGGATGGCCTCCTCGACGACATCGAGCAGCTCCTGCTCGAGGCCGGTGATGTCGTGGTAGACGTTGTGACGCGCCTCATGCCCGAGCAGGGGCAGGACGAGCATCAAGCAGTCCAGCATCTCGAAGGGAAGCTGGAGCGCGTTGGCGCCGATCGGTCCGCGCGCACCAGGGATGGTGGCGAGACCGCTCGAGGTAACGCGGGGCATGAAGACGTCGCCGACCTTGTAGGTCGAGGTCGGCAGCTGGGCCGCCGCGCTGTTGCCGCAGTGCAGGTCGCCGGTGGTGTAGAGCGTGAAAGCGTCTTCGAAGAACACTTCCGTGGCATCGAGGGCCGCCGTGAAGCGACCGTCACGTACCTGCTTGATGCTCTCGATGTAGATCTCGAGCACGTAGATGATGCGCGCCAGCTCCTGGTCGAGCAGCTCCACCGCCTTGTTCATCACAGCCACCAGCGGCGCCTTGGGATTGCGCTTGGCCAGGTCGGCGGTGAGCTTCGGCAGGGTCTTCTGGTAGCTGGCGATCAGCCGGTCCAGTTGCGTGGCCAGGCTCTTCACGGCCGTCAGCTTCTTGGTGGGCATGTACTTGACCCCCCAGGCCGCCACCGAAACCATGTCGCCGAAGCGCTGCTCGACGAAGCCGTCGAACTGCCGATTCATCATCAGGGTCTGCAGGCCGTCGGCGGCCTTGAGCAGGTCCTGACCGTCGAGGTACGTCTCACGAGTCTGACCGGCGGGCACCACCTTGGCGGGAGTCGGCACGATCAGGCCTTCGAAAAAGGTCTTGCCGGCGTCCTTGCCGCTGGTGTCCGAAGCCGGCTCGCTGGAAGGTTCGGGCGCGGGCTGCGGGTTGGTCGGGGTGGCCGTGATCTTGCCGGGGGTGGTGGGAGCACCAGCAACGGGGGTCTTGCCGGCCTTGCGCAGGCGCTTCTTGGCGGCGCGCTCGGCACGAGCGAGACGACGCAGGGCGCGCTTGGCGAGGACGTCGGGCTCGGGGAAGTGAAAATCGGCATCGCCGGTACCGGCGCCGTCAATCTGGGTGTGATGCTCATGACCGGGATCGGCGGGCGAGGTCTTGCGACCGGCGACGGCGGTGATGCGGGGCAGGGTGAAGTTGATGATTTGCTTGCTCATAGTAGGCTCCGTTTCTTTGCTGAGAAATGGCCGCGGCCATGACGGGCTGCAGCTTTTTCTCGGTTTCAAAAGAGGGTTGTCTACTTTCCAGGTCGCGCCAAAACACGTCACTGTTTTGGACAGCTCACAAGGAGCTTTCTTAAAACCCTAGACAACGAGCTTCCTTCACACATTCACAGTCGCAAAACGCGAGGCAGTGATCACCCGATCAGCTAAAAATGCTGATTAGTGGCGGGCGAGTGTGGTGAAGAAAGACTTTGCGGTTTGGGGTTCTTAAGAGCGAAATGGAGAAATAGTAAATTCAGGCTAATTTAAATAGACGCCCATACGCAACGCATTTAAGGCTCACAGAAACTGAAGACCTCAGCCAACCAATACGAATTAAGCTTAAAGCTCAAAGCTTCAGGTTGGCTGAGTTAGCGCTAGTTAATAAACTGGTCGATTTTCAGGCGGCAGTGGCTATCGAAACGCCATTTTTGCGGAAAGCAAAAGTTAGCAAGGCCTGGTTCAGGCTCAACTTCTGCAAATGCACAAGCTGATACAAAACGGCGCCGGCATTGACGAGCGAAACGTCGTCGGGAAAACATTCCGTCAGGGTTTCGCGCAGCGTGGTCGTATCTTCGAGGGAATGTTTGAAGTCATCGAGGGTCTGATTGGGGTTGTCCGTCGATAGCTTGCTCATTACTGTACGCAGTTTGCTATTGGTCAAATAACCGGACACTTTCAGAAAATCCTGGAATGTCAGTCCCTCGAAATTTTTGTTCGGATCGACCTTGAGCTTGGCGACGCTGTAAATAACGTCACAGGCGGAGTCGATAGATAGCAAATGGGCACCGATCAGGTTTTGCACGCAAAGAGCGGCCGTCAGTGTTTCGTCCGAAATCAAATTGCTTTCGACGAGATATTCGCCGATCATCTGCTTGCTGGCTCGCGCCGCTCCGATAGCTTCCTCGATCTGCTGGCTGGTGAGCAGTTTGCTGAAGATGAGGATTTCGCCGAGGGCGAAGTGTCCACTGCCTGCTGAAATTTTGATGCTCAGTTGCAGATTTGCCTGTCTGATCTGTTCCACCCCAGCAGCGCGGGCCAGGACGCCCTTGCGTATCTGACTTTGCACATCGAGGGCATAATCGACGAGAGCCGGTTCGAGGGCGTCGAAGCTGGTGAGGATGTGACCGAGAGGCAGGGCTGAAAAATCGGCGGCCTTGAGCGCTACGGCCAGTTGCTCGGGACTGATTGCCTGGGCGTCGGCGAGCAGCTCGCCCAGACGAGTGCGGCGGGTGTTTTTAGCTTGCAGGCCCAGTGACTGCAGGGCATCCGGCAGAGAGACGTGATCGCGGCAGACCTTCTGCACGGCTTTGGCCAGTGAGTTGCGGTCAAAAATATTGTCGCGGAGCAGCGATTGGGCTTCCAGAACCGCCTTCAGGTCGTTTTCACTCAACTGTTCGAGCAATATCAGGCATTTGCCAAAGGGCAGGCCACTATAGGCTGAAAGCTCTTCCGTCTTCGTGCAGGCATCAGCGCCAAGCACTCCAAACTCTTGCAGGAGTGTTCCCAGTCTTGCTACAGGTTGAACCGGCATAGGACCTCAGATTACTAATTAGCGGATCTCGGGAGGGGCCCGACGTTAAACGCTCGAGGCAACTGATCGCCCAGACCCCGAGCAAGTCTAATTATACGTCGTGCATAGCCCATCGCGCTTATCAAGAAGATGAGACGAAAGCTCAACGCCAATATATGTAAAGAGCCAGACTTAATGCAGCTGATCTGTCTTCAGGTGCTTCCGTCTTGATAGAACGATTTGTCCCTCTTCTTTTTCCCTTTAGTTATAAGCCAACCGAATTTTTTAATCACCAGCCGTCTCATCGTCAGAACAACCGTGTTTTCCACTCGGACGTACTGTGCCGGCTCAACCCACTAGAAGATGCAAGTGATTCCTGTTACCTCGAACCAACCTGAAAGGAGGCTGCTATGAATAATCTCGTCCGCGCCACCGCTCGTGGTTCCGAAGTCTCGTCCCGGTCCGTTTCGCCGATCGTCGCCAATCGACGCAGCGAGTTTGAAGTGCAAAATGGCGCTACTACACTCGTGGTCGTTGACATGCAGCAGACCTTCCTGAATAACTGGACCGGCCCGAGTCAACCACCGATCGACGCCGTCATTCGTCAGGTCAAGGAGGCGATCAGGCTTAATTGGTCGATTGTCTTGCTCGAAATGAAACCCTGGCGGCTGGGCGAAACAATCAGTCCAATTGCCGACCTGCTCGAGGGCTATCCCCGTTGCCAGCGGCGCAGCAAGCAAACTCCTTCGGGGGCAAAACAGCTTGTCGAAGTCTGCGACGAGAACAGTTTCGGCAAGGGCCTGTTTCGTTTCGTCGGCGTCTTTCTCGATGCTTGCGTCCTCGAAACCGTCCGAGATTTGCTCGAAGCTGAACCCTGCTCTCTCGTGCGTATGATTGTCGAAGGCTGTTCGACCGACATCGATGTCCCCGGCGCCTGGTCCTGGGTGCGGCAACGCCTTGAGGGCGAGCCGCATCTGGCGATTAGCTCGGAGGCGATCGATCGACAGTGAGCAAAATGTTTACCGGAGCGGGAGAACTCAGTTCTCCTGCTCCGGTGGACTTTACATTTCACGTCTCTGTGTCCGTGTCTTTTGCGGATTTTTAACTAAATGTTATAATAGATAACGGCTTTTTTGGTGGCATGGTGAATGTGGTGGCGCCTGCCATGATGCCACTGCTTATGGTGCTAAGCGCAAAACGCAGTCATCGGCCATTTGGGTGGCGGATACTGCGTTCTGGGCGGTGTTGGGATGTGTTGGGAGGTGTTGCCAATCAATATGAGGCACAATCTATGAAAAAGACGTGAACAAAATGTGACCTTTAAACCGGAGCCTTATTAGTAGAATGTTTGCGTCGCCAGTCCGTAAACAAAGGAGCAAAAACACCGCAAAATCAATCTAGTGTTCAACAAATATCGAGATTGCTAAGGCAATCTGGTGGGGGAAGTGTGGTGAAAGTCCACCGCTGTCCCGCAACTGTGAAGCAAGAAATTGCCAGTCAGACTACCCACTTGAGCACACAACCGGGGTTACCTCTTCGAGGCAAGGAGGCCAATTTCGATGATCGCACTATTGCTGCGACTCATACGAGATCGAGTTTCTGTCCCATCGGTCAGGAACTTTTTTATTTCTTTGGAGATTGTATGAGTATAGAAAACAAGAATTTTATCGATGCTACTTTTATCGAGGCCGGTACTTGCGTAGAAGACTATTCGCAATACGATACGCGTATGGTGGAGATGGTCTTTCCGAATCAGACCAATCATTACGGCACTCTCTTTGGCGGTCACGCCCTTGAGCTTATGGACAAGAGTGCGTTCATCACTGCTTCTCGCTTCGCACGAAAGTCGATGGTGACTGCGTCTTCCGAGCGCATTGATTTTCAATCCCCGGTTAAGCAAGGCTATCTTGTCGAAGTGATTGGACGCATCATCCGGCGGGGCAAGTCTTCGGTCGTCGTCAATGTCGAACTGCACGGTGAGGATTTGCTATCCGGCAACAGGCATTTGTGCGCTCATGGCAATTTTGTACTCGTTGCCGTAGACAAAGAAAGCAAGCCAATTCCGCTCTAGCATGAGGGAGATTTGCGCTCAGCTATTGTGAGTAGTAGGGGCGTCGTTTTTGAGAGCAGCATAAAAGCAAGATCCGTTGGAGGGGAGCCATGGCTCCCCTCCATATGACAGTCACGGCTAATGCAGGCTGAGCAGCCGTCTTGCGGCGAAGAAAGCGGGATACTCCTGATGCGTCCGAATCTTTCCAGCTTGCTTCGGCATGTCCCGCGCTTACTTGAAGTGACGGCGGCAGGCCGGGCTTAGTTTGGTCTTGTTCTTGATCATGCAGGCGGTGATCGCCCTGGTGTCGGGGATGAACTGGCCGCAGATGTTCATGGCGTCAGACATGCAGTCGGCGCGCTCGTCGGCGGTGCCTTGGGCGAAGCTTGTGCTGCTCACGGCGCCGACGAGGACGAGGGCGGAAAGGGCGGTGCTCAAGGTCTTGATCATGGATCTTCTCCGTTATGCTGTGGTCTTTTGCTGTTCGGTGGAAGGCTGGTCAATTTTTGACCAACGCTGGTGGCAAGAAAAAGTCGCTTGTTATTCAGAGATTATTTCACCGCATCGACCCATAAAGTGAATGCCCTGGCGCAAGCATTCCTGGCGGCTGGCACTCCGGAGTTTTTCCAAGGCAATCCTGATCTGCTCGAAGTTATCAGCGCAGTTCAATAGTTTGCCGGCCAACTTCTGGCTTGGATTATCCCGCCATTTCTTGAAGAGTGCGTTCAGGCGGTAGAGCCGAGCTTCCTGTTCGAATAGAATCGCTTGCTCAGCCTCGGGCAGTCCGAGTTCTTTCAGCTCACGTCGCAGGAGCTTCAGCTTGCTGGTCAGGTCTGTGACCGACAGAACGATGTCTGCCATGCAGTGCTGCCGAATGGCGTAGGGCTGATTGGGGTGGCCTTCCATGGTCGGCAAGTTGTGAAATGACTCGGCCAGCCGCCGCGCCTCATGCACGTGACGCTCGAGGCGGTCTTCGATCTGTATTTTTTCCTCACCGCGAAAGATACCGCGTATGTTTGCCAGTAGCGGTTCGAGAACGGTCAGCGAATGCGTGAGCTCGCGAAGGCCGCGGTGTTTGGCATCACCCCGATTGCTCCGGGTCAAGCTATGGATGGCATTCATGGTGGCTTGGTCAAGAGCGGTATCGTGCCGCGGGGCGTTGTCGACCAGCACAAATTGCTGCTGTGTCCAGCGCATCTGTAGAAGGCCCACGGACGTGTCCTCGAGCACGCGACGCAGTCGCCGAAGCAGTATCCAGTGCGGATTATCCTCCGACTTGAGAGCTATTTCTGCCTGGGGCCGGCCGACTTCTTGACCGTCATTTACGTTGTTCATCGCTCAACCTTTCTGAGGCTCGCGCGGACCGACCCGAGTGGGCGAAAGTCCGCGCCTGTTGCTCGTTTATTGGAAGAGTTTGAAGCCGGCCGGCATCACGCTTACAAATAGACCGGTTTCAATCAGGCCTTCTCGCTCCGCAAAAGGCCCTTGGCCAGTTTCGTCGCGATCAGCGCCTGCACGTCCTGCTTGCTCAGATGTTTGTCATAGCCTGCGCCGGGGCATTCGACAGCCCAGTCGAAGATCGTTGACAGGCGGCTGCCTTCTGCCACCAGAGGCGTCTCAGCGCGCACAGCGTCGAGACCGTCGATAATTTGCACCGACATTTTGCGGTACATTGTATCGAGAGTCCGACGAATGCTCTGATCCGCTCCCTTCGAGCTCTGATATTCAGCCATGCCGTGCAATTTGACGACCTTGCTGCGCGGCCAGTGCGATGCCATCAGATTCCAGGGATCCTGGTCCTGATTGCCTTCACCGGCTGAGCGGAAGTCAGTGCGCAGAAGCACGCACGGGATGTCGAGCATTTTGGCATAGATAAATTCAACCACGGTGCCGGCGTCGAGATTGGCGCCGTCGAAGTTGAAGATGGCCATATCCGAGGTCATGACGTGTTTCAAATCGACATTGCGGATGTCGACCGTGCGATCCACAGGCTCTTCCAGATCCTGGGGAAGAACGCACTTGTAGCGGCCGCCTGAGACTTCATCGATATATTCGGCGAGCAGGGCGTTGCCGATCAAATCTTTGTGCGTCCAGAGGTCGCCGGCGAGGTAGATGGAGAAGCTCTGCCGCTCGTTGTCGAGGGCAGTGCCGTTGTCGTTGTCGTTGACGTTGCGGTTGGAGGTCGGGGCGGAGTTCGAGTTGTTGGTCTGCGTATTCATGAGAGCACCTTTGGCTTTGGTGCGGGTTCCCATAGACGCCAACCGGTCTCGAGCCTGCTGCCCTCTCCTGAGGAGATGATTTGTTCAATTACAGCATGCATCGCAAATAGCCTCTGTTGACGCCGGGGTCTGCCCGCCGTTGAGTTTGCTATTTGCGCCAAGGTGCTGTCAGCGAGCAGCGATTTCACTTTACCGCCAGTCGTGCAGCCCTGACTCAACCAACCAAAAGCGCGCCTGCCCTACATCGGAGTATTTCGCGTCGCCGCACAGAGTGCGAGGAAAAGACGTTGGGAAATATCAGAGTGTGATGGGCGAGGAGTGTTCCTGAAAAATAGAACTACATGCAATTGGTTGATAATTCAGTTTAGCGTTGGGGCGGATTTGTGGCAACGAAAGACGGGCGCCGTGCTTTACTTGCCCCTGGTAAAATCACGTATTGCAGCGCTTGTCTGTGTCAAAGTGCGGGTTAAAAAACGAACGGTTGCTTTGCGCAGCTGACGCGATGCCACTGTATGTGGTGGCAAAATCCAAAACGCAGTCATCGACCTGCGGGCCGAATAACTGCGTACATAGCGATTTCTATATCGACGATGTCGCATTGCGTATGAAAAAGACGTGAACATGGTCGAGCATTGTTGGGTTTTGTAACTTACAGAATTCCTGCCAATCGACGCACTTCTACCAGCACTTTTTTCAGTTCGCCTTGCGCGGCGTCCACCAGCTCTTTCGTGGCCAATCCTTCATCACTAAGTATCTGGCCGAGTAATTTCTTTTGCTCGATCGGCTGTGCTTTTTGTATGTCGAGGGCTCTGCCGATTTGCTCTTCGGTGACGCCGTTTTCCTTCAAGAATTGTCCGAGTGGAGGCACAAACTTAAATTGTGTTTTCTCGGCCAATTTGGTCAGGTCATGTTGGTTGTAGATTTTAATCGTAGCGCCGGCTTTGACATTAGGCCCTTCTCTCGCCAGGGCCGGATTGAGCAGTGTGAGTCGCTTCTCCTCTTCGCCAAGAGCGTCGGCCGTGATGCGCTCGCCGGCTTGAGCCGCCATTTTTTCAGCTGCAGTTTTTTCCATGCCGGATCCCAGCTTGCCGGCAATTATCGAGTCGCCCCGGGTGCTGTAGAGTAATAGTGCGGCGCCAACAATAATAGCGGCCGTTGTGACGACTGGATGCTCCTCCGCCTCATTGACGGCCTTGTGGGTCATTCTGCCGAGGCTTTTGTAGGAATCCTCGAAAAGCGAATGCTCGCTTGATGGGTTCGCCGTCATGTCTTTTGCGGCATCCTTCAGATGCGCAGGTAATCGGATTTCGCTCATGTATAAATTGCTCCGCCGCAGGCGATGTTCCCTTGCTCATGCCTGAACCCTAAGATGCCAACCTAACACTGGCATGACAGAGCCATTCCTGTCTGAGGGGGCTGCTGTTCTAGTGTGTTATGTATGGTAGTAGAGGTGTCGTTTTTTGCAAGATGACTTTAGAGAAAGGGCCAGGACCGGCTCATTCTCTAAAGTCATCTGTTAGTTGCCACGCTTCGTTAGTCGACCTGGATTGCGGCGCGCTCGAATTCGCCGAAATGGCCAAGCACCGAACCGTAAGTCGGGGGCAGGCCCAGCAAAGCCTCGGCAGACGACGATGATGCAATAAAGGTCGCCCCTTCGCCCCGGCGGTCGAAGAAAATCGCCGCACCGGCCCTGCGGACGAAGCGACTGCTGACCAGGGCAGCTATCGCTCGCGCTACTACGAGCGCTCTTTCTCTCGGATTAACCGGAGTCTGCAAGGCGTTGAAGGCTACTTCATATGTTTTTGTCATTCAATATCCTTTTCCTTTTGAGACTTTGCAATGCGGTCGAAAGAAAATTGGACGCTCCCGCTCATGTTGCGACGGGAGCATTGATTCTGCCTCGCTTTTCTAAGCGACGGTGACTTCGAGCCGGAAACGATTAGCGGCAAAGCTCTGATCAAAGCCCAGGACAAAAAACTCGTGCAGGGCAACCTGAATCGTTCCAGCCGTGTGCGCCTTGAAAATCATTGTCCGTATGCCGTCCTTGCAATCGACCAGATCGAGGGAAATACAGGCATTGAAACTAAAATCGTCAGCGAATGTCCAGGCCGTGAGCCGTGTCTGGCGATCATCGTAAGAAAGAGTGACGGTGATGGTGTCACCGATGGCAATGGTCAGGCTCCTGCCGCCTGAGGTTTTACTGATAATGTGATTCATAGAGTCCTTTCTTTGTTTCTTCTCTGTGCGTTCTTGAATTTCGTTTCAAGGGTCGATGAAGGGCCCCGAGCGAGCGCCGGCTTCAAACAAAAGACATTCAGTCTCGAAAAAGTGAAGTCAGCGCTAGCTATGTTGTTTGGTTTGTATGGGCAGCTCGGGGGGATGAAGGGGCGGGGAATGGAATGAATATCTTGGGTTTAGCTTAAACAGTCTGGTGAAATCACCGGATCTGGGAGGAAATTTTGTCCCCCGGAAGCTCGCCGCAGCGCAAGATATCTGTCGCGAGTGGCAGTGGTATGGACAAGAGGTGAAAACTGGATGATCCACTGAGTGAGGTGGCCGTGTCTTTGTATGATAAGCATTAGTAGTAAGATTTTTTTGAAAGAGTTGCCTTAAAAACGAAGGCAGGGTGGGCGCAGCCGGGAAGTTCTCGATGGCAAAATCGATACCAGAGCTCTGTCCGCAGCGACCGGCTTTTATTCCAATGCCGCCGATCTCTGCGCCTATTTTTCCGCTCATATCGTCGGCAACGGCAAGCTGCTCGACGACGCATCAAAAAAAGAAATGCAGCGCACCCAGTGGCCGGTCACTAACAGTACCTTCAACCAGGAGTATGGCCTTGGTCTGCAAGTCGACCTGGTCGGCAGTCGGCGTGTCATCGGTCATGCCGGTGGATTTCCCGGTATGGCGACGCGCACACTCTGTGACCCGAGCGCCAAAATCGTCGTCTCCGCTTTGACCAATTGCATAGACGCCGATCCCACCGCCGTTTGCCGCGCGATATTTAGTTTCATAGACTATTTTGAAAACAAGGAACAGGTCTGGGCCCAGCCATCAGCATCGGCTAAAGCCGATCACAATTGCTTTGAAGGGCGTTCGCTGCGAGCGAGCATCTACAACAAAGAAGTAGTGGTGACGACCCAGCGCAATCCGCAGGCCAAAGACCAGGATTGCAAAAAAAATGCGCCAGCAAGCTAACGCTACCGGTGTGCAAAATGAAGTCTTGCGCTTCCAAAAATCTCTGCAGCAATACATCATGTCCGGCAGGAAACTGCCCTTCGATATGAGTCAGGTTCAAAGAGTGCAGCAGCTGGTGGTCGCAGGACGTAACGCCGAAGCCAAGGCGCTATTGCAACAGTTACAGTCGGCGATGCGTTAGAAGCTACCCGCTCGCTGCGGCGGATTTTTCCAAGCGCAAAACTGGATATATGCATCCAATTTTGGCAAAAATAAAAAAATACAAGAGAGACGGCACCGAAATCGGCACCGTCTCTCTTTGTAAGTTGCTCAGCTGTCAGTCAGTCGACGAGTCACTCAAGCGACCCGACGCCATACCTGCAGCGGAAACTGCGGCACGCTCATGTCCGGCTCGCTCGCCCATTCGAAGCCCTCGCAGTAGGAGAGATCGACGGTATAAGAGCCATCGCTGAGCTTCTGCAGCCGCAGGGGAGTGCGACCGGAGAGGCTTTCGCTAACCGCCGTGTAACCGTTCAACCACATGCGACGGCCTTCGTAGACCCAGACGGAGGTCGGGTCGATGTAGGCGATTTCGTCCGCTTCCATGTCGACGATGCGATGGGTGTCTGGGTCCGGCCGCGGCGTGGGCAGAGCTTCGTCGACAGCCATCGGCGTCACTTGACCGGCGAAAGAGGCGAAGGAAGAGAAGCCGGCAAAGCGTTCGGCCGAGCAGTCCGACAAATCGACGAGCAGTCTACCGTCATGACCCTTGATGATGCGCAGACCGAACGATCCGCCGCCGGTGTCCTGGATCGGATAATTGCCGTTCAAGTACATGCGATCGCCGGAGACCCAGGCGGCATGAGTTGGAGCATGCGCGGCTTCACCGTTTTCCAGATCGATGATGCGACGGATGTTTGGCCCGCTGCCCTGAGCGGCGGCGTGAATGGTGTTGTGAATTTGAGTGTCCATGATGAGCTCCCTGTGAAGGATGGCCTATTACAAAGTTAGAAATAAGTGCCGATGGCACAGAAAGAGCGCAACCGCGAGGTGTATTGCGGTCAGCGAGGTAGAGCTCGACAGAACTGAGCAGCGCGGTAGCCACTTTGTCTTGATAGGCGGACGTCGCAAGCAGAGCTCTGGTGCGGGGATTGGTCAGATAACCAATTTCCACCAGAGAGGCAGGGGCGTTGTTGCCATCCAAGACAAAGAGGTTCCGAGCCAGACTCCATTTTTCTATCTCATGGAGCCCATTGGAAAGTCTGTCGAGTAGAAGCGAGGCAAAACTGCGATCACGGTCATCCCACCAGTAGGTTTCGATGCCGCTGATTTTGGAGTTGCCGACGGCGTTTGCATGAATGCTGAGAAACAAGTCGGGACAGAGGCGATTGCTCGCATCACGCCTTTCTTGCAAGGTCAGCGTCTTGTCGCTGTCACGCGTCATGTCCACCGTTGCGCCTTGAGTTTGCAGGAGAGTGCGCAACTTGAGGGAAACGGCGAGAGTGACGGTTTTTTCCATGACGTGGCCGGAGGTGGCACCGGTATCGTTGCCGCCGTGACCGGGGTCGATGAGGATTGTTTTACCGGCCAGAGGCAACAGCTTAGGCGGAGTAGACGGGACGAGGCTGGTCGTTGTCTGCACTCTGCTTGCGGCAGTGTTCGGTTCGGTGGGGGCCGCGACTGGGGTAGATGGGGCAGGGATAGTTTGCGCAAAACCGGTCTTAGTTGCGACGGAAGAGGCGCAAAGCGAAGAAGCTATAAATATTAGCGCAAGATTGAGCGCTCCATATTTGAGGGGGCTGTACACATGATTTCTCCTGACTGTTCCTTTGTTGCAGAATTAGGAATGGTCTAGATAAAAGAAAGCGATGTCCGGTACAAAAGCTAGGGAGCTTTTGTCAGGCGGGCGGAAATAGGGATAGGTTACCGGGGGAAGATTTAGTTGGCTTTCTGTTTAATTAGAGTGGAAGGGATAATTACTGCTATCAAGATCAATGCAACCGGCGCAAGGGGATTGCCACCCCAAACGCCCCAAGCGCCATGGCCGAAGGGCCAAGGCAGCGGCAGCTCCAAAGGAGGCAGCCAAGATTTAGCCACTCTCGCGGCTGACAAACACGTATTTTCCGCAGATCAAAACGCCGCAAAATAGCGCGGGCGGCAGGGCTCGCTTACCGGACGCTAACCGCTGTTTCGAGCACTTTGGCGTAAAAGTCTTCGCCGTTATCGTTGATAACGATGAAGGCCGGGAAGTCTTCGATTTCGACCTTGTGCACCGCTTCCATACCAAGCTCGGGGTAATCGATGATTTCTACCTTGCGGATCGAATCTTTGGCCAGACGAGCGGCCGCACCACCAATGGTGCCAAGATAGAAACCGCCATATTTGCCGCAAGCCTCACGCACGTTTTTACCGCGATTGCCTTTAGCGAGTGTAATCAAGCTGGCGCCGCGCGACATGAGCAGGTCAGCATAAGAATCCATACGTCCGGCCGTGGTCGGACCAAAAGATCCCGAAGCGTAACCATCGGGGGTCTTGGCCGGACCGGCATAATAGATCGGGTGCTTGCGAATGTATTCGGGCAGCTCCTCGCCTCTTTCAATCAGCTCTTTCCACTTAGCGTGAGCGATGTCGCGGGCGACAAGCAGGGTCCCGCGCAGCATCAAGCGCGTGCCCGGAGGCTTACCGGCCAGACTGGCGCGAATCTCGTCCATCGGGCGGGTGAGGTCGACATCAATCGTCTCCATGCCCAGATCTTTGGTCTCGATTTCGGGCAGGAAGCGTGCCGGATCGTGCTCGAGGTCTTCGAGCCAGAGACCGTTTGCATCGATTTTACCGAGGATTTGACGGTCGGCGCTGCAAGAAACGCCTATGCCTATAGGTAAACTGGCACCGTGACGAGGCAGACGCACGACGCGCACATCATGGCAAAAATATTTGCCGCCAAATTGAGCGCCGATGCCCATTTTACGGGTCAATTCCAGGACTTGCTTCTCGAGCTCGACATCGCGGAAAGCGCGCCCGCTCTTATCGCCGCTCGTCGGCAAATTGTCGAGGTAATGGCAGCTGGCTAGCTTCACGGTCTTGAGCGTCAGCTCAGCCGAAAGTCCACCGATGACGATGGCGAGGTGATAAGGCGGGCAAGCGGAGGTGCCAAGCGAGCCGATTTTTTCGACGAGCAATTTGGCCAGAGATTCGGGATTGAGGACCGATTTGGTTTCCTGCATCAAAAAGGTCTTATTAGCCGAGCCGCCACCTTTAGCCACGAAGAGAAATTCGTAGCTGTCGCCGGGATCGCTGTAGATTTCGATCTGGGCCGGCAGATTGCTGCCTGTATTAGTCTCTTGATACATAGTCAAAGGTGCCATCTGACTGTAGCGCAGATTGCACTCGCTGTAAGTCTTTTTAATGCCCTCGGCAATGGCGGCGGCATCATCAGCGTCGGTCCAGACGTGGTCGCCTTTGTGGGCGACAACAATGGCCGTACCCGTATCCTGACACATCGGCAATGTGCCACCAGCGGCGATGGCAGCATTTTTCAATAGCTCGAGGGCGACAAATTTATCGTTGGATGAAGCTTCTTTATCATCGAGGATCGAACGCAACATCTCCAGGTGGCTGGTGCGCAGGAGGTGCGAGACGTCCTTGAACGCTTCTCTGGTGAGAGCGGTGATCGCCTCAGGTTTCACGACCAGCATCTTACGACCGTTCCACTCTTCGATCGATACATTTTCTTTGCCGAGGGGACGATATTTGGTACTGTCTTGGCCCAAATGGAAAATGCTGGCGGTACTCTGCGACATATTGCTCTCCCGATGACGGATCTCCAACCAGATCGGCAAGCGGAGCTGATTTGGTCAGCCACATAGTAATCCAGAAGCAGGCGCGAAGCGGCAGGACGCGAACAAATATTCATCTTTGGGTAGTAAAAGTAAAAGCACAGTCCGGAAGGATTAAATTGCTTTTTGCAGTAGACTGGTCTGTTATAGACTGCTAAAAAAAACGACTGCCTCATTCTGCTGCTTTTCGCAGTGAATTATCGTGGACTGGAAGCGGTTGTCCGCTCCCAGTGTTTGGTTGGATTTAGATAGTGTCGGCATTTCCCCTACACGCAGTTTGTCAGAGGCCCTTTGAAAGACACAAAATCTTCAGACCCTCGAAATCCAGAGCCGTCAACCTGGCATCAAAAATGGTGCGTTCCTCCGCGGTTAGCTTCTCCCTCAAACAGGCAGCTGCCTCGGGACTGAGCAGCATAGTTGTTGGCTGAGTGGATACGACCATTTCGAAAACATGGTGGTCTGTCTTGGCCGTGCTGGTCATGTGTTGTCTTGCTCCTGCTGTAGAATCGGTTGGTCTGCTGAGTGCTTCTGCTTGCAGCTATAGTCGTTCCTGAATGCCGCATTCAAATTTTGGTAGAAAATAAGAAGGGAGCAGGCCGCCGAACGGCTAGTCTGCTCCCCCAAGCTGTTTGAGACCGAACCCTTAGCGCTCGGCGGCGGCTTTGGCAGCGGCGCGCGCCTGCAGCTCCTCGTAGGAGGGCAGCGGCTTGCTGGCCGAGTACTTCTTGATCAGACAGACCGTGGTGATGATGCCGGCGCCGGCGGCGACGCAGGCGGCGATCAGGCCGATGACCAGGGCCGGACCGGTGGCGTCATCGCTGTCGCTGCCGATGCTGCCGATGCCCTTGAACAGGTCACCGATTGCTTCGCCCATGCCGGAGATGGCCGAGGCGGTGTTGTGGATCTGGGCGTAGGTGTTCCAGCCGGCGATGCCGTAGTTGAGGACGCCACCTTCACGGTAGGCCGTTGCCCAGCTGTCGATCATCATGCAGAAGCCCGAGAAGATCAGGCCGGGGACGATCATGACGTAGCCGATTTCGAGCATGTACTTGAGCGCCAGCGGCGACAGCAGGTGCATGCCGTAGCCGATGCCGCCGAGGGCGAGCAGGTAGCACGAGGTGAAGCCGCTGGCAGCCATGATGGCGACCATCCAGGACATGAAGCGCGGCCAGCCACCGGCGGCCTTCGCTTCGGTCCAGCAGGAGCCGACCGCGTAGCAGTTCCACCACGAGATGCCGAGGTTCAGGAAGAAGCAGAGGATGACGAGGAACATGTATTTCTCCAATCAGAGTTTGGTTGCGGGTTTAAAACTGGTCGAAGTCCGGCGGTGTTAGCCGTCGGGGTTGCGGCAGGCGTCCGGCCACTCGGCGGCACGCCATAACGAACTGGATGAGGCAAAGGGTCAGGCCCGCAGCGACGAACTCGAAGGTGAGCGCGCTGGCGCTGACCGCGGCGGTCTGTTTCGCGATGATGTCGCCGTGGTGGCAGGTGGTCACGTAGAAGTTCAAGAACCAGATAACGATGCACAGCAGGTAGCTGACGCGCAACCAGAGCAGGGCGCGTTTGCTGGTTAAGTTGTGACTGGTCTTGCGGATGTTATTGAGAATTTGCATTTGAATCTCCAGCGGTTCTAGCCAGATAAGACAGGCAGCGGCAGAATGCTCAGGCTGTCTTGCCTGAGCATCTGCCGCTTTCTCGCGACTGCTTTTGGGAGCAGCAATTCAGCAGCGTTGCGCTGCTTACTTCTTCTCTTCGACCTTCGGCGCCGCGGTGCCGGGGCCGTTGCCGACCAGCTTCAGGTCGCGCACGGAGGCCAGGGCCTGATGCGTGTCCATGAAGGAGCCGACGACGTGGTCACCATCGCGCAGGAGCGGGGTGCCCTGGTAGGTCTGCGTGCTGACGTCGAAGTAGTGCTTCGAATCACCGACGAGCTGAAAGCGATAGGTCGCTCCATTTGGGGCGATGCGCCAGATCGTGCCGTCGAGGGCGACGGTGTCGTTGAGGCCGTTGGCTGTGCGACCGCCGTTGCCATGACCCATCTTGCCGACGTAGTCAGCAAGCGCCGACTGGAGGTCCTGGCCGTAGGCGACTTCCGAGACTTCCTGGTTTTGCGCGTCCATCAAGCCGATCGCCCCGAAGGTCGAGCCGAGCGACTGCGGACGCGTGTAGATCGCCACCCAGGTCAGATGACCATAGATGTTGTAGAGCTCGAGGTTTTCGACGCCGTACTTGTTGATGTTGTTGGCGGTGGCGCCGAACATCGTCTGCGAGACGCTACCGCCGTGGTTGAAGCCGCGCAGGCCGGGGTAGAACTTCGCCTTGTTGATGTCGGTCTCGAAGACGAGCACGCCAATAACGCCGTGGTCGGTGGAGTTTTGCGAGGTCATCGGCACGACCCAGACGCTGTGGTCATCCTTGGTGTAGGAGAGCATCAGCCCTTCATCACCTTCGGCCGGCACCATCGTGTCCTGCTTCGACATGCCCAGAGCGATCTGCAGCCAGTTGCCGAAGCTCGCCTGTGAATAGGCCTGGCCGTAGACACCCCAATCCTTGGCGTAGGTCTTGATCACTTCGGCCGAGATGACACGGTCGACCCACTTGATGGCGGCATCGCCCGGCTTGTAGGCGTGGATCACCGGTTGGTCGGTGGCCACGTCGATGACGAGGACCTTGTCGACCTTCTTGCCGGTGATGTTGCCGAAGGCCGGCGTCACGTAGGTGATCGTCCAGTGCGGCTGCAGGTTGTCGTCCACTTCGAAGGTGGCGTTGTCGAGTTCACCCTTGTCGTAGCCAGCCTGATAGACGAAGCGCTCGAGGTTCATGCCGAAGGGCATGTCCTCGAAGAGGTTGATCTTGAAGCTGTCGTGCAGCTCCGGTGCCGCGTCCTTGTCTTCTGCGTCGACCAGCACGTAGCCGGGGCTCGTGGCGCGGCCGCCGAAGAGCGGGGTCCAGGTGGTATCGGAGGAGTTGGTCGGGACGAGCGGGGCGGCATAGTATCGATGACCCTTGATCGCCTGCAGCGTCAGATTGCCGACGGCATAGAGCGTGCTGTAGTTGCCCTTGCTCGAAAGCACGGTCTTGGCCTTGAGGGCGGCCATCGAGGGCGTGACCTGGATCAGATGCTGTTCGTCGGTGGGAGGGAGCGTTTCCTTGTCACTGGCGACGGTCACCTGCGGCAGGTCGGCGAATCGCTTGGCGTTGTCGGGACCGACGGTCTCGAACATGGTCTGCACCGCCGGTACGATCAACAGAGCGAGGCCCATCAGGACCGAGCGACCGATGGCTTTGCCGCCCGAAACGAGATTGCCGATGATGACCGCCGGGACGATGGCCAGGAAGAGCGGCGTCCAGTAGCCGAAGAAGCTGCCCGTCAGGGTCGGCTGGACGTAGTAGAAGTCGATGCGCTGGATGAGCAGATCGACGACGAAGGCGAGAATGGCCGCCGACATGGCTGCCGACTGCGGTGTGATCTTGCTCTTCTTCTCGTTGCGACCGCGGCGGCCGTCATCGTCGGAGGTCGCAGGCTGCTTGTTGTTGAGGCCGAGCCAGTAGGTGAGACCGGCTGAGATCAGGGCAAACAGGAGCGCCAGGCCCCAGAAGCGCGAATCGAATATCATGAGCATTCCTTTTGTCGGTTTGAGAAAGGCTGCCGACCTTGTCGAGCGCTATCACAGCGTCGATTGAGGGTCGCAGTGCGCGCCATATCGCCTGCAAAACCATTGAGAACAGCAAGAACTCACATCCGTGTCATTGCGCTGCAACAGAGTTGCTTGCCGGTAAGAGGCTTTTATGCGCGCTGGATATGGATGAGAGGTTCTTGTTTGTTCTTTTTGGAAAGGAAGGAGAAATGGATATCTTTTGCTAACAAGCTTGAGTGCCCCAAGGCAAATATTGGGGGCATGCTGATGCCCTGAAAATGCCACAAATGACTGTCCAGGCCCAAATGGGCACCGTCTGGCTAGGATTGGACCAGTGCCTTTGTGGGGCGTTTTAGCGCATCGGGGGCGAACCGATTTCGCTTCGCCGTCGACCAGATGGGAAGATCAAATGGCTAAGTCATTAGGGTTTTCCGCGATAATTAGTGCTCGCTCATCTCGCGCTAATCTTAGAGCTTGTTCATCTAGCGCTAGGTTGCGGCTGTACTAGAAAGTTGCAGCAGGTTCTCATACACGGCTTCGGCGGAAATTCCGGTCATGCAATGTTGCGCTGGCGGCATCTGACATTTCCAGGTTTCCCAGTAAAATTCGGAGGTTTTTTCGGCCTCTGATTTAGCCTGAATATCACTGGTTTTATAGCTGACGATTTTATTGCCGACGCTGGCAAATTCGAGCGCCAGACAGGCGCGGTCGCAGGTCGGAGCGAGCAGGGAGCGCACATATGCCTTCTGTCTGGCGAAAAGGGCGTTATAGCGAAAAAGTGCGACGGTCGGCACCAACTGCTGCACGGCCATATGCATGGCGCCAGTGTCTACGCCGACAACGGCGCGGACTGAGCTGAGGGCGTCAAGGGCTTCGCCGATCGTCGGTGTCGGGTGCCAGATCAATCCGGCCGCCAGCAATTCTTTGACGATCGGACTTTGATCCGGTTCGCCGATGACGCGGCACTCGAATCCCCGGCGTTCTCGGAGCAATTGAGCGAGAGTGAGCCAGTGACTGGCCGGCCAGCATTTTTGCAGGCCGCGAGAACCAGGGATGAAAGCGATTTTGCCGGTCAAAGCCTGGACCTTTTTAGACAGCAATGGTCTGCAGCTCAGCCCGTCGATATCCACACCTTTATCGGCGGCTATTCTTCTGATGATTTCGTCGATGTAGAGCTGCGGATATTTTTGCAGAAATTCAGGAGAACCCCAGATATGGTCGGTTTGCAGAGGGTGATCGCGCAAATTGATCACTTGTACGGAGGCACCGGCGCTGATCTGTTCCAGTTCATTTTCATCGATGCTGCCGGCCAATCCATCGATTCGCTCGTCAAATCCCTGCTGCGCCGTCGAGCGTCGCACCAGGTATGTTTCTCGGCCGCTTGCGATCAGGCTCTGAAGCACAGGCAACGAACAAATTAAATCGCCCAAGCCATTGGATATAGGTGCGAGGTAGACGCGCTTGAATCTCTCCATGCTGCAATTGTTGCAGATAAAAACTCGATTTTGCTCGTCTTTTTAAAAAGGTGGATCAGGTCGTATTTAGCCGCGTCAATTATCGCGATGGCTATAGTCAAGTTTTTCGTACCATTTTTGAAACAGTGTTATGCACTTTCTTGGTTTCAGGGAGGCAACGGCAAGCCAGCTGCCGACTCAGAACGTCAGCTGTCCATGGGGCGCCACTGTAGCCATACCGCTCGGCAGGAGATTTTGTGAAAGGTTAGTCGCTTGTGTCGTCATCTCGCTCACTTCCTGCGCCAGAAGCTGCACGCTCGTTTTTATCGTTTCCACTTCAAGATGGCCGAAGGCAAATAAAAACTGATCGCTATGAGTATCGACCGGATAATAGCTGCCCGCATTGATCATGGCGATATCGTGTCTGCTGGCTGCTTTTGTCAACATCTCCACGCTGATGCTACGATGGAAGCGCAAGACGATATTTGTCCCGCCCCCCGCACTGATTATTTGGACCATCGCGCCAAATTGTGTGGTTAGCGAATGTATGAGCGCGGCGCGTCTTTCGGCATAGATCTCCGCCGAGCGTTTGATGTGTCTTTCGAAATGTCCCTCCTGGATAAATTTTGTCAGGGCGATCTGGTCGACCGGGGCGTAGCCAGGATCAATCAAAGACTTTATTTGCAGCGCGACACCGACCAGGTGCTCGGGCACGATGAGATAAGCTAACCGGCACAGGGGCGCCATTACGTCGGCGACTGTGCCGAGATAAAGGACGCGGTCGCCTGTATCCATACCTTGCATTGAGGGTACCGCTTTTTGACCGTAGCGATACTCATGGTCGCGATCGCTTTCGATGATGTAGGCATTGTTTTTATCTGCGACGTTCAAAATTTCCTGGCGGCGGGCATTGCTCATCGTCAGTCCGGTCGGTTCGTTGCGGGATGGACTGATACAAATCAGCTTCAGGTCTGCGTCTATAGCTCTGAGCTGATGCGCTGACATGCCATTGTCATCGACCGAGACCGGATGCACGGTGGCGCCATCGGCAAGCAAGCGGCGGTAGAGAAATGGTTGAGCTGGACTTTCAAGTGCACAGTTATCTCCCGGCTCGCAGACCAGGCGTAGAGCAAAGTCAAACGCACTCTGCCAGCTTGTAAAAACTATGAGGCGTTCGGCGTCGGCGCGCACTCGTCTGGCGCGGCTGAGATAATCGGCCAGGGTGCGGCGCAATTCCGGCGAGCCGAAGGGATGCTGTAAATTGTCGGCGAAGGCTTGGCTGGTCGGGTATGTTTGTACTTCTCGCGTGGTGCTGTAGAGCACTTCTTTCCAGCGACTGACTGGCAGGAGGGCGGCGGAGGGTAGGCCGTAATTGAGCTGGCTCTGACTGCTCGTGTCCTGAGCCATCGCTTCGAAAAGAGCCGCCCTGGTTGATTGTGTGGCGAATCTCGTCGCTGGCCGGTTTGTTTTAGCGGGCGGTTCATAAGATGATTGCCTGTCACTTTCGTAGCAGATATAGGCACCACTGCCGGTGACTATTTTGACGTAGCCGGCGCTGACCAGATCCTCATAGCTGCGCATCACCGTAAAGCGCGATATTCCCAGTGTTTTGCCAAGATCTCTGGTGGATGGCAGCTTTTCGCCCCGTTTGAGATAGCCTTCTTTGATAGCGTCGATCATCTCTTCGACAATCTGTCTATAAATAGGTTGCGCTTTTTTAGGGTCTATATTGATCAATACGTTCATTGTGGAGGACCTGCGGCGGGGCATAGCGTCGGACCTCCAATCTAATTGCTGTCCATCCGCTTGATGTTTCCGACTTGTTAACGCTTGGCTATTGAGTGGCAGTCGCTCAACCGCTTCTGGCGATCCTTCTATACCGGCGTGAGCGCCGCTGACCCTTTAACAAATCCGAAACAACAGACTGAAGGGGCGGCTGTATTGTTCTTGCATTAGCCGCGATTTGTAAATTGCTCCCGCAGTTTTAGAGATGCAAATTCGCACCACTCACTTTGATCGAGGACATACCAATGTTTCAACATGCAGAAGTCAGTCATAAAGAAGCCGCCCAACACTCAGTCCCCTCGATTACGCCCGAACAAGCTCGTCACGACGCCAAGATAGAAATCGAAGGCGAGCGCCTGATCAATGCTGCTCTCGATAAAAAACACCCGCATGCCTTTCACGATGAGCTGGCCAACATCACTGACCCCAAAGAGCGCCAGGAAGCTTTAGCTGCAGCCAAAGCCTATGAAGCTAAGCGTGAAAAAGATGGTGGCGCCGATAGTGGCTTGCCCAGGGTCGAATTTTACGAATCTGACGGTAAGCTCGGTCAGGTCAAAGTCAAGGATCATGGCTCGCGTGTCGCTTATGACGCCGATAAAGAAGAAGGTCAGGATGGCATGACCGCAGAGGAAAAAGTGAAGGAAGCGGCGGTCGAAAAAGGCAAGCAAGCCGGCGAAGCCGTCAAAGGACTCTGGGGCAAAATCAAGCACTAGGGTCTATCGCTGCGGCTAATCCCGCTCGGACTAGCTGCTGAGCGGTATTGTAAAAGTAATTGTCGTGCCCTCACCCGGTTTCGAGACGGCGCTGATTTTGCCGCCTTGCAATTCGACAAAGGCTTTGCACATTGCCAGAGCCAGACTCGATCCATTAGCCGCACTCTGAGCGCCATCGGTCGGCTCGCCGCCAAGATTGGTCGAGCTCGAGCCGGGATTGGCATTTGATAGCGCTCCCACGGCATTCAAAGCCGTGCTCGTTTCAGCTTGGTTGAAAGCCTGGAAGAGAGTGCGCACTTTTTCCGGTAAGAGGCCTTGCCCCTTGTCGCTGATGCTCACCTGCGCCTGGCCGCCCTCGCATCTGGTCACGAGGAGTACTGAGTTGTCGGAGGGCGAGTGCTGTACGGCATTACCGAGCAAATTGGTGAGGACGCGCAAGAGCTTGTCCTCTTCGCCTTTGACGTTCAAACCGGACCTGCGGCAGTCGAGCACTATATTTTTTTCTTCGGCGAAAGGTCCGATTACCACCTGCGCCTGGTCGATCACCTTGTCCAGATTGAGTGTCTCCGCCTGCATTTGCAGCAGACCACTTTTGGCTTTTTCCAGATCGATCATGTCATTGATCAACATCAGCATTTGATTTGTCTGTCGCCTGGCCGAGTTGATATGCCTCTTGCCGCGCTCCTCGACGCGGGCAATCGATCCTTCTTCAAGGAGATCGAGGAAGGCCTGTAGATTGACGATCGGTCCGTGCAGGTCACTGGCGATGATGGCCAGTACTTCTTCTTTCATGCGGTGCGCCGCTTTCAGTTGAGAGATGTCGTGGGCGACGGCAAAATATTGATTATCCTCGCCATTCCATTGAGTGGACCAGAGCACGGGAACGCTGCGGCGGGCCCGGTTGACGAGGCGCACTTCCACCGTTTTCTGGCTGGCCTGGCCGCCATTAGAGCGCGTATTTTGCAAGTGAGTGGATAGCGCACTGGCATCGGAGCGGTGTACGATGGCTCGGAAATTTTTGCCGATCAGCTCGGAAGGATGGCAGCCCATGAGCCTTCCGGCAGCACTATTGGAAGCGCTGATTATACCTTCCTCGGTGAGCGAGCAGATCATATCGTTGGCATTGTCGACGGCCGCTACCTGTTTGCTGGCGATTTGATTGATTGTTTTTCCCATCTGCTGCAGGCGACTGTTCAAGCGGCTGATTTCATCGCCGTCTTCCTCGTCCCCGGCCTGGGAGGTGGGCATAAAATGGTTGGCGTCGAGGAGTAATTTTTCGGTGCTTTCGATGGTGCGATTGAGTCTGTAAGCGACATTGCGCAGCAGGAAGAGGCCTATCAGCAAAAACATGGCGACTGTAGCCAGGGCATCGCCGATCAACAAATTGCGATTGCATTCACGCAATTTTTCCTGGCGGACCGGCCCCTGCTCGGCAATGTTACGTTCGGCGTCGGCCAGAGCCAGCAACTCAGGGGAGACGATTTTTTGTCTGAGCTGCAAAAGCTGACTGACAAGGGGGCGCCGCTCCAGGCGATTGAATATTTCGCCATTGTCCCGCATATCCTTGAGCTGCTGAATTATGGCCATTGCTTGCAGGGATGAGCGTTCAGAGGTGGTAACAACCGTCAGTTCCTGGGGCTTATCTTTGAGCAAAGATTTGAGCTGGGAAAATTGTTCGTAGATTTTCACGGGCTGTGTTCCGAAACTGATTACGCCGCTCGTGATCAGGAGCTTGGCGGCATCGGTATCGGAGACGATGCTGTGGAGGTTGTCGACGAGGCGGCTGATAGCATCGGCTGTATGAATAGCCTGGTCGGTCTTATGTGCGATGCGCGCACTCTCGATATGGACATAAGCCAGACCACCGACGATGCCAAGCTGGACGAGGGCCGCGACACTGATCAGGGTGGTAATTTGTTTGGAGAGGGCGATTTTAAGGCGGGCCATTCAGTGTAATCTGGGGGTATAGCTACCAGGGAAAGGATATTGTTATATATTTGCTGGTAAGTTTGAAATTAGCGGATTAATTGGATTAATTGTCGTAGATTTCTCGGGTCGATTTCTCAGTAGAAAGAGTTCAAAGATTTGATGGCCAGATTATTGCTGATTGAAGATGATAACGAACTGGTTTCCATGGTTGCCGAGTGGCTCTCGTCAGAATATGTCGTCGATGTCGCTGTTGACGGTCAGGCAGGACTTGATAAGTTGCGTGACGCCAGCTACGACCTTATAGTACTCGATTGGCGCCTGCCCAAGATTTCGGGTATCGACCTGTGCAAGCAGTTCCGCAGTGAGGGTGGTAAAACTCCGATCATTATGTTGACAGGGCGCTCCTCGGTGGCGGATCGTGAGGAAGGTCTCGACGGCGGGGCCGATGATTACCTCGTCAAGCCCTTCAGTATGCGCGAACTGACCTCGAGACTGCGGGCGCTGCGTCGACGGGGCACTCTTGTCTCCAATCAGTTGCTTGTCTCGGGTGATATCACCCTTGATGTCAGCAAGCACCGCGTTACCAAAGGTGATATCCCTGTCCATTTGTTGCCCAAAGAATTTGCTCTGCTCGAATTTTTGATGCGTCATCCGGATGAGGTCTTTAGTTCTGATAATTTACTGGCCAGGGTCTGGAGTACTGACGCCGAAACTGGTGCCAACGCCGTACGGACCTCAATCAAACGCATTCGTCAGAAGCTGGATGACGAAGGCTGCGACGATTCTCGGTCTATCATTGAGAATATCCCCCGGGTCGGCTATCGACTCAAATCCAGAAGCTAAGAGTTTCGGCCGATGAATTACTTCCCCTTTCAAATCGCTATCGTTCTCATTGGCCTGGCCTTCGTCGTCCTGGTAATTTTGCCCAGGTTGAAAAACTTTTTCGAATTGCAATATTTAGCTTGGGTGACGCATCCTAAACTCGGTCCGGTCGACCACACGCCGGCAGCGATTCTGAGTAAGCAGAGTTATATCGAAGGCTCAAAATCGGTGCAGCGCGCTCTGGCCTACGGCACCTATGCCACTCGCTGGAGCTTAAAAGTGATCGAAGTGCCCGAGCCGATCGAAAAAGCGATTCGCGTCGTCGGTCATGTCACGACGCCTGCAATCAAGGGCGGTCTCGTCCCGAACAGCTCGGCCGATTCGCGCGAAGAGTTTATTTCAATCAAACTGGAAGTCGATGTGAAACAGCGCGGGACCGGTTGCTTCATCACCTGGCATTTCTATCCGTCCGACCCGGCTCTTTTTGAAAGACAGCAGCAAATTTCCGATTTCCGCCTGCAGCTTCTACTTTTGCGCACCAACTATCATTTGCTAAAAGAGCTGGAGAAGGCGCCGGCCAGGGCTAATGTTTGAGCACTAAGTGAGTGCTCCATCTTGTCCGCATTACTAGGTGCGTGTCCCATAATTAGACGGTCGGGTAAAACGCTGAATTGGTGGGCATTTTCAAGCCCGGCGAAATGTTAAGCATCTGATGTTTTAAGACTGGTATCAAATACGATACTAAAGGTTGAGAACCTGAATTCAATATTGGATCATTTGAAGTTACTACGCAACAAATAATTCAACAAAAAAAGAGGTTCTCGTGAAACATTTTACCGGATATAGCTCAGATGTGCGGGGTGCCGACCGTGGGTAAGGCTAAGGAGCATGATTCATTTCAGTTAAGCCTGTTGCTCGTCGTCTATTGGACGCTGGCTGGGTGCCTTTCTTCAGAATCTTCGTTTTGCAATACTGTTGCGATCCTGTTAATAACATTGAGCGATACAGATGCATAATTTTGAGATTCATATCTTTGAATTTGATTTTCGGGCATACCCACTCGCTCTGCTAGCTCTTTTTGAGTCCAGTGTTTTGCTATTCGGCAACTAACAAGCAAATCAGGAATTTGTGCAACGATTAAAGTTGGCGATGGTAACTTTTTTTTACCAGCAGCCAAGTCATTGTAGTCTTGCACATCTTTTTCTAATTGCTTGATCTGTTGTTCGATGCCAAACTTTTCTTCTTCAAGCAGCCACTCTGGAG
>JAGXAB010000149.1 GCA_018971775.1 Cyanobacteria bacterium REEB67 | reverse complement strand
GCCCCCCCCCCCCCCTAAAGACGCGTTGTACCCGAGATTCCAGCGAGCGTCGAGAATGCTCTACGCCTCGCCGGACCGCATCCCATGGACAACAATCATCCAAGTGTTGGGCTAATAATTGAAAGCGCATTGCACCGCATATACTCATAAGGTTCCTAGCCAGAGATTCTTTTAGTGTTTAAACATTCCCCGGCGAAATCCATGTGGATTTCGCTCATTTTTATCCTAAGCTACATCAGCAATAACAGGAGCACAGCTTTGGCTAGAGATACCGAACTAGGCCCGCCGCTCAGACAAATAGTGGAGGTGACGACGGGCCCTTGCGGCTTTCCGGACACTATCCGTGACGGACTTGCTCCATGTCAATATTTTCGTATGGCTGAGGTACTGCTTGGAGAATACGATTTAGCAAATGCCAAAAAGTGCCTGCAAAAATTGAGAGCCACTCCAGATATTCCAGATGCTCAAAAATACATCGACCTTTTAACAGAGACAGCCATGCCAAAAGAGGATATTTCCGAAGAGGCCTTGAAGCTGCTGAAGGATGCCGAAGAAGCTGAGAAACAAAGAAAAATAGATCAAGCGGAGAGAATGTACCAATCCTTATTGACTAAATTCCCGCGCTTCGAATGGGCTTACGTCTCTGCGGCCAGCCTGCAAGCGTCCTACCGCCGAAACGAGATGGCCGCGGAAAAATTGCTCGACAAAGCGCTGACAATTAATCCCTACAATGTATACGTTTTACAGTCTTGCCTCACTCTGGCAAACAACAAGCAGCAGCATGAAAAAGCTTATAAATACTGTATGCGCATTCGCGCCGTCGATCCGACCTATTATTCCTATAACTTAAATTGGGAAATACAAAATCATGATCGCGAATCAGCTCTCAAAAATACAGTCCACAGAGCAGCGCCCCGGGTGCTCGCCACCACTCCTCAAGCGACGATTATCCCTCAACCAGACCGCATTTTAAGGTCAGGCAGCGTCCCGACGACAGAAGCAATTTTGACTAATATACGTTCGAGGATACGTAACTCAATCCAACAAAGCGCAGAAAGGTCGGACAAATATCCACCACAAATGATTGATCAAAAAGGCAATGTGCAAATCGCCTTTGGACCAAATGTCGATACCCGCGGATCATTCAGCGACGGTCTTTTACCGGTGCAAAGTAACCGCCGCACTCAATACTGGAACAAGTCTGGGAAACAGGCTTTTGCCAAATCATTCGACGCCGGTAAAGAATTTTCGGATGGTCTGGCCGCGGCAAGTGATGGGCTTTGGGGTTTTATAGACACCACCGGCCAGTTTGTCATTGCCAACCAATTCGATGGCGCCAAATCATTTTCAGAGGGCCTGGCCGCGGTTTCAAAAAATGGCCACTGGGGCTTCGTTAATAGTAGAGGTGACACCGTCATCGAGCCAATCTACGAGAAAGTCATGCCCTTCTCAAATGGATTAGCACTCGTGAAAATTCGCGACAAGATTGGCTATCTTGACCAACACGGCAGGCTGGCGATTTTGCCAGAGTTTGATAGCGGCCGCTCCTTTTCCGATGGCATGGCAGAAGTTGGATTTTTGGACAACGAAAAACATGAACTAAAGCTTTGCTACATTGATACTACTGGCAAGATTTGTATTGATACTTCAAAAATTGAAGTATCGGCAGAGCCGGCTGACGAAGAACCAAATATCTACAAATTGGACGACTCCAGAACGGTTTTTGGATTTCGAAGTGCGTGCGGAATGAGCGCAAGCGAGAAGCTTCCTCGCGATTTTCATTGCGGCCTTGCCGGCATTAAATTGGGCAAGAACTATGGTTACATCAATAAAAACGGCCAGGTGGCGATACAACCCAAATACAGAGCAGTCTATGATTTCTCCGAAAATTTAGCGACAGTGCAGCCAGGCATCGGCTTTACGAAAGAGCTGATCGATACGTCGGGTAAACTCATAGTTCCTCTAAAATACCAAGAAATTAGCCCCTTTCAAAACGGTCTTGCCGCCGTCAGCCAATGGCGAGAAGCAAGCAGCAACGCGCTCTGGGGATTTATAGACCGGAATGGAGCAGAAATACTACCGCTGCAATACTTCGAAGCAACACCCTTTTTGAATGGATTGGCTCGTGTCAGACCTACGCCAATGTCCCGAGCCTCGGCAAATCAAATAAGGGTCGCGACCAGTGCGGTCAAAACTGAATCCGCAGACCAGGGTTTGATTAACAAAACTAATCCCTGGACGCGAACAGCGATAAGAAAATTAGCTGCGAACTGGCCTCCGGAGACCGCTTGCCATGTTGACAAGCATGCACGCTTCGCGTTCAAACTGGATCACGCCGGAAATGTCTATGACATCACTTTCGTCGATGGCTGCGCCTCACCGCAAACGATGTTGGCAATAGCGCACTCTCTGCTCTTTGCTATGCCATTTGAGGTGCCGCCCAGCTCCACCTCAATTGCCTTAGACCTGGAATCGGATCCAGGCGGCAAACCGAAGTTTTCGCTCAGGCAAGCTGAAGTAGAATCGCCTGGATCCGACGACAAAATATCCGATGACGCTATCGGCTATCAAAAAGCGCAGGCCACGGGCATTCTGAGACAGTCGATGTATCGCCGGCTACTCGTACTTTGTGAAAGGTCGGCGAAAAATCCCGACTCACCAACAGTGAGAGCGGAACTGAACAAAATATTCGAAACTTTCGGGCTTGCTCCGCAAAAAGCGCACGACTGGCTAAGCATAGCCCGTAGTAATAGACCAAGCCTGTCACTGAGACAAAATCCCGATGATCGAGATGGATGCATTTGCAATGCATTTGTGGGAGCAATATTTCAGGCCGTACAACTGCAAAGAAGCACCGATAACTTGCATGAGCTGGAAGACGCCTACAGGTATAAATTCGCATTAGATTTGTTACGGGCCAGCGGCGCCAAACCGCTCTCTCTCGCAATGGCAGCCGAGTTACTCGACAAGAACGCAGAAGCGACCAAATACTACTCACAATGCGATGCAGAATCAGCCTTCGCAAAGGAATTTGCAGTCAGATTTTCTTCACAAATCACGAAAGGGCTTTCAACTACACTAGCGAAAGATGCTGCAAAACAGCTTGACTGGCGGACAACTCTAAACTGGCTGCCGATTGATTCGGAAGTTCTGATTGCCATACTCCGTCCAGAATCGCTTGCCGCTAAAGGCATGGCGTCGTCTGCTAACGAAACGCTGCAAAGCGTTGTTACTGAACAAGCGGGACAAAAAGCCGACCTGCAGTTCGCCATTCACGGCGGCAGAAATTTCCAAACCCCCAGGGAAATCGGCCTCGGAAGTCAGGTCGGCGCTTCCATCAAAATATTCACCCACGCTTTGTCCAAATCAGCCCCGCCGGAAGCATCGAAGTCTGTGACGGCGACGTACGAGCGCCTGGCAGGGTTTGAGGTTATCGTCGAAGAGCGCAAAGAGGATTACGGTCAGTCGACGATTTCCTACATAGCGACACCTTACAGCAATGTCGAAATAGTTGCATCGGACCGTCACTACCTGCGCCAGATTCTCACAAGGATCGCAGATACACCAACAGATCGTGCGTTTCCCGACTGCCTACCGGAATGGTCGATGATTGATAAGACGTCTGACTGCTGGGCACTTCGACATTATGATCATAGCTGTGCACCTTTTGACAAGAGTGCCCCAACCTCTCCTGTCGAAAGTGATGATCAGAATGAAGATAATGATGGATTAATCGTAGACAATTCCTGCATCGGTTTTACGTATTCAGGAAGCAAGGATGGAGGCTTCAATGTGAGCTTGCTAGGCCGCAATCCAAAAACACTGAAACTCTTTGCTGAGGGCTGGAATCGATATTCGGAAATAAATACCGGACAATTTTGGGAAACAGGCAAAGGCCCTCATGATTACGAGATGAAACCACTCATAGCAACGTTTGCGAAGGACGGAAAAAGTGTGACAATGAAATGCAAAACCACACAAATAACAGCTCCGGCGCTAAGTTTGATATTGCTGAATCAGCTTGGATACATGGTTGCACTGTAACGAGGAGATGATCCAATTGACCCAAGACGCGTAGAAAAACGGCTTCTTAAAATCACAACTTCCGGATCGCCCTTAGTGGCGCCGTCACTTTCCACGAAAGCGATGAATGGATCTTCTTGATCTCATTTTCAAAATTGACATGATCGCCTTCACGGCAGCGCTTCAAATGGTCGAGTTCGGCCAGAGTCGGAGTGATATAACGCAGGGCAAAAAGAAATGCCTCGGCAAAATCATCCTGTAAATTGTTCGGCTGTCCGACACCAGGCGCCGGGCCACCGGCACGCACGGCGGAAGCCACCAGGCCACGCTCGCGCACAAGATGATCGACTTGCATAGCGGCAAATTCTACGACGCGCTTGTGAAACTGTTCTTCGCTCTCGCCGATTTCAGCCAGGTAATCAAAATATTGATGACCGAGGCGGATCGCATCGAGCAAGTCGAGCATTTGCCGGTGATTTAAATTTGTTGTGGCACCATCGTGGACGCGAAAGGCACACAAGATATCGGGTAAGAAATACATCTCGCCCTTCTTCAAAAGACGCAGCCAGAGCTCGATATCGCCGTAATGATAATAGCGCGGATCGAAAGCGATACTGCCCTTATCGGCATCGGCGCGATAGAGTCCGACAACCGGTTCACCGATACTGTTGGAGAGCAGAATCAAACTAAAAATGATCAACCAGCGACCGCTGTAAAGCGCTTCCTTAGCCCAGGGAGAGACGACCTTCAAGACTTGATTGTCGGCACCAAGATGGTTGCGACCGGTGGTGACAAGAGAAACAGAAGGATGCGCATCGAGAGCAGCAACGGCCCGAATCAGATAATCGGGATAAAGCAGATCGTCCTGGGCGAAGGGTTTGATATAAGCACCGGTGCTCATTTCCAGGCAACGATTGTAATTGGCAAAAAGTCCAAGATTAGTTTCATTGCGGACAAAAACAATGCGCGGATCGAGAGCAACATACTTTTCGATAATCGACACGCTCTGATCAGTCGAGCGATCGTCGAGGACGATCAATTCGAGATTGCTATGCGTCTGACTGAGAATGCTCTCGATAGCCTGCGCCAGGTATCTGGCACCGTTGTAGACAGGCAAGAGGACCGATACTTTGTCATTTCCCATAAGGCCAAAATCACCCTATAGAACTAAAAAATGGCCGGCGTAGCCCGGGTAAATTTCTTGGTGACGACGAGCTCGCTGTGCTCCATGAGATTTTCGTAGAGCGGCACCACTTTATCTATCGCTCCGCACTCGACCATTTTGCCACCATTCAGAAGCATGGCCTGGTCGCACCAGGACTCCACCATGTCCATGTTATGCGTGACAAAAATAATCGTCTTTCCGGCACTTTTCAAAGACCAGATTTTGTTGCGGCATTTGATCTGGAAGGCCTGATCGCCAACAGCCATCGCTTCATCGACGATGAGAATTTCCGGATCGACGGTGACGGCGGTGGCAAAAGCAAGACGCACAGCCATACCGCTCGAATAAGTCTTGATCGGTTGATCGAAGAAGTCACCGATTTCGGCAAATTCGGCAATCTCATCGACGCGGTTGAGCATTTCTTCCTGGGAAATCCCAAGAATCATGCCATTCAAAATTACATTCTCGCGACCACTGTACTCCGGCTGGAAACCGGCGCCAAGCTCAAGGATAGCGGTGATGCGGCCGTGACGTTGGACGGTGCCCGTGGTCGGCTCGAGCACACCGGCGATAATTTGCAGGAGTGTCGATTTGCCCGAACCATTTGGTCCGATCAAAGCAGTCACGCCTTTGGGAAATTTAAAATTAATGTCGCGAAGCGCCCAGTATTCGCGGTGATAGCTGCGGCGGTTGCGCCACAAAATTTCTTTCAGACGATCGACTGGACGATCGTAGATGTTGTAGCGCTTCGAAAGGCCCTCAACTTCTACTTTGTATTGCTCGGCACTGGGCTCGGCGATAACTGGCTGGTCTGTCGTTACTGTCGACACTGGCTCTGATTCCAAAAGATTAGTCACTGCTCACTTTGAGTACGGGTGCGAGTTACCAAGATGTTAGCACACAATGCTTGATCGACCCTTAAAGGCTTCCAAACCGCGCTTCTGAGCAAGAGATAACCCAGCCATCATCCTTCAGGTAGACAACAGGAGCATCATGCCGATGATATAATGACCGGCGGATTCCTGCAATATATGGGCAATTGAGAGGTTTTGGTCTTGATGGAAACAGCGCTTAAAACATCCGCCGGCGACATAACTGGTGCCGTGGAAAAGAGCCCGAAAGAGCTGGCCAAGTTCTATTTCGACAACGGCTACGTCATCGTGCCGGGAGTTCTTTCCCCGGAAGAAGTAGCGGAGCTGCGGGCCGACCTGCGTCCAAAATTCGACCGTCCGGTTGCTCAGCGCAATCCCGGCGATACCGTGCAGTATCTTTTCGATCCTTTTTCACATTACGAAAAAACGCGCAAGATTATTTTGCATCCACGCACGATTGCCGTCGTCACTGAGATCCTCGGCGAGCGCCCGGCTCTCGTACGCGAATTTGCCGCCCAGCTCAAAAACTACAGCGGCTGGCACAAGGACACCACTTGCCTGGAAAGAGCCGGTCTCACCTATCACTGGGACAAAGATTTTTCTTTCATGACCTTCACCTGCTATCTGCAGGACAACGATCCAGTCAAAGGCGGCGGCCTCGATGTGGCACCGGGCTCCTGGACCTGGCCCGACCGATATGTTGATGCCAAGCCGCACAAAGAAACGCGTCGCCCTTCCTTCTGGGACAAATTGCTCGGCCGTAAGACCGAAATCCGCAATGATTATGGCTACGAAATCAAAGGCTTCGACGATTTCTTCACAATACCGAGCAAAGCCGGCGACTTGATTTTGTTCAATCGTAAGATCGATCACCGTGCCACAGTCAACAGCACTGGTGAAGACTACGATAAGATGGGCATTTTCGGATCATTTAGCCGCAACGACAAACACTTGCAGAGCTATCACGATTTCATCGGGCACCGCGCCGATTATCATTACCTGAAAGTGCTCAACTATCCCGCCGACCTCGTTGCCGATGCCAAGGCAGCCGGTCTCGACATTTTCTAAAAAAACAGAAAAGGCAGTTCCGAAAACATCGATCTAATTCGCTCGTTCTTCGTCCTAATCCTTATCAGGTCGGCCACCGCCGCCGCGCGCACCGGCCGCGGCCAGCTCTTTTTGCTTATTGGATGCGAAGACAGAGCTTGGGGATCCGGCATTGGCACTGAGAGGGGAAAAGAAGAGGGTGAAAAACAGTTTTTCCATATCGGCACGCAACTCGGCGATATCGCGGACAGTGTCCATGGCGCGCCAGAAGCATTGAGTCTTGAAGGCGTGCATCTGACCGGCTTCAGCAATGAGCGGCAGGGTGACGACCTCATGGTCGCCGCGATCAGGTAAAAGCTCATAGATTGATGGATCGACTACATAGATGCCGGCATTTGCCCAGTGGGGCAGAGTCGGCTTCTCTCTGAAGCCTGTCACCAGGCCACGTTCGTTGAAGTCGACTACGCCGTAGGGGCTGGGCATCGGCACCGACACGACTGTCAACTTGCCTTTCTTCGCTTCATGATAGGCGAAGAGATCGCTCAAATTGAGATTGGTGATGGCGTCGCCATTGACCACGAGGACTGGCTCTTTGAGGGGAGAGAGGAAACGCAGAGCGTTTTTGAGGGCGCCACCCGAGCCAAGTGGCTCGTCTTCAACCAGATAGTTGAGATTGACGCCGTGCGAGGAGCCGTCCCCGAAGTAATCTTGTATCACCTCATGCCTGTAACCGACCGCCAGGGTAATGTTGCGTAACCCGTATGCACTTAGCCACTGAAACAAACAGGCAAGAAGCGGTTTGCCCATCACCGAAACCATCGACTTGGGTCGATCCTCGGTCACCGGACGCATCCGCTCGCCTTTTCCACCAGCCAGGATAATTACATGAGTCATATCAAATGTTCCTACAAATAATTAGAACGTTCAGTTCGATAAGGGCTATGTACAGACGGGTTGCCAACATCAAAATAAGTAAAGCAATAATATCGTCTGTTACATAGCGATATTATTCTAATAAGCCACAATAAAATTGAAAAAGTGACACCCAGAGCCACTCTAATGCCGTTCTTTAGTTGAGCTTAAGCTCAGTAGACGTTAAGGTCGCGGCCGCCTATATCGGTGAGGGTAAGCGCCCGCACGGTTACTTTCAAGTCTTTGAGGTCGATATCCGCGCACTGTTTGCCGGCTCCGTAGGAGGACTCGAGCCGAGGGCAGGGCAGGAAAGACAAGGAGAGTTTATCGATTTTATCCAGGCCGCCCAGGCGAGCAAGCGGCACTACATCGCTGCAGCGAAAAGGCTGCCAGGTATTTTTTGGAGCAATCATGAGGGCATCCGGTACCTGACCAAGCCCCTGTACGAGACCGGAAGCGCTGGTTAAGGCGGCGGCTACACCGAGGCGGCCGGACTTTTGGTTGGCTCTGGCCAGGCCGGTGATTTCGACGGCCACCTGTGTCGCAGCTAGAGCCTGCCCGGCTCGTATCT
>JAGXAB010000062.1 GCA_018971775.1 Cyanobacteria bacterium REEB67 | reverse complement strand
CAAACAAAATATTGGAAGGAGAGGCGTCGAAAACGGCTTGTATACCCGATGGAGCAGCTTACCTGGAAGACTTGAGCCGGTTGCTGGGAAACTAGCACGGCCGGTTCTTAGGGGAGCTGGACCCGGCGACGGGTCCATGCTTACCCGACGTGGCACGCGCACGCACTGATGTACTAAAATCAAGTGATGTCGCAAACCATCGGCCTGCCCGAGCGGGAAGTCTACGTCACATTTGGTTCCACCTACGCCGCCCAGGGCGACACTCTGGCACGGGCCAAAAAAGTAAGCCAGGGCAGACTCGATCTCAAGTTGCAGTTATTGACCGGCGAAGTACAGGGCTCTCAGATTCGCCCATATAAAGTACGCATTCAGCTCAACAGTTTGTGTTCCAAAATACTCTCTGCCGGTTGTTCATGCCCGATGGGCAGTCTGTGCAAACATGCAGCCGCTCTCGCTTTCCACGCTATCCGCGAGGGGCTCATTCCGCGCAGCGAGAGCGTGGTGCCGATGGGTGCCGGCGGCCCGGCTTCTGCTCAAGCTTCTGCCGGTGCGGGCAGGGCTCCCGGGCCCGGCTCGGCCTCTATTTTTGGCCAGCAAAAAAATGGCCCCGCTTCCATGCTCAGTCCGAATGTTTCGCGCTGGGTCGCCGCACTCAATAGTGCGATGTCGCCTCAGGCAAATGGAGTCGCCAAAGGCAATGCTTCCGCGCGCAAGGCGACTGCCGAGCTCGCCGATTGTGTTTTGTATTTTCTGGAAGAGTCGGCCGGACGCCTGCTTTTGAAATGCGTACACGCCAAGCGATTGAAGACTGGTGTCTGGGGCGCGACGCAAGCGGCTGAGATAGGTCGCATCGCTCAGCGCGGCGCCCAATACATTACCGATGAAGATGCCGATATCTGCACGCTCTTCGAGCGAGCCCGCGGCGACACCACCTGGACCTATCGAGACCGCTTCCCGGAAATTCCAGAAATCTGTGCCGTTTTAATCGAGCGCATCATTGCCACCGAGCGCTGCTTCTGGAAAGGTGTGCAAAGTCCTATCGCTACCTTTGGGCCGCCTAAAAAGGCGCAGTTGCGCTGGGATGTTTTTGATGATGGCGGCCAGATGCTCAAATTTAGCGCCGGCTCGCGCAATGATATTACCGTGCTGGCCGGTGGCGTTTACTATGTCAATCCGGCTCAGGGCATACTCGGCCCCCTAATAACCGCCGTGCCACCAGATGCGGTGAAGACTATTTTGCACTCGCCGCGGGTGAGCTCTGCCGAGGCCGTTGCTCTATCGGAGGCCATGCATGATCTTGCTGCCGACATACCCAGACCGGTGGCCAAGTTTACCACACGAGAAGAAGTGCTCAAGCCCACGCCGAAAATTGCCCTGCGCACTGTCACCAGGCAGCTGAGTCGCTGGGCCGATACGATCGCCGATGAAAAATATACTCAAGCAGAACTTACTTTTGATTATGGCGGCATAAAATTTGACCAGGCCGACAATACCGAGTGCCGCACCGTCAGCGGTGACGAGATCTGGGTGCAAAAGCGAGACTTGAGTGCTGAAGCTGAGATTGTCGAGCAGGTGAAAGAATACAATCTCGGCGACATCGATGCCGCCGCTTCCACCCCGACAAAAGTAGTCTTTCGCTCGAGCGAGGACGACGGCATCAACTGGTTCAAGTTTGTCCAGGCCGGCGTGCCCGAGCTCTCGAAGCAGGGCTTTGTCGTCGAAGTCGACAACACATTTAACTACGATATTGTCGTGCCGGAAGAAGAATGGGACGCCGACGCTACTGCCGGCTCAGACTTCTGGTTTTCACTCGATCTTGGCGTCACTGTCGAAGGACGAAGGGTACCTCTGCTTCCGGTTATTCATCAAGCAATCAAACGTCTGCGCGGCCAGAATCCCCTCGCTGAGATTGATCGGCTAAATGTCGAAGGCAAATTTTACGCGCCGCTCGGGGATGGTCGTTTTGTCGCCCTGCCTTTCAACCGGGTCAAGGCGGTGGTGCTCACCCTGCTTGAAATATTCGACCGTGACCTTTCTTTGACTAAGCCTACAGTGCAGGTCAATCTGCCGCAAATGATGGAGCTGGCGCAAGTATTTGCCGGCGCTGCCGTGGCAAAGCCGGCCGGTGAAGGTGACGATATCAGTGACTTCAATGTCATCCAGCTCGATGCCGAAGGCAACGACGTCACGAACGGAAAAGGCTGGGTGCTCAGTCCCAAGCTCACTGCCTTTCTGGACAAAATCAAGACTTTTGCCGGATTTACCGAGATTATTCCTCCACAAAACTTCCAGGCCACGCTCCGTCCATATCAATTAGAAGGTCTCAGTTGGCTCAATTTCATCCGTGAATTTGGCCTTGGTGGCATTCTCGCCGATGACATGGGACTGGGCAAAACAATACAGGCTCTGGCACACATCGCCTGCGAAAAAGAAGCCGGTCGTGTCGACAAGCCTTTTCTGGTCATCTGTCCGACATCTGTTTTGCCAAATTGGCTCAGCGAAATCCAGAAATTCGCCCCGCACTTCAAAGCGCTCGGACTTTCGGGCAGCGCTCGCTCGGATGATTTTGATAAGATCGCCTCCGTCGACATTGTCGTCACCAGCTATCCACTTGTATCGCGTGACTCGGAGGTATTGATTGCCCAGCGCTGGCAAGCAGTGATACTCGACGAAGCCCAGTATATAAAAAATCCCCAGACTCAAGTAGCGCAGGCCGTAACTCAGTTGCGCAGCGACTACAGGCTCTGTCTGAGCGGTACACCGATCGAAAATCATCTCGGTGAGCTCTGGTCGCAATTCAATTTCCTCATGCCAGGTTTCCTGCGCGATTTGACTACTTTTAATAAAACTGTGCGCACGCCAATTGAGAAACACAAGAATCTGGCTATGCAACAGCATCTCACCGCCAAAGTGCGACCCTTCCTTTTGAGACGCACAAAGGAGCTGGTTGCCAAAGATCTGCCACCAAAAACGGTGATCACCAAAAGTGTCGAGCTCGAAGGTGCTCAGCGCGACCTGTACGAAACTGTCCGCCTGGCGATGTATGAAAAAGTGCAGGACGCTCTTGCCATCAAGGGCCTGGCTAAAAGTCAGATTGTCATTTTGGATGCGATGCTCAAACTGCGTCAGGTCTGCTGCGACCCTCGCCTGGTGAAACTGCCGTCGGCCCGCCAGGTCGATTCTTCGGCGAAGCTCACTCAGCTCCTCGAAATGATCGAGGAGTTATTGTCCGAAGGCAAACGCATCCTGCTCTTCTCACAGTTTACCAGCATGCTCGATCTGATTATGCCCGAGCTCGAGAGTCGACAAATTGATTTTGTCCAGATTCGTGGTGATACCAAAGATAGAGCCACACCGGTGCAGAGGTTTCAGGACGGTCAGGTGCCGCTCTTCCTGCTCAGCCTCAAGGCCGGCGGCACCGGTCTCAACCTGACTGCTGCCGATACCGTCATCCACTACGATCCCTGGTGGAATCCCGCCGTGGAAAATCAAGCCACCGATCGTGCTCACCGCATCGGTCAGGATAAAAATGTCTTTGTCTTCAAGTTAATTGCTGCAGGCACCATCGAAGAGAAGATGATCGAATTGCAGGATAAAAAACGGGCCATCGCTGACGCTATCTACGGCGATGAAGAAGCGATTGCCAGCAAGCTTACCGCTGAAGACCTCGAGTCTTTGTTCAAGCCGCTGAGCTGAGGCTCAGCTTATTAGCTCTATCTGTCGGCTTCCCAATCTTCATGCAAGCCGGCAACAATCTTCGCTTCATGCACGACCGCATCATGTTCGCCGAGCGCTTCGTAGCATTGCAGGCGCCCTTTATGCGCGCGCAGATAGTTTGGTTTCTTTTTTATCTCTTGATTGAAATAGACGAGCGCTTTTTGAGGCTCTTTTAAGCCAAGGTAGCAATAACCGATGTGGGTAGCGGCTCTAAATCTCATTTCTGGATTTATCTTGAGCAGATACTGATAGTCCTTGATCGCTTCGTCGTAGCGGCCAAGTGTTTCCAGCAGCGGACCTCGTACCTTGCGCAGATCGAAGGTAATGGCTAGCGGTTTCGTCAGCTGCACCGCTTTATTGAGGGCGGCAACAGCTTCTTCGTTGCGGTGCAGAGCGGCCAACAATACGCCGCGGGTTTGCCAGGTGCTGACTTTGTCATTGTCCAGCGCGATGGCCTTTTCTATTTCGTGTAAGGCTTCGACCAGTCGATGTTGACGCATGTATAAATGCGCCAGCTCGACGTGCAACATTTCAAACTGAGGATCGAGAGTAATGCAGTGTTGGATTTGTTTTTCTGCACCAGCGATATCGCCGGCGGTGAGATAAATTTGCGCCTGCAGTATGCTCAGCGGCAGCGATTGTGGATAGTGGGCAAGACCCTGTGATACAAAATCAATCGCGTCGTGATAGTGGTGGTGTGTCGAATAGTGCAACGCTACATTGCCAAAAAATGCCTGGTCTGCCGGATGATGCAAGCGATATTCGTGGATCAGCAGCTTTGCCTGCTCTTTGTGTTTGTGTTCGAGCACTTCGTTTAATTGGTCGAGCATATGCTGCAGCGCCGGCGATTGTGCTTTCGATGGTTTGAAGGTCAGACCGAGTGGTGCGTCGCCTTCTTCTGCCAGGTCGACGCTAGGCACATTTATCGATGCGTCGAAAGGCGACGAGCGCGAGACGCCCTTAAGGCCTGAGCTGAGGCTCCTTGTCGTGGAGGTCGTTTGCCGAAAGGAGTGTATGCTGCTATGCGATGAACCTGATGACATTGATGACATCGATGACGAGCTCGAGGGCGCGGCAAAACACCCGTCATGGCTTACAGCTATTTGAATTATACATATAAGGATTAGCGCTGCTTGTTTCATTCGCTCATTTCACAAACGTGAATGACCCTTTCTCCGGTGCCCATTTTGCGGGAACATCTGACGATGCAGATGATACCATTGTTCCATTGATGACAGTCTATCGTCATTAAGGCGACCCGTCTCCATTACTTTAATCAGTGCGAACTTTGTGCGCCTGTTGGCGTTCAGCTGTCTGTATCTCTCTGGGAGGGAGGCTGCTGCACAGGTTCGCCTGCGAAGTCAAAGCCCTACGAAGAAGGATATATATGAATAAAAAGAGTATTTCGGCGATAGTTACCCTCGCATTTACTTTGCCATTAACTTGCGCCGCGTCGATCGCCAACTCTTATGGCTCACTGCCTGTTACTCAGTCTTGGACCGGCTCTTCGCAGGCAGGTTCAGTAACGGCGCATACGTCCATTCATTCGCTAGCAATCAGCCATCAAAACTTCAGCAGTAGTTCAATCCAATCCAATCATGTCGTACCTGCTGCAAGAGCCCTGACCAGCTTTTTACAGCACGCGCCTGGCCATGGTTTGATTCGTCAAAATGCTAATACTCCTATTAGCCCTGATACCAATTTAAATCTGTCTTCTTCCCAACTTAAATTTCTGGCCAATAACCTGAGCAATTTTGGTTCTTTAACGATTGATGTCGGCGGCAAGGCTGAAGTCGTTTCGCTTTCGACCAAGCTAACAGCTGGTGAGCTGGTTGCTGTCGAGCAAGTTTTTTCCGGCGCCGGTCAAACGATTCAATTAAATGCTCAGGGCGTGGCTAATGGTGGTTTGGTTGTCCTTAATGCCGGTTTGCTAAATAACATCAACTCGGCACTAAACGCTCCCATTTCGTCGTTGACTATTTCTCGAAATCTTCAAGTTGTAGATAATCTTTCAACGTTGACACTCAGTGGCAAATTAGTCAATTTCGGATCGCTTCTCACCGCTGCTTCGAGCTCCGGTATGAGCGATGCCCTGTACGCTTCGTCAATTATCAATGCGTCGCGAGCGACGATTGCGCCTTTTGCCGGTAGAAGCGATCTGTTCGCCGCCGATCCGGTACTCAATGCGGCTGTCTCCTTAACAAACTTGGGTGCGATCAGCGCAAATAACGGATTGGTTGTAAATTCGCCGTTGATTACCAACAACGGCATGATGTGTACCTCATCGGGAAATTTGCTCTTTAGCAGCCCTTCGTCATTGTCGATTGGTGGTACCGGAAGTCTACAGGCTGCGTTCGGTAATATTTCGGCCCAGGCCCAGAACGGTAATCTTACCGTTGCTGGAAACAATTGGTACGGGAATCAAATTAATCTGGCTGCCACAGGCGGTAATGTGACTGGCCAGATGAATGATGTCAGCGGTGTTGTAAATGCCAGCGGTAAAGTTGTTTCCCTCGCCGCCAATACGGCCAATCTCCTCATGGGGGCCATAAATAGCATTGACGATCCGCTGATTTCAAACCAGGGTAATGTGATTATTACCAGTACCAATCCTTCGCTTACCGATGGGCAACCTCTTTCAATTGTGGCCAGCGGAAATATTGTCACAGACAATACTGGCGGAGTGCTGGATACATCCAGCAATCATGCTAACGGGGGCAACCTTACGCTTGTCGCCGGCGCGAATTTTACGAGTCCAACCTCATCCAAACCTCTCAAGATTTCTGGCGGTACAAGTACTGGTGGATACATCGATCTTTCGGGAATTCTCAGTGGCGGCGCTCCTATCACTTCCATAACGACGTCAAGTACTCTGGCTGCCAGTGGCACTGCACCGGCAGGTAATGCCGGCTCGGTCGTGATGGTCGCTTTCGGCGGCAGCGCTGCCGATTCTGGACGTGTGCTGGTGAGCACTCCTGTAACCGCGACATCGGTCGGCGGCGCCGGGGGAGCTGTGACCATTTTAGCTGGAGCGGCAGCTGCTAACAGCAGCGGTCCGGCTATTAATATTCAAGGCGATGTTAATACTGCCGGTGGTGCTTCAGGCGGGGCCGTTCTCCTCGGCAACGGCAATCCGACCGGATCGGTCAGTATCGTTGCTACTGCCGGCAGCACACAGGGGACGGTTAGCGGTGCATTTAAGGCGGGCTCATCAACGACTGCCGGTGCGGGGATTACAACTCAAGGTATAGCTAGCGGTGGCGGGACTATTGGTATAAGTAGTCTGGGCAACGTAATTATTGGTAGCGGTAATAATTCCGTAAAATCAGATGCCCTGCCCTCCCAGGTCAGCCTAGCGGCTGGAAATATCAATGTTATCGGTAAATCCATTACCGTGGCTGGCGCAGTTTCAGCGAACGGTGCAAACGGAGCCAATGGTAACCTTTCCTCTGCTGCGGCTTCCAGCGGACTGGCTGGTGGTAAGGGCGGAAATATTGTCTTGCAGAGTCAAGCCAGCGGCTTCAGCACAGCTTCTAGTGCCGATACGATCTCTTCTTCTGGTGGCAACGGTGGTAATGGAGCTCAGAGTGGTACCAGTTCGTCATTTAAGATGGCTGGAGGGGCTGGCGGTAGCGGCGGCTCGATTGTCATATCTTCGAACGGCGGAAACGTTCAGTTAAATTCTGCCGTAACATCGAGCGGTGGTGCCGGCGGCAACGGTGGTAACGCTACCACGGCTAATGGAAACGGTCTGGCCGGCGGTGCCGGTGGACTTGGCGGCAACAGCGGCTCCATTACGATTGCCACGAGTGGTACGGGCCAGTTGACTCTGTCCGGCAATGTCGAAAGCATTGGCGGTAACGGTGGGCTCAGCGGCAACGGTGCTAATGGCATCCTGGCGAACATATCAGGCGCCGGCGGTAATGGTGGCGCTGGTGGTGTGGGAGGTATCGGCGGCAATTCTAATGCCATCGCAATCAGCGCCGGCGTCGGTAGCGGCGGCACGGCAATTACTTTGTCCGATTTGTTTATATCAGCTAATGCCGGTGCTGGGGCCGATGGTGGGACCGGAGGTCTGGGCGGCGGCGGTAATTTCGGCGCCGGTGGTAATGGTGGCTCTGGTGGTGCCGGTGGCGCTGCCGGTGCTGCTGGTAACATTGTTATAAGCACAACTGACAGAGTCGCCAGCGGCGCGATCTTCGCGAGTTCTAACCTGTTTATACAAGCGAGTAGCAATGCCGGCGGCAACGGTGGCACTGGCGGCGACGGTGGTGATGGTGCGATCAAAGGTGTAGGTGCGGCTAATGGCGGTGCCGGCGGCAATGGCGGTGTGGGCGCTGCTGTCGGCAAAGCCGGGGTGATAATCGTCACCACGAAGAATGCGGCCACAAATCTGGGCTCAGCCTCGATTATTGCCGATGCGGATTCAAGTGGGGTTGGCTCGGGCTCAGGCGGAGACGGCGGTAATGGTGGCAACCCACTCGGGACTTCAGGCTCCGGAGGGGCTGGCGGATCCGGTGGTGCCGGTGCTAAGGCAAGCGCTGGCGGGACGATCACTATCAGCGCTGGGACCGGCACAGTCAATGTGGGCGTTTTGAGTGCCACAGGTAGCAATAGCGGTTCTGGTGGTAGCGCTCAAGATGCCGGTTCTGAAAAAGGTAAGGGTGGAAGCGGCGGCAATGGAGGCAACGGTGCAAATGGCGGCACGATTTCGGTAAGTGGCGGGAATATCAATGTCGCTCGATTTTATGCTGATGGCTCTGCTAGCGTTGGCGGTGGCGGCCAGGGCGGCCTCGGCGGTCAAGCCTCCGTTGGCACAGATGGTAATGGCGGCAACGGTGGTAATGCCGGCTCCGCCGGCGCAGGCGGCAAATTTACCGCAATTGGTGGAATCGTTGGCGGAACGATTGAGATATCAGGCGAAGCCATCGGATCTACCTCTCTCAATGTCGCCGGTAACGGTGGTGACGGTGGTTCATCCGGTGTCTCTGGTGGTTCCGCTGGTGCTGCGGGTAAAGGGGCTGCCGGAGCCAGTGGCGGTAAGATCACAGTCACTGCAAATTTGGGCGATGTAATTGTTGATAGTGCCGTAGCTGATGGCAGTATGACTAATACCGCTGGCGGCAGCGCTATTGGCGGCAACGGCGGTTCCAGCGGAGCGGCAGGCAATGGCGGCACAGGCGACTCCTCTGGCCAGGGTGGTGTGATTATCATCACCGCCAAAGCCGGTAATATTGAAGCCAGTTCGCTCTCTGCCAGTGGCGGCTTAAACGATGCTGCCGGAGGAGGCGGTGGTGCTGGTTTCGGTGCTAAGGGAGCTAATGGAGGCAACTCCGGCTCTGCTGGAAATGGCGGCACGATCACTATTTCCGGTACAAATAAAGGTGTGGGCAGTACTGTTGACGTCAATGGTATCGAGGCCAATGGCGGCGGTCAATCTGGTGGTGCTGGAGCTGGCGGCTCGGGTGGCGGATTGAACAGCGGCGGTGCTGGCGGCAACGGTGGCAATACTCTTGCCGCTGGAAATGGTGGCAAAATCACTATTAACTCAGACGGTTCAATTACTGGTGGCTCTATCACCGCCAATGGTGGTACCAATAGCGCTGACAGCAGCAATTATATCGGCGGCGATGGCGGTGCCGGCACGGTCAGTGGAGGTGCTGGTGGTCGCGGAGGTAACGGAGGTAACGGAGGCAACGGTGGTACCATCGCTCTGACGGCAAAAACTGGTGTAAACCTTGATCCAGCCGCTCCTTTCTCGGCTACTGGAGGGGTTGCTTCCTCTGGGGCCAACGCTGGCTCTGGTAGTGCTGGCGGCACAGCTTCTGGTGGCGCCGGTGGTGCTGGTGGTACAGGCGGCTCGAGCGGCAGCGGTGGATCGATTGCGATTAAAACGACAGGTGGCGATGTCATAGCCGGCAATCTCACTTCTTTTGGAGGTTCTGACGGCGGTTTGGGAGGGAATGGTGGTACTGGGGGCGATGGTGGTATTAATTCTACTAGCGGTAATCAACTTAATGGAGCGGCTGGAGCTGCGGGCGGCGGTGGCGGCAGTAGCGGCAAGGGTGGCTCGATTGTTGTTTCAACCGGCGGCGGTGCCGTCATTGTGAAAACAGTCAATGTCAGCGGTGGCGATTCTGGCGGGTCAGGTGGCTTAGGCGGAGACGGCGGCGTCAGTGGCGCAAGCTCGGGTGCTGCCGGCGGAGCCGGCGGTAAAGGCGGAGCCTCTGGAAAAGGCGGCACTGTCTCCTTGACTGGCACGCAGATAATCACGGTAACGACTATTACCGCAAATGGGGGTGACTTTGGCGGAACTGGCGGCGACGGCGGTTCGGGCAGTCAGGGATTGGATACCCAGGCGAGTAACGGTAGCGGCGGTGCCGGTGGGGCCGGCGGTGGCGGCGGCACAATCACCGTGAAAACCAGTCCAGCCAGTTCTACGGTCGTAACATCTAATATTGTCAGCGCTGTCGGTGGAAGTGGTGGGGACGGTGGCCAGGGTAATGTTAGTCAAGCGAAGGGGGGCGCTGGCGGTGCCGGAGGCAAAGCGACAATCTCGCCAAACAATAGCGGCATTGTTCCTGATCTTACTGCCGGCTCCGCTGGAGCAGGTCCCTAACGAATACTGATATATTCAATTTACCTCGATGTCGTTTGCTTAGAAAATCAGGTAAGGCTCTGGACGGTAACGAAATCTTCGAGATTTCGTTATCGTTTTTGGCTTATGTGTTGTAATCGGACACATTGAATGAGAAACTTGTCAAATAGGAATCCTGGCCGATTACTCCAATTTGAGCTAATAATCTTGGATAACCTTTCTACCTTAGTTGAGCAGCTTCATTCGCAAGTGCGCAGGCGGAGATTTAGCAAGCTGCTCAAAAGTCCAGGTTTTAAGAGCCGGTCTCACCGGCACTTTCACTTCGACATTATTAATCTCTTCATGGACGCTTACGTAGCAGCCAGTGAGACTGACATGAGCAATCTCGTCCGGCAGCTCAATGTTGAAGATGAAATTGAACGGCGTATTTTAATCGAAGCTGCTTTCGCTTCGGTGGCAACCCAAGATTTGATCAAGCCCGGAGAGCAAAGTCGCATAGATATTCTTCGAGCCAGTTTACCGGATTCGCCTGTATTGGTGTATCAGGGATTGGGCGGAGCATTTGCCACGACCGATCTGGAATCCAGCACGCTCTGGACGCTTAAACAGAATTTCTTCGGATGGATGGCTCTGGACTGTTTTGGTTTTCACAAGGGCTATTTCGAATGGGCTACAACGATCGACCGAATGGCGGTTCCGGCAAATTTGGATACCATGGCTCGGTATGCTTTTGATTGTGGCGTTGGTCGTGCTCTATGGCTCATAGCTGACGGCGAGCCACGGGTGGTTAAAGAATTGGTATCACGATTTGCCCCTGATCGCCGAGCCGCATTATGGTCAGGTATCGGCTTATACACCGGCTTTGTAGGCGCGCGTGATCACAACGATCTGAAGAAGCTTCGGAAATTAGCCGGCGCCGATTTGTGTCATCTCCAGGAAGGCATCGGTCTTGCCGCCTTTATTCTTAACGACGCAAAGCAAACTCTGGCACATACAAAGGGCGCCAGCGAAATTATTTGTGGAGCGACACTAACGGACGTTTTGCAGCTCGCATCCGATCAATTGGCTCTCAATTCCACCGGCGATATAACTGCCGAAAATTTCTACAACTGGAAGCGCAACATGAACAGATTCTATTCTCGAAATCGCTAGAGATCTCTATCGATTTTCTTTAGAGTTCGGTAAAGCCATAACCGACTCCATGCACGGTCCTGATAAATTGCTTGGTGCAATCCTTATCGACTTTCTTGCGAAGGTTTTTGATGTGCGTCCTCACCGTCTCGGCTGTGCCCTTTCCTTGCCATAACCTTTTGAGAAGGGTTTCGACGCTAAAAATTTTATTGCGCTCAGACATCAGAAATTCTAGAAGGGCAAATTCTTGCGGCAAAAGGATAATTTCTTTGCCGTCGCGAAAGACCTGTTTGTTTGCTGTATCGAGAGTAATGGCGTCAATAGCAATGACGGTTTGATTTAATACGATCGATCGGCGCATCAGCGCTCGAACTCTCGCCGAAATCTCTTTCATATCAAAAGGTTTTACGATATAGTCGTCGGCCCCGGAGTCCAGCGCCAGCTCCTTGTCCACCACCTGGTCTTTGGCCGTTATCATTAAAACACGCGCTTCACCGCCTGCGTCTCTGTAGCGCCGACAAACTTCCACGCCGCTGACGTCCGGAAGCATCACGTCCAACAGAATCACGTCGTAGGTGACTTTAGCAATTTCTTCGCACGCCAGGCTGCCCGTGTGAAGCATTTTCACGGTGTGACCGTCCTGGTATAGCCATTTTCGAATGGATTCAGCTAGGTCTATTTCATCGTCTACAACAAGGATTTTTGCCACGACATTACTCAATCAGGGATAATGCTGGATGCCGTCCGGGTATCTTCGGTATCGAGAAGACAAAGTTGTTTCCGCTATTTTCAGAAGTTTCTACTTTCACTTTGCCTCCATGAGCGTCAACGATTGCTTTGACAATGGCTAAGCCCAAGCCAGATCTGATACCTTCTCTCTGTTTATGCCCTTCCTTGGCATAGTAACGATCGAACAAATGAGGAATATCTTTTTCCGGAATTGCCGGTCCCTGGCTGAGGATGCTCACTGTGGCGTTTTCCTCTTCCGTCAAAATCTTTATTTTAATCGTGCTTCCCTCTTTGCTATAGCGAAGGGCATTTATGAGTAGATTTGCCAAAACACGCTTCAGTCCATTACGGTCTCCCACGACTGCAATTGTTGTTGATTGTTCGATGCTTATTGTAAGGTTCCTCGTTGTCGCGTGAGCTTCCAGATCCTCTACGGCCTCGCGCGTCAGTTCATTCAGCGATACAAATTCCATCTCGGCTCGTTCGCTCATGGTTTCTGTATTTGCCAACAGTCTCAGGTCTTTGATCAAAGCGACCTGGTCGCTCAAGGCGCTTTTAATGGCACGCCAGTCGCCTAAGTCTTCATCTTCAAAAGTATGCGTTTTTTCGAGTAGTTGAATTCTTGATTGGGCGACTGCCAGCGGGGTCGTCAGGTCATGCCCTGTGTCGATGAGAAGTTTCCGCAGGTGCTTGATAGTCTGTGAAAAAGAAGATGTAGCTGTCTTCGCTGTAAAGCTTGCAAGAAATAGAGCACCAATAGAAAAAACAATCAGGGTGATAATCAGGGCGCCGTAAAATTGAATCGAATTGCCAAAGTTCTTAAATATCAGCTGGAGAGCAATTGTTGTAAAGATTGAGCAGCTGGCTGTAAGCGAGAATGCCATCACTAAGACAGTGAAGGCACTGGCCAAAGCTCTCTTTTCTAGACTTTGCTCACCATGGTATTCAAACATTTTTCTGCCGCCTTGCGCAACTCGTTTATGATAGCGGAAATTGCACTTTGCCGAGGTTTTTCATCAGTAGAAGCCATGTTCACAAAAGTGAACAACGTCTTCGTGCTTTTACAAAATTTTCGATAAAACGAGTGAAATTGATTGGCCAGCCAGGTACTTTAGAATCACCAACGGATGTATTTCCTCAATGTCTGATTTTTCCGAACCTGACGATTTGAAGCACAATTCAGACGAATTCGCGCCTTCCAAAGATAAGGGCCAATCTTTTGTGCGTCACAAAGCAATTAATCTTGAAGTGGAAACCGCAATTAAGGAATGGCGGGCAAATTTTAATCTTTTGCTGAGTTTGAAGCAAAAGCCTCGGGACAGGGACGATTCATGACTGGGTGTTACTTCTGCTAAAATCTCAGTTGGGGTTTAAGTAATGGGAACTTTCTCAGCCTGCCTCCCTCGTGCCCCTTATCTAACACTCCAAGGAGTCATTTACTCATGAAGAAAACCATTTCTGTTTTCGCGACTGCCATGGTCTGTGCAGCTCTGCCGCTGCTTTCCGTCAATGCGCAGATTGGTAACACCGGTCAATTCAACACGACCAGCAATACGTCCGGTACCAATAACACAGCCGGTACCGCCAATGCCACTGCCGGTCAATCGACCAGCGCCTTCAATTCGACAGCATCGTTTGCCAATGCGAACAATGGCTCGACAAATACAAGCGGTCTTTATTCGCGCGCCGCATCTAATAGCGGCACGACAACTACCAACGTCAACCTCTCGGGCGGTACAAATACAACCGCTAACACCACAAATAGCATCTCTGGAAGCGGCATGCCCAATCCTCTCGGTTATCAGAACAGCGGTCGTGCTGCTGGCTCCGGCGGCATCGGCGGCGGTCCGACCACGCGTTAATTTGTTGCGGTTTGCAGCGGTTATAGGAAGTCCCCGAGCGCTATAGGTGTTTGGGGATTTTTTTCTGGTTGGACCGCCCGCTGCTCAGCGCAAGGCTCTTTGATCGACTCGACTGTTTTTTAGTTTGTGCGAAAATAGCTTTTGGTTCCAACCTGCTTCGGTATCATATGCAATCTAAACTCTTAACGGCTGTTACCATCTTCATCACTGGTGCAGCTTTTCTGTATGGTTCGTCATCCGCCCTGGCGCAGCCGAATTTTTTTCTATGAGCCAGATGCCGAGCCGTTCTGGATGATTGATAGAGCGAAGCAGCAGATTCGGGATCGGCGGTCATATTTTAAAAACGCTGAACTCCAGCGCCAGAGAGACAAATCAATTATTTTATCGACCAGATCGACGCTGGCGGAGAAGGAGATAGCGAAAGTAAATTTACTCAACCTCTGCCAAATACTTCATCTGTTCGAAGAAGGCAATCGCCTGGCGGCACAACTGGAGAAAGAAAATTTCAAGGATAACCAGAACCCGCTTCTCACTTATTACAAGAACACCGATAAGAAAGCATCGACCGCAGACCACCGCCCAAAGGCGGTAGGGGAGCCCCAGATTATGACCGATAAGAAAAATACAGGCGGGTGAAACCATGGGATTGGGCGTTGTAGCGGCAATAGCTGCCTTTCTTGTTGCTGGGAGTGTAACCCGCTTCTATGTCTTGCAAACTGAGTACACCGGCACTATGGAAGGGCTGGTAGCTGCCATCCGGGCGGGCTGGCCGTTCTTTCATACCGGCGCGGTGAAGCGTTATAACTTCCTGCATTCGGTGCCCAGGCGCTACACAGTGCCGTTGAAGCAAGCCTTTTCGAAAATCTGGGAAATTATTGGAGAGAAAACGTACAACTTTGGCGATAAGTGGAACGTGTCAACCGCCGATACCTTGCAGAAGCGAATAACCGCCACCCTGCGCTTTATAGATGAGGAGTCAAGAGGCTTTGAAGGTTCAAGTATGGCCAACATTCATCACAGAACTGAGCGAGTACAAAGACTTTTAGAGTTAGATGTACAGATGAAAGAAGAGCCAGGGGACTTGGTTGTAGTTCAATTCGATTTTCGCCCGCGAGTGGAAGGCGTTGCCTGGTATGCGTGTGATTCTATTATTAGTGGCATTGTGAGCGACGTTGAGGCGGCATTAGGTCCGGGAACCGACGCCGGCAACGCGGCTGACACTACTCTGCCGGCTCCGCCCTGGTGGTTGATAGGAATGGGCGCCCCCTTGGGCTTATGGTGCTTTGGGGTGATGTTATGAAGGCGGTATTTGGCTCATGACAGAAGAAGGGGCATTAGCCAAAGCTTACGCCGTGCTTGGCATAGACGGCGGGTCATCGCTTGAGACTATTAATCTGTGCTGGAAACGATTAGCCATGGTCTGGCACTCTGACAGGTTTCCGACTGAGGACGGCAAGGCCTATGCTGACGAAGAACTGAAGAAAATAAACAATGAGCGAGACGTTCTAAAAAAGCACTTTGCCAGCGGTCACACTGAAACAAATCAGTGTGCCTGCAAGCCGAAATCAGGCACCAGCCAGGCGGGCAGGGCTGGCACTGGGCAAGGACCAGGACCGGGCAAACGCCGGACGACTCAAGAGACAAATGCCGCCGATGTGGCAGAAGCGAAGCGCCACAACCAAGAGCGAGCAAGAGCGGCTGACGAGTCAAGGAAGAAGGCCGCCGCCGAAGCTGCCGCTAAGGCTGCTCAGACCGCGCCTCAGACGGCTGGTAGCAACCCCGTTGATCAAGTGAAGAGTGCCAATGATGAGGCGCTACGCTGGAAGGTAACGCTAGGAACAGGAGCCGCCTGGATAGCTTTGAGCTTATTCGGCTGTGTTGGCATGGGGCTTAAACACTGGTGGCATGACGCTTCATTTAAGCTGCAAAATATGTTTCCGGCGCACACTGAACAGTGCTCAAGCCCTGTGTTAGAGCAACAGCCGCAACCTGTGCAGATAACGCCGCCGTCTCAAGACAACATCGGGCCGCCCCCCGGTGACCAGTCTGGTCGCTAGCAAGCTATTACTAATACAGAAAACGGACGTTAAAAGCATGCTAAAAGCGGAGTCAAATAAACAAACCCCTTCACAGAAGACCTACTGGGGCTGGTTGCTCTCGTTCCTTGTACCATTTATTATTGTCGCTTCTATTGTTGCCAAAATTGACCATCAAAAGATGGTATCTGATTCTGGCAAGAATGAAGTGATTGGAATCACCTGTTCTGATGCCGAATTATGGGGTTCCGCCTTTTCCTTTTCACTATTGTTTGCGTTACCAGTTGGTTGCGTAGGTACGATAGTTTTTGCCTTGTATAGAGCTGCAAAGCGCAGAAGCTAAAGCTTCTTCAGCCACTTTTCAATGTTTTTGGCGTGGGTAGATTTGCTCAGATCCGCTGGTAGCATATCATGGTTATTTTTACCGCTAGAGTCCGGCAAGTCAGGATTGAAGCCATAACCAAGGGTCATAAGTGTAATTGGATATTTATTTTGTTCGTACATGCGAACGTTGTGCGCAATATTTGCGGCAACGAAAAGGGGCGCATTCTGCGGATCTTCCAGGGCTTTAGAAACTTCTGAAATCTGAACATGAGCATACTCGCTGAGGGGGTTGCTTGTTCTCTCTCCCTTGGCTACTTGTCTCTCCAGCTCTTGAGCCAAGCCTTTTATGCCAATTGCGGACATCTGCGGAAAGCCTATAGTTCGTTTGCTTACCGTATCTGCCGCCGTTGTCGCCAAGTAATCTTGCACTCTGTCAGCCACATCATAATGCTCTAGTTCATTGGCTATGATTGCTTTAACAAGCCTTGTGGTGGCCTGTTCGTCAAGTTTGCCAATCGCCTGCAATTCAGGAAACGCCTTGTATGCGCTCCCCCATGTGGGCGGTGAGATCTTGCTTAAGTGTTCAATTTCGCGGCCGCGATATGGATGTTCAAATCCATACTTATAAGCATGCTTGGCACTTTCCAAACCGACCTTTGTTACCATCTCAATGGCTTGGCCACTTGGAACTAATGTTGGTGGTCTGCCATTGTACTCGTAGTTTTGAGCGATATTTGTTACTGTCATATCGCTGTGGACATCTTGATATTGTGGCATCTGGTCTAGCATTGGTGAGCCTGGCACAATGTTCGCGGCCAGTAAAGTTGGCTCCTTGCTGCTGTCGAAAAGCTCAAATTTTTGTGATGTTTCTTTGCTAGCGCCTGGCTTGTAGAACAGGTCTGTGGCTGATTCCTCCTGTCCCAACATGTGATGTTGTTGGGTCTCGCGCCAATTTTCTTGCAATGCCTGGTTCTTGATTACGCCACCGCGCAGGATTGTTTCTGATGCGGCCTCAGGTTTGGCTACTTCCTTTGGTTTGTCTGCTTCGTCACTCATTGCGATAGCTCCAGGCTTGTAGACTTTCATATACAATTTTTTTTTAAAACCGGCCAAGTCATCGAATCGCTGCAAGTCGCCTAAGATGCCCATGGTATCTCTTTCTGTGGTTATTCTAGCCAGCGCTCTGATGTCCGCTATGTTCCAGGATTTTGCCGCAATGTTGGCATAAGTGGCCGCTTCGGCTGGTTTCGGGCGGCTTCTAATTCTCTCAGCTATCTCCTGGTTTGCCATAATTACCCTCTAAAGCCGCTCTGGATCGATGATACAGGCGAGATCTGAACTTCTCCTGAGTGCCAGGCTACAGAGAAGTTCTGGCAGCGGTTTGGCAGCGCGGCTATTTAATCTTGGCTGATAACAATTAGAGGCTGTTCTGCGCCAATTTCAGCATCTTTGCAAGAGCAGCAAACTAAGCAGGCGACACACTACAGGTAGTGGTCAATAAAAACGAGCACGTGGTAACAGGCTTTCTGAATACGGGGATAATCTCGATTATGTAAAGCTTCGCATAATATAAATTCTCGGACTAGGCGATGGATGCTCGATACTTCCGCAGAAATGCTTGTAAATCAGGATGTGGAATACGCTTCATCTTTCCGAAGTTCGTATCCTCGTTGAAGTCTTTACCTTCTGATTCTTTTCTTCCGTATATTGAAGTATCTAATGGCAGACCCTGAGCGAGCTTCGCTCTTCCACTCAATTACCGGAAGGGGGCGAAATCTTTCGATCCGCCCCCATCCCCTTTAGTCTCTCGCCTTGTCCTGCTCAATTAAACAAATTGGCATCCCTCGCCGAAGCGACGAACCAATTGATCAAGCCGGGCACCATCAGTCCGAGCACTATCAGGCCTACGCCAATTGCGATGCGTTGACCGGCCGAAATTTCCACTTCGCAACCGGCCAGCTCCGCTATCAGTGGTGCGCGCTTCCAGGCGCCATTGATCACGAGTGCTACACCTGCCAGAGCGCAGCCAATTTCGGCCATGTTGGCGATGATATTGAGCAAGGCTTCCAGATTGGCCAGATTGTTTACGCGCACCGTGCCGGCTGTGTTGATACCGGTAACATAGGTACAGTCAGTGCCTTGCGGCCCAATCGTGCCGTTGGTCGCACCCTTCAATTTTGAGCTATAGCTGGTGGTCGCCAAATTTGCGACTGCTGCAGGCGCTTGTTCGAAGCTGATCGGGCTAATCGCGCTGACCGTCCGGCTTTCAGGATTTGCAGGACTTGCGGGGCTTGAATTGCTTGCATTGCTGGTATCCTCGCTCGCCTCTTCCGCTTCCCCTGGGTGATCCAGATTGTTTGCAATCAGGGCGCAGGAAACAGGCGTGACGATATTGTAGGCAACGGCTATCCTCGCCGCTTTGCGTATAAATCTTGCGGCGATCAGGTCCGCTACCTGTCGGTTTGCATTGAGGGCCAGCACTTCGTCCGCTTCCTGTGGTGATACCTCCGCGCTGTCGTCGGGTCTGAGCATCGTTTGTGTCATGCTGACCGCATAGTCATTGCTGTTCGGTTGCCATTTCGAGAAAAATGCGGCCAGGTCTCCGGCAAGACTTGTACTATTGCGCACTACTTGTGTGAACGGTCCGATCTCGGCGTGATTTTTGAAGAAATCGAAGTTGTCTGTATCGCCGCTGCCCACCTGCAGTTCATAAAAAGCCGGTGCGGCCACGTATTTTGACATGATGTAGATCTCTTCGTTCAGAGCCGGTTGTGGACCGTGCACCCAGAGGACCGCTCCTCCCTGATGCTCGCCGGCAAGCTCCGCTGCTTTGACCATCGCTTGCAAATTATTCTGTCCGCCGACAAAGTCGGTTGGTTTGAGCGCCTTCAGCGCTTTGCTCAGTGGCAGTACTCCATCCGTTTTGTCAGTGCCTTCCTGGGAGGCGATGATCACGTCAGTCTGGATGGCGGATGGTAGTTTTGTAAGCGCTGACGTGAGCTCGTTTGCATAAGGTTTGATCGTCGACGATCCATCGATTACGACGACCAGATGTTTGGGCGCCGGCGCGGCTATGCGTTTCACTTCCTGGACGACATAGAGGGGAGGCACCACTCTGATTTTGGTTTTCTTTGGGGCACCGCCGGCGATTTTGTTGCCGAGTGCTTTGGTGACATCTGCGATTTGTCCATTCATGCCTTTGGAGCCGTCGATCATGACGATGATATTTCTTTCGCGCTGGGCGTTGGCGGCTTCCTGCTCCAGTCGGCGCTTTGTTTCGCGCTTCTTCTCGTCCTGCTCGGCGAGGCGGACCGCCATCGCGTCGACGACGACGATTGGTTTGCTTACTTCGGACCTGGCTGTTGTAATTGTCAAATTTGCACTTTCCAATTGTTTGTCGGTCAGGGTGCCGGTGATGACATTTTCGTTGTTGCCGATTTTGCCGGCCGAGAGATTTTTATAGTTGCTGCTGAGAGCTCCAGGAGAGTGGAGTTTGAGTGAGTGATTGAAATCTTTGAGATCAAAGTTTGTGGCGATGAAAGTTGGTAGATTGAGCGCGGCAGCCCTGGCTCCATCTGCTTTCAGGGGGACAACCATAGTGATGCCGACTTTCATTTCTTCCTCCTGCAAGATTGGATTGCAGTGCAAGAGCATGCGGCCATGGCCGAGATCCGAAATAATGGCCGGGCTATCGAGATTGACCTGCTGCCAGGAAGATTCGGTAAAACCTTCAGCCTTACCGGCGGCGGCCACCGTCGCTTCCTGGGCTTCGCCGTGGCGCCAGAGGGTGAGATTGGTGACCACCGCTCCTGGTGGCAGGTTAATCTCGGCTCGTGCTTCTCTGGTCGAGGTCGTGCCGTTTTTGAAGACAAAGGTCCAATCTATTGTCGAAGAGAGCGTTGTCGGATGCACGGCTCCATCCATCGATGAGCGTATTAATGAAAGACCGGGCACTTTTTCGCCGACGATATTGCGCTTTAGATCCTCGTCGGGCATATTGGAGATGTCCTGACTGTTGAATTCTCTAAAACTATAGGGTTTACCGGTCATGGCAAAATACAATTCGCGCTGACTGGATGTCTTGAGTGGAATGAACAGTCCGGAGAGCCCCGCCGCTCTTGCGTCCGAACATTCCATGCGCAATTCTCGCTCGGCGTTCAAGGCACGCAGGTCGTGGAGGCCGGCGACGCGCTCTGCTGGTTTTGTCGATACGGCTTTGAGTTCGGCCAGGCGAATATTCCATGGTCGCGCCTCCGCTCCCAGGAAAGCAAGCACTGCCATTACCATTCCTGCCAGTGTAAAAACAACTACCTGAGTGCGCGCGGCGCTAAAGTCTCGGGCCAGGCGCATGCGATTGACCAGGTATATCCCAGTGCTCGCGGCGGCCAGGGACAAAAAGGCGATCCAGCAGAAGCCGACGTTAAAGTCTGTACCGATGGCCGATTGCAGCTCCGGTGAGCTGAAAAACATGGCGGCAACGCAAAGGGCGGCGGTAATTATGGCACTGCCGATGGCGGCACCCATGGTGATACCGCGGCCGAGGCCATATCGCATATTGTTTTTGCAAAGTGATGACCAGAGCAGAGCGGTGGCGAGGGGAATGCTGATTAGAAGGAGCAATTCGATGCTCGTTTCCAGTGGATGGTTGAGGAGCAAGAGCGTGATGCGTTTAGGTGTGGCCAGGCAACATGCGCTCGACATAAAAATCGGGACGACGACGCCAAAAGTCATGATCGCCATGCCATCCAGGCCCTGCCATAATCTTCGTTTCTTTGGAATTAATCCATCGTCCCAGTCTTCGTTTTCATCATTGATGTCTTTGCTGTCTTCTTTGGTAGCGGCGTCTCCTGTTGTACGTACCGCTTCATTTTCTGAGCTGTCTTCGCTTGTTGAGCCGGGAGCGTCTTTGGCCTGAGAGCCGCCATCGCCTGGACGCTGCGTTTTCTTCCGGCTCCTGCTTTCCGCGCTACTTGCGCCGCTCTCTTTTTGCGGAGCCGGGCCGCAAAGGGGCGGGAATTTGAATACAATGCGTTTTTTCTCGGCTGCGTTACCGGTTCCGGTTCCGTTACCTGTTCTGGTTCCGGTTCCGTAGCCGTTTCCAGATCCGTCGTAATTGTCCAGGTCCGGGGCGTATCCGTGGTCTGAGGCGTGGCTGTTATGACCTCTGCCGTCGCCCTGCCGGGCGCCGCTAGCCGGGGCAGGCATGGCCACGCGTGCCAGAGCGGCGCAGCATGAGCAGGGCGGCAGGTAGTATGAGCCTTTGCTATGGTCTGGATCAGCAGCGGTCTGGCGGCTACTCTCTTTTTCGGTCTCGGAATCAGGCATAAAATTTCCTCTGATAAGGGTGTTTGGAGTGTGGGCAGGGCGAGGCCCTCGAGCGCCGGGCAAAATGTCGGCGACGAGCAACTGGCGCGGCCGGTGAAAGGGCCACCTGATAGTATTTACTGGTAAGACTGCGTTGTCAGCAGGAGTCCAACTTTAGGTCATGGTCTACCTCGAGTCGATGGGGTTTTCCCTGGAGACCGGGTTCCGATAGTCCCGAGAATGCCAATATTGACGTAAACTGAAAAAGTGCGGTTTACCTTCGGGTCTGTCTGCGAATAATCGAGATATTAAATGACGATTGAGGATGAGCAAAATCAAGGCACCACCGCCGGCGGCACTCCCGCTGGGCGCTTGTCGAGTATCTCGAGGCGCTTCTGGAATCTGCGCAACCAGAAACCGGGCACTACTTTTGCCGAACTGCGCCGGTCTGCGCATCCGCAGGGCAATATTGATGACGCTTATTCGGTGCGATTGCAGGAAGGTGCCATTGTTGGCGGTGCCTACAAAATCATCAAGCTTATTGGACATGGCGGTATGGGTGAGGTCTATCTGGCTGAGCATCAGACTCTGCGCAAGCTATGCGCCATCAAGCTTATAGCCCCCGAGCAGGTGACCGATCTTAGCTGGAAGCGCTTCCAGCAGGAGGCAAAAGCGATCGCCAATATCGAGCATATCAATCTGGTAAAGGTGACCGATCTGGGCATCCATAAAGGTTATTTGCCCTATTACGCTATGGAATTTGTCGAAGGTGAAACCCTCGAAGATTTAGTGGCGAGGACGGGACCGATGCCACTGGCCAGGGCGCTGGAAATATTTTTGCAGGTCTGTGACGGGGTCGACTACGCTCATCACGCCGGTATTATTCACCGCGATATCAAGCCGGCAAATATCATGGTCGCGGATCATGGCGGCAAGCTGGCCGTGAAAATACTCGACTTTGGCCTGGCCAAGCTGACCACCAAGGATCGAGAGCGGCAGAGTTTGACCATGGTCGGCGATGTTTTTGGCAGTCCTTATTATATGAGCCCTGAACAGTGCAATGGGGAAAAAGTCGATAACCGCTCCGATATCTATTCGATCGGTTGTGCGCTTTTCGAGTCTTTGACGGGGCGGCCTCCCTTTATCGGCAACCTTGCTGCGGCGGTTATATTTTGTCACCAGGAGTCCGAGCCACCTTCGCTCGCTTCGGTTGGAGGCGGGAAGAAATTTCCCGAGTCTATTGAAATTGTTATCGCTAAAACACTGCGCAAAAGTCCTCGCGAACGCTATCAGAGTTGTCGTGAATTGATTGCTGATTTGAAGAAGGTCAGCCGTAACGAGGAGGTGCTTCCCGTTTACGTTTCGCGAGGTGCGCCGGCAAGATCAACATCAGGCGCATCCGGCGCCCCGCGGGCCACTAAAGCAAAGCAAGGTCCTGCTCTGGCTCCGCACTTGAGCTCAAAGTCAGCCGTCGGCGATGATCTGCGCACAATTCTGGCAATCGGCGGAGTCATTTCAGTCTTTCTCGTTTGTTGTTTGGGCTGGTATTTCATCAATTTAAAAACCTCTTCACCAATGCCTGCCGCACGGCTCTATCCCCAAACCGGAAATGCTCTCGATGAGGCAACCAGCTTTAAGGCTGTGCAAGAAGCCGATGATCCAAGAAAGTTTTCCGGCTTTCGTCTCACTCAACAGGTCGACAAACACTATTCTCAAATAGTGACGATCAGGGGCCGGAAAGTGATTTCTTTCGATTTCCCGACCGGTTCTTCACTCGGTCTGCTGTCTGATGGCAAGACCGCGGTGCAGGCTACGGGTAACGTTCTTTTTTCCTATCCTTCTCACATCGTTTTCGAGCCGGCCCAAAATGTCCTGGTTAATCCTGATTGTTTGACGCGCTTTCGGGCTGGCGACCTGGAGGGAATAGATCTCACCAAAGTCATCGACATTGACGCTGCTGTGCAGGCCATGTGCAGGTTGCCAGGTTATCTAGATTTGAAAATATTGCGCATTGGTTCGCTGCTCGATGACCAGAAGGTTACGATTAGTACCTGGGAAATTTTGAATAGGCTCAAGGCACCGGAAATATTCACGCTTGAGGGCTGGATTGTCAGGCCGCACGATGTGGCTCGCTTCGGTTGGCTTCTTAATATTAGAGAGCTTGAGCTGGCCGGCATCGAAGACTGTGCCGCTATTTTGCCTGTGTTGAAAAAATCCTGCAACTTGAAGAGGCTAAGGCTAGCTTGTAATCTTAACCAACGCGATTTGGAAAACATCGCCGCCTTTCCGTCTCTCGAGGAACTGGATATAGATAGTGGCGTCGTTCATGGCAATAAGCTGTCTCGTTTGAGCACTGCTCCTGTTTTGCGCACTCTCGCCTTGCCAGCTGCTATCCTTGCTGATCCGACCTTGTCGCAGGTACTGTCAACCTTCCCGCATTTGCGTAGAGTTAACTTCGGCAGACTCAGTGCCGACCAAATCGCCACTCTGGAGAAAATCAAACTGCCCTATGTCACTTTTCACTATGCTGGTCCGAGCGGAATCAAGCCGTGACTGATCAGAAAACAACCAGACAGTTTCGCACCTGGTTCTTTGAGGGCATGAAGCCAAGTGCCAAGGCGCGCGATGCAAAGGCGCCGTGGTATCAAGTCATGTGTTTGACTGGTCTCGATTATTTCGGCAGCCTTGGTTATGCCCCCGGTATCGCCGCTCTGGCTGCCGGAGTACTAGCACCTTCGGCCACCCTCGTCCTTGTCTTTTTGACTCTTTTCGGCGCCTTGCCTATGTATAAAATCGTCGCCGAAAAAAGTCCGCATGGTCAGGGAAGTATAGCCATGTTGGCCGGTTTAATACCGGGCTGGTGGGGCAAAGTTCTCATCCTCTGCTTGATCGGCTTTGCCGCCACCGATTTCATTATCACCATTACACTGTCCGCCGCTGACGCCGCCGCTCACATCGCGCAAAACAGCTATGTGCGTGAGCTCTGTCAGGCAAGTCATTTCTGGACATTTCTGCAGGACAAAATGGGCGTTACCTTTGGCTTGCTCCTCGTACTCAGTGCTGTATTTATGCTCGGCTTCAAAGAAGCGATCGGCATGGCCGTAGTCGTCGTCGGCTCCTATATGCTGCTCACGGCCGGTGTGGAAATCGTCGCTTGCTATCAAGTCGCGATCAAGCCAGACGCCTTCGGTCACTGGCAAAGTCAGCTCTTTAATATCTACAAAACGCCTTTGAATATGACCCTGCAATCTCTGGTGCTTTTCCCTCAACTGGCTCTCGGACTATCTGGTTTTGAAACTGGTGTCGCCGTCATGCCTCTTGTCTCGGGCGATCCTTCCGATACGGAGGAGGCGCCAATCGGTCGCATTCGCAATACTCGCAAATTACTCACCGCCGCCGCGGTCATTATGAGTTTGTTTCTGCTTGTGAGCAGTATCGTCACCACTCTACTCATACCGCCGGAGGCCTTCCGCGGTGGGGGAGAGGCCAATGGCCGCGCGCTGGCCTATCTGGCCCATCATTATCTCGGCAGTATTTACGGTACCGCCTATGATGTCGCCACAATCTTCATCCTCTGGTTTTCGGGTGCCTCATCCCTTGCCGGCCTCTTAAGTCTCGTCCCTCGCTATCTGCCGCGCTTTGGTATGGCTCCGGCCTGGGCGCGAGCGACTCGTCCTCTGGTGATTTTCTTTTCACTGGTATCGTTTGTAGTGACTTATATTTTTAAGGCAAATGTAGACGCTCAGGGTGGTGCTTATGCTACCGGCGTCCTTGTCTTGATGAGCTCTGCTGCTTTTGCCGTGCTTCTCTCCTTGCCCCGGCAAAACTGGTCGGGCCGGACTATGTATACCGTTGTTTCTTTGATTTTCGCTTACACGACTGTGATGAATATCAAGGAGCGCCCGGAAGGTTTGCACATTGCCGCCTTTTTCATCCTGGCCATTTTTCTTATCTCGTTTATTTCGCGCGTTTCACGCTCTACCGAATTGCGCACGCGCAATATAAAATTTGACGCCTTCGCCGAAAAAATAGTCGATAGTTTGCATGGCGAGGCCGTTTTTGTCGTCGCCCATCAACCGGGTATGCACGACTATGCGCAGTGCGCGCAAAAGGCCCGCGATGAACATCACCTGCAGGAAATGCCCTTTCTTTTTCTCGAGGTGACTGTCACCGATGCTTCCGAATTTTCGGAGGATGGACTCCTCGTGGAAGGGCTGGAGGAGGAGGGTTTTTGCATCCTGCGCTGTCGCAGCGCGGCTGTGCCCAACGCCATCGCCTCGCTATTGCTGGCGCTGCGCAATCGCACCGGAGTCGTCCCGCATGCCTTCATGTACTGGACCGAAGGCAATCCGATCGTCTATGTACTCAAGTATCTCTTTCTCGGAGACGGCGAAACCGCACCGGTCACTCGCGAAATTTTGCGCGAGGTCGAGCCTTTGATCGAAAGGCGTCCAAAGATCCACGTCGTTTGAAAAGGCACCGTGGGCGCCGTCAAGCTATTTGCGCCCTACGGTTGATCAGTCTTGTGGCAATTGGAGCGAATGTTTTGGGTCTAAGAAATGGCCATTCGCTATAGGGCTTGGCACTGGTTGTTCTCGGCTATTGGCCATAGTTTTATTGTTCAGGTATGATAGCAAAACCATAGAACAAAGATTCTCTCTCAGCTCAGGGCCTGGCTTTACGTTCGATTCCAAGACTAGTAAGCCATTTGGCGGCTCGGCAGATGCACTGGGGTGTGACATGCAGGACATACTAATGAAGGCCGCCATCTCAAGCGAGGCCTGCTTCTTTATGGACCACCCGGTACCGGTAAGTCCTTGACGGTTATGCATTTGATTACTGAGATGCCCGGGCGCACGACAGTTTTACTAACCGGCAGCACGATGCAATGGATGGATGATGCCTGCAAATTGGCTCGTGCCCTGCAGCCGGCCACTGTTGTTATCGATGATGTCGACCTGGTCGCGGCGGAGCGCAGCGAGAACCGAGCCAACGGTATTTTGTTTGAACTGCTCAATCAAATGGATGGTATCGCGGATGATGCAGATATTTTGTTTCTGTTGACGACCAACAAACCTGAAGTTCTGGAACCGGCAATATCAGCCAGGCCTGGTCGTGTGGACCAGGCAATCGAAATTTCTTTGCCGGATAGGGACTGCCGTACTAAATTGTTTGAGCTCTATGCTAAAGGCCTGCCTCTGGCGGTCAAAGATATGGATAGGTTCATAGAATTAACCGCCGGGGCTAACGCTGCCTTCATTCGCGAAATGTTCAGAAAGGCGGCGCTCTTTGCGGCTGACTCTGACGATGCCGATGCTCATGTTAGCGACGATGACCTGGAAAAAGCCTTTGTTTTACTCAGTCGGAGCAATCCGCTGACGAGTAAATTTCTCGGATTAAGTATGGTGGCGCAATCGGAGCATTGACTTGGAGGCGTTCAGGCCGGGCGCTTAGCAACTTGATGGCTATCCAAAAGTGACTATATGGTTGCTTTGAGCCGAGGGGCACAGTTTATTCTGGGTGGTCTTTTTGTATGATTGTTTGCTGCAGAGTATAAGGAAAGAATGCGTGGCGCGAGATGCAAAACCAAAACTGACGCTCAAGTTGCCCTCCTTGCCGCCGGTTGGCTGCGACGCGCTTGGCGAGATCGTTTTTGTCGATGATGCCGACTATGGGGACTTCGTTCTTTCGAGGGCCAGTTTGATCGGGCAGGCGTTTAGCTTGCTCGTCATTGAAAGAGCGCGTTTCGAAAATGTACGCTGTAACAGCTTCATCTTAAATAAGCCGCGGCTGGCCGATCTGCGTTTAGAAAATTGCGATCTCTCCAATGCACAGTGGTGCGAAGGCAAGCTCAGCCGTATTGAAATCGTTGATAGCAAAATGACTGGATTTCGTGCAGTCGACAGCGAGCTGTCTGATTGTCTGTTCCAAAATTGCAGCGGTGAGCTGATGCAATTTCATGGCAGCGTCTTCAAAAAATGCCTTTTTAAAAACTGCCAATTTAAAACTGCCGATTTCAGATTTTGCAATCTCGAAGGCTGCGTCTTCCTCGATTGCGATCTCCATGATGTTGAATACTACGATGCAAAGCTGAGCGGCACTGACTTTCGTGGCTCCTACATGGCCGGCTTGAAAGTCCATCCCGGCGACCTGCAGGGCGTCGTTCTGGATGGAGACCAGGCTTCGTTTCTGGGGCGTTATTTCGCCAATTTGCTTGGCGTCGATGTACGGGAAGACGTTTGACTTCGCCTCTGTTTAAAAGTCGCTATCAATTGTATATGCGATCTGCTGCTAAGGGTATGGCGGTCTGGGCCGAGCGCTTATCAACTGCGCTGCTATCTATAAGTAGCCCGGTGTGCTGCTTTTGTCGGTCGAAAATAAATCTATGAAATATATTCCGGGGTACTTCCATCGCCTGTTGAAAGCGGTTATATTAATTGCATAACCGGTGAGCAACCGCTAACAAGTTGGTTGCTTTGAGCCGAGGGGCAGTGTGGAAACGGCAGGTCGACGTCGACCGGAGACTGTAGCAAAGAGCCCGATTTACGTGACGGACTGCCTGACCTGGTTCGTGTAATGCGTAGATAGATATTGAGCCCACCGCAATGGGCAGTCAGGCAATAGCAAAGAGACCGCCGCAGTTTATTCTGGGCGGTCTTTTTGTTTGTGGTTGTACTGGCTGGTGGCAAGAGTTGACGAATTGTGGTAAGAAATAGATTGTCATAAGCTCTTTCAGAATGCGGTAAGTTATATGGTGAGCTGTTCGGTGGCCATCTAGCAACAGTAGGCGTGAAGCAACGCGCCAGGCTGTCACTATTACCGTTCAGGCAATTAGGGTTTACGCCACAATTTGTCTATGTGTGGCCTCTATACTTTTGATTCTATCCACAGGCACTCCAGCTTCCTCGGCGATTTGGCTCCAATTGCGTACTGCCTGTTGAACCTCCGCGACTATAGATTTAGCGAGCCCGCGTTTGAGTGAAATGGTCTTAGCACAGTCTTCGAAATCTTCGAGAACGAAGTTTGCTCTTTTACCATTCAAGGACATTTGATGTTTGCCCAGCCACTTGTTGGCTGGGTCGTAAGCATAAGTCATATCAAAAGCTGGGCTCAGTGACCAGTGGCCTGCTCTGTTCATCAGAAACGCGATATTTTTCACATGATCATCTTGATTGCGAGCAATTATATTGAAAGCCATACGCCTGAATAGCTGCTCGGTTGCAGACTTAGGAAGTTCCAGCTGCCTCAACACTTGGAAAGCTTGCTCGTAAGAATATATGTCCGGTTGATTATAATCAAAATGTGCCATTGCCCCAAGCGACTGCATATGTATTTTGTCTCCCGCACTTGTGCGGTCAAATCGCTTCGCCATAAAATGGTGCCTTCCATTTTCCTCTAAGATACGGCACTCATGCATTTCAACACCGGCACTTAGAGCCATTTTGTAATATGCATATTCCACCAGGCCATATCCTAATGGCAAAGTAAATCCGTTATCCCTATTGCCTGAGACCCCGTCAAATTTCAACAACCAGTAAGAAAAACCCGGCCCCGCAATCACTTGCCCGGAACGCACTTCGTTTGTAGTCCGGTTCCAAGCAATAATCGCCTTCGGTCGAGCACCGCCAGCCGAGGTGCCTATTTGAAGAATTTCACGAAGCGCCATTTCCTTCTGTTTGTCATTGATTGATACTTTAAAAGCTTCTCGCTTAGTCATAATCTCACTGGCCAGGTTGACGAGTTCGTCAACTGCAATCGCGCTTGTTTTTTTCGCTTGGGGACCTTTTGCTGGCACAAACTCCAGGGCACCCATGCCGCGTGCACCGATGTAGCAGAGTTTTTCGACCGGATCCATACTGTTTGCCGGACGACCGTTTTGGGCCAACCAGGCATTGATGACCGCATTCCCAAATCTATCGGGAAGAGCGTCGGCAAGCATTCCAGGCAGCCCCTGAAATGTTTCTCTAGAAAGAACTGGGAACGAATATATCGCCGATGAAAGTGGCATCACCAGTGGTGCCACCTGCACACCGCTAGTAATAAAATTCGGTTGATATTCAAAGCTTGAATAGCCGCGATTTTCGTCCCAAGAAACCGCTCCAATTGTCGTTCCCCAGAGCATTACAGTGGCAACATTCATAATTCGTCACCCCACTTCCATGCCGTTGGAGGATCATCTTTTGTCCTTCGGTGAGACGCTCGTTTTCGCTTTTCTTTTTTGAGCTTTGCCTGTTCAACCGGACTTTGAGAAATTTCGGGTACAAGCGCATCCAGATTGTCAGAGAGTCGAAGGATACGTAGTATGCGAATTAGGTTGGAGAGTTGAGTGGAATGCCCCTGTTCTAATCTATAAACGGTATTAACTCCTATACCTGCCTCCGTTGCCAGGTCTTGCTGTGTGAGATTGTGGCTTAATCTGTGTTTAAGCAACCTTTCGCCCAATTCTTCAAGTATTGCAGAATCAGAGACAATTCCATTAAGGCGCATATTCCACCATATTTAAGGGGTACGTACGAGATTATGCTTCTAATCTACCATCTTTGGAGGGTTAATCATGCAAATTTTATCCATCAAAGTTGGTGGATAAACATACTAAACAGGCACTTATCCACCATAAATGATGGATAAGCCTAGTTCCCGCAAATACCCCCGGGCTCAAAATCTGATCACAAATCAGAACCTTTGCGTTCCTCTATAATTGCTCCGATCCCGCAGGATGAGGCACTATTGCTTCTCGAGCACGACACGCTTTCCGCCATGCGTACAAGCCATCCGGCCTGGCGCCTTCTCCGTGCCGACCAGGCGCCTCTTATCGCCGCTTTTTTCCACCGCGTCTATATTGCACCCAATCAAAGATTAATGCCCCAGGCCGACCTGGTCGAAGCTCTTGAAGACGAACTGTTTACGCTACGTGAGCGGCTGGGTCCGGATGTTTATCCCAAAGCTGCACAAGAATATCTCAACGATTGGGCGGCAAACGATAAAGGCTGGCTGCGCAAATTTTACCGACAGGGCAGCGATGAGCCGCACTATGACCTGATGCCGGCAACCGAAAAGGCCATCACCTGGCTGGTCGGCCTGGCCGAACGCTCCTTCGTCGGTACTGAGTCGAGGCTGCTAACCCTTTTTGAGCTGCTCAAACAAATGACCGAAGGCTCCGAGACTGACGTCGAGCGGCGCCTAGTTGAGCTCGAAAGGCGACGCGAGGCGATTGACCAGGAAATAGCCAAGGTCAAAGAAGGCAATGTCACTGTTCTCGAAGACACAGCGCTGCGCGATCGATTCCAGCAATTTACAAATCTAGCTCGCGAGCTGCTCAGTGACTTCCGCGAAGTTGAGCACAACTTTCGCAGCCTCGACCGCCAGACACGTGAGCGTATCGCTTTGTGGGACGGCAGCAAAGCAGATCTCTTAGAAGAGATTATGCAGCAACGCGATAGGATAGCCTTTTCGGACCAGGGGCGCAGTTTTCGAGCCTTCTGGGATTTTTTGATGTCCAGCAGACGCCAAGAAGAGTTGACAATTTTGCTCGAAAGAGCTTTGGCATTACCGGCGGTGGCAACTCTAAATCCCGATCCACGCACAAGGCGCATCCACTATGACTGGCTGGAAGCCGGCGAGCACACACAACGCACGGTAGCGCAGTTGTCCGAGCAGTTGAGGCGTTTCCTCGACGACACGGCCTGGCTCGAAAACAAGCGCATCATCGAAATCTTACGCAGTATCGAGGGGCGAGCCCTGACCTTGAGCGGCCAAACTATTAGCGGCGATTTTATAAGCATTGAAGAGCCTTATGCCGATATCGAACTACCGATGGAAAGACCGCTGTACAGGCCATCAGTCAAGCCCAAGATTAACAGTCGCAAAATCGAAAGCGGTGACGACGCAATTGATGCAACGGTGCTGTTTTCTCAAGTAATAGTGGACAAGCCGGCAATGGTCAGGCACATAAGGCACTGCTTACAGAAGGAAGCGCAAATATCGCTCAGCCGACTTATCGAACTGAAGCCGCTGACACACGGTCTGGCCGAGCTGGTCACTTATTTGCAACTGGCGGGGGACACTTTTCGCTCGACCATCGACGACGAAGCTCTAGAAACCGTATACTGGAGCGGCGATAAAGCCGAGCGCAAGCAGGCCACGTTGCCGCGCGTTATTTTTATGAGATGAAAGATTTGCCTGATCTCGAAGATTACCAGGAAGAAATACCAGGCAGTAACACCGCGGTGCAGGCGCTAGTTGAGCCTAATCTGACCAACCTGGTGGTTGGCCTGTTAAAAGGCGTCATTTATCAAGAAAACGATGGCCCGACCTGGTCCACATTGCTCAAACTGCAAGCACGCGTCCGTGATTATGTCGCCGTTATCGGCCTCGAGCTTATTTTAGACGAGGCTGAAGGCTATGCTTTTCTACGAGCCAAAACGCAAACTACCGACGATGTTATCGAAGGAGTTGAGCCCATACAGCGCCTCGTTGCGCGCCGACCGCTTTCTTTTCCGGTGAGCTTGACTCTGGCGCTTTTGCGCAAAAAGCTGGCCGAGTTTGATGCTCGTGGCGGCGAAAGCAGACTCGTGCTAAGCAAAGATGACGTGCTTGAGATGATGAAAGTGTTTTTGCCAGAAGGCAGTAATGAAGTCAAACTGGTCACACAGATTGACGCAACACTTAATAAGATCGTCGATCTTGGCTTCTTGCGCAGACTTAAAGGCCAATCAAGTCGACAGGATAATTTCGAAGTGCGTCGCATCCTGAAGGCATTCGTCGATGCCCAGTGGTTATCCGACTTTGACGAGCGACTCGCTCAGTATCAACAAAAATTAGCGGATGGTGCAGGCGATGACTGAGCAACTTAGTCTCGACATCGAAGCCGTCATCGACCAGAGCTTGCCGGGCTTCAGACTGCAACGCCTTGAAGTCTACAACTGGGGCACATTTAACGACAAAGTCTGGCACCTCAATCTCGACGGCAAAAACGCCCTGCTAACAGGCGATATCGGCTCCGGTAAGTCGACCCTGGTCGACGCCGTTACGACTCTGCTTGTCCCTGCTCACAGAGTAGCCTACAACAAGGCAGCAGGTGCCGACAGCAAAGAGCGCAATTTACGATCTTACGTGCTTGGCTATTATAAATCCGAGAGAAATGAAGGCCTCTCGGCAAAGCCGGTGCCACTGCGTGACGGCAATACCTACTCCGTTATTCTCGGTGTTTTTCATAATGCCGGTTATGGGCAGACCGTGACCCTGGCACAAGTATTCTGGATGAAAGACATGCAAGGCACCCCGGGCAGGTATTTTGTCAGCGCAGATAAAGGACTATCCATTGTCGAAAATTTTACGCAGTTTGGCACTGATATCACTGGCTTGCGCAAAAAGTTGCGCGCTCAGGGCGCCGAAGTGCACGATTCTTTTCCGCCGTACGGCGCCTGGTTTCGGCGCCAGTTTGGTATTCCGAACGAGCAAGCATTGGAGCTTTTTCACCAGACGGTATCAATGAAATCGGTCGGCAATTTGACCGAGTTTGTGCGCAGTCACATGCTCGAGCCATTTGACGTTGGCCCCCGTCTGGAGGCTCTACTCAGCCACTTCGATAATCTCACCGCAGCCCACGATGCCGTGCTTAAAGCTGTTAATCAAGTCGAGCTCCTGACGCCACTTGTCGAAGACTGTGGCCGGCGGGAAGAAATCAGCCAGAAGAGCGAGCAGCTTAGAGCCTGTCGGGAGGCTCTAAAATTTTATTTTGCCTTGCTGAAAGTCGACCTTTTAAATCAGCGTCTCGAAAATCTCAACGCCAATCTCAACCGTTATAACGCCCAGATAAAATCACTCGAAACACGTCTCGATGGCATGTCTATTGAAGAAGGCGAGCTAAAACGAAGCATCGCCGAAAACGGAGGCGATCGCATCGAGCAGCTTGCCGCCGAGATAAATAGAAAATCGACAGAGCGGGATAATCGCCAGCGTAAAGCTGACAGATATGCCGAATTACTAAATGTCGTTCAGTTAAAACCGGCTGATTCAGTAGAAATGTTTAGCAACCAACGCCAAGAGCTTCGCACCACTAGTGATGCCTTGCAAAGGCGCGAGGCCGACCTGCAAAATCAGCGCACGGAGGCCGATTTTAATTTTAAGGAGTGGCGACGCGAGCACGATAATCTTTCCGAGGAAATTGCCAGCCTAAAATCCCGGCGAAGCAATATTCCTTCCTCGCAAATAGCTTTGAGAGCGGACCTTTGCGCCAAACTAAAAATCAGCGAAGTTGAGATGCCTTTTGCCGGCGAACTTCTCCAAGTACTCGAAGGCGAGGCGGACTGGCAGGGTGCAATTGAAAGAGTAATGCATAACTTCGGGCTTTCTCTACTTGTGCCTGATAAACACTATGCCGCAGTCGCTGACTGGGTGGACAGGACCAACCTGCGCGGCCGCTTTGTTTACTACCGAGTCCGGGGCGCAAGCCAGCATAACCAGCGCCGGAGTTTTGACAATCTCGGGCCCGACTCACTCGTGCATAAACTGGTGATAAAACCCGGCTCAGTGTTTTTTGATTGGCTAGAAAATGAGATCAGCCACCGTTTTGACCTCGTCTGCTGCGACACTCAGGACCATTTTAGACGTGAAGTGCGCGCCATTACGCGAGCAGGACAGATAAAGGGTGGTAATGAAAGGCATGAAAAAGACGACCGCCATAATATAAATGACCGTAGTCGATTTGTGCTGGGCTGGACCAACGACGGCAAAATAGCCGCCCTTACCCAACAAAAAAAAGACCTAGAAACGAAGATGGCCGACCTCGCCGGGCAAATTGCCAGCTTGCAAAAGGAATATGACCGGCTAAAAGTGCAAAATAAGGCTTTGAGTCAGCTCGAAGAATACACCGATTTTTCTGAGCTGGACTGGCAAACGCTTGCCGCCGAGCTGGCCCGTTTAATGGCAGAAAAAGCACAGCTGGAAACGACGTCAGACATTCTCAAACAATTGACTGAAAAGCTCAATCAGACAGCGGCGATTATAAAAGAAGCGCGCCAGAAGTTGGACGAAGTGAAGCATGACCGTTCACGCAATGACGAAAAAATCACTGTTGCAACCGATGCTCTCGAAGAAAACAAAACGCTTGTAGAAAGCACGGCAAGCGATCCTCATCGGCCCTTGAAAGACAGCCTCGACCTGATTCGGGAAGAAGCTCTCAACGGGCAGGCTGTCACGATCGAAGGCGCAAACAACCGTGAGCAAGAAATGCGAGCCTGGTTGCAGACCCGCATCGACAACGAAGACAAAGTTTTAAACCGACTGCGCGACAAAATCATCAAAGCGATGACCGAATACAATAAGTTGTATCCGCTGGAAACCCAGGAAGTTGATATCAATATCGACGCCGCCGCTGACTATGCAAAGATGCTCGACACCCTTCTCACTAACGATTTGCCGCGTTTCCAGGCGAGATTTAAGGAGATGCTCAACGAAAACACCATTCGCGAAGTAGCCAATTTTCAGTCTCAGTTGGCTCGCGAGCGCGAAGAGATAAAGGAGCGCATCGACACGATTAACAAGTCTCTCACTCAAATAGACTACAATACCGGCCGATACATTGTTTTGGAAGCGCAGGGCACGCAGGATGCCGACATTCGCGACTTCCAGACCGAGTTGCGCTCTTGCACCGAAGGCAGCCTAACCGGCTCGGAAGACGAACAATATTCGGAAGCAAAATTTTTACAGGTCAAGCAAATTATCGAGCGTTTCCGGGGGCGCGAGGGCACGACCGAACTCGATAAGCGCTGGACGGCAAGAGTGACTGACGTGCGCAACTGGTTTGTTTTTGCCGCATCCGAACGCTGGCGCTCTGACGACACCGAGCATGAGCATTATTCCGACTCGGGAGGCAAATCCGGCGGTCAGAAGGAAAAACTCGCCTATACGATTTTAGCGGCAAGCCTCGCTTATCAATTTGGTCTGGAGTGGGGTGCGTCGCGCTCGCGTTCATTCCGCTTTGTCGTGATTGACGAAGCCTTTGGCCGAGGCTCAGATGAATCGACTCAGTATGGACTTAAACTTTTTGAGAAACTCAATTTGCAATTGCTTGTAGTAACGCCACTGCAAAAAATCAACATCATCGACCCGTACGTGAACAGTGTAGGCTTTGTCCAAAACGAGGAGGGCAAGTCGTCAAAATTGCGCAACCTAACTATCTCCGAATATCAGGAAGAAAAAGAAAGGCTAGCTAAATGACCTGGACGACGCCTGTCGATATAAAGGCGCAGATTCAAAAACTCTGGGACAACGGCGACATATTAGGCAGTATTGCTCGCAACGAAAATGTTTTTCCACGCCGCTTAAAATTGAAATGCCCGACAACGCAGGAATATACGAATAGATTTGATGAAACCCGTAAATGGGCCGACAATCTCAACTCGATAAAGCAATGTCGCATCGAGTATGAAGAAATCAATCATCGCGTTCTGGGCAAGAATAATTTCCCAAAACAGATCTGGATTGATGATCTGGAGCAAGCCGCTAGTTTGATCGGTAAAAGAACTGATCTGGCACAATTTAGAAAGCTAATCGAGACAATCAACCAGAGACAACCGCTTCTTATTCCCTGGTTTGCCCGCCGCCCAATGCTTGGCCTAGAACTTGATGATCGGCTGCCGCAACTTCTGGCCATAGTTGAATCTCTGATGCAACGTCCAAGGCCAGGGATTTACCTGCGGCAATTGAGCATCGAAGGTGTGCATAGCAAGTTTATCGAAAATAATCGCGGCGTACTTAGCGAGTGGCTCGACATCTTGCTCAAGCCCGAAACTATTGAAGACGGCGCACGCGGTGTCGGCCAGTTCAATCGCCGTTACGGCTTCCGCGACAAGTCACAGCGGGTGCGCTTTCGTATTTTGGATAAATCGCTCAACTTATTGAAGGGCGATAATGACCAGGACATTTCAGTCGACATCGAATGCTTTGACGGGCTGGACCCACCGATAAAAACTGTTTTTATCACCGAAAACGAAGTCAACTATCTGGCGTTTACAACACTACCGGGGTCGATGGTTATTTTTGGAGCTGGCTACGGCCTGGGCTTTTTATCTCACGCAACATGGCTTCAAAAATGTCGAGTATTTTACTGGGGAGACATCGATACGCACGGTTTGGCAATACTCAATTCTGCCCGGGCGCACTTTCCTCAACTCAAATCTATCCTCATGGATAAAGCAACCTTGATGGCTCACAAACACTTCTGGTCGACGGAGCCTAGACAGCACTTAGCCCAGGATTTAAACAATTTGGACGCTGACGAGAGCGCCTTATTTAGCGACTTAAAAGAACAAGTCGCTGGGAATAACGTCAGGCTCGAGCAGGAATTTATCAATTGGGACTACGCCTGGACGATAATTCAAAGTTGCGCATCGAAAAGCGATGCTATTTGACGCAGCGCCTGCAAAATTTCCCGCAAATAACAAATTTCTCTACTTTTGGGGTATATCTGATACAGCAAAATCATGAGGACAAAATTTTGCCAGAAAGCCATGGCGGCAAGCGCATAGAGGCCCCTAAGCGTTCAACCGAAGTACAGACGCTAAAGGCGACCGATGCCCAGGAAGCCAGAAGCGCATCAGCCGCAGATATGGCGGTTGTTAATGGCATGCGAACAAATGCCAGTGACGGTTCACTGAGCAAACAAGCCAACATTGACGCTCAGGAGCCAAGCGTCGGTATTGTTTTTGGAGAGCAGGTAGCTTCCAGGCTTAATCCACTTAAGGAAAAGGACTTAGTAGCGCCAGAAGCCACATTGGAGCACTTGTCTCAGACTGGTGCAGATCTAAATCAAGCCGCAAAAAGCAACCCCGTGTTAGATCCCATCGCTCAGCTTAGAAAATATGCAGACGCGATGCCCTCAGGGACCGAACGGGAACGCTTTGTCGAACTTTCTCGCGAACAAGCGAAGGAAATGTCTCCGGAGCTGAAAATCCGGCTTGAACAGCGGGATAAACTGCAGGAACACATTGATCAAGCTGGCCTCGACCAGGCAAGCTCGTTTACGCTGGCGCAACTGGTTAAGCCAGATTCCGGATTCAAAGTCGGTAGTGACACCAAATTACAAAAAGTATTGATTGCTGATGCTCACATTGATGAGCAACCAGATGTACAGATAGTCTTCAAACTTCTATCAAATTTCGATAAAAAACTGAAATCAGATCTGGGTCTTAGACCAGACCAATGGCCAACCGATGAGGATTATCAGAGAGCGGCTGTTGCTGAGACTCCTTTGAGGGGAGATGATGCACTCGCGTGCGCGATAGTGGTGGCGTATAGAATTCACGGCGATAACAGAACCGGCATGACGCCCTCACAGTTTGGGGCGCGGCATATTGCTGAACTCAGACGTCGGGGAGAGCTTAACGCTCTCGCACCAACAAATGTATCGGAGCTGACCTCCGATGATGTTCAGCAGCGCTTTGCTGATGATTGTCCATTTATGTCAACGTTGATAGATGTAGCAAACCGCAACGGGATAAAATCAATCCTTGATATGGTCAAAGAAAACTCTAAAGGTGGATACGACGTCTATTTCCCGGGGCTAAAAGACAAGAAAGGCGAATATCCAATACACATAAACGGCTTAAGCCCAGTGGAAAAAATGATCGCCTCCGGTTCTGGTCACTCGCTGTATCTGGGCGTTCTTGAAAAAGCCTATGGCATTCATATTGCAAAAGCCACTTG
>JAGXAB010000148.1 GCA_018971775.1 Cyanobacteria bacterium REEB67 | reverse complement strand
TGCGCGTCTTCTTGATCTTTCAAATCTCTGGGCAAATCGCGCCGGGCCTTGTCTGAGGCCTGTTTTGTATTTTTAGCCGTATCGCTTCCATTAGCGGCGGCACCGCTGACGCTGCCGTCGACAGTGGCCTGAGTCTTGCTTTTCTTCAAGCGGCCGGATTTGCCGATCAAAAGGCCCATGCCGAAACTCGGCTTGTTCAATACCTGCTGGACTTGTTCGGCGGCTAGATTGACGTTGTCAGAAGCAACGCGCAGTTTGGCGAAGGTGGTCTTGGTGTCGTTGGCGAGACCTTCCGAATCGAGCACAGTGTCTAGCTTTGCCAGGGAATTGCTGAATCTGTTTACGACGGCGCGCAGATCTTTGTCTTCCGAAAGTTTGTCCACTGTTTTCAAAGATTGATTGGCCTTATCGAGCGAATTGCTAATTTTGGTGAGCATTTCGATCACGTCGCCCCGTACTTTCGGATCGCCAATCGTATTGTTCAGTTTCTCCATGGTGACCGCCACGCTGTCGGCGGTGGCCTTGGCCAGGCGCGCTGTTTCCTTCAAATCGCCGGAGAAGCCGGGATTGTCGAGGATTTTGTTCAGGCGCCTGGAAGTGGTCTGGAAGTCGACGGCGAGGGTGTTGACAGAGTCCATGGTCTTATTGCCCTTGCCAAAAAACGAATTGGCGCTGCCCGTCACTGTTTTGGCACTGTCAGCCACTTCGCCTATCTTGTGGGCCGTGCTGGTGAAAGTATCGGAGGCCTTTTCGAAGCGGTCCATATTTTTGTTCAGTTTCTTGGCCGCTTCATTGATATTGTTGACAGCCTCGCCCGAATGCTTGAGGGCGTCAGCCAGGCTTGGTCCGACTTCTTCGGAGCCGGCGGCGTTGACGATGCCGTTCAGCTTGGTGGCGATCTTATTCATCAAAAGCTCGATACGCACGGGATCTTGCCCGGCGACAACGGTGTCGGGCTTGATGTCCGGGGGTTGCGTCTGCCCGGGAGCGAGCTCGGGTAGTGTGATTTCGATATATTTCGCGCCCACCATGCCCTGGGTCTGGATAGTGATTGCCGAGCCGATAGGAATGGTCGTTTCTTCGGTGGCGATTTTCAAATGGACATAGACCAGACCGGGTTCATTGCCGCTCACCGGTTTACTGCCGGCTGCATCTTTGGAAACGGCGTCCTGGGCTGCTTCTGCCGAGGGTTGGATGATTGGCTGGCCGTAATTGACGCCTGGTTTGCTCAATTCTATTTTTTCGACGACGCCAACGCGTACGCCGTTGATATTGACCGGCGCATTGTTGTTCAGACCGGCCACGTCGTGAAATTGGACGATGAAGCGCTGCGGCGGTGTGGCGAACAACGAAAAGCCTTTTAGCCAGCTATTGCCGAAAGTAGCCATAAGAACGGCGCCCATGGTGAACAAACCGACTCGCAATTCAAATTTTGATTTGTCTCCGCTCATCTGCCTGCTGACCCTTGTAGGTGTTGCCTTGCTCTTATTTTCGCTTACTTCGACTGATTTCTGTAACATCTGCTTTGGTTGCCTCCCGGGGGCTTAATCTTTATCGACGCTCTCAGGTTCGATTTGTGCGTTTTTTTATGATTAGCGCAATTTGTTGGATTGATTGATTGATCGATTGATTGATTGGCGATCGTGCAATCCGCTTCGACTTTTGCTCGTCATACAGACCCGGCCAGCATCGGTCCTTCCCTGGTTGCGTGCGCGAACTGCTTCATGTAAGGGTTGTCTGTAATCATGCCGTCTTTGGGGTCACCTTCCCAGACGATTTTGCCTGCGTGCATGAGAATGACCCGGTCGGTGGTGCGGCTCCAGGTTGAAAACTGGTGTGTGACTACTACCGAGGCTGGTCGTAGCTTGTGGCCGAGATCGATCATGTAGTCCTCAATCACGGTGGACATGACCGGGTCGAGACCGGTGGTCGGCTCATCGTACAAAATGATGCGCGGATCGTTGACGATGGCGCGGGCGAAGCTGGTGCGTTTTTGCTGACCGCCGGAGAGCGATGTCGGATAGGCGTCGACGAAGTCTCCCAGGCCGACGAGCTGCAATTTCTCCTGGATCACGTCGTTTTCTTTGGCCTTTGTGAAATGCTTGCGCTCCAGGGCGATGGCCAGATTGTCGCGCACTGTGAGCGAATTGAGCAGGGCCGATCCCTGAAAAACCAGACCGATATCGTCCGAGCGTTTGATCACTTCACCTTCGTCCGGTTCGAGCAGTCCGCAGATGATTTTGAGCAAAGTCGATTTGCCGCAACCCGATGGTCCAATCAAGCCAAGCATTTCGCCGGCATAAACCTTGAAGGAAACGCCCTTGAGAATCTGACGATCGCCAAAGGCTTTGTGGATATCCACAACCTCCAGAACTGGTTCTTCGTTTCTTTCGCTTCTATCGAATGGCATGCTTTTTGCTTGACCCTCAGCGTGGTGCATAGGTGAGGGCGGTGATGATGTAATTGAAGATGAATATGGAGATCATAGTCCAAACAATTGCCCGAGTCGTTGCGATACCGACGTCCTCGGCACCGCCGCGCGTATTCAGGCCAATCGCACAGGAGAACAGGATGATGATCGTGGCGTTGATTATCGATTTGAGATAATGCACGGCAAAGTCGCGATCGAGGATCGTCTGTTTGACCGAGTCGAGAAAGGTGTCAGGAGAGACGTTGGCCGCAGTCTTGGCGATCAGGATGCCGGCACCCAGACCGGCGAACATGGCGTAGGTCGAGAGGGCGGGGATGACTATCAAAGCGGCGGCATAGCGCGGCGCCACAAGAAATTTGACCGGATCGACACGCATCACTTTCAAAGCGTCGATTTGTTCAGTCACCATCATCGTCGTCAGTTCGGCGGCGATCGAAGAACCGACGCGGCCGGCGACGATGACGCCGGCGGTGATCGGACCGATTTCACGAATCAGGGCAAGCGATACAACGCCGCCGATGGCTGTGTCGGCACCGAAGGTAACAAGCTCGCGCGAGATTTGCAAAGACATGGCCAGGCCGGTGAACAGTGCCGTGATGCCTACGACGAAGAAAGATTTGACACCGATCATGTAACCCTGACGGAAGGCTTCATGCAGGTCAAACTGGCCGCGCAGGATATAACCCATCGTCTGCCAGAACATGATCAGCACCTGGCCGATAAGCCGTAAGCCGATGTCGAACTGGTTCTCCACGTAGATCAGTGGATTATGCGATTTTCTCGTTTGCGGGGTTGCTGCAGTCATGGACCCCATTTTATTGCTAAAAAGGCCCTTCACTCAATGATTGCGCAACACTTAATCTCCTGTTGGTCGGTAAAAGCTTGGGTTAGACTGTGTTGTATAGGCAACAGTGCAACTGTGTAGTCCTTATACATATAAGTAACAACAGTTACGGAAAGTGAAAAAGTAGAGGCCAGCTCATGTCCCAGGGACAAAATTCACCAGGCGGCGACAAACCCGGCCAATCGAAGGGCAAAGGGGCCTTGTTCGGTGGCCTTGGTATCGTCGGCATCGGTCTGCTCAAGGCGAAAGGCCTCTGGCTGGTCGCTTTGAAATTGCTTACCAGTTTTAAATTGCTCGTTTTCTTCAAATCATTTTTCAGCATGTTTTTGATGATTGCTCTCTACACCATGGTCTTTGGCTGGGCTTATGCCTTCCTCGTTGTTGGTCTGATCCTCATCCACGAGATGGGTCACTACGTTTTTATGAAGGCGATGAATCTCGATCCGAAAATGCCGATTTTCGTTCCGTTCATGGGTGCTTATGTGCAGATGACCAAATTGCCCGCCGATCAAACAACCCATGCCTGGGTAGCGATTGCCGGGCCACTGGTGGGTGGGGTCACATCGGTAGCGCTGTTTTTTCTCGGGCACATCTATGACATTCGGGCTTTGATGGCCGCAGGCAATACCGGCGTCTTCCTCAATATGTTCCAGCTCATACCGGCCAAGCCCTTCGACGGCGGCTTCATCGTCAATGCCATCTCCAAATGGTTTCTCATTCCCGGCACCGGTCTCAGCTTCATGCTCGGGGTGATGTTGCATAATCCGCTTATAATCATGTTTTCGCTGCTTGCCGCCTACATGACCTGGCGTGCCTTCACCAGACCGATCGAAGCCGGTGGTTTGATTTTCGGAGAAACGCCGGCTACCCTGCCGGAAAAATGGTTGATCGGCGCGGCCTACTTCAGTCTGATGGGCGCCCTGGGCTATGTCTACTGGTTTTCTAGTAGTGAGTTGGGCCGCCTGACAAATTGACGTGTCCGCATTTTTAGCGACAAGCGGGCCAGATCTTTTAACGGCGATGGTGGTCTCCCCATTCACAGGGCCCCCGTCTTTTTGTTCAATAGGAAGAACCAGGCAGAGGTTTCTTTTAATTGAGTCGCGCAAGATCACCTGAAAGTTCAATGGAAAGCTCGATTAGAGACGGCAGTCCCGATAAGATTGCCAGCCAGACTATGTCTCGAGAAGCAAATGCTTTTAGCATCCAGTCTCAATTCTCACCTTATTCGCAGCTCGGTACGATCAATTATGGTGAGAAGAATCGGGAAACAGGCGCTGCGGCCAATAACTTTAAATTCGACCAGGCGGGCAAATACGAGTTTCTCAGCCCCGAACAGATTGCCCTCAATAATCGCGACAAAATTTCGAACGGCGATAAATTGGATGAAAAAGAAGTCTCCGGTGCCAAACCCTCAGCTGGTCTGAGTGAACGTGACCAGGTCTCTTTTGTATCAGCGGCCTTTTGCAATCCGCTCTTTTTAGTTGGTATGGGCGCGGCCATGGCCGTTCTCGATGACTTGCGCGAGGCGCGCGAGCAACGCCTTGATGACGCTCTGTCTGGCAAAGCAAACGCTGATGCCGTTAATGGCTTCCGCCGTCAGGCTGACAATGACAGTCAGGTAAGAGCCGTCGCTCTCAAGGAAGAAACCGAAGAGCAAAAGAAGAAGCGGCGTCTGCTAGAAGCCACCGGTCTGATCGGATCGGCTGAGAAAGCATCCCTCGGGGCCAGTCTGGCTATTTCCGAACGAAGCATCCTGAAAGACGGCTTGCGTCATCATCAGCAGAAAAAAGACATGCGCAGCAAGATGCGCGAAAAATTACTGAGCGGTCTGGGCAAGGGCTGGGACGAAAAAGCGGCCCAGAAATCGGTGCTGAACTGGTTGAAGACCAACAAGTTGATGAAGCACAAAATGAAGCTTGAAAATCAAATCGAAAAATCACGTGGCAAGGAAAGTCTGTCTTTTGTCTCTGGGCTTGCTTCTAAGCTGGAACAAGTGGATAAGGCGCTCAAGCGAGCCGGCGTTTAAGGGCGATCGCTTTGTTAGATTGCTGGGGCTTCAAACGATATATTGGTGCCTGTTTTGGGCAAATTGCTTGATTCTTTGTTTTTTTTGATGAACGACGCTGGCAAGCGTGAAGCGATATCGGTTCACGACTCGACCGGCTTATTTTCCACCCCAAGAATTGATGGCCGAAGCTTCGGCATAACCCTCACCGGCACGGCTTTCGCCCATCTTTCGCCATGTTTGACGCGAGCCGCGCCAGGCTTGCCCGGTCGTTGTTTGAACCTCGCGCAATCATTTTTGCCTCCGTAAGTCCTTATATTTAGGAAAGCTAATCTCTGTATCACTTTCACCCATTGGTTTGCGGGGATTCTAAAGATAAGGTTAAGGCCTCAATCCATTTCCCCACAAAAAACCCGCAGATAACCCAGAACAGAATCCCGGCAACCTACAACCAGACTTTTTCCCTCTAGCTCCGCTCGATAGACCTTACCGTCTCTAGTTCGGAGTTTTTGATTTGCTTCGGCAAGTCCTTGAGGGTTGAAAGTTTGGTCATTCGTTCTGTTTATCCGTTTATCCGTTTATCGGTTTATCGGTTTGCGTTATCAGCGATTCGGATGGACGAGGAATCTTTGTTTGGAACGCCCCCTGTTGCACGGTTCACTCTTTGTGATGGCATCACTCGGCTGTCCTATCAACGTTGGCTGACACGCCGACACTTGGAAAGGAAAACGCTATGACACACTCTTCAATTCTGCTCCCCAGCTCCACCTCGCGGACAATCGACACTTCCGTTCAGTCGGAAGAAGAGATTGCTTTCCGGGAATTTTTGAATGAACATCTGGCCGGCCAGGAAGAGGCCAAAGACGCGGTCGTGAGCATCCTCAATGCCATCCGCAACCCTCTCCGCGACCCCAACAAGCCCATCGATTCTTCGCTCTTCATCGGACCTTCCACCGCCGGTAAGACCCGCGCCTTCAAGCTCCTGGTCCGCTGGGTGCATGGCGCCGAAGACAAGATGGCCTTTTTCAGCGGCTCCGACTTCGAAGAGAAGCACCAGATCCAGAAGCTGATCGGCGCTCCGCACGGCTACCTGGGATACGTCGACACCAGCGACCCCAAGTATCGTGCGCCCCAGCCCGGTGAGCCGGATGATTCGGCGATGCTGTCGCAGCACAACCTGGATAACACCAAGCTGGGCTGCAAGGAAGACATCGTCTTCATCCTCTTCGACGAGTGGGAAAAGTTCCACTTCGCCTTTAACCGTTTCATGCTGCGTCCGCTGCGCGAAGGTAGCGCCTCGCTGAACAACGGCCGTCCGGTCAACTTCCGCAACGCCGTCATCTGCTTCACTTCCAACCTGGCCGCCGACGAACTCGAGCGCATGAAGACCCCGATGGGTTTCCGTTCCTCCGACACCAAGGTGATCACCTCCGGTGCCGTTCGTCAGACCGTCACCCGCGAGCTGCTGCGCGGCTACCCGCCTGAGTTTCGCAACCGTATCGACCGCATCGTCTGCTTCACCGAGCTGGGCGACGACGAGCTGATCAAGGTGGTGGACATCGAGCTCGAGACCTTCAGCAAGCGCATCTACTCCCTGGGCGCCGAAAAGATCTTCATCTTGCAGGTGGACAAGTCGGCCAAGGCCTTCTTGCTCAAGCGCGACGCCAAGTCGGCCACCCGCGCCGGCGACGAGAAGAGCGCCATTCCGGCGATGCAGCAGGCGATGAAGGACTTGCTCGAGCAGCCGCTCGGCCGCATGGCACGCCTCGGCGTCATCCATGGCGGCGACCGTGTCGAAGTCAGCTACAAAGACGGCGACGAAAGCCTCACCTTCAATGTTTTCGCTGACCCGATCAGCGAAGCGCTCAAAGCGGTGGCTCCGAAGGAAGAAGTGCCTCAGGCGGTTCGCATCGATGCGGGCTCGGTTGAATCGACGGCTTCGACGGATGGGAAAACCACTGCGGCTTCTTCGCCTGCTGCCTCCACTCCGGATCATTCGAAGTCGGCGCCGTCTTCGCAAGCGTCACAGCCCGAAGGCGCCGGGCAGTATCTGATGGTGCAGTCGGTGATCATCCAGGAGTTCCAGATCGTCCTGCGCGCCGCCGACAATCAGCATGCTCAGCTGAAGGAGGCGCTGTTCAATGGCCTGGCTTCCTCGCCCTTCATCCGTGTCGCCGAAGAAGCCACCAAGTACGGTGAGATGACCGTGCACGCTGGTGTGGTCGTGGCCGTGAACGTGACGACCGTCAAGGTCGAGGCCCCGATCGAGTTGATGTTCTCGTTGAAGCGCTCGATGCCCTTCCTTGACGTGAGTACGATCGCCACGCCCCTCGAGCTCTGAAGACCTTGTCCGGCCGCATTCCGAGATTCTGAGCAGACGAAATCTCTGCTCGCTTGGGATGCGGCTCGGACAGTCATTTCTAGAAACCGATTCTGTTTGCGATTGTTGTCGCAAGCAGGGTCGGTCTTTTGTGTAACCGGGGTGATTGGTCTTGCCGAAAGCAGGAAGTTCGCCCGCATGCTTTAAGGAGACTCTCATGGAAACCAATTCTGAAAAAGCTTCGGCCGCTCCCGAAAAAATGGCTGCCGTGGAGCGCAAGCTCAAAGTCGTCGTGATCATGGATGTGCCCGAAGGCCCCCTGCTCTACTGCCGCCTCGAGGACCTCACCCTGACGCCGGAGCGTGGTAGCTCCTACGCGCTCAACGGTCGTCTCTTCGACGTGGAACGCGCCGTCGAGTCACTCAATGTGCATTCGCGCACCTCTCGCCGGAGCACCGACGAGCAGTTGATCGAACTGCTTCAGCTCCTCACCGGCGATCCGAATGCCATGGTCCGTCTGGCCCACATGCGCAACATCGGTGCTCCGGAAGAGACAGGTCTGGCCGGTGGCATCATCCTGGCCACCTCGCTCAGCTTCACCGCCGGCGCCGATCGTCTGCTCTACTTGAAGTTGCGCGCCGTCAGCCTGACCACGCAGACCGACACGATGGTTCAGCTCGCTCGTCAGGCGATGGAGGCTGCTTCCGGCGGCCCCAAGAAGGGCGGCGATACGTCGGAAGAATAATTCGCCGATGCTCTACCGGGCCCAGGCCGATCACAGTGCTTCCTGTCGGGAGCCTGTATCCGGCCTGGGTCAGGATTTTCATCCGGAGTAAGTTTCGCCGCTTATTTCTGGCTGTTTTTATACTATTTTGAGTAGTGGTTATTTGTCTCCTGGATTATTCTTTTACCGACTTTCTTAGAGGGTATTTTCTTACTCAAAGCGGCCCAATGACTGGAGTTAATCTTTTCAGCAATTACTTTTGCTAATTTGCATTTTGGATTTCTAGATCACCGAAGAACGAGGCTATTCAGCGCATA
>JAGXAB010000209.1 GCA_018971775.1 Cyanobacteria bacterium REEB67 | reverse complement strand
GTTGTGGAGCCTGTATTTGGCCAAATCAAATCTGCCAATCTGAAGTTTGCGAGTTTCAGCTTTAGAGGATTTAAAGCTGTCAGTGCTGAGTGGAAGCTGGTATGCGCAATTCACAATCTGTGGAAAATTCAACGAGCGCGAGCTGAAAATACCAAGCTCAAACTTTTGCCTCTGGCGGCCTAACGATCAAAATATTTCCCACCAACCTTTTTAGTGCTCGTTATTTGGAAGGCACGAATTCGGAGCGGCCACCGACGCCACCTGGAAAGGCGAAATGCTAATTCAGCGCTGGATAAAGGGCAAATCGCGTCCTCTTCTCTCCCCCTAATTTCAATTTTGAATTATGGGACAGGCTCCTAGTAAGCGGCGGCCCTTCTAAACTTAGTATTGGTAGCTGTTTCCGGGTTCGGCGGGCTAGTTGACAGCAATGGAATGGGCTCCTGGTCATGTCGAATCGAGTCAGGCGGCCCATCTAACCGCTTACCAGTGCAGCCTTTGCAGGCTTGGAGGGCCTCCTCTTTATCTTGCATTACCAGAATGGTAACGCCTCGTTACTCTCGGCACTTACCATCTTATGCTGGTGAAGGTTGCGAGTCGTGCCGCTCCTCGCAATCTGGATAGCCCGGCTCTATTAAGGCACCGAGAATCGCTGCGCTAAGCTATCTCCGGGCTGCCGGAGACCTGCGCACTTGTCGGGCCGAGTCTAGAGGCTTATACTGATATTTGCGAGGTGCGTCATGGGTCAGCCAAAGAAAAAACTATCAGTGGAGCAGGTGCTCGAACTCGTCGACGGGCTTTCGCCAGACGAGCAGGAGCGAGTTCGTGCCAAACTAAACAGCAAGTCCAAAGCTGAGCGGTGGGAAGCGCTGTGTAGTAAAGTCCAAAGCCAGTGCGAAGCTCTACCGCCAATCACTGAAGCGGAGATTCTTGCCGATATGAAGGAAATCCGGAATGAGCTGAAGGCTGAGCGTGCCCAAAGTAGTCATTGACACAAACATCTGGGTCAGCGCGCTCATTGCAACTGGCAATCCAAAAAAAATCGTTGACGCCTGGCTGATAGACGGATTGTTTACGGTCGTTTACCCTCAGTGGTTGATAGACGAGCTGCTGAAAACCAAGTCTAAGCCCAGACTCGTTGCGCGAATTCATCCCGACGATTTGCAGAGACTGATCAACTTCATCGAAGAAGACGGATTTCTCGTGGATTTAGAGAAAGTTGCGGCAATTAGTCGTGATCCAAAAGATGATCCGTTTCTGGCATGCGCACAGACCGGGGACTGCGACTTTATCGTAACTGGGGATGATGATTTATTGTGCCTGAAAACATACGGCCGAACCAAAATTGTTTCTGCAGCAGAGTTTTTGAAAATTTTGGAAGAGCCCGCATAGCTACTATCGATCAGGTTGTGAGAGTGAGCGGTCGATGAGCCGATGGCCAAAGGGAAGAAATTAAGATGAAGGTAAACGCAATATTTCTCTCTGGATTAATCATGAGCTTGTTGATTGCTTTGCCGGTTCGCGTGTCCGCCGTAGATGCTCTTGGTGAAAAATACAAAAGCAGAGGACGGCAAGGAGATCCGTTCAGTACTCGACTGTATATCCAAGCAATATCGGAATACCGATAAACAAATGAAATCGTTTTAGGAAAAGGCGTGGAACAGGGGATGAAGGCCGAGGCTGATCCAT
>JAGXAB010000147.1 GCA_018971775.1 Cyanobacteria bacterium REEB67 | reverse complement strand
GCTCAGGCAGACGCCGATGTCGGTGCGGCCGTGATGACCGTTCTCTCCATGTTCGGCGCAGCCATCATCGCCGTCATTCTCTTCCTCGCCGTCGCCTTCGACAGCGCGGGCGACCACGTCACCGGCCTGAGAGTGGGGATTTTCCTGAGCGCCTATGTGGTCAGCCTCTTCTATTTGGGCCGCCCGCATCGCGCTCGCTGACTTCCGTTCGTTCATGCAAGTGAACGAAACCATCAACTTCCACAACATTTTCATCATGCTGGAGAAGGAAATAATATGAACACCATCAAGCGCATGCTCACCAATCTGGCGGTTTTCGCGGCCGTCTTCCTGCCGCTCTATTTCTTCGTGCCATTCGACCTGAGCAGTCTGAACGTGCACGGCTGGGGCTGGGCCATCGTCATCGGCTCCGGCCTGGTCTGCTCGATCGCTTCGAGCTTCCTGGTCGGTTTCTTCGGCTCGATCGTCAAGGACAAGGTCGAAATACATCCCGAAGTCGCACACGTACTCGACGAGATCCGCGGCTGGCTTTCCGTGGGCGCGGCCTTCGTAATCGGCGCCTGGCTGGCACCGTCCCTGGTGACTGCCGATGCTGCGCCGATCCTGCTTTACTGGGGCATCTTCGGCATCGCCTCCGGTGTAGCCGACGTGGTCGCCGGTCGTCTCGGCTACGGCACCAAGCGTAGTTACTGATTGGGGTTGGGCCAAGGGGGTACATGCAACAAGGCTTGTCTCCCCTGACTTAATCTACTTTCAACGCCGGTGCATTTTTAACGAAACGGAGAAATCTGATGTCGGTCAAGTATAAAAAAGTGCGGCGCGTAGTTGCCGAGAAGCAGGTGCACTGCGACGGTCCGAAGCACGAAGGCGAAACGCTCATGGTGTGCGAGGCGATTCACGTCTCCCACGGCTACGGCTCCCCTCAAGACGGCGACGAGCAGCATTTTTGCTCGATTCGCTGTCTGAAGGATTGGGCGCGCAAGCAAAAGTGAACGCCGACACCTGAACTCAACGACTGGAATCGACCATGGAAGGAAACCATGGTCGACCTACTTTCAAATCAAAAAAAAGCCGCCCAACTACTACGGAACATCGTACCGAGGGGCTATCGCGTTAACTCGCGCACCTGATTCGTTCCCAGCCGTAAGTCTGGAACCCCTTATCTGGGAAAGCTTTAACCCCGGTCGCGCCAAGGGGCTTTGCAATCAGGACCAGCAACTGAAGATACTGCCTGTATAGATCCATCTTTTTCTCTAGAGCTTACTAAACCAACCGCCGATCTTCTCCTGTACCCAGCCTTCACCTCTCGAGGAACGCCGCTACTAGCGCCTTCCTCGATATTTGCCGGGCGCTTTTAACCAGACCGAAAAGGAAGAGCCAATGAAGACAGGCAGCAGTTACGAAACCTACGAAAAGACCCATTCCGACTACGACAAGACCAGGCTCGCCGTCGGCAACGAACAACTGATTACCCTGCTCGGCCAAGATTCACAGACTGACCGCCGCTCGCAACTGCGCATCCTCGATGCCGGCTGCGGCACGGGTGTTCATCTATGCGCTTTTGCCGCGGCCGGCTTCACCAACCTTACCGGCATAGACGCTTCCGTCACCGGCCTGACCCAGGCAGCCGCCAAGCTCGAGGCGTCCCAGGCCAGACTGATTTGCGGCGACATCCGCTCTATGCCCTTCGCCGCCGGCAGCTTCGACCTCATCCTCTTCAGCTTCGTCATCCATCATTTGCCGCATACAAACGAAGTTGAACTGATCGAAGCGACGCGGTCACTGATTGCCGCCAGTGTCGAACTTCTCGCCCCCGGCGGTCGTCTGGCCATCATCACCTGCACCCCCGAACAGCTATCAGCCGAGAGCGGTTGCATGTGGTATTACAAATACTTCGCCGAAGCCTCTGCCAGATTGGCCGCCCGATTTTTGCCGCCGACAACTATAGCCGACGCACTGACCAGCTGCGGCCTGAGCGAAGTGCAGTGCCAGGCAATCGAACAGACCTACTGGACCGATGCCAGTCTCGATGCCCAGGGCCCCTTCGACAGCACCTGGCGCAGCGGTGACTCGCTTTTTGCGCTTTGTGCTCAAGATCCGATCAAGTTTGAGGCACAGCTGGCAGCGCTGCAAATCGACATCACCAGTGGTGCCGCAGCCCTGCACATCGCCGCCGTGCGTCAACGCGCCGAGACGATCAAACAAGCAACAATTATTTTAGCGACGAAAAAGCGCTGAGCCTGGGCAGCTCGACATCAAAGCGAGCCGCATCGGCGCCGCAAACATCTACGGTGAGTCGGCCGTTTGCAATTTCAACGAGCCCATAAGCTCGACTGCAAACGTCCGGCTCACCGACTTTTTCGACAAGCGACTGGACGGTGACGTAGGCGATACCATCAATAGTGGCAAGGTGATTGCGGTGCACATGCCCGTTAAAAACGGCACAGACCTTGCCCGAATTGGCCAGGATTTGCCGCACCTGAGCGCGTTCTTCGACAAAGCAATAATCGGGATATTTTTCAAACCAGACATTGCCGGTCAGGTCCTGCTCATCGAGAGGATGGTGCAAAAAAACCAGAGTCGGCTTGCGGGCGGCAGCCAGATCGGCGGCCAGCCACTCTTGTTGAGCGCTATCAATGTGGATATCGGTATGGGCGACCGAGGCGGAAAAAAGCACGACGCAGTGAAAATCACCAAGATCGCAGGATTGGAAAAGACTGTCGGTCTTGCCGTAGTTACGTAAATCGGCATCGCTCAAATTGACCTGGTCGTGATTACCGACGACGTTCAGCACCGGCATCGGCAAACGTCCAAAATGAGTCAGACCACTTAGATAATTGTCAACATCCTCGCTTTTTTCGTGCGAATCTTCTATTAAATCCCCTAGTTGGACAACGAATTCCGGCTGGATTTTCTTGGCCATCTCGTCCGTCAGCTCGTTCAGATAAGCGAGCGAATGGCGCGAAAGTTTGCGAATCGCCCCCTCATACATTTTTTCCGGACCGATATGCGCATCGGCAATCAAGGCAAATTTAGTCATTCAGGCTTCCGCTCCAAACATTTTAGCGCGAGCAGCGCTAATTTCCCAAAGTCCTTGTCGGGTGGGCGAATTACGCGTCAGGTCGGAATTAGCCTCGAAGCAAAAAGACCGATCGGCGAGGCTAATAATTGCCGATTCCCGGGCCACGTGGCCACCATACACAATCAGACAGTTTCTTTCTGAATCTCAATTCTGGCAGAGAAGCTTGTTTAAGTCTCCGCTTTTTGCCTAGGTTTAAAGCTTCTTTCTCATTTCAACCACCCACAAGGCAACACCAACTCAAACCTGTAAACCTCCTCTTTCTCCACCTCTTCGTCCGCTGAGAACGCAACGTCGCGTCACCGGGGCAAGCACACCAAGTCTTGTTCCAGCATCAGGTGCACTCTCGGCTTCTCTCTAACTATTTGACCGCATACCGACGAGACCCCAGGCGCCATATGCCGCTCGAGGCCTTTTCGGTGCGCATCTTCCACCTCTAGTATCAGGAGAACATCATGTCCAACACCGTAACCGCATCTCAGATCGCCGCTCGTCAGAAATTCGCCGACAGCGTTCTCGAAAATGACGAAGCCACCAGGGAGCAGCTCCTCATCGCCGAGGACTATTACCTGGAAGCTCTGGAATATCGCAGCAACGCCAATCCTATCGACGAGATCCGCGTCGCCTACCTGCACTACAGCCTCGGCAAGCTCTACGCCCGCTTCGATGACCGCTTCCTCGACGGCGAGGTGCATTTCGCCGCTGCGATCGAGGGCTACAAGTCGATGCCGGATTCCTGCGCCATCGTCGCCAACTGCTATGCGGACCTGATGGTCACCAAGGCCAAACTCATCCTCGAGGAAAGCCAGGACCACAAAGACGACATCGCCGAAATCCGCCCCGGTTCCGGTGCCAAAGCTGCTGGCCTGTCCGCCATGCTTTCGCGCGGCAGCCGCGGCAAGAAGGTGGAAGTCGGTGCGGCAGAGATGGCGCTCCTGCGCAGGCTGGCGTCGACCAACGAAGAAGCGGCCGAGTGCTTCCGCAAGGCTGACCAGTTCCGCCTGCAGGCTTACAATCTGCAGCGCAAGCACGCCGAGACCCTGAAGGAGAAAGTGAAGAAGCTGGAGCCGACCGTCGCCAAGTCGACCTCTACCGCCCTGACGGTGACGGCGCAGCCGATCACCCGCCGCTCCCCCGCCGAGATCTACGCCATGCTCGACAAGGTGGCGGTCGGACAGCAAGCGGCCAAACGAGGCCTGGCCAATGCCGCGTCCCAGCACATCAACCGGGCGCTGATGACGCAGGCCGAGCGCGAAGAAACGGACAAGGCGAACGTGCTCATCCTCGGCCCCACCGGCTGCGGCAAGACACTGCTCGTCTCGTCGCTGGCCAAGTCGATCGGCGTGCCCTACTACGCCAGCGACGCGTCCAAGCTGACCGCCGCCGGCTATGTCGGAGAAGACGTGCAGTCCCTGCTCGAGGGCTTGCTGCGCGCCTGCAACTACGATATGAACCTCGCCCAGAACGGCATCATCTACGTGGACGAGATCGACAAGATCGCCGGCCATGACATGGGTGGCTCGAAGGACGTCGGCGGTGAAGCGGTGCAGCAGGAGCTGCTCACCATCCTGGAAGGCACGAAGATCCGTGTCGACGGGCCGAGCGGCAAGCGCGGGGACGAGGTGGAAATCGATACCACCAACATCCTCTTCATCGCCGGTGGCGCCTTTGTCGGTCTCGGCGATATCGTCGCACAGCGGGTCAAGTCGTCGAAGGGCACGAAAATCGGCTTCGGAGCCACCCTGGAAGTGAAGGAGGAGGACAAGAACCACTATCAGAATCAGGCCAATGCGGCGGACTTCAAGCGGTTTGGCATGATTCCCGAATTCATCGGGCGCATGCCGAAGCGTCTCTTCGTCGAAGCGTTGACGGTCGAGCAGCTCGAGCGCATCCTGCTCGAGCCAAAGAAGGCTCTGGTCGCCCAGAAGCGTCTGCTGCTCGCGGCGACCACTGACCTGCGCTTCACCCGCGGCGCTCTGCGGCAGATCGCCGAGGATGCGGCTCTCACCGGTACCCATGGTCGTGCCCTGGCCGAAATCATGGAAGCCGTGCTCGAGCCGATCATCTTCGAGCAGCCCGCCATCGCCATCATCACCGCCGAGATGGTGAAGAACCGCAACGCCGAAATCGGTGGCCAAAATGTCGCCGAAGAGCGGCCGGCCATGCCCGACTTCATCGTCGATGACGATACGGTCGAAGCAACGATGACTGTTTTGATAGAAGCGGCGTATGGTCGCAGCGGCGCGCGTCGTTCCACCGGCCGCGAGCTGGTTGTGCGCCGCTAATAAAAAGCGCTGAATATCAGGGGTGGTAAAACGTCTGTAAAATGGGCCGGCAGCTTGCGCGGACAATGGTTAACGCCATTGTTCACGCGGGCTGCCGGTCGCCTTTTTTATCCAGACACAATCACTCTCCTGACTTTTACTTTTTTCGACATTTACTACTACATATCATACATGACAAAAACGGCACCCCAGGCCGCTTCAACCTCTTCAGCGTTCCGGCTGCATCTTCATTATTCGCCTTGCAAGGGTTCAGCTTATCTGGGCATTAAGTCTTTCAAAACGTCATCGACACTGCTGTTGCGAGCTCGATCGTTGAGGATTTCTACCTCACGCTGGCAGAGTTTATAACCTTTTGGATAAACAAAATCCCTGTCGCTCACCGGCCTTTGCTGTACACGAGCGGTGGTCATCCAGTGTGCGTCACCGCCGACTTCACGGGCAAAACCAACGACTGCGACGTTTTTGCCGTGATTGATAAAATTGACGGGAATGCGATCGCCTTTGAGCTCGGGACAATTGAGCGCTTTCTGCATAATGGCACAGGCCTCCGGTGCAGCCCCCCAACCGCCTATGACTTCAAAATCGCCATTATATTTCGGAGATATGTTGATCGATTTGGCTGTCGGATGATCGGCGGGAAAGACAAAATGCAAATAATCGAGACCGCCTTTGCGCACCCCGCCCCGGGGGGAAACGGCAAATTCATAGCGATTCCAATCGCTGCCGACATAACTCGTTGAAGGGATATGATGCAGCCACTGGGCAAGCGACATGCTCATCGCTCTTTTGCTTTCGTCGTTACACAACATCACCCGCCAGGCTGGCGCACAGGCGACGAGATAACTCTTGCCACCGATGACGCTGATCTTGAGGGCGTGATTGTTGATCGTGGTAATTACTTTTCCGTAGGCATCGCTCTGCTGCTCGAGCACCAACGTTTTTACGCGCTGATCGGCGGCGAAACCGGCGTTTTCACACCAAGATAGCGAAGAGAGCGCAGAGAGTACGGAAAAAGCGCATACCGCCCAACGTTTTTTCCCATTAACCAGCAGGTTCGAATTTTTCACTTCGGTAAAAGCTCCCGGACAACATCGTCGACGTCGGCTCTTTTTTTACTATCGTTCAGGACTTCGGCTTCCCGCCGACAGAATGTATAACCCTGCCCATAAGCAAAGAAGGAAGAGGGCAGCTTTTGATCGACAATCCGGCTGGTGGCGAGCCAGTGTTCGACACCGCCGAAATGGCGGCCAAAGGCTTCGACACGATCAGCATGGGTCTCATTGATCAAATCGACGGGAATGGCAGCCAGATTGGGACAGCTGAAAGCTTTCTGGAGAATGCGATAGGGTTGCTCACCAGGCCAGGATTTTTCGATGACGTAATACTCTCCGCGCTGAGGCGCATCGATGCGTTCAATATGACCATTTACATTTTTGGCCGGAAAAAAGCATTGCCGCATGATATAGCCTAAACGCCGCAACTTCTCCGCTTTGTAGACAATCGTATTGCAACGGTCCCACTCGTCAGCGGCTGAATAAGTGAAGCGCGGGAAATGTTCGAGCCATTGGTCGTAAGACATGGCCAGCGCCTTTTTGTTTTCGTCATTGCAAAACATCACCTTCCAGCTCGGAGCAACGGCGACCAGATAGCATTTACTGCCTCTGACAAGCACTTTCAGACCATGCTCACTGACATAAGTCGTCACCCGCCCCAGAGTTTCCGTGCGCTGTTCGAGTACGAGAGTATCGCTAAGTTGAGCCGGTCGGCGGGCGGCGCTGGCAGGCACGGTCAAGACTGTGGCGGCAAAAAAGGCAGTCGAAACCAGCCACAAAAATAATTTCGGTCGCTTTTTCGGTCCTAAATCTAGAGGGCGAGCCGAGCCGCCATTTATAGCCAGTATCGCCACCCTCGCAGTCCAACGCGCCCATAAGCGATTGTACCTGAAGGCATGCTACATTAATCGCTCTTTGGGAGAGGGTGGTTTGAGATGAAAATTGTAATCGTCGGCGGCGGCATGCAAGGCCGGGTCATAGCTCAGAATTTGCTTTTGAGAGTGGAAAAACCGATTGTGGTAATAGCCGATCTCAAGCAGCCGGCTGATTTACCGGAGAATACATCCTTCGTCCAGTGCGACATCCTCGACGCCGCCGCGGCAAAATCACTGGCCTCCGATGCGGACACCATAGTACTCGCCGTTCCCAGCGCTATTGCCAGGCAAGCTCTCAGCAATTTGATCGCCGCAGGCAAACCTGTCGTCGATGTCAGCTTCACACCCGATCCGCCCCTTGATCTCGATCGTCAAGCCAAAGAAACAGGTGCTTGCGTCCTCGTTGATTGCGGTGTCGCCCCGGGGCTCAGTCACATTCTCGTCGGCGCGGCTTACGCTGAGCTCGGCGGCCTCGACGAAGTCAAAATTCTGGTCGGCGGTATGCCTAAAAATCCACCGGCCGGATTTCGCCACGCCGTTTATTTCAACCCGCACGATCTTCTCGCCGAATATGTCCGCCCGGCTCGCGCCAGAAAGGGCGGCAAAAATATCGCCCCCGCGCCGATGGATGTGCCCTTCGAAAGCTTCACCGACAGTCAGGATCTTGGCCAACTCCAGGCCTTCCTGAGCGACGGACTGCGCTCGCTTTTGACCAGCTTCCCGGATGTAGCGGATATGGCCGAGTTGACTCTGCGCTGGCCAGGGCACCTAGACGCGATGAAAACGCTCTATCAACTCGGTCTGCTCGACGATCCGGAAGGCTCCAGACATATCGCCGAGTACTTCAATCGTCGCTTCGGCAGCGATGATTTCACCGATGTCCTTTTAATGGTGGTCGAGGCTCGCCGCGGCAAGGAAACAAAACGCTGGCGCCTGCTGGATAGACGTTATGTCAACCAATCGGCGATGAGCCGCACCACAGGTTATACGACGGCAGCGGTGGCGATGGTGCTGGCCCGCAAACAATTTACCGAAGCCGGCGTTTTCCCGCCGGAAAAACTGGGAGCCTATCCGGCCATCGTCGATGACATACTGGCCGACCTTGCCGAGCGTGGTGTTAAAACCACCGAATCAGCGATGGCTTTCTAGAGACGCCTGCTCCTTGTGGAGAACAGCGCCGGCCATGTTTCAGTCGTAAAACTGAAACATGCTGAGGCTGGTCAGACATCTTCAGAGGTGGTCGAATCATGTCACACACATGTCACGAGCACCATTTGAGATGGTGGCTTGAGAGTGCGATAAATCTCCTTACCAGAGCCAATACAAAAGAAGAGGAGCAGGGTGAAATATCGCCTCGCTCCTCTTCTTTTTTTTGCCACCGCCGGCAGTGGCACAGTTAGCGCAGTCGATCATAGCCACCCTCAACTGAGCATACCGGCGACGAGCTTAAACAGTGACTCCAGGCAGATTTAATAGCGGCAAATACGAAAATGCGTAATAACCACAGGCTCAAAAATTAGAAAACACTGCTTTGTGCACTTTGCCTTTGCTAGGAGCGTGTCCCATAATTAGACGGTCGGGTAAAACGTCGAATTGGTGGGCGTTTCCAAGCCTGGCGAAATGTTAAGCGCCTGATATTTTAAGACTGGTATCAA
>JAGXAB010000061.1 GCA_018971775.1 Cyanobacteria bacterium REEB67 | reverse complement strand
TGATCTAAAAAAGTGCCAGAAACACAAAAAGCGGCAGAAGACAGGTTAACGCTTGCGCGTCAACCTGTCTTGCCATTCTTACCCGCTTTGATGTCACGAGGTTGAAGTTATTGTCGCGACAAATGACAAGTTCGTTTGTCGGCTTACAGACAACGCTTTCCCAGGAAGGCCTCCATCTATTATGATGACGGCGTTTTCTTATCCTTCCTCAATCGATCGATCACTTCCTGCGCGTAAGTAGGATTTGACCCGTAGGTTTTTGATTTTTCAGCCAGGGCTATGGCTTCCTCCGCCCGGCCATCCTCTCGGGAAATGATAATCGCCTGATTTAAATAGAACTCTGCCAATTTTTTTGTCAGAGTTCTGGTTTTCAAATCGAATTGCGGCTTACTTAAAAGTCTTAGGTCGAGGATGTGCACGGCGTCTTCAAATTTTCCTTGGCTAAACAAAGCCTCGGCCTCAGCAATCGCTTTCTTATCTCGACGCGATAGATTTTCAGTATAAAAACCGACATAGTTGATCCGAAATTCGTAGTCTATTTTCAGATTTTCCTTTGCCAGAGAAGCAGGCACTGGCCCGAACGGAGCAGACTCCTGCACGCACTGTAGAGCAAGTTTATCGGTAACGGGATCGCTGGAGGATTGCGAAATCGACAATTTGGCGATATTTCCATCGGCGCTGATTTCGATCAAAACATGGGGCGCCATGCCTGGAAAGCGAAGAGACTGATGGGGCCGATGATGCCCCCAGGCAACTTGCATTTTTTCTTGAATTTTCTTCAGATAGGACTGCGCGGTCAGATCCGCTTCAGCAGCGCAGACCGGCATAAGGGCAAGATAACAGTAAATGATAATCAGCGGCTGGCAGACAAGAATGAACTTGATAAACATGCAAGAAGAATTCCCAGGGACAAAAACGATCCGTCATACTAAACTAAAAAATCGATCCCTTGCCTAAATCATTTTGCCTAAAACGCTCATAGCGCAAACGACAGTTTGGTTTTGCCCGGCGGAAGGCGCTCAGTTCATTCTCATCGAGGGAAGCATAAATCACGTTGAGATCAGCCAGAGAACGCGATTTGCCGAGCTCGGCCAGAGCTCCGGCTGCAAATATACTTCCTTTCAAATTTAGCGAGGAAAGATGGGGAGTCCTTGCCAAAGCAGCAGCTTTAGCTCGATCCAGCTCAAGATCTTCACAAGAAATAAATTCCAGTTTGGGGCATTGAGACAAATATTCGAGGTCGGCGGCCGAAGGTGAAGTGGAATCAATAGTGATCTCATGGAGCTGCGTAGAACCAGATAAAGCGCGCAGGACAACGCCGCAGTCCTTACAACCTTTTATATCGAGAACGGTGACATTTTTGAGCCACTTCACCCGGGCCAGCTCTTCCGCCAAAAATTCGGCATCGCGCATGCGCAATTCATTTACCGCCGGCAGGTCATTGAGTGAAGCCATGGCCTTTCCTTTGATATAGCAATGGTAAAAACTGACACGGCGAAGGTTCTTCCAGTCCTTCATCGCCTCAATCAACTCAGGTCGCAATTCTGATGTGAGGAGATGCTCACCATTGGGCTGCGCCGGCTCGGTTATACGCACCTCGTCTATGTCGGTCGGACCGATTTTAGTCAGTACACCAGGAAACGCACGAGTAGCAAGGCCCTCCGGCCGTGGTAAATAGAGCGTCACGGGATCACCGGGCGGTACAAGGATTTGTCCTTGCGCCGGCACCATTGCCGATCCGTCAGGACCCCAACTGATGAAACCCAGGGAGACCGAGGGAAAATTGAAGACTCTCTTTTCCACGCCGTTTAGCTCGACAACACCATTGCTGATCTGCGGACAGCTTTTAAAAACATCATGTGCTCGCATCATAACCGGGTCTTCCACGTAGCCGGCGCTGATCATATATTTGTCTTCAGCATTTTTTGGAGCAAAAAGAGTGTAGACGGTCGCAGTGAGAGCAGTCAGACTAATCAGCACGCCGACAGCAATGGCTGCGGCCACCGGCCAGTGACGACGCAATTTCACAGGCAGCGTGCCATCATCATCGGTGTCATGAACAGTGCCATCCAACCGACCCGTGACAGTACGTCGTCCCGACGGAATGTAAGCGGCTTCACGATTTACCGAAGCGCCGATTTTGACTCGCTCCAGATCCTGGGCCACTTGCTCCATAGTCTGATAGCGCCTGACCGCAGATTTTTCGAGCATGCGCGCCACCACTTGCTCGAGATTGGCCGGATATTTCTTATCCGGTCGATACTCCTGCAGACTCGGCACTGGACGATATTGATGCAAAAAAGCAGTTTCGATGGCATTTTTACCATTAAAAGGCGGCTCTCCGGTCAAACATTCGAAGAGCGTGCAACCAAGTGAATAAATATCAGAGCGTTCATCGACGCGGCTGCCCATGCCCTGTTCCGGGCTCATGTAAAGCGGACTACCGCAGACCTGACCATTACTTGTCTCGCTTTGAGCGAAACGTGAATCAGCGGTAACTTCCTTGACCAGACCATAGTCGATGATTTTGACCAGTGGATTTTCGCGGATAGACCTGGCCTTGTCCGCTTTGCACAAGATTATGTTGGATGGTTTGACGTCGCGGTGCACGAGGCCCTGTCTGTGTGCATAACCCAGACCGGCGCAGATCTGACTAAAAATTGCAAGAATAGTCTCAAGTGGAAGTAAATTGCGCGGATCGATCATTTCGGCAAGCGAGATGCCATCGAGACGGTCCATAACGTAATACATGCAACCGGAACTATCGACACCCATATCGTAGACTTTGACGATATTGCGATGGTCGAGGCGAGCAATAGCCCGGCCTTCGCTCTTGAAGCGTTTGCCGTGAATCTCCCCGGCGCGCTCCACGGCTAATGTCTTCAGGGCGTATTCGCGGCCAATCGTTAAATGCTCTGCGCAAAAAACCACCCCCATACCACCTCTACCTAGCACTGAGGTCAGTTTGTACTGGGCACCGACAATGTCTCCGACCTCTCTTTCGCGAGCAGGCCCCCAAGCAGGCGACAGTTCATCTGCAACCTCATCTGCACGGCGGACAACCGTGCGCTCCAGACTCTCGGCATCAAAATCAGACATGATCATTTTATGCCACTTTATAACAAACAAAAATCGCTCAATCTCTATCTCTCAGAACGGGATGATAAACTGACATCCATCAGAATAAAACCTCCAAATGCCCGCGAGAAGACCATGCGCATCGATCTTGGCAACTGTTTAATCCGCTCCTTCGAGAACGGAGACGCAGCATCGATCGCCAAAAATGCCAACAACAAAAAAGTCTGGATTAATTTGCGCGACCGCTTCCCCAATCCCTATACCGTCAGAGATGCCGAAGAATGGATCGACCTGGCCAGGTGCCTCGATCCAGAATCCAACTTTGCCATTGCCGTCGATGGCCAGGTAGTTGGCGGCGTAGGCATTCTCCAGCAATCAGACGTGCATGCCTGCAGTGCCGAATTTGGCTACTGGTTAGGCGAAGCTTACTGGGGGCGCGGCATCATGACCACAGTCGTCAGACACATGGCGCCATGGTATCTCAAACATTTTGACCTGATCCGCCTATATGCCACGATATTTGCCTGGAATCCGGCTTCGGCTAAAGTTCTGGAAAAAAACGATTGGGAGTACGAGGGCCGTTTGAAAAATTCGGTTTATAAGGATGGCAAGCTCTGCGATCAACTGGTTTATGCCATTTTTGACCAGACAAAATTAAAACTTCACCGCAAGGGAGACTGACCCACTCATGGATCTGCAAATCGCCGATAAAATCGCTCTGGTCACGGGTTCACACTCCCTCGCTGCCGCCACCACCGGCAGTGCCATACGAGTGGACGGCGGTGTCGTCAGAGCGATCACCTAGGTGGTGGGATCGGCAGGAAATCGACCGATCCCTCTAATGTGCCCGGCCAACCTCCCTGGCACAAAAGCAGCAACAATCTGTCAGTATCATTAAGTCCCAAATTGTTTTACGGACTAGTTTAGTCGAGGCCCAATGGATTAAATGTCCTTAACGAGCGTAGCGAAACGATTGCCTGGAGTTGATCTCATCCTCTGGCTCGCCCCTCTCGGACGAGCTACTAGATACTTAGGTCTGACTTTGCTATCCCTGCCCCGCTGGCGCTTTCGCCATGAAATGCGAGCGATATTCCAGTGGATGGGACCGCAATCCTTCCACCTCGTTGCGCTGGCGGCGGTTGTCGTGGCCATTGCCCTGACGATGCAGTGTGTTGTCGAGTTGGAAAAATATCAGGCACAAGATCTGGCTGGAGCAGTCATATCTCTAGGCCTTTTGCGCGAAGTGGGTCCGCTCACCGTCAGTCTGGCCTGGTGTGCCAGGGTGGCGGCGATGGTGGCCGATCAAGCCCAGCAATACGACTGCGACAACCCAGGAGCCAGCGACAGCGACTATGCAGCCGACTTCATTGCCCCTAGATTGATGGCCGCGCTACTGATGTCCATCCCGCTTGGTGGCTATGGACTGGCAATCGGCTTTATCACCGGCGCATTGGCCACCCCGCTTCTGACGGTCAGTACCACCCAACAATTTTTAGAGTGCGCCCGCGAAGCTATCACCGTGAAGGATTTGACTGTCTACTTTATCAAACTCATTCTTGTTAATCCGCCAATCGCCATCTTTGCCGGATGCGTGGCCGGCAGATTGGCAGCCGGCAATAAAAATGGTGCCGCCTATTCGGTAGCGGCGCGTGCCGTCACAGCGCTCTTCATTTGCGGTTTTGTCGCTAATCTGATCGTCTCTTTACTAGCCTATCTCAATTAGAACCGTAAATGCAACTACAATAGCCAGGACCATGACTGAAGAAAGCAGAGAAGAAAAAAAGGAATCCAACCTGATCGCCGACGGCTCGCTCGGCGTATTCTCCACTGTCGCTCTGGTCATGCTGGTCATGGGCGGCCTCTGGTTGCGAGACAACTATCACATGCACCAGCCTCGCTTCATCAATGTCTATTTCCACGACATCGCCCAGCTCGGTGAAAGCGCCAACGTCTTCGAAGACGGAGTGCGTATCGGTGCAGTCGACCATTTGAGCTGGATTGGCGAGCACCGTGTCCTGGCCCGCCTCAAAATCACGAAACACAAAGTAAAAATGCCTCAGGGCTCACGATTTACGATTTTGAACAATGGCATTGTTGGAGCAAAATACGTAGAAATCATCGTTCCGGAAAGAAAGCCTGGAGAAGCGGAGCTTCCCGAGCTGGCAAACGAAAGCAAGGTCGAGGGAGAAGATCCGGTCAGACCGGAGCTGGCTTTGAACAACCTGGTACTAGGCCTGAGCCGCATCGACATGAATAAACTGGCTGATAACTTCGACGCCGACCGTATTCGACTCGTGCGTGCCGCCGACCAGCTGGCCATGCTGGCGACGAAAACAATGCCGGTTGTGGACGCGGCTTTGCCGATGGAAAAGGACCTGAAAATACTCACTCGCGAAGCGACCGCCACTTCTCGCCACCTCAACAAAATACTGGACAATCCACACTTTTCAGACGATTTGAAAGAAACCATGCGCACGGCGAAAGAAACCGCTGAGACGATCAAAACGACTATGCACGAACTCGACGTTACCCTGAGCGATAAGGATCTGCGCAAGGATTTGATCAGCGCTCTCGAAACCCTGCACAAAACAACCGGCCAACTCGAGGAAACTGTCGAGCAAGTCCAGAAAATCACGGCCGACCAAGATCTGCGCAAAGATCTCAAAGATATTCTCAGCCGCGCCAACGAGACGATGCGCAACGTGGATAGTATGTTTAAATCACCGACCTATGGCGGCGATCTGAAAAATACACTGACGACGACCAGGGACGCCATCAACCATCTCGATACCGCCGCCAAGCAAATTAATCAGATACTCGGTCAGCGGGCACCCTTGTTGCACATGGTCTTTGGCAGACCGGGCTATATCAAGTCGCTGAAAGGCACAGTCAAAATAAAAGACAAAGACAAAAATAAGGACCAGAGCGGCAGTAATCCAGGTAATTCTTCAGAATCAGACCCGGTTAAAAATTAGTTGAACAATTCTTCTGCCAATCAGCCATTTCGTATCTTGATCTGCTACGCCAATACGGGCGGTGGTCATAAAACCGCAGCAGATGCCATTTGCCAGGCACTAAAAGAGCTCAGTGCCAGGCAAAATCAATCGGATCGAGTCGAGATTTTTGTCGAAACGGTGGTTGAAGAAACCAATGCAGTCAACGCAAAATTTGTCCAACTCTACAATTATCTACTGCGACACAAACCGGAATGGATGAAGTACTACACCGGTTTTATCGAAACCTTCAAGCCGAATGAAAACTACCTCGCCTACTACTTTTGTCGCAAATTTCTGGCAAAACTGTACAAACGAGTGCAACCGGATGTGGTGGTATCGGTACATCCGATGGTCAACCATTACATGGCCCTGGCCCGCCGGCATGCCGGCCGATTAGAAAAAACCCAATTAATTGTCGTCCTCACCGACCCCAATGCCCATCTCTGGAGCGGCTGGGCTTGCAAAGACGCGAACATGTTGATTGCGCCAAATGATCTGGCCTGCAATCGCTTGATCGAGATGGGTATTGATCCGGCAAAAATCAAGACGATTGGGATGCCGGTCGAGCCTGTTTTTGTCCATCCGGCTGTGATACCGCGCGCCAAATTACTTGCTGATCTCGGCCTTGATCCCGAGCGCCTGACCGTACTTTTATCTGGCGGCTGGGCAGGTGGTGGGGCGCTTGTAGCGATGTACGAAGCGCTCAAAAAAGTCAAACGACCGATTCAAGTGATTGTTTTATGCGGCAATAACAAAGTGCTGCGAAGCAAAATGGCCGAATGCATCTCCAAAGCACTGCCGACGGTGGTGCTCGGATTTACCGACGATGTGTCGGATCTTTTCAATGCAGCCGACCTCCTTGTCACCAAGGCTGGCGGACTGACCACATTTGAGGCCGTAGCGCGAAGATTGCCGATGGCCATCAACGTTTTGACCGAACCGATGCCACAGGAGATGGGCACGATTCAGATGCTGGTCGACGCTAATCTAGCCAGACCAATCCGGGCCCTGACGGACCTGACGGCCATCGTTGAAGAGCTGGAGCCAGTACCAGACAGACAGAGACAGGCTCTGCCCGCCATCCATAATCTCGATCGGGTCGACGCGGTCTACGAAATTGCTCAGATCATTCTCGATCTGGACAAGATACCGGTTGTGCTTGCTGAGACCTAGCGGGCTGGATAGTCCAGGCGCTGCAGCAAACGCGCATCATATTTGTTTGTGTCGTTGTTTTGCATCTCACTGGCTCGTAGTTTTTTGCTGACGAGCATCAACAGGTGCGATTGCAGAACGCTTAAATCTTCGTCGGAGAGCTTGTACTCGGTCTCTTTGACACCATTTAAGCAAGCGACTTGGGTCTCTTGGGACGCTGGTGTAATTTGCATTGGATTTCCTTTTCCTCTGTTAGAAGGCTACCCCATTGTGATTCAGCACCCCCTAAGACCAGGTTAAGATGCGAAAAGCCTTAATGATCGTGTTACCGGGTGTTAATCGATATGAAGTAACGGGTGATCCGGCTTTAATTCGCATTTCTCCCATTGCGCGGGGATACAGGGCACTTAATATGGTGCTATCAGGATCGATTTGTCTGTTAAGTATCTGTATTTATGTAAATGACGGAGCTAGAGACAATCTCAGTTTGAGGACCATTGATGGCCCACGACGACTCCGCCAAGAGCTTCGCAGCTGAGATTGCAGACAGCGGCACGGCTGCGGCCCAGTTTAGCTCACACGCCCTCGACTCTTTTAAATACAATCTTTTGCAAGTGCCGGCCAATAGTGTCGCTCAAATTGTCGACTACGCCACCGGCAAAAATATCTTGCCGGACATGCAATGGTTTGCCGCACCGAAGGAAGCGAGCTTGGGCAGTGCAGCCTGGGCTGGAGACATCGTCGGCAACACAATGGCCGCGGCGGTACCTCTTGTCGTATTTCACAAGCTAGCCGGGCCAGGAGCGGCCACGTCGCTGGAAATCTCGGCTGATTATGGGTTAAACAAAACTGCCATGCCGGTCCTGGCCAAAACTGCCGCCCTGGGAGCAGCCTATGGTGCTTTCCTGACGCCGACCAGTGGCGATAACTCTCACTTCTGGCAGGAGCGTGGCAGCAACGCCGTCGTCTCAGCGCTTGCCCTGACGACGATGACAGCCGGCAGCATCGGTCTCAAGGCGACAGGAAAAGCATTTCTGGCCAGTGACGTAGTAGCGGCGGGCGCCTCGGGTGCGGCGGCTGGAGTCGTCGATGCCGATGGGCATTCTCTTTTGCAGGGTCGTGGTTTTGCCACAGGACAGGAGCGTTTGCGCTCGATGGCAGCCTGGTCATTTGGCAGCGCCCTTGGTGGTGGTGCTAATACTCTGCATGAAGTAATCGCCCCGACGACAGGCATAGGTGGCGTACGCACGCTTGCAGACATGACCAGACTGGCCGACAGTACGGTGCAGCCCGGACATCCGGCCCGTTATGCCTTCGAGAGCCAGCAAGGCACTCCAGCCAAAGCCGAAGCGCTTACCGAAGAAGCAATGCACGCCTGGTACAACCGCTCGAGCGTCAACTTGCGCAGCGAAATCGACAACAGCAAAATGCCGGTCGACTGGCGCAAACAAATCGTCTCTGGCCATCAAGACTTCACTTACGGCCTCGACGCTCTGGCCAGCCGGCCCAATCCAAAACCAATTGGTGTCGTCTATGGCTCCGCCCGTTTTGCCGAAAACGATTTTCGCTATCAACGATCCCGCTATATCGGCGGCCGGGCCGTACAAGAAGGTTACGACGTCATGACCGGTGGCGGCCCAGGCATCATGGAAGGGGCCAATCGCGGCGCCTATGAAGCCGGCGGGACGTCGATTGGTGTCGTCTTGAAGCTGCCCCACGAAAAACGCGGCAACGGTTACCAGACCCTGACTCTCAAACACCGCAACTTCTTCACACGCATGGAAAATCTCAAAAAAGCGGACTTCTTCATCGTCGAAGACGGCGGAATAGGCACAGGTGCTGAAGCTCTGGATACACTCACCCACATCCAGTGCGGCAAATTAAACGAAGTACCGATTTATTTTGTCGGCAAAAAAAGTTATGGATTTATGGACAAATGGCTCTCTCAGATGGAGAAGGCAGGCACGATAAGCCCACGGGATCGAGATCTATACCGAATCGTGGATCATCCCGACGAGATTTTCAACGACTTGCGCCGCAGACGGTCTAATGCGAACATTTAGGAAAGCAAGCCACTACGTATAAGAAATTTTGCAAACATGCCCAGCATACCGCCCGGGGAAGTCCGTCTCCAAGCCGTCGATCTCACTAACTGCGATAAAGAGCAGATTCACATACCGGAAGCGGTGCAGTCGTTTGGCGCATTGTTGGCCTTTGACGACAACAATCAAATCACCCGCATCAGCGCCAACCTGCCGCGTCTCCTCGGAACGCCTGACACTGAAGGCATTCTCGGTTGCAACCTCTCGACTGTCTTCGAGCCCAAAGATATTGATAGCATTCTTAAAGCGTCCTCCGGCACAGGTTGGCAGATCTACCATTGCGTCACAAGCAGCGGTCTGAGTGTCAATGTTTTGCTGCACGACAGCGGCAGAGAGCGCTACATCGATCTGATCCCTGTAGACGAGATCCATAATGAGCCCAATACGGCGACGATACTATTGGATTTTGTTTCACGCGCCTCAAAGACGACTACGGTTCTGGCCCTGGCTGAACTACTCGCTCGCACCGTGCGCAGCATCTCAAAATTTGATCGCGTCAAAGTCTACAAATTCGACAAGGAATGGAACGGCGAAGTGATTGCCGAAAATCGCGATGCTAAAGCACCCTCCTATCTTGGTTTGCATTTTCCCCAGTCGGACATTCCGAAACAGGCACGGGAGCTCTATCAGCGCAATAAAGTCCGGGTGATTGCCAATGTCGACGGCGCCAGAACTCCCCTCATAAGTAATGAAGCCGGAGCACCTTTAGATCTGAGCTTTTCATTCGTACGCAGCGTTTCCGAAATACACCTGCAATATCTGCGCAACATGGGAGTGGCCGCCTCGATGTCGCTGTCAATTTTTAATGACAATAAATTTTGGGGCCTGGTTGCCTGTCACCACTACAGCCCACGCACGGTGACATTTCAGGAAGCGGCCCTCTATGAAGCTTTGAGCGATATTTGCTCGGGACGGCTCGCCGATCTGGACAAGGTGGAAAAGGCCGAGATCGAAGCCGAAAGTCTGCGCAATGTGCAGGAAATAGCCAAAAACGTCTCGGGCAGCGGCAAGCTGCAAACCCTTTTACAGGGTCGGCCCAAAATGCAGGATCTGATCGAAAGCACGGCGGCAATCATTTGCCTGGACGGCCAGATTATGAAGACTGGAGCGGCGCCAGACGATCTGACAATCAGCAAGCTCGTCAATTGGCTCGAACGTGGCCGCGAAGATATTGTCGCCTTCGACGATCTGCCCGAGCGTTTTTCGGAAGAAATTGGCGCCTATGCCTGCGGCTTGCTGGCAGCCAGTCTGGGCGAAAGATCAAAATCCTGGATCATCTGGTTGCGTTTCGAAATCACCAAAGAGGTAAATTGGGCCGGCGATCCATACAAACCGGCGGAGGAAACCCCATTCGGAACGCGCCTCTATCCACGCAGTTCTTTCGAGCTGTGGAAAGAGGTCAAACGCGGCACTTCGGCGCCCTGGCTGGACTGGGAGAGTGAGACAGCAAAGTCGCTGTCCCAACTCATCTCCAGATTTTTAGCCAGTGGACAGGTAACCTGAAATCAGGCCTTTGCGCCACTTGCCACGGTTTGCAATGTTTTAGCCGCCTCGGCCGCGACAAAAGTGTTTTCATCGCTCGATAAAGTAGTCAAAATATGCGCAGGCATATTCGGATTACCGGCCAGACCCATGCGCACATCTTCATTCGCATCTTTGGCGAGAAGCTCCATTACGGCCAGCGACACCTTCGGATTTTCGGAGACACTAACGCGCACATCGGCGTTCTCATCGCGGGCTAGATGCAACAAAACATCCGGACCGGTTTCGGGATTTTCAGCAACACGAGAGCGAATGCGCGGATTGGCGTCTTCGGCCAGGCGACCGAGAATTGATGGCGCCGTGTGCGGATTGCCCGCCAGTACGAGACGTACATGGGTCTCGTCATCACCACGCTGAGCGTTGCCATCGCCTTTGTCATCGGATTGCAGCTCGCAAATCGCCTTAACCAAAACAGAAACCTTAGCTGCCGTCACAGGCTTGGCCAGGTAGTAGTTCATCTTCAACTTGAGCGCTTCCATGACGTCTTCATCACGCTGGGAAACGGTCAGCAAAATCACGTTGATCGGTCGGAGCTTTTCATCGGCGCGGATATCAGCCAGCACTTCATGGCCATTCTTGCGCGGCATGTTCAAGTCCAACAAAATGATGTCGGGCAGCTTCTTTTCTCGGGATGACTTGAGAGCGTTGAGCATCTCCATGGCTTCTACACCATCATTGGCGATGGTGAGATTGTATTGCAGGCCTGAGCGCTTCAGCGCTTCCTGGGTCAGCCTGATGTCGGACGGTGTGTCCTCCACCAATAATATTTCGATATTCTTTTCCATCGACGATTTCCTCTTAAGTTTTCGTGCGGCAGGTAAGGTAAAGAGAAAGATACAGCCCTCACCTACCTCAGATTCAACCCAGATTTTCCCTCCGTGCAGTTCTACTATTTTTTTGCAAATTGCAAGTCCCATGCCCGTTCCCTGATACTTGGTTTTGCCATGCAAGCGGGCGAACATATCAAAAATTTTGTCGGCGTATTTGGAGTCTATGCCGATACCGTTATCGCGAACAGAAAATAGCCAGTCATTGACAGTGCGCTCCGCACCAACGTAAATGCGCGGCGATTGATTGCCGCGATACTTGATGGCATTGCTGATCAAATTTTGAAAAAGCTGAATCAATTGCGAGCGCTCGACGCCGACAGTCGGCAAACTGTCGATTTCCAGCACGGCATGATTTTCTTTGATGGAAGCGTCTAGATTGGCCAGTACTTCTTCGAGCACCGAATTGCAATCGGAGGAAGCATAGGCATTGTCCTCCGGCTTGACGCTGCTGTGCATCAGTACCGACTGGATCAATTGCTGCATGCGCGATGTGCCATCCAGAATGTATTCGATAAATTCCTGGCAGTCTTGATCAAGCTTGCCCTGCGTATTTTCAACAAGAAGATTGACAAATCCCTGCACCGCCCGCAGTGGCTCTTGCAAATCATGCGAAGCAATCTTGGCAAACTGTTTCAGCTCTTCGTTCGAACGAGTCAGCTCGTCGGTACGCTCCTGCACTCGTCTCTCGAGACGATCGTTGAGTTGCTTACGCTCGGTGATATCACGGCCGAAGGCGCAAAACATATAGTCGTCGTCTGACTTGATGCGAAAGATGCCAATTTCGATTGGGAATTCATGACCGTCTCTGTGCACGGCAATTAGCTCACTGCTCATGCGCAAAAGATTATCCTGACTCTGGCTGAAATAACGAGCCACGTCGCGCGCATATTGCTTGCGCAGATGGGTGGGTACAATCACCGAAAGCGGCCTGCCCAAAATTTCACTGCGGCTCCAGCCGAAAGTACGCTCGGCCTGGAGGTTCCAGTCGCGTATGCGCCAGTTTAAGTCCATCGAGATAAAGGCATCGTAGGTGTTTTCGAGAATAATCCGCAAACGCTTCTCACTGCGAATCAAAGCCTGCTCAACCTTATGGCGCTCAATTGCGTAGCGCAGGCAGCGAAAAATCGATTCGTCGCTGACCACACCTTTGACGAGATAATCCTGGGCACCACTCATAACGGCGAGCAGAGCACCCTCCGGGTCGTCCGCACCGGTCAGACAGACAGTCGGCACGTCGACGGTAGCGGCACGTATGCGATGGAGGGTCTCGATGCCCATACTGTCTGGTAGAGTCAGATCGAGCAGCACAGCGTCTATGCCTGGACCTTTCAAGCGCTGCAGAGCAGCGTCGAGAGTCATGGCGCACTCGACATCGACGCCGCGCGACTCCAGGGTGAGCTTGGTCACCTCCATCTGTACTTTGCTGTCTTCGACCAGCAATATCCGCATTTTTACGACATCTCCGAGCAGACCGTTGAAGTCAATATTGAACCGCTGTTTAATCAAAGGCGACCGATGGCAAAAAATGATTGAATTAACATCGGCCATGAACCACCCAAAACGTTGGGTATCCAATGCTTAGGCGTTTCCCGGACCGAAAAGGTTCCCAAACTACTTTGTGCCCTTTTTTCAGACAATTCAGTACTCCCGAGGCAATCTACCGTCACATTTCAAGGATTCTTCGCGGCCTCGCTCAACAAAGGCTAAATAGCATCCTGACCACCAGCGGCGAGGTCGGCAGGCGACAAAAAGCCGCCGCTCTCTAGAAAAGAGCTCAAACGAGTGTCCGATAAACAGACCGGACGGTGATGGACCTTATCCGGGCCTGGTCGTCATCCATGAAATCATGGGTCTGACCGACCATATCAAAGACATCACCTCGAGACTGGCGGGGGAAGGCTATGCCGCCCTTGCTCTGGACATTTTTTCAGCGGGCAATACGGCAATCTGTATATGGAAGTGTTTGCAGGCGGTGCGTAGCGGCAAAACCGATCATTTCGCCGTGCACTATCTCCAATCCGGGCTCGATTATCTAGCAGCCCAACCTTTCGTCGATAAGGACCGCCTCGGTGCGATTGGTTTTTGCATGGGCGGCAACTTTGCTCTATCGCTTGCCTGCCTGGACAAGCGCATCAAAACGATTGCTCCCTTTTATGGTCTGACCCCCAGCCAGGTAGAAGTCACAAGTCTCTGTCGGGTGGTCGGTTCTTATCCAACCATGGACGCCACAACAAAATCAGCGGGCAAACTGGCCGCTAAGCTGGACGAAACATCGATCGCCCACGACATCAAATTTTATCCGGGCGCCGTACACTGCTTTATGAACGACCGCCTGCCGCTTTTTTACAAAGCGCAAGCAGCCAGCGATTCATGGCAGCGTACGCTGTCATTTTTTGCCGAACATCTGAGGAAAAATCAGCTCCAGTAAAGCGTCGCCATCGAGTCAGCGGCCATCTTCAAATCAAAGAAGCGATCCGCGACCTGCACTTTGATGGTGCGCTCGCCACCACCATTGGTGACAACCAGTACCAGTTGACCGTCCGGATTTTGGAAAGCAACCTGGTCAATTCCTTCGATTTTAGACTGGGAAGCCAGTCTCATAGCGCCTTTCTTCACGTATTTGGAGAAATGACCAACCGCATAGTACTGGCCGCTGTAAGAAAGTTCGCCGCTCTTAGAATTGACAGTTACCATACCGCCGCAGGAGAAAGGCCCGATGTTGGGCTTGCCGACTTCATCGAGGGCGAGATTCCAGGTCGTTATCGAACGGCACCAGTTATTAAGCGTACCGCTAAATGACTTGCCCCACCAGGCCCAGTTGTCGCTGTAATGCTTGTCGGTGTAATCGGGACCGCCTTCGGTCCAGAACATGTCGATGTCCGGAAATGCTTTATGAACAAGCTCCATCTTGCCCGGATCGCCGACATAACCGTGCCAGGCGATGCCGCTTGCATACTTGGTTACATCTGGTGTTTCGAGCTCGCCAACAGCTCTGCCCCAGAGATTGTAGTTGTGATCGATCAACCAGATCTTTGTCTTCAGGCCATGTTTTTCAAAAGCTGGTCCGAGGTGATGTCTGACGAAATCAGCCTCGTACTCTTGAGGCCAGGCACAGGCGGGCATCTTACCGTCCTGGTCAGTATCGACTTCGTTTTGCACGGTGACGGCCTGAATGGGCACCCCAGCTTCTTCATAGCCCTTCAAAAATTTGACGAAATATTCGGCATAGCTTGGCATGTAGCGGCGCTGCATGTTACCGCCGAGCATGCTGTTGTTGGATTTCATCCAACCCGGGGGCGACCAGGGCGAGCTAAATAAGAAGAGATCCGGATTGATTGCTCGTGCCTTTTTCAAAACCGGCAAAATGTAGGCGCGGTCATGATCTATAGAAAAGCGCTTCAAATCGGGGTCGGCATCTCCATCGTCAAAACTGTAGGCCCTGGAGCTGTAATCGCTTGCCCCGACACATGTGCGACAGACATTTAGGGAGAGACTATCCTGGCCCGATCCAAAAAACCGACCGAGCAGAGCATTTTGTTTATCAGCGGGCAAGCCATTGATAGTCGAGCAGGTGGCGTCGGTTAAAGCTCCGCCAAAGCCCAAAATCGATTGAAATTTTTGACCGGGATCGACGACGATGCTGTCTACCGATGCCGTCTTACCAGTAGTCCAAACGAGCGGATCGGCCACCGCCAGCCGCTTACCGCCACCAGTTACCACGACGTTGATCGCCCCTGTGTCGGAGCGCGGCGCTGACCAGGCCGGCCGTGTAAGCAGCAATTCGGGGCTGAGGGCTGTCCCCAGTCCGCAGAACAGTAGAGCTAGAAAATCCCGGCGGCTGTTGCCCATGGCCTTCTTAAAACCTCTGTAGATGGAGATAGCAAGCAACAATTATAAGTTAATGGAAACTAAAAGTGTCAGGCCCCGTCGTATCCCTTATTCAACGCCGCCACCCCAAAAAACCGAACAAGTCATTTTTCAGTGGCCAGGTTGAATATAACCAACTCAGTCCAATCCGGAGGTCCTCATGGCTATTCTCAGCTTCATTCTCTTTCTCTTCGTCGCAGCCGCTTGTGCTTATATCGCCGAGAGAATGGTTCCTGGTTCGATCCCTGGAGGCTTTCTGACGTCGGCTATTGTCGGCATAATCGGTGCCTGGATCGGCGGTAACATGATGGGTTCGATCGGTCCGAGTCTGGCTGGAGTTTCGCTCTTGCCCGCTATCCTCGGCTCGGCACTACTCGTCTTCCTGCTGTCCTTCTTTTCGCATAGATTTCACCGCGCTTAAGAGCCACCTGAAGCAGCTCTAAATGCTCTCGGGCGGATTTGACTAACGGGCGCCTGTTTTCGAAAACAGGCGCCCGTTCAACCAGTAGTGGCGGCAAAATTCGCTTAGCGCGGCATTCCCAGCCCTTCAGCCAGCTCGAGTGTACCGTCACGTCCGTGGCGCAGTGGTTGAAACTCTTCATCTATTGGGTCATAGACAAAGACTTCGCCATTTTCTATGTCGTAAACCCAGCCATGCAGCTCGACCTCTCGCTTCCACAGTTTTCTGGCGACGCAAGGCAGAGAGCGCAGATTTTCCAATTGCGCCAGTACATTTTCCTGCACGATCACACTGTGTTGACATTCAAAAGGAAGATCGCTGTAATGCTTATCGATAATCTCTTTGGTCCTGCTGGCGGTAGCCAGCCACTTCTCGACCGACGGCATACCGGCAAGGCTCTCGGGCTTCAGGATACCGGCCATAGCACCACATTTGGTGTGGCCGCAAACAATGATATTCTGCACTTTCAGGCCTTCGAGAGCATATTCGATTGTTGCTTCCTCACCGCTTGTATTGTCACTGTGAGCGGGCACGATATTGCCGGCGTTGCGCACGATAAAGAGCTGACCGGGATCGGTTTGAGTAAGTAGATTGGGCACAATGCGCGAATCGGAACATGTAATGAAAACAGCGTCAGGAGCTTGCCCCTGGGCCAACTTTTCAAAAAATTCCTCGTTCAGGGCATGTATCTCGGTTTTGAACTGGTGCAAACCACGATGAAGTTGATACAAACTCTTGCCCTCGCTAAAAAGCGACCCTTTGCCGCAATCGCAGCAAGTTTAACAAGGCCGGAGCCGACCGGCAAGGCAATGCGTCATTGATCACAATAATCATCGACCTAATGCGTAATTACCCCGCTGACAAGAATGATCGCCGGCAGTACAACATAGTCAGGCATCTTAAGAAAATCTCTGAACCTTTCTGCAGGACAGCCCTTTGAGCCAAAACGCCGATCACGCAAATGCACATCCCAGCTTCTCCGATAAGATATCCGGCGTTGTAACCGACACTGTTACTGCGGTCAAAGACACAGCTCAGCATCTCTTCGAAGAAGCCTATGAACACCCCGTCAAAGCCGCAGAGGTAGCCGGCGGCGTCGCGCTGGGTGCGGCTGCTCTGTACGCTGCGCGCAGTCAAGTCTTCAGAGCCGCCGGCAAAGAAGTGCTACTGGTCGAAGACACAGCCTACATGGGCAAAGCGTTCAAAAGCACACTGGAAGCCAACGGCGAAAAGGTAACCTGGCTGACTGGCGTTAACCGCGCTTCGCCCCTTACCGGCATAACAGCCGAGGGCAAGGAGATGATATTCGATCCACGCAAATATAAGGTAGCTTTCGTAGACGGTGATTTGAAGGGCAGCTATCTCCAGGGCCAGCATGTAGTAAACGCTTTGAAGCAAAGTGGTCTGCACAGCATCGCTACCAGCTCCGAACCAAGTCTGAATAAATTGATGCTGGATAACGGGGCCACCATCGCTGCGCCAAAAGCGACAGTGCTTAACGCACTGATCGAGAATCGCATCGACTTCAGGCAAGTCTTAGCCAATCCCTCTCGAGCTCAGAGCAGCTTAAATGGCCTGACCGAGGCGATGCAAGGCGTACCGGGCAAGCCTTTGCGTGCCAGAGGTGACGCTCTACTGATGAAATTTATCAGCGAGGATCCGACACTCTAAAAGCCGGAACGAGAATTGTCATTTTTCAAAAATTTGCAGGTCCGGCAATTGTTTTTGCAATGCGGCTACGGCAGCTGCGTCTACCGGGCACGATTTAATCGCCAGTTTGCGAAGAGCCTTGAGATTAGCGATGTCGTGCAATGCTGCATCACTAAACACGCCTTTGCTGACATTGAGACTGGTCAATGACTTTATCCGACAGATGGCCCGCAATTTTTGATCATCGATGTTGCAGTCATTGGCTTCGATGGCGAACAATTTTTGGCAATTTGCCAGTGCAGCTAAAGCCGCTGGCGATGGGTCTGTCTTGTCAATGTAGAGCTGAATGAGCGATCTCGATCCGGATAATTTAGCAAGGACTGGATTTACATCTCCCATCGCTTTCAGATTGAGAGTTTGAATTTGATCAAGCCATTTCAAATGACTGAAAGCCTCACCACTGCAAAACGTAGATAGGAAAAATACTCTATTAATCGGGTGGAGATTGTCCATGGCAGCGATGGTAGCGTCGCTGATTTTAAAATTGTGAATACTCAATGTATGAAGTGCTCGCCAGCTCTCGATGTACTGAAAAAATTCCGGTTGCACTTCACTGATGCTGACGTTTCTGCCAGTACCCTGGATTTCTTCGGTGGCGTCCGGTGCGTCTAGAAAGAGCTCGTTGATGTCCTCGGCGCCTATTGAGGCGAGGATTTTCGGATAGTGCAGAGTCAGCCGACCAAGGGGCGGTTTAATAGTCAATTTGACCTTACACTGAGCCGGTATAGAAATGTGGTTTTTTGCTTCCGGCGCGGCGGTATTGTGACCTGTCCAATCAATTGTCCCAAGCGGTAGATTCGGAAAATTAAACTCTCGCAGGGCGATGCCATTGACCGTATGCACGCCATTGCTAATCTCAGCGGAATGATTGAAAGCCAGTTTCGCTTCAGCCAGCTGCGGATCGTCATCGCGCATCCCATGAACCGCACTCTCCTGTCTTTTTGCCACCGGCGTATTACTGTGAGCAAAATACAGATAAGCGAGACAGGCCACCCCGGAAAGTAAAAAGACAACAGTACCGAGCAAAATAAAAGGCAGGACTTCGGCCTTTTTATCTACGCTTTTTGCATCGACTTGAAAGAGGGCTGTGTCATTAAAAACAGCCTCCGGCCGCAGTTTCTTACCGGCCGTCAGACGAGCCAGACCATGTAGAAAAACATCTACTGTCTGCTGGCGATCGGCCGGCTTCTTGCTCAACATGGTGGCGACGAGCAGTTCGAGCTCGGGACTAAAAAGAGCGGGCGAGGGAGACTTACGCCCATATAGATCAGGCGACCGGCGTTCGTGAGCCGCCTCGGCAAGTTTTGGCGGAGCTTTACTCTGATGCATCATGACAGTCGCCATGGCATTCTCGCCACGGAAAGGCGGCCTGCCTGTAAGGGCCTCAAACAGGGTGCAACCAAGCGAATAAATATCCGAGCGTGCGTCCACTTTTTCACCCATACACTGCTCCGGACTCATGTAAAGTGGACTGCCGAAAACCTCCCCGGTAGCCGTTTGCGATTGAACAGCCCCGCCTGCCGCTCCGACTAATTTGACCAAGCCAAAATCGACGATTTTAATCAGCAAACGACCCGGCAGACCGATCAGCACAATATTGGACGGTTTGATGTCTCGATGAATCAATCCGGCCCGGTGAGCAAACGACAGCCCGTTGCCGATCTGGCCGAAAATTGCTGCAGCCTGGGTTAAATCGAGCGGACCGTTTTTAGCCAGATAATCAGCGAGCGATGGTCCCTCGAGCAAATCCATGACGTAGTAAGGATAGTAACCGGCGTGAACGCCCATATCGTAAATCTTGACGATATTGCGGTGGTCCAGCTTTGCCAGAGCTTTGCCTTCCAACTGAAAGCGACGCCAGGTATCCTCGCTAGTCTGCTCGACAGCAAGCATCTTCAGGGCGAAATCACGACCAAATTGAGTGTGTTCTACCCGGTAAACAACACCCATACCGCCGCGGCCAAGCACCGCTTTGATCTTGTAATGACCGCCCACGAGCGTGCCGGCTGCAAAGTCAGTCGACCCCGAATCTTCACCCCTGATGACATTGCCCGTGTCCAGACTATCTGCCTCCGGACCGCTAACCTCTATACATTGCAAAACAGCTCGAAAAAAAAGACAGGTTAGCTTGTAGGCTGCCTGTCTTTATTCATTGTACTTTTACTTGGCGATAACAAGCTGTTTTTCGTTCAGTGCTGCTTCCACTACCGCAATCGGCTGGGCTTCGAGCTTCCGCTTAGCTACTGTCGACACCTGGATCTGGACTGGTGAGGTTCTGGGTGTGACAGCCGCCGCTTTTTTAGCTCTGGCTGAGACCGTGGTGTCTTTGTGCACATTCATTCTGCTCACAAGACCGAACATGGACATTGTTTTGATCGTCATCCAGGCCGGATCGATTTCCCACCATTTCAAGCCGCTCTTGGCCGAGCCGGGAGCGTGGTGGTGGTTGTTGTGCCAACCTTCGCCCGTGGTCAAAAAGGCTACCCACGGCACGTTGACACTGTCATCGTCATCTTTGAAGTTACGATAGCCGAGGAAAGGAAGATGGCAGATAAAATTGAGCAAAAATGGCATCTGCTGAGCGGCAAGGCCGGCTGCCACACTGGCCAGGGCAACCTGCCAACCGAAGAGGCCGAGCAGAATCAAGCGCGATGAAAAGCCGATGAAGGAGTTGAGCAGGTGCATGCGGCGCCAATCGCCACCCTGTTCGAGAAACATGTAGAGTTTATCCCGGGTCAAATCTTTAGACTGACGATCAGGATTTAAGGTTTCTGTGTAGGAGTCTTTGAAGGCCCAACCGATGAAGGAATTCCACATGCCGTAACGGGGCGAATGGGGATCCTGTGGGGTGTCGACGAAGCGATGGTGGCCACGATGGATGGTAGCCCACCAGATAGGCGAGCTCTGGAAACCCAGATAACCGCCCATGACAAAGAAGTATTCAACCCATTTCGGGCAATCAAAAGAGCGATGGGCTAACAGTCTGTGGTATCCGACCGTAATGCCGAGCATGTGATAAACGTAGAAGGCAACGAATAAAGCGGCGAATTCGAACATGGGCTATCTCTCGCGGTTGTGGCGTTTCGAAACGCCTTTAGCTATGGTCACTGGGTTTCAATGGTCAATCTCAAAATAATTAAAAACGACCGATAAAGAGTTTTCAGCTTTTTCAGATTTCTTACGATCGCCTTGTAATCACGCAAATGCAATTTGTAATCATGTAACTACACTAGCATCAATTTTGAAAAGTGGACAGGGCTTCCTGGAACTTTAACGGGAACCTCAGTGACAACTAACCATTTAGTTAAGACGCCTTGATTCATATTGTTCATCTATCTGCTGCGCTGCGTGAAACACAGAAGAAGCCAACATTCTCAACAAAAGCATCGATGAAAATATTGATGATATTGGCAGGCTCAAGTTTATTACTAATTAAACGACTGAACGAATTCCTGCCCCTTAGCGTAGTGAATGTTTACAGGTTTTACGAAGTGGCAGAAACGGCCAAATACGGCCATTTTAACCGCGTTTAGCAATAGAGTTGCCGGACCGGAATCGCCTCGATAAAGTGTCAAATGGGCACGGGCGCGCAAAATAATATTTCCGCCTATAACGGCTGATCATGCCGCTTCAATGTCCTCGGCGTCCGATCGACCAACCGATGCAAAATTGACGATCTGTGTGGCGACAAGTGGACAATCACAGCGGCGGGTCTTGCAAGTAGGAAGCTTTCACTAACTGACTCAACTGCATTAGATTACTGTTCATCTGTGCCACCACTGACTTCAAATCGGAAAGCATGGCCGCCCTGTCCTCGAGCAATTGTGCAGTGACGCTTTTACCCTGACCGACCCTGGCCATGGGCGGATGCACACCTTTGATCAGGGGCGCACGGTGGCGACCGAGCATACCGCTCGTCGACCAGGCGGCAATCAATTTCCCGCGACGTGTTTCACCACCAGTAGTATCACCGCCGAGATTTTGCGTCGACTCGCTGATGATCTCCTCGCCATTAAACGATTGACTGGTCAGGTATTGCCAGACCGAGGAAGGATAGTTGCGCGTCGTATCATTGTTATTGTCGATTATCGTCGATAACAAAGTCGGTACGGCCTGGTCGAAATGTTTTTCTTCTTCCTGTTCCTTCACAGCCATGCCTGAAAGCGAACTCTGGATGCCACCGTCCAGTATTTCCAGAAGATTGGTCGGCAAGTCATTGCTGGCGATCGCCAGGGAATAGCCGACCATTTTAGTAACACCCCCGCTGACGAAGTTGATAATCGAATTGCGCTTCAAAACGCGGGCCCGCCGCTCGACTATCTGGGCACGCGCATCATCTATCTTGGCAATGGCGAGCTCTACTTCCGCCTTTACGGCGTTGACCTCAAAGGAAACCGTCTGCAAATACTGAACAAGCTTGCCTCGTAAGTAAATCAGTCTGACAATGGAAGCGGAGCGATCGGCGCCGGTTAACTGACCCGTCGGCACCCCCCGCAATTGATTTTGCAGCTTGCGCAGCTCGGCTACTATGGTCGTCGTTTCGGTAATATCGGCTATTTGTTTGACACGCGCACTCATCTCGCCCTTTTCGAGCGCCGCGCGCCCCTCATCCCGATCATCAAAACCTGTCGCATTAGCCACCTGCCGACGATCGGTCAGCCTCCGGCCGGAAGCGGGCATAACCAACAGATTTTGATCGACGGCCTCCGCGTATTTCTCTGCCTGAGCGGCAAGCGCTGCCGAAGCGAACAAATCCGGGCAAAGACAGTGACTAAAAATCAGCGATATCAGGGCGATAATCAGCTGCGACCGGTCAGAGAAGCTGTAATAGGGAAAATCTTTTCTGACTGACGACATGCACGACTCCAAGAAGCTACGCCAGCTTCCCGGCGAAGCAGCAAAGGCGAGCGTAATTATAGTGGATATGCAAGTCTGGCCACGGCAATGGGTATAAATTTCACACAAGGTCCTTTGCAGTGGCATCCCGGTTTAACACAGTCGCCGACTTACCGAGACTTACACAAAAGATAAGATGACTGCCACCAGCCCAGATCACGAAAAGGAAAAGAAAGGGACGCCTGCGGAATCAGCTGTCGAAGCCCTCGATACCAGCGTGCTTGAGCAGGCCGCCGCCGAACGTCGCCGCTGGATGAACGATCCCGAGACGATTCATTCCATGTCCGATGTCGCGCACACCGGAGACGAAACACAAGCCCTGCCTTTTTGCCTGACCGAAGGCGAAAGCGTAATCGCCTCCAAAGCGACAGCAATGAGCGAAGCGCATGCTCGCCAAAACGCTCTCAGCACCGACCAGCTACTCTCTCACTGGAGCGGACAAAAAGCGGCTCGCAAAGGCAAAGGCCCTCCCCTGCAGGAAGAAATAGTCAAACGCATCCGCCGTGAAATCGAAGCGGAAATAGCCGAAATCCTGCAAAATGAATATCCGATCGGCGCCACACTCGTTTTAATCGGCCGGGCCTTTGGCAAAGATCCCAGACAGTGGCTGCCGGCCGACAAAATTTCTAATCTGTTCATCGAAGCGGTGCTCTATTCCGCCGGCATGGAACTGCCCTGGGACTTTGACTCCATCCCCGATTATGCCGAGCTGAAATACATTCTGGGAGAGGATAGACGTTTCACCCGCATCTTCCGCACCGACAAATTACGACCGAAAGAATCGGCAAATGCTTTCAGCCAATGTCTGATCGAAGACGGCGACATCGCTCTCTGGACGAGTCCCGGTCTGCGTTTGAGCGGTCTTTTAGAAAAGGCAGAAGGCAATCGCCACAATATTTTGAGCGGCGGTTGCGTCGATTCACCGACCGGCTTCCTCTACACCACGCTCGATTTTTTCATCGAAACATACGCTCAGAGCAGTCCGACCCCAGACGTAGTCTATCGGGTCAAAAGCCTGGAGCCTGTCGGAACGTAGATCGCCAAATTATTTCCAGAGGCCGAAACGATCTTCGCTATTGCCGGTGGTACCGAGCACGCGCGTTCCAGCTTTGGGTATGTATTTGGGTTGATATTTCGGGTAATAATGGTGGCCAACAAGATCCGGGTCGAGCGTGCCATCAGCTGCCCGTTTCGGAGAGATCTTGGCAGAAACCTGGGTCATCGTCGTCAAATCATTATAGGGCGAATGGGCCTGGACAAGGAGTTCATCACCCTTTTTTATATTCAATTCGGAGCCATGATAAACAAGCGACTGTAATACCGGTCCACCCGGTAAAGAGCTGACCACGCCCATAGTCATTCCGCGCAGGCGGGGATGACGGTCTTCCTTGGTTACGGCCTTCATCGTGACGATGGACGGATTGACGGCTCCGATTGCACCCATGACCACGGGCAATACACCAAAAGAAGCGACACTACCCAGTTGACTCAAGCCAGTACTGACGGTGAAGTTTACGACCTGAGCACCGACCATGGTGTCTTCGCTCAATGACTGCTCCGCTTTTTCGACAATGCCGTCTTTGCCGACTATGACTTCGCGCTCTACACCCTCGCCAAAAATAACCTTCTGCTTGCTGAGAACACCTTCGATTTTGATATGCTCAAAATCAGGAGTGATGATTTCTTCAAAATTTATTTTGACAATACTGTTCTTGCGAAAACGCTTATCACCAGAAATCATCGCCTGCGCCATATTGCGACTCTTCACGTAATGACCGATATGACCGATCACCGCCGAACCGGCGCCGGCAATCAGACGATTATCAAAAACCAGATCTTCCTTTAAATGAGCCTCGACCAGGTCACCTTCACGTGCATTGCGACTATCGATGTCCGTATCGAAGACGACCGGAAACTGGACGGCCGATGGCAAAGCGAGGATATCAAAAGGAGAAACAAAGTTGCCGGCCATCACTTTGCCCGCGACAGGGACTTTTCTCGCCTGTACTGCCTCACTGTTTTGCCCGGCTGCTTCGTCTTGTTGGGCAAAGGCGGCAAGCGGCGTTAAGAGAGGCAACTGAGCACTGAGCGAGAGGGCCAGTAAGATTGTGGCCTTTTTTAAAGTCCTGACAGCAATGTTTTTATTGTCCATTAGCGAACAACGATAAAGGATCGAAGCGCCAATAGGCTGAAGTTTTGTTCACTTTCCAAGAGCAAGCATCGGACTATGCCGGGAAAAGCCGACACCGTGACGCACAGCACGTTGATGTCAGGTTCTTAATGGACTTGCCGGGTGCAGGCCTAGTGAATGTGCGAAATACGATTCTTGTAGTCTTCCTGAACCTGGTGGATTTTGTCAGCGTACTCCTTGTGAATCGCCGCTTCCTGCTCTGGCGTCATCGAAGTCCTGACCGTACCATCCGGAAACCTATAAAAAGTATTGGCATTATTTTCGCCCTCGGCCAGCTTTTCTTTCATTTCGGCACGCAATGCATCCATCTTCGCATTCATTTCTTTGGTCAAACGAGCAACCTGATCAAGACTTGCCTTTTGGTTGGCATTCAAGACTGGTCCAGTTTCGTCCTCTTCGCCATCTTTGGCGGCGCCGCTAGCACCACCGGTAGCGGAAGCCGAAGAACTGCCAGTGCTGCCGGTTGCCGACCCGCTGCCCAGCGTGGCCAGCACTTTTTGACAGGCGCCGGCGACATCGGCTCCCGCCGCCGGCTTACAGCCAAGCACAGCCTCGTATTCGGCCTTAGCCGCGGCGCGTTTGCCTTCGGCCAGAAGAGTGTGCGCTAGATAGTAATGACCGGGCCAAAAATTGGGAAATTTGCGCACCGTATCGTTGAAAATCGGCTCGGCCTGGGTGTATTTCCTGGCGTTGTACAGCTCACAGCCCTTGGCAAAATCATCGGCCGCATCGGCTCTAGTCAGACTGGCGGAGCCCGCAACCGCGCACATAAATGCGACCACTGATGTCGACGTCAAAAGACTCGAGGAAATACGCGATTTTTTCATAAACACCTGATTGCCTAAAATTGTACTGGCATAGGTAGTCTATCAAATCGCCACTTTATTAGTGAACAGCTACGAAGTCGCCACGAAGATCAGTTACCGGTTCACTGCCTATTTGTAACTTCAGATGGCCATTTGGATCGCCGGCTTTGGTGCGCGCATTGAATTGCAATTCCATCGCATAATCGAGCTCGTCCGATTTTGACCCATTGGTGGCCGTGCGCGTAACCAACGCCCCGCTTTTGTCGAGACCGGTATAAGTGATGGTCGGCGCCTTAACGTCGCCCTTTTTTGCAAGCAATGCGCGGGTGGCATTGTACGGTACCTGATAGGTTTGATTGAAAAATCCAAGCGAAGCCGGGAAGCTAATCACGATCTTGTTGCGACCTTTACTCGGATCACCACTGACGATATCTCCGCCATCGAGAGTAATAGTCGTACCGGCACACGTTGCTTTGACCAGCGAAAAGGGATGACCAATCAACTTGCCCGAGATCTGGCTGCTATCACCGGCCTTGGCCTCTGCGCGCGGCGTGTCGCCAAAAGTAAAAGCGCTAGCGGCTACTGTCGCCGCTAGGGTTAGGGCCGGTCTGACAAACATATTGACTTTCACAAGTCGTCTCCTCGGTTAGTTAATGGCGGCAACATCTTTTCCCGTTGCCACAGCTGCGCTAATAAGTGTACCGGAAATTCCGGTCGCCCCAAAGCTAATAATCTATGGCCTGGCGGTGGCCTTGACACGGGTGACCAGAAAGAATTTACCATCGCCCTGGCCGACAGGCACCCCGACTACTACCGGCTTGGCCCCAGGACTACTTTTCACCTCAAAATCGATGTAACCGACCACTGGCAGGCTATAGGTCGATTTTACGCCGTTAACACTTTTGTCCTTGCCCATGCTGTCGGCTCCAGGCGCCGAGCCCATGCGAGCCACTTCCTGAGCGACAGAAACGTATCTAAAATTACGGACGACATGACTGGCATCCCGCACAAACTGTATCTCCATCTGCATACGATCGCGTAGCGGCGCTCTGACAACGTTGAGATAGGCAGCACTGTCATGGGCATCGTAGGCCTGGGCAATTTTGCGAATCAGCTCGTCGGTAGTCTTTGCGCCGACCGGTTTATCAGTCAGTGAAGGGCCTGACTTGCCCGAATCTGTATTGTTACCCTCAGCGGTTTTGGCTTCGACCCCGACCCAGCTCCCGGTACACAGGCCGACCGATACAAGCGCCGATAAATAGGCCATCTTCATTATCAAAAATATCCTCTGGTTCGCATTTTCATAATTCCCGCTAAATATTGGCATTTAACAGGTCAACCTGAACAAAGCCAGTGGCCCAAAGAATGAGGGGCAGCACCATATATGGTACTACCCCTGTCCCTGCCTGAGCACTTGTTTTGTCCCGAATCCAACATAATTGGAGGTGAAGCAAATAGCTTACTCGGCTCTGCGCTTCATATGTTCTTCTGCCAAACGGATCAATTCAGAGGGACGAACGTCCAATCCGTTAGCAATTTTTACAAGATTTTTCATGCTGAAATTTCGAGCGCCACATTCTACGTCGCTGAGATAACCTCTTGCCAGACCAACATCGCAGGAGAGATCCTCCTGGGTCAGCTGTTTTTCTTTTCTGATTTGCTTAATCACGTAAGACAGACCAGTCAACAATGTTTCCGAATCAAGGGTTTTTTCGATTGTGTTTTCTACCATTTGATCGTTCCTTCACCTTCACATGGGCACCGCATTTAGTTATTATCAGCGGTCAAAATGGACGAGAACCATAACAATTACAACGTAACACCTCCAATATAAATTGAACGTGAAATAAGAGTCAAAAAGAATGCAAAGTTTCTTAAATGGCCCAACAATAGACTGATTACGCCTGTCGGGGACCTTTTTTGCCGAGTCCACCAATCAGTGCAGCCAAAACGCAAAAGCTCCACTCCAAGAGGATTTCCGAGTTTTTAATAGTGGGTGTCTACCCACAAAGAAAGGGGACCATTGTCGTTAACGATCGACAAATCAGGCACGCTAAATCCCAGAATCAAATAAAGGAACGAATTTAATTGTCAGAAAAGATTTCAGACGAAAATTTTTATCGCTTCGATGTCGCAGAAATGCCAACAAACGAGGCCTACCGCCTGCTTATTCATTGCGTCGCGCCGCGGCCGATAGCCTTTGTCTCAACCCTGTCAAAAGAGGGAGAAGCCAATCTCGCGCCCTTCAGCTTTTTCATGGGAGGGGGTTCAAACCCGCCTTCAGTCGCCTTTGCGCCCAATGTCGAGGTGTCGGGAAAGCCGAAAGATACCCTGCTCAATATTCAAGAAACAGGCGAATATACGATTAATGTTGTCAGCCATAACATTCTGGAGCAAATGAATCAGGCCTCCTATCGCTACCCGCACGGGGTTAGTGAATGGGACAAAACCGGTCTGACCATGGCCCCGGCCAAAAAAGTGCGCCCGGCCCATGTCGCCGAATCGCTCATGGCCATGGAATGCAAACTCTTTCAGATAGTCCACCACGGCACCGACGTAGGTTCCGCTAACTATGTCATCGGTGAGGTCGTCTACTTCCATATCGCCAAATCAATCATGACCGACGGGCATGTCGACCCCACCCTGGTCGACTACGTGGCCCGAATGGGCGGGCGCTGGTACACCCGCGCCACGCGCGAAGCAATGTTCCAGCTGGAGCGACCACAAGATGGTTAGCTTCGGACCGCCCGGGATATCCGGAGAAGAGAAAAGACGATAACGGTTGCAAAATTTCTTATACGTTGACTTCAGCAAGGCAGAGGTCGGTCGCCTTACCCAATAATAGCCAGACTTCATCAAGATAGCTGAGATGCTCCGGCTTCATCAAACAGGAGCGCAGACAAGTAATATTCTCCTGGTCCCAATCGAAGTCTCCTCCTTCAAACTGACTGCGCGCAAATAGCGAGCGCGGCAATCCAGCCAGAGCCAGATGCAGATTTTGGGCGGCAGCCGCTTCAAACACCTCTTTCGCCAGCCGAGATGAGGTGCTGGCAGAGCGAGCCTTGACCGCATAGACAACGATATCCAGTTGCGGCATCAAGGGAGCGACGAAACGTCGGTCTTCGCTCAGACGTTTGTAAAAGGCGATGGCTGCCTGCCGCGATTTGGACAGACCCTGGGCAAATTCACCGCCCCGGACCAGAGGCAAAAGCTGCTGTGTGGCCCAGAGCGCCACCGCCGATGCGCCGGCCCGGGAGCACTCCAGACTGATTTCACCAAGATGCAATTGATCTGAGCTAAAATATGTATAGGGAGAATCATGTTTATATAGAGCACCGCAGGCCGGGTCTTTGAAAATGACGCAACCACAGCCGTAGGGTTGCAAGCCATGCTTATGCGGATCGACGACGATTGAATCAGCCTGATCGATAGCCGCATAGGCCGCCGCCGCATCCGCGTCCAGATTATCGACGAGCTTAAAATAACCTCCATAAGCACTATCTATATGGATGCGAAAGTCGTATTTCTTACGCAGGGCAAGAATCTCAGGCAGCGGATCTACCGAACCGATCGAGGTCGTCCCGAGCGTAACAACAACGGTCCCGACCTGTTTACCATCCTGACCGTGAATGAGCAATTGCTCCAGATGCTGCAGATCCATGCAGCCTTTATCATCCACCTCGACGCCGGCATAAGGCACACCCAGCACACCGGTGATGCGAGAATGAGTGTAATGAGCTTGCTTGGAAGCGACGATCAGCTTGCCCGGTCGCAACTGCGAAGCCACCCAGATCGCCTCGAGATTGGCCATCGTTCCGCCGCTCGTCAAATGACCGAGATGGCTTTCGAAGCCGAACATTCTGGCGATTTCGGCAACGCATTCTTTTTCCATAGCCGAGCTGGCTATACCGCCGTCGAGGGCATGGTTGTTCGGATTGATGAAGAGCGCCAACGAATAGGCGAGACGCGCCACCGGATGTGGTGGCTTAAGCATCTGTCCGGCATAATATGGATGCATATAAGGATAATTGTCTTGCATGCGCGCAGCCGCCTCGAGGAGTACGCGCTCCATTGCCGCCAGTGCCGCATCATTCTGCCCGGCCGCTATCTCAGGCAGGTTGCTAAAGCCCTGATCAAGCCTTTCGATCGCCCGGGACAAAATACCCAGGGTGTCTTTGTCTATAATCATCTGATAAATTTGAGCTCCTCGAAGTTTTTACCCAAGATATCATGGGCATCCAATCCAAACCAGCGATTGGCAATCGTGGCGTAGATTTGCCTGAAATCGATAACGTATTTCAAATCCCCCTCGTCCAGAACTGTGAGACTGGCGTGCTCACCATATACGCCACCATTGACACCCTTGCCAATCACAAAGACCGGCGCCGCGGCTCCATGATCCGTACCCTGACTACCGTTTTCACCCACCCTCCGTCCAAATTCCGAATAGACGAGGGTAAGCACCTGCTTGTCCAGATGATGGGCGGCCAGGTCGGTCTGAAACGCTGATATGGCTTCGGAAAGCTGCCTGAGCTGATTACCCTGGCCATTTTTCTCATTCGTATGAGTGTCAAAGCCGCCTAGCGAAAGATTGTAAATACGAGCATTGACGCCGCCGCAGATCATTTGCGAAACAAAACGCAGAGCGTCGCCCAGTCCACCGCCGGGATAATTTGCTTGGGCCTTGTAGCCATGTGCGATTTTTGTCAAACGATCCGAGGCCTTGTTAGCGGCAAGGCCGGCTTCGCGCAACAGCTCGACATGGGGCCTACCAAGCGAAAAGTTTTGATAAATGTCATTGAGCGCCGACATCTGAATATTGCGATCCAGGGCAAATTTTGGGTCGGTGCGAAAGTCAAAATCAGCGAGGTTGTTCACAGTCGGCACTGATACAGATTGCGAGACCAACGATTTTGGCAAGACGGGATCGAGATTGACGGCCGGTAAAACGCTCCGAGCGCAAATCTCCTTTTTATTCGTCCGGCTGCCTTCCAGATCATCGAGCATACGGCCGAGCCACCCTGTCGCGACAAAACTATCCGGTGCGGCCGTCTCCCAGATATCACGCGAATGAAAGTGCGAACGATTGGCTTTTGGATAACCCACAGCCTGGCAAATAGCCATTTGACCTTCATTGAATAATTTAGATAGGCCGAGCATATTAGGATTGAGGCCGATCTTCTCATTGACTTTAAGAGCTTCACTCTGTTTGATGGCAATGCTCGGCCGGGCCGTGTAATAGGCGCCGTCAGCGTAAGGCACGACCATATTCAAGCCGTCGTTTCCACCATTTAGCCAGATCACGACAAGCGTCCGCGGCGGTGGCTCGAGGACAAGCTCAGCAGCACCGGCGGCAAAGGTCAAAAGCTGTTCGGCAGAAAGGTAAAAGAGACCGGCCTGAGCAGCTGTTTTAAACAATTTGCGCCGGGAAATTTTGCTCAAATACTCGACCTCTATTTTCTTACGCCAACGATGTCAGGCCAACTGATAAGTCGGCAGACTCATGATCAAATGCACCAGACCGCGCAATTTGGCATCGAGGATCTGATCAGTTTTTACACCTCGGGTCGCTTTACCATCAAAATCAGTCTCCATGTATCTGACCAGCCTCTCTCTAGTGTAGTCCGGTACGTCTCCATCGACGAGTATCTCTAAAAAATAGTCTACGGTCTGCCGCGGCGTCTTCAATCCCTGCTGCGAAACAAGCTGGCTTGGCAGCATGAAAGGCTTCAGCTCCTCGAATTTTTGCGAGCTTATCTTTGTAGCAAAATTAAAGCGCTCGATCATCGATTCGGTGGAAATCCAGGCTTTACCACCATCCCAGCCCTTAACGCTGGGCGGTTCGAACAAATTTTGACCCATACCGGCGATAATTCCAGGTAGATCAATGTCGCTATTGCGGATACCGAGGGTCTTAATCGCACCAATAACCAAATCAGGCGGACTCTTGATCTTGGCGTGGTAAGCACGACTGCTAAAAAAACTCTTGTCGCTAAAAATCGCCTGCAGCATCGGCCGGATTTGAAAACCGTTGATCACATACTGCGAGGCAACACGCTCGACAAAATCCTGGTCAGGATTTTCATAGGCAAAAAAGCCGATCAACTTTCTAGCCAGATAACGAGCCGTAGCCGGTGACCTGGCCAACGTATGCACAACATCATCGCCGTTTAGATTGCCGCTCTGACCGAGCACCTTCTTCGCGCCATCATCGTGATTTTTATCATCAAAAACGAAAGCTGTACGCTTCTGGTTGGTATGCCAACCGGTAAAGGCGCGCGCCGCTTCTTTGATGTCAGTCTCGGTGTAATTACCGATACCGAGAGTAAAAAGTTCCATCACCTCGCGGGCATAATTTTCGTTCGGCCGACCTTTTTGATTTTCTTGATTGTCGAGATAGATAATCATCGCCGGATCTTTCGAAACACCGAGCAGAAGCGTCTCAAAATTACCAAAGGCGAGCCTGCGAAGGAGCTTGTTTTGCTCGAGCATCGCTTTTGGATCGCCGACCTTTTGCAAAGACGTAGCGAAGTGCCCGTGCCAGAACAGGGTCAGTTTCTCCTGCAGGGGACAGGCCGTATAAAGCATCCGATAAGCCCACCATTTTTTGATGGCGTAGGGATTGTTGAAATCAAACTTTTGTTTGGCCAGAAAACTCTCGAGCACTGCATTGCTGTTTTTTTCTGGATGGAGAAGCTCATCGAGCGTAGCGCCATAGCCAATCTTTTGATAGCGGGCCAATTCGTTCGGAGAGGCTCCGAAGCCGGCCCGTCTCAATAACTGCGCTATCCAGAGTGCGTCTTTTTGGGGGAGCAAGAGTTTTTAGCCCACGTGCCCATGCTCATTACCGCTCATCGTCTGTCACCTCTGAGGCCCCACTAGGTCATGCCCTGCTTGCTCTGATGATAAACGCACAGCCCCCTGGCGGGTTTGAGCGAGGCCGGCTCTTGGTATGCCCAATCGCCTTTGCTTTCACTAAAATGCTCAGCGCTGTCAAAAGGTTTTTCGGAAAATAGCGGGCTAAAATCCGCTGAGCAAAGATCAGGGCAGAGGGCTTACATCTGCCGATGGCACCCAGAGCACTGCATTTGGATTGCGCCAACCACGCACCAGGACGCGGTCTCCTTCCTGCCTGACGATACGACCTCTGGACCCGTTATTCAACTGCACGAGCGCACAATCCATTGCACCGGCTTTAGGCCGCGCCTGGTTAATGACCATCTGCGGATCAAACCCTGAGGTATTGCCATATTCCGGCTGAGTATGAAAAAGACGACTTTGATCATCGACTAGATAACGACCAAATTCATCAAAAGACACCAAACCGTCTCCGTCTAAATCAGGACAGGGTGCACCACCAAAGGCGTCCTTGATGCAGATTTCAAAATCAGCAGTGGCATCAGTGCGGGCACTGAGAGCCGAAACGACGCTGGTAACACCAAAATAACCAATGCGTCGGGGCTGAGCCTTCAACAAATCGATAAGTGAGCCGGAATGACAGGCGGCCACGCAAAGACAGGCTCGAGCGCCCTTGAAACTTTGCTCAATTTCAGCAATTAAATCGGTAAACGTCCAGACGCCGCCTGTTTCATACATACACACCAGTCCGCCTTTATTGAGCGAACCATGCGAGTGAATGAAGACAAATAAAAAGTCTCCCCGCTTCGACTTCTGAAGCAGCGCATGCAGCTGTTTCTGCGAGTTAACCGTAGTCGCCTGCTCGTCTCTCAAAGCAACGATCTGATCCTCCGGCACACCCTGTCTGACCAGTGTTTTGATCAAATTGATATCCTGCACAACAACGGCCGGCCGGCCCGGATGCAAATGATCGGCTTCGAAGCTATGAATCCCCGCCGAAAAAACCTGCATGTGACCGAAATCGAGACGATCCGGAGCTCGACCATCAACGGCAAGGGCCGGAGAAATCGCGGCCGCAGAAAAGAAAAGCGCCGAAAAATACAATGACAGGGCAAGTTTGAATAATCTGAAATTTGAACTGGGCTCGCCAACATGAGAAGCTATTGGACGCGGGATCTGGGGAAATTTCATGAGCACCTTGTGTCAGTCCATATTAATTCTTGTCGGCAGCGCCATTTTTTCCGTCGGCGGATTTATGCTTACCAGAAAATTGGTCGGGGCAAAAAACCTCGAAAATCATCACGAGCTGGCCAGTAACATCCTCGCTGTCGTCGGCACTCTCAATGCGGTTTTACTGGGCCTGGTGATCCTGGAAGCGCAGAGCCGCTTCCAACAGGCGCGTACAAACGAAGCCGCCGAATCAAGCGCCATAGGCGACATGAGAATGTACGCTGAATATTTACCCGAACCGACCCGCGGGCTAATCAACAAACACGTCGGCACTTATGTGAAATTGGTGCGGGACGTGGAGTGGGATTCGCCTCCTGCCATGCAGCCGAACCAAGAAGCCGTCAGAGAATACCATTGCTTATGGAAATTGGTCTGCGAATACAACCCGACCACTTCCAAGGAACAAAATCTGCAAGCATCAATGCTCACGTCGCTTACTCAATCTTTCGATCTCAGACGCTTCAGGATCACAACGGGGCGTCACGGCCTACCGACCATTCTCTGGTCGGTACTTATTGTCGGCTCGATCTCGACGATAGTGTTCACTTACTTTTTGGCCGGACGCACTTTGAAGATGCACGTTTTTATGGTCGCGCTCCTAAGTTTGCCTCTATCCATGGGAATTTTAGTTGTCTACGTACTCGGCAATCCTTATGTCGGGGATTGGAAAATTCGCCCCGAACAATTCATGCGGATAAGCACGGGACCTTTACCGATAACGAGCAATTCCAAGCCCTGACGCCAATTTCAAGGATTTGGTCAAAATTTTCGCGCCGAGCTCACCATTGTTTTTTTCGATTATCCAGAATGTAACAAAACGATTGTGAAGTTGAATTACATCAGCGTTTGCCGTCCTTTTGCAAAATGAAACGCAGCGACAGTAACCGTTTCGACTGTCAAACAGATTTAATTTTGAGCGTTACATTGCTGGAAGATGACGCTCAGAACTGACAGGAAAACGAAGTACGAAAAAGCCACTACCCGACTGGCACCAATTAATTGAATCGCTCAGCGTAGCGGCCACTCGACCGTATCGACATGCTGCGCATAATGCAAAATCGGCGCTTCGCTGGAAAAGTCGAAACCATATTTATCGCCTATCGTATTTGTCTGAATTTTGGCTTCAGCCACTTGCAGCGGCCATTGCGGATGATGGATATCGCCGCGTTTTATTGTCCCACCGCTGGTCAAAAGCAAACAATAGCGCTCGGTCAAAAAACTCTCCAGACTGCCTGGCTGACTGTGGAAAACAGGACCAATCGGCCGGTAGCTCGCTTGAAATTTCAACTGCGGCTCGCCGGCGTGAATGCGCACACTTTGATAGTGGACTTCATCGTTGACTTTGGACATTTTCATCAGAGCGTTATAGTAAGGGAGGAAATAAGCCTTACGGGCCACTTCCACAGCGACCGGGTTGTTGCAGTCCAGGGAGAAGAAATAGACGCCGCCCTGACCCGCCTGGCTATCTCTATCGCGCGTATCTTTTACATAGGTGCGCAGGTTGAGCTCTAAAAAATGCGAGAGTAAAGGCACCGATGGCGCGTAGCGTGGCCGCACATGACGCATGGCAAAGGGCACGACGCCGACATAACAGTCGCCTTCGTAAGTATCGAGCTCGAGTTCAGCGGGCACGAGCGGTCGCAATCTGTTGAAAGGCACTTTCCAGTGAGCAAAGAGCAGCTCATCCCAGGACTGCCGCATCACCCAGGCACCCTGCGGTAGCGGGAACGGTCTGTGTGCCGTCTCTCTCAATATTTCAGCGGCGCTGGCCATACAATCCTCGTAAGCCCATACAAGAAAGCTTACTTGTTTAACGGCCGGCTGGGCCGTTTTATTGGTTCTCTGGCCCTTGTGTGACGGTTATTTAGCCTGAACGGGCATGAGCAGATATTTGTAGCTTTCGTCGCCGAAGCCTTTGATAATCAGCGGCTTGAGCGCGCCGGTCATTTCCAGCTTGATCTCATCGACGTTCAGTCTCTGCAGCACGTCGGTAAGGTAGCGCACGTTGACTGCAACATCAAGGGAATCGCCTTCGTAGGTGATCGAGACTTCTTCTTGAGCTTTACCGACGTCGGGGGTATTGGCAGAGATTTGAACGTTTTCCGCTTCGAAATGCAGTTTGACCAGGTGGGTGCGATCGTCGGACATGATGGCAACACGGTCGATCGCTTGCATCAGCTCATCCCGCTTGAAGGTGGCCAGGTAATTGAAATCTTTCGGAAAAAGCTCCTGATAACGAGGATAGTCCCCCGAAATCAAGCGAGTGGAAAGGAAGTGAGATTCGGTCTCGAAGGTGATCTGGCCGTTGATCACGCCCATACGCACTTCTTTGTTGCCGTCCTGATTGTCGATTACTTTGACGATTTCACCGCAGGCTTTGGCCGGAATAATCGCCTTGAGACCAGTGGGCTTGTCGAGGAGCGCTGTTGCTGATTTCGCCTCGCCCTCGGCAGTGCTATCGCCTTCGACCTTAGCCGCAGCAGCTACGGCCACGTTCAGTTTTTCGAAACGGTGGGCGAGACGTGAGCCATCTGTGGCTGTGCATTCGAAGTTGCCGTCGTCGATAACCAGGTAAACACCACCGAGAATGCTCGATGCATCAAAGCCGGCAGCGGCAAAAGCAGTTTGGGTAATACTGCGCTTGAGCACGTCGGCCGGCATCAATACGCCTTCTTTGGCGCGCTGTTCGTTTGTCTTGGGGAAATCATCGGCGGGTAGCCCGGTGATGGAAAATTTGGAGCGCTTGCAGGTGACGCTTGTTTCAAAGGTTTCTTTGTTGACCTGGAAGGAGACCAGATCGTTGGGCAGCTTGGAGACGATTTCGAGGAGCTTCTTACCGGGCAATGTAATCGATCCGGGAGTGTAGACGACTGCACTTGTCTTGGTTTCGATTGTCAGGTCCAGGTCTGTACCGTGGAATTTGATCGTCGCTTCATCGATGCTCTGAATCAAAACGTTGCTCAAGATCGGTTGCACTACCCGCGTTGCCAGGGCGGCCGTAACGTCTTTGAGAGCTTTTACCAGGACATCTTTTTGGACCGCGAAATGCATAGCTGCTCCTCAAATTGCCATATCGTGCAAAAAACGTGACCGCCGGTCAGGCGTGTTGCTGATGTATATCTGGCTTGATTGCAATTTGCTTGCTCGCTGTTTTACAGCGGAGTGGGCTTGCTCTCCTTGCCTGCCTTAAAGGGTATCGCGTGTGACCGAGTTTTTCAACGGATCAAAAATTTCCTCCCCTTAAGGTCTTTTCCTGTCCCAGAGCCATCACTTGCATTGCAGCTAAGACACTGTTCTGAAAATTTAGATAAATAGAAGTAGTAGGGGCGGCCATTTTCTGTAGATAAGCCCGAAAGCGAAAGCGCTGTTTAGATTACCCCTGTAGAAAACTTGTGCACGACCGGTAGATAACAAATGACGGTATATCTAACAGGAATAGCCCTTTCGACAACACACCTACAGAAAACAAACAAGATTTGCACAAGTTTTCTACAGGCACTAATCGGCCAACTGGCGGGCGATTTGCTTAACGGCCTGCGCCAGTTGCGGGTCTTTGGCTGTGAGTTCTTTTATACGGCTATGCGCATATAAGGCAGAGGTGTGTTTGCGTCCGCCGAAGGCTTCGCCGATTCTGGGAAAGCTCATCTGAATCATGTCATGAGCTAAAAACATAGCAATGTGTCGAGGCAAAGCCAGGTCTTGAGAACGTTTTGCCGAGCGTAATTCGCTCGCTTCGACTCGATAATGCGCGGCAACGGTTTCAATAATGCGGTCGCAGGTAAGGGTGACTTTTGGCTTTTGCGGCTGTGTCGGTTGCAGCATGCCGGCCAGGGCAGCGATGGAAAGAGGCTCACCGGTCAGATTACCGTAGGCGTGAGCACGTATCAGCGCCCCTTCCAACTCTCTTATATTGGTCGTGAAGATGGAGGCGATGTATTCGAGCACTTCGTCGTCGACGCGCACACCATCGACCGCGCATTTCTTGCGCAGGATGGCCAGGCGGGTCTCCAGATCGGGGGCCTGGATGTCGGCGATCAAACCCCATTCGAAGCGGCTTCGCAGTCTTTCTTCCAGGCGGGCAATCGCTTTTGGGGGACGGTCCGAGGAGAGCACAATCTGATGGCCGGAATCGCGCAGAGCGTTGAAGGTGTGGAAAAACTCTTCCTGAGTACTCTCCTTGCCCTGGATGAACTGGATATCGTCGACCAGGAGCAGATCTACCTGACGGTAACGTTTGCGGAAGTCGGACATACGGTCGTCGCGGATCGAATTGATCAGCTCGTTGGTGAATTTTTCGCAGCTTATGTAGCGCACGGTGGCGTTTGGATTGTTCTTGAGAACGTCGTGACCGATCGCTTGCATGATGTGCGTTTTGCCCAGTCCAACTCCTCCATATATAAAGAGGGGATTGTAGGCCTGACCTGGGCGCTGGCCGACGGCCAGAGCCGCAGAATGACTGAAGCGGTTATGCGAGCCGACGACGAAGGTATCGAAGCTGTATTTTGGATTGAGGTTGCTTCTGGCGATGACGACGGCGTCGGGCAGGCGGCTCGGAGGAGGCATGTAGCCCGGACCACCGCCGTGATTTGCTTGATTGGCCTGGTTATTGCCGGCATTGGTGAAGGGGCTGCTGACGCTTGTGCCAAGCTGGCCCTGACGATAATCGTTGATCTGGCCCTGGGAAAAATGCTGAGCACTACCGGCGGCCATGCCGCTTTCCGCTGCCATCATAGAAGGTGCGCCGTCCATCTGAGCGCCGTTGCCGGCGGCGTAGGCCGTGCTGCTCGAGGTTGCGAAATGAGCGTGGGCGGCATTGTGCTGGTCGGAGCTGACGTAGCTTGAGGCCGGCTGTGAAGCGCCTAAATGTGCCGCTCCGTACATACCGGGTTGAAACCGGTCCGAGGGGGTGGAATTGGGTGTGATACTGCCGATGGTGGCAACGTAAGCTTCTGGCCTGACACTGGGATCGACGACGACCCGAACTGTCACCTTTTCTTTGGTAACTTCTTCGATAGCTCTGGCGATCGTTTCGGCGTGGTTATTGGTCACCATCGTGCAGGCAAAATCGTTACTGACAGCCAGAACGGCCTGGCCGGCATTGTACTCGGTCAACTGGGCCGGACGAATCCAACTCTCAAAACTGGGCTGGGCCAGCCTTTTGGCAAGAAGCTTCTGTGCCTCCCCCCAGATTTCCTTGACAGGAAGGATCTTGAGCAGGCGCACATCGTCTTGGTCGGGAGTGGTCATCGGCGGTGTCCAATTTTTAGCTTGTAGAAAAAGGTATGCCCAATCTTCAGGTTACTAACAACTAATGTTTCGCCTCATATACAGCGCATATTGCCCTGATTTATGCGACACGTTGACGAATCCGACCCCCTGTGGACGTGGTTGTGTCACCTCTCGACTGACACCCTAACCGAAGGTTAGAAATCAACAAGAATGGGGGCGGATTCGTAAATTTTTAGTCGGTCCGAGGGGACAGACTTGGCGAAGTATTTGCAAGGGATGATAGCATAGCTATTCGCTCGATACATACCAGAAATTTTTTAGTTGTTCGCAGGAGTTTATAGTCCATGAAAAGAACTTTGAGAGGCTCCATCTCAAAAGCCAAAAAAGGCAGCGGTTTCCTCAAACGTATGGCCAGCAAATCCGGTCAGAAGGTCATTAAAGCGCGTCGCGCCAAAGGCCGTTACCGCCTTTCCGTATAACGTAGCTGGCGGGCCTTGCTACCTGCTTCTGAACGCCTGAGAAAGACGAGCGTATTTCAACGCGCGTACTCTGCAAAAAATAGCGTAAATTCGGGTTGCGTCACGCTGTATGTCCTGTTGAAGCGTTCGAAGGACAGCCAGAAGAAACCTCCCAGTTTCAACCAAAAGAACCAAGAGAAGCATCTTGCGACCTGCCGGCCCGATCATCAGGCCGGCTCTTCTGATTTGAAAAACCTAGTAGAGAAGCGGGGTTGGCCGCATAATTCCTTCCCGCTAGTGGGATTTTCGATTTCGAAAAAAGTGTTAAAAAGCGCATGCAAGCGTAATCGCGCCAAGCGCCGTGTCCGGGAAGCCTATAGAGAATTCAGACGGACGGCCGAGCCCGAG
>JAGXAB010000146.1 GCA_018971775.1 Cyanobacteria bacterium REEB67 | reverse complement strand
GTCACGTTGCCATTGGCGTCAAGTTCGTACGCAATCACAGCCGACTGCGAATCAGTCTCAGAGCTCAGACGCCCAGCCGTATCATAAGCGCGGCTGAAGGTGCCGCTCGAGGCATCGCCAGCAACTACGGGCTTCGATGCGGTCAGCAAACGGCCAGCAGCATCATAGGTGAAAGTCACTTTCGGCTGGCTCGCCGGAGTGCGCGTAAGCACACGGTTGCAGCCATCGAAAGTCTGGACGATGGTCTTACCTGCGCGCGTGGTGAACGTCGTCACGTTGCCGTTTGCGTCAAGGGTAAACTTTTCAGAAGTGCCGTTCGGAAAATCAAGTTCTGTCAGGCGAGCAAGATAGTCGCGCTGGAATGTACTCTTATTGCCTCTTGCATCCGTAATAGTGTTCACTGGGCCACCCGGATAAAGCCCACGCGTTTCTTCTGCAACGCCATTGGCATCTATAATTTGATAGAGGCGACCATTGCCATCCAGAACGTACTGCCTCAGATGCGACTCGGCATCAAGCGTTGACGTGCGTCGGCCATATGCATCGTAGCCAAAGCTCGTCACGTTTCCGAGAGGATCGGTGATTGTCACCGGCTTGTTGAGCAAGATGTAAGTTGTGCTAGTGGTCTGTTGAGCTAGAGTAAATCCAGTATCTCGGCTTGTGCCGATCAAGTTGCCAACGTAGTCATACCCGTAGTTCGTCTGGAAGCTATAAGGGGCAGTTTCGGTGGTTCTAATCTTCCAACGTGAACTGTTAAAGTCATGACCCGTCGAGTAGCCACGTGGATTTGTTACCGACGACACATCGCCGTTGTAGTTGTGACCATAATTGGTGGTCAAGTTCAGCTGCCCAGTACCAGGATTAACGATCTGCTGCGTCAAATCGCCGTTCGCCAGGGTCGTGTAACTGGTGAAAACTCCTGAAGGGTCCGTGAAGCCAGCCGGCAGGTCAAATACGCCGTAGGAATACTGCTTTACGCCTCCGTTGGGGTCCGTCTCGGTCATGATACTTCCGCCAGAAGTATAAGTTCGCACCCAAACCTTTCCATTCGGATCAATACGAGTTGACCATTTATTGAAGCTACCAGAGTTCGGGGCGGAGCCATAGCTGAAAGTTTCAGTTTGCGGGCCATGATACTGATTTGTGACGCGGTTAAACTGGTCGTAGTAATAGGTAATTGTGTCCCCGTAAGGGAGTGTTTTCGACGTAGTACGGCCCAGTCCGTCATACTGGAAAGACGTTAAATCGCCTCCGACTTGCAACGAAATTGGCTGTCCATCAGCATTAAAAGTAGTGGCGACTGTACCATCGGGTCCTCCCGATGATCTCGAAATGGCTCCGTACGTGCCTCGTGTGCCTAGATACTCAAACAATGTCGTGTAGGCTGGATTGGAGAGACTGGCCACCTGATTCTGCGCGTTGTAGGTAACGCTATAACTTCCCAGCCGGCTATAGCTCAACAGCCGATATTTGCTATCGTAGGCATAATTGCTCTGAACACCGCCGGCATCAACCGTTTGTGTCAAATTACCGGTAGCGATAGCATCATAAACATAAGTAGCCATCGCCCCATTGTCAGCAGTCACAGACTTAAGATAGGGAATCGCCCCGTAATACAAATGATAGGCGAAAGTCAGACTGCGACCCGTGTTAGAGGTTACGGATGTGAGCGAATGTTCCGGCGGCAATCCACCATAGGTGAAAGTGAGCACAACGCCAGTCGGGAAGGTAATCGTCTCAATGCGCGTCGTGTTTTGAATCCAATTCGTAAATTTGTAGACGACGCCATCAAAAGTCGTCATCACAAAGTGATCGACCGCCTTAGTAAGTGAGATATTGACGCCTTTTGGCGGCAAATAAGTCCCATCGCTCAGAGCGGTAAAGGTGTAGGTCCGCTCACCATCTCGGATTTTGACCACGTTGTTTGTAAGCAGCTTCGTGATCTGATCTGCGGTAATCCAAGACAGCGTAACCGCAATACTGTTGTTCGTATTATTGTTCATCTGCGAAAGAGCAACGAGCGTCCCCAACACGTTGTAAGCCGCAGAGCCAGCCGTTTGCGTCGACAGAGCGGCGTAGGGATCACTGCCAATCGTCGCCGTGATGTAATAGTTGTGCCACCAGGTACGACCGACTTCAGAAACGGTGCTCACGTCTCTATTGTTGAACGTGCGCGTGAAAGGCAGGCTGTAAGGATATGGAACGCTGCCGACGGCAATGTCCGTGTGCCTGAGCGTCAGATTACCGGTGTAATGATCTACGACAAAGTCAACGGGAACCTCTGTCTTTTCGCCAATTTCGACCCGATCCAAATTATCTGGGGGAGTGACGTTGAAAACAGCGTTTGTGTTAGTGTCAGAAATCGGCTGAGTAGAATCGCCCTGGCCACCAAGAAGTGTGCCTGTGATGATACCAATAGCGCCGCCGCCGAATCCGCCGGGAGCAGTGACGGCATAATAGCCATAACCGCTATAGTCGTTCTGCGTCGTCTGACCATTCTGGTGTACAACAAGCGTATAACCGTTGTTGATGTACGAGGTCATCGTCGCCAAATCAGCCGGACTGTAGTTAGTGAGCTGAGGCTGGATCGTCGACCAATCCGCTGAAGTGGTGGTAAAGATAATCTGACCAGCAGCATTAGCAGCTCCGAGTACAGTGTTTGAGCTGACGCCTCCAACGGCCGGTATCTGCGCTATCGACCCAGCCTCGAAGCTTACTCCGCGCAGCGACAAAACAACATCGTTACCGTGACTTCTGGTGTAATCGTTATCGTTGGCCGAGCTGTGCCACGCAATACCGCCCAAATCGGTCGTCGGAGACGCCCCGTGACCAACCAACCCCACCTGATGGTAGAGAACGGTTGTGCAGTTGTTGAGCTGACCGATCATCTTTGCAGCAGCACTCTTCTGGGCGTTCCAGTGGTGCCAGCGCATATTCAACGACTCACCAATGACGTCGTCATCACTGTCAGCACCACCAGCAGTGACGTTGTCACGCAAAAGTTGCTGACGAATATACGCCATCTGAGGGTTAGCGTTACCCCACGCCTGAGCAATCAAGCAGTAGGTCCCGGCGATGACCTTTTCCTTCCAAGTCGGAAACGATGGGCCCGCGAAAGGATGGGTGACAGTAAAATAAATGTCGTTCGGGGAGCCGGGCGTTTGGGCCGAGCTCGTGGCAACGAGAGCACCATCGCACCTCAACTCGGCCTGATTTGATGAGTTGAAAATCAACGTTAGGCGCTTAGTCGCGATATCTTGCGAGTTAAAGGTGGCAGTGATGGTGTCGTACTGCACTTGCAGAGTCGTCAAATATGCCGCCGGGATGTCAGTCCAGATGATAGGCGTGAATGACGGATCTTGATACGAAAGCGAGGTATTGCGAACACTACCCGTAACCGGGATGATCGTCCGGCCACCGATCAAATCGAGAACCGTAGCGTCAGGCTTTGCCGCAAGCACTTTTGGCATCAATGTGTTGTACAGGTTCTGCAGCTGTGTCTGCATCCCACTGGTGCTAATATTTTGAAACTGTTTTGCACCAGCAGCTACGCCAGGCAAGCAGGCGCTCTGGAAGGCGCTGTCGGTGTAACCGCTCAACGTCTTGATGTCCATTCCAGCAACGACATTGTAAGTTTTAAAGCTTGGGTCGAAAACGTACCAATCGCCCGCACCACTGACGTCGACTTTCACCCAGACATGGTCGAAAGTGACTGAAGTGTAAGGATAGGGGAAGACAGCCGGAAAGCCACCATTTGCAAGCAAGTTGCCAGCTGCTACAACTGTGTTCTGGTTTTTGATGGTCGTCGTGCTACCTGTTCCGGCTACCCCAAGCCAGGCCGTACACTGCGCGGCGTTCAACTTCAGCCAACCGAAGACGAACTGTGCTGTGTAGCCAGAGGCTCTCAGCAACGCCACCATGAGCGCGGACTGGTCGAACGCGTTGCCGTAGCCGTCAATAAAACAGGCAAGCGCGCCCTTCTGGCTTCCGTTAACGGCCAGGAATTCAATATTGTTATAGACAAATTGGTAGATCGAATCAACGTTGTTGCCCAAGGTGGCAGCAATCTCTTCAATTGTCGGAATCGCAGGAGCAAAGGTACTATCGGTGTGGGGTGCAATGACGTCAGCTTTCGGATCATACACATTCGTCGGCAAGGGCCGGTTCTCGATCTGTGCCCTCATCTCCTCTAGAGTAAGCTTCGGTCCGATTCGCTGATACAAGTTGTTCGGGTCTCGAGCCACAGTCTGCAATACAGCAAGCCCCGAAGTCGGAAGCGGCACAACTGGTAACGGTGCTGGAACTCCTGCTTGCGCGGGAGTAGATTCATTCGGCTTCTGTGCCGGATTCTCGTTAAGAGTCGGATTGTTTTGATTTTTCGCGTCGTCTGACATGTTTTTTTCCATGGTTGGTGATTGCAAGACATGTTCGTGTCTTGTATTACTAATTGGTGCGCGCGAAGAAACAGAACGCACTGCCCTGCTTCTTCGCCTATTAAATTCATTTGGAGGTAAGGAGTAATTTCCCTAACCTATTTTCGCGTTCGCCAAAGTTAGTTAATTCAACTTTTTACTGAGCGCAACTGTCTGCCATTGCGCATTTGCAGCCAGAACCGAAGTAGCTACAGCTCCTGCGCAAATAGCATCAGCGTTACTTCCACACCCGTAAAGGTGACCCGTTGCAGTCAAAATAAACCAGCGCTGCAAAAGACCAGTGCCGTGCACAAACAAATCGGCGATGGTGTCGCTCCCAGTCATAAGCTCAAACGGCATCGGCAAACGATTAAAGGCGTTAGTATGCATATCTGGATAACTGAGCTGACCGTTGTCAGCACCGGCATAAACGAGCTGGTTAGTTGTTGTCAGAAGAATGAGCTGGGGGGTTGTTGCCAATCCCTGACTGCCTTTAGAGAAGAACACCTTCGCAATACTTCCGCCGGGCAGATTCGCTGCTGGTACTGCCGCCGGTGCCTGTGGCGTAACCACACTGTCCTTAAACAGGTTGTTCTGGCCATTATAGCCCCAGGTATAGAACTTACCTGTGGTATCAATCGCCCATCCGAAACCATAAGCGCCACCACCCAGCTGCGCTTTCGAAATGGTCACCGCGGCAAGGGCCGTTACCTGAGTGAAAATCCTCTGGTTGGTTGTTCCACCAACACCCAGCTCACCATGAGCATTGTAGCCAGTGGTCCAAACGCCACCAGTACGATCGACGTAGAGCGCATTTCCTGCCGCCGTACCGCCGGCATTCGCCGATATCGAAACAGCATCAGATACGTTGCCAGAGAAGTTAAGGGCGTTGACGAATGTTCCGGACTGAACCGTGACGCTATTTATGCCCAATTGCCCCTGGGTATTGAAGCCGGCCACCATCAGGGAACCGTCATTTAGCAGCATGTAGGTGCTGCAACTTGTTCCAACAAAGGCCACCTGGACATCGATGACGTGGCTCAAGGTGGTGGCATTAATGCCGGAACATGGCGAGGGAGTTTTTGTAGAAGGCGTTGTAGTGACAAGAGCTCCGGCAGCATTGATTCCGCAGCTGTACATGACATACGTGCTGCTCTGGAAGTAAGCACATCCAGCGGCATTGGTTCCGGTATAGCTGCCAGCAGCCCAAACCTTGTAAATCGAGATGCTGTTCAGGACGAAGTATTCAATGCGTTTGAGGTATGGCCTGTCGAGGTAGTCACCATGGCCAAGCTGGCCATAATTGTTGGAACCGGCAGAGTAAACCCAACCGTTGGAATAAACAACGTACAAGTTAGCGTTGGTAAATTCCCAGTCGACGATTTTTGCGCCAGCCGGTGGTTTTGTGGTGTTCGGGTCAAACGTGACGTATTGCGCCAGGCTGTTCGTCGCAGCTTCAGTGCCGTTGGCCAGAACTGCTGTAGCGTTATCGCCCCAGCCCATGAGTTCGCCGGTACTGAGCATGATCATCATCGGCGAGTTTTTGAAGTCGCCGTTATTGCGATTCGGAAATCCTGCAGCCATTGGTCCAGGCGCCGGACCAGGCGCAGATGGCGGAGGCGCTAGAACCACTTGAGTCCTGTTGCCGACAGTATCGAATGAATAATCCGCTGATGAGGTAACTAAATTACTGTCCTCAAGAGCGACATTTTGGAGTCGACTTAGATTGTCGTATGTGTAAGTTGTCGTGATGCTGGTCAATTTTCTATTCCTTGGAAATTGTTCGGCTGAAAGCTGACGCTAGCAGCCACTAATCTGTGTTGCACAACTGTGATAGTAGTCAGGATTGATGCACACGGCTCAAGATCAATTCAGGCCTGGAAAGTAATTTCCTGCCAAACCGACGTGACGACGGCGACGCTGGTTGCAACCGCACCAGCACAGATAGCATCCAAGTTACTGCCGCTCGCGAACAACCGGCCGCTAGCAGTCAAAATAAACCAACGCTGAGTCAGACCGGTGCCGTGGACGAAGAGGTCGGCGATGGTTTCTGCACCGTTTAGGAATTGCGCTGGCATCGCGATCAGCGACCACGCACCAGGCGTGACGGTGTTATCGTAGGGGATTTGCCCGACGTCGGCTCCGGAGTAGAGCAGACGACCATCCGTCATCAACAAAATTAGTTGGCTGGTCGTAGCAAGTCCCTGCTGCCCGCGTGAGTGGAATATCTTTGAAATTGTGCCACTGGGGAGCGTTAGCGTCGAGCTGGGAGTGCTCTGGGCGACTGTACTGGTCAAATTTTTGAAAATCTGATTCAGATTGGTAGACCCCCAGGTCCAAAGTGCGTTGGCGGTTGTGAAGGCGTAGCCGGATCCTGTCAGGCCCCCGAACAGCTTGGCTGAAGCGATACCGGACAAACCTGCCACCTGCGTGAAAGTGCTTAAGTTGGTAGTGGTGCCCTGCCCGAGTTCGCCATGAAGATTGTAACCGGTGGTCCAAACGTTGCCGCTCAAATCAACGATAAGAGCATTACCGCCCGTTGTAGCACCGCTATTAGCCGATATAGCCGCAGCAGTAGTGATTGGCCCGCCGGCATTCAACGCCGCAGTGAAACCGGTTGTGACGTTGGTCGTCGAGCCAACGCCAAGCTGCCCTTGACCGTTATAGCCAGCCACCATTACTTTGCCGGAGCTGAAAAGCAAATAAGTGCTGATAAAAGTGCTTACGGTCGCCATTTTCACGTCAATAACATGGCTGGCACTCGTGCGATCGATCGAGAGATTAGCGACCGGAACCGTTTGGTTAACAACTGAGCTGATACCAAGTTGACCAGCCGTATTCAATCCACAACCATAAAGGTTGAAGTTGGTGCCGTCATTGGCCGCGAAGAAGACGCTTCCGCCGCCATTTGTAGTGGTGTAACCGCCCTGTGCCCAAACGTTGGTCACGTTCATAGGAGTCGTGATAAAAGCCTCAATGCGTTTCAGCATCGGTCGGCTGACAGTATCTCCATGCCCCAGCTGACCGTAGCTGTTATCACCAGCCGAGTAAACCCAGAAGTTGTCGTAAACAACATACAGGTTCGCGTTCGTAAAGGCCCAGTCAATAATCTTTGCAGTAGCCGGAGGCACGGTAGTATTTGGATCGAAAAGAACCCGCTGAGCCAGGGAATTCGTTGCGGCAATAACGCCGTTGGCCAGAACGCCTGTGGCATTGTCGCCCCATCCAACCAGATCACCGGTGGAAAGGAGCACCATCATGGGATCGTTTTTAAAGTCGCTCTGCGAACGCTTCGGAAGGGCAGCCACGGTGGGCTGCGTCAGCGTGGGAGCAACGTTCGGGACGATTGCATCGGCTGCGGCCGAGGCCTTGAGCATGTTGTTTGTATTTGTCGATTCGGACATTGTAATTTTCCTGAGTCTTTTGATGACCATTCGAATGATCACCGGATGGATTGAAGTGGCGGCGTTGGTGAAACTAGCTAATTGAATATCTAGAATCCGATTAAGCCCCTGGAGCGGGCGCAGGAACAGGCGCAGGAGCAGGAGCCGGCGTGCCGAACTTGCTCAGCAGAAGCTGCAGAATCGCCAGAACGAGACCGGCGATATCGGTTGCGCTCAGCGCGTTCTCACGGACAGCAGCCGGAACAGGCGACGCGATCTTCGGCAGCTTGCTCAGAATGAGCTCGAGGATCTGCATGATCGTCTCGGCGATCGTCAGGATGGAAGTGGCGTCGATGGCCGGAGCGGGCGCAGGCGCCGGAGCAGGCGATGCACTACCCGGGAAGTGACTGAGGATGAGCTGCAAAATCTGCAGCACCAGCGCAGCGATATCGACCGCCGAGAGGTTCGCATCCACGGACGCATCTTCCGGCTGCTTCAGCACGGAGTTGACGACGTCGAGAGCTGAATTGACCTGGGCTTCCGTCAGCGCCGATTCAGCGGCCTGGCCGGCTTCGGCCGGTTTGTTCGAGGGGTTCGCGATGACGGCGTTCTGCAGCGAAGCAAGCACCATCTTGAGGACGCGGCATTTCTGATCGTGGTTCATATGTGTTTCTTTCAATTGATTGATAATTTCTCGCCCGGGCTAGAGAAATGAATTAGGTTGGGAAATTGTTGCTGCCGACTATTCACATCCAAATCAATGAATAACCGACCCGTTGTCACCCGGGCTAAGGCAACGGGATAAAGCTTCGAGAGTAGCCATCAAAGCCACCCAAAGCCTTATCTCGTTGCCCCTTAGAAGGAAGAAGCAGAAGCAAGCCACGGCACATCTAACTGCGCCATGGCTTGCTATAAGTTCGAGACTTAACGCAGAACCTTCACCACCAGCAGCGCGCAGTCATTGTTCGCACCGACGAGCTCGGCATGCGCAGCCATTTCATCATCGCTGTGCAGCGACTCTTCGATGATACTTCCGTCCTTGTCTTTCAAGGCCCGGAAATAATCGACCGGCTGACTGTGCCCATCAACAAGATAAGCCTGAAGGAATTCATGCAGATCATTGCCGTCGCCAAAGGCGTGCGTGCCGTTCTCCATGCCACGAACAATGTATTCATAGGGGATCTTGTCCAAGACTTCCACAACTCGGTCGAACGATTCGACCGTGCCGTCCTCGAAAAGGATGTGACCGATCTCACGTGCATTTTCGGTACGCAGGCGCCGGATGATTTCTTGACCGCCGACGCTCAATTGGCTCTGGTTGATGTTGCTCATCTGTTTTCTTTCTGCTGTTTTGTTGATGGTGATGATATGGACGATGCTCTTACAAGGATCTGTCGACCAGGCTAAATTCAACTCTGGACCAGCCCGGCCGACCAGTTGAGAGGCTG
>JAGXAB010000012.1 GCA_018971775.1 Cyanobacteria bacterium REEB67 | reverse complement strand
GGGTGGTGCTCGTTCGGGTAAGTCTCATCTTGCCGAAAAATTGGCTCGGGCTGCTCACCTGCCTGTTGTTTACTTGGCAACTATGGGGCGCATCGAAAACGACGGTGAGCTCGACGCGCGCATCGCCGCTCATGTTTCCCGTCGGCCTAAAGAATGGTTGACGATTGAAGAGCCGCTGATGGTGACAAGAACTGTCGAGGAGCTGATAGCGCCCGCTGTCGTTTCAATCAAATCCAAATCCTTCGAGAGCTCGTACAAGGCAATTTGCCTGGTTGATTGTCTTTCGCTCTTCGTATCCAATTTGCTTTTGCAGGGCTCCTACAGCTTCGACTCCGACGTTGTCCGCCAGCATCTAGAGACCCGCGTGCTTTCCGAAATCGACGAACTGCTCAAGGCCGTCAAGCGCCGTCAAGACGTCGCCTTCATCGTCGTCACTAATGAAGTTGGCATGTCTGTTGTACCGGAAAACCACCTGGCCCGGTCATTTCGCGATATGCTCGGCCTGGCTAATCAGCGCTTCGCCGCCAGTGCCGACGAAGTGCATGTATGTTTTGCCGGACTGAATTTGCGCTTGAAGCCGCAAAGAGATTCTATAAAGTAAAATAGGGCGGTTCTTCTCTATCTTTGTTATCTCCTCTGCCGATCTTATCTTCTCTATTTTTCGCGCGCTTTGCCCAGGGCTAAAAGAAAGACAAAATGCAATCGTCCACGCCCGCACCAAAATCGAGTCCTAAAGCGCTGGTGCTTCTGCGGCTGCTCCGGCCGCGTCAGTGGACAAAAAACTTTATCGCCTACGCACCAGCTCTTTTTGCCGGACGTCTCTTCCAGATCGAAGTGATCGAAAAAGTATCGCTCTGTGTGGTCGGGCTCTGTCTGATTTCCGGTGCCATCTATGTCTTCAATGACATACTGGACATAGAAGCGGATCGCAAGCATCCGACTAAGCGCTTGCGCCCTCTGGCTGCCGGTCTTGTTAGTAAGCAAACGGCTCTTTGCATAGCCAGCCTGGCACTGCTGGCCAGTTTTGTCCTGGCCTATTTGACAAGACCAGCTCTCGCTCTCGTTTTCCTGGCCTATCTCGTTTTGCAAATAGCCTACACTTTCAAGCTCAAGCAGCGCGTCATCCTCGATGTGTTTTGCATTGCCAGCGGTTTCGTCCTGAGGGCGCTGGCCGGCGGGGCTGCCGTTCATGTGCCGCTTTCCGCCTGGTTTCTACTCTGCACCTCTTTTGGAGCACTGTTTCTCGCCCTGGAAAAAAGAAGACAGGAATTTCGCGCCCTCGGTCCAGATGCGGCTGGTCACCGTGCCGTTCTTGGTAAATATTCGCTCGACCTGCTTGATCGCATGGAAGCTGTGATCGTGCCAAGCCTTGTCACCGCCTACGCTTTCTACAGTTTCCTCTCACCCTACGGTCAGTGGATGATGGTGACTGTGCCGATGGTGCTCTATGGTATTTTGCGCTATCAGGTCCTGTCCGTGCGCGAAACCAGCACCGGCTCCCCCGAAGAGGTCCTACTCAAGGACCGGCCCATCCAAAATGCAATTGTCCTCTGGATACTGGCCTGTATGTCGGTCGTTTATGGTTGGCTGCCCAGGCTATCTACTTGGTTGGTTCAGACCTTTGATTCATTTTCGCCGCCACCGGGGTGGTTTTAGTCGGGACCGCCTCGCCTTTTGCTTTGCTCGCTTCGGAAGTCAGCGGTTTTGACATATCCAGCTTTTCCGCCGTCGCCGTCTGCGCCGGTGTGGCCGCTGCTATGATCTTTTCGGCCCAGGGGCCGATGGCAAATATCTTCAGCATCCTCGGTGAGGGGCTCATGCCCTGGCCACCTCTGCCCTTGGCTGTTTCGCCTCGGGCCGGTCTCGGACCCGCTGCGGCACTTTCGCCTGGAGCGACCGAAGCAGCGCTGATCGAAGCAAGCAATTTAGCTTTTTCACTCTCGGACGAGTCCAGGTAACGGCAGCGGAAAGCCGCCCAGGTCAAGTCGAAATTGCACATCGCTTTTTTCGCCTCGGGATTTGGGGCGTCATGGTAACGCTGCCTGATCACGTCGGCAAATAATTGCTTGTTGTCGTCTCCTTCCAGGGTGTGGTCGGGATGATTTTTAGCGTAGAGGAAGCAAGTCATTTCGCTATAGGCGTTGATCGCATCCTCGGTGAGGATTGGCGGGCCCATCTCGGCTATGCGCGTCGGACCGAGGATCTCGTGCAGAGGCTCGGCTTCTGAGGAGGACTGGTCCATGTGGCCGAGGGCATGACGCAAGAGCGAGCGAAAGAGCAGTCGATAGCTCTCTTTGTAATCGATGTCGGCAACCACTTTGACGCTGATCGGCTGCCAGATGGCGGACACCCCTTTGTATTGCGGGACATCTGTTTCCAGCTTTTCAAAGGTTGATTTTTCCAGCTTTTTGCGCAGCCCTTCATTCAAAGTATTGAGGCCGAGGATTTGATTGCGGTCGTCTTCGCTGGCCGAGGAGGCCGCCAGCGCATAAATTTGCATCCAACTTCTCAAATCGCGGGTCTTCTCTCTGGCGGCGATTTCCTGGGGAGTGGGCTCTTTAGCCGCCACCTCCTTCTCGCTTTCTCGTCTTGATTGCGGTCCAGGCGAGTTTAGAGAAGTTTCATCGGGGGCCGTTTCCGACCCTGTTTTTGCTCTCACGGTGGCTGCTTGACGGCCTGAGGCGCTATTTGCCTTGATCTTCGTCCCTTTCGGATTGGCCGGCAACGCCGCTGGGCCCGGTCCGGTCATAGACGCTTTTGCCGCCGGTATCTCGTCGTAGCCCCAGTCCAGAGCCATAGCCGGGTTTGAGCTCTGAAGGGCAACGCCGATGATGAGCAGGGTAAAAGCCCGGGAAAGTTGACAGGCATTGCCAGAACAGCCGCTCGCCGCGCCTGTCGTGCGCCGCCGGGCAGCCCGGTCAAATCCTGCACTGATGGGGTATTGCGGCTTTTTCATCGGAAATCTCTCAGGTGACGCACGGGCGGCTGACTTTCAAATCTTAACAAGGTTGTGATAATATCGGCTAAGAAGCTCATTAGCGCTTATTCTATAGGTATAAACCCGGATTTTTTCAAGGCGCCTGACGCCATGAGCTTTTAATAGAGGCAAACGACAATGGCATTACTGAAGCTTAGATACTACCCCGATCCAGTCCTCAAGCAAAAGGCGAAGAAGATCACCATGATCGACTCATCCGTCCGCAAGCTTGCCCAGGACATGCTCGACACCATGTACGATTCTGATGGGGTTGGTCTCGCCGCGCCTCAGATTGGTGTTTCTAAGCGTCTGATGGTCATCGACGTCGCCGGTGAGGAGGACGCTCCCAAGCCGATTATATTTATCAATCCGGAAATCATCGAGTCCGAAGGCGAAAGCGAGCTTGTCGGCCAGGAGGGCTGCCTGAGTTTTCCCGACGTATTTTTTGAAGTGAAGCGGGCCCGACGTGTCGTCGTGCGCTTCCAAGATTTGCGCGGCAAGACGCTCAAATTGGCTGCCGAAGGCAATCTCTTGTGCCGTGCCATTCAACATGAAATCGATCACCTGGACGGCGAGCTTTTCATCGACAAAGCGACGTCTAAATTGAAGGCCGATCTCGAGCTGACCAAACACGGCTTTATGGAAGGTGATGTCGAGCAGATGGAAGAAGCCCTGGCCCTGCAGGCTCCCGCCCCGGTCGCTGAGGCTGTCGCTCCTCTTTAGTAAGCGTCCTCAGATTACGAGGCTAATAAAATGTTCTGGAGCATGAGGGAAAACCTCTGCGGCATTAGGCACATGGCTCGATTAGGCGCCAGGCTTGCCTTGAGGCGCAGCCGTACGTTTTATCTCGAGCAACTTCAACAAAAGGGCTTCGCTGTCGAGGCCGTGCGCAATGACCTTGGTGAGACCCTCAACTGCCGCCTTTGCGGTTACACCAATCTACGCTTTGACCTGGCGCCGGGTTTCGAGATGACCGCTTGCTCTACGCTGGGTCAAAATGTGATACTGCATCAGGAACAGCTCAAAGTGTGGTCCGAGGGTATACCTCGCTCGTCCAAGGAAGCCCTGGCAAAAGCGGCGGAGACAGAGTTAAGTGTCTGAAATCGAAACAGTGGAAAAGAGCGCTCATAACCGTCACGACGGCAAGCCGCAGGTGAAAGTCATTTCCTTCGGCTTCAAAAAAAATGATTTGCCCAATGCCAATCTCATGCTCGATGTGCGCTTTTTGAAAAATCCCTATTGGGTTGAAGAATTGCGACCACTAAACGGCAAAGACGAAAGAGTGCGCAATTACGTGATGGAGCAAGATCACGCCAAAGATTTTGTCGGTAATCTTTTGCGCCTGCTCGAACAATTTGTGCCCGCACTTTTAGCGACAAAAACCAATCATGTCACTATCGCCATAGGCTGCACCGGTGGCCAGCATCGCTCGGTGGCTGTGGTCGAGGCCCTATCACAGATTTTGAAAAGGGACTATCCAAATTATCACGTCATTGTCGAGCACCGAGAGCTTGGTGTTGACGGTGGCGGCATCGCGACAGCCAAAGCCGGTCACGCCGGCGGACCTCATCCGGGCAATGGCACTGGTAATAATGCTAATGGTTCCGAGCGACGCCAGAGCGGTGACCGCCGCAGCAATAGCGACCGTCGCAGTGCTTCCGATGTACGCACCGCAGGCGGTGGCAGGGCCGATCGTGGCGAGGACAAAATGCCCGAATCGATCGAATCCGGTGTCAAGCAATGAGCGAAGAGAAATACCGCCCCTCTCTCGATTATCGCATGCGGCGCATGATGCTGCCAGGTTTGAAGCGCTGGATTCTTGTCGTCGGTCTAGCCCTTGTCGGCATCATTTATGGAGTATTGCTTCTCATTGGTGTGCATCCGCTCTATCAGGTAGGAAGTTTTTTCCGGGACATTGTTTTCGATGCCGCTCATTTCTTGCCGCGTCGCTGGAATGGCATACTCGCCATTGTCGCTTCGGCGACTGTGTTCATTTATGGCCTGATTGAAGGTACCAAGATGATTCTCGGCGCTTATCTGCCGGACGATCGCGAAGCGCTCCCTGACGTTCTGTATCGCAAACGCCATTTAGACAAAGGCCCGAAGGTAGTCGTCATTGGCGGCGGTACCGGTCTCTCCAATTTATTGCGCGGCTTGAAGCGTTTCACAAATAACATCACCGCCATCGTCACCGTTGCAGATGACGGCGGGAGCTCCGGAAGATTGCGTCAGGAGCTTGGAGTCTTGCCGCCCGGCGATATTCGCAACTGCATCACTGCCCTTGCCGATGAAGATAAGCTGGTAACGGAACTTTTTCATTATCGTTTCGAACACGGCCAGGGCCTGGAAGGACATAACTTCGGCAATTTGTTTATTACCGCTCTGGTTGCCATCACCAAGGGCGATATGATTCAAGCCGTGCGCACTGCCAGCCGAGTCCTTAATAGCTGCGGTCAGGTTTTGCCGTCTACCCTGGACAATATCACTCTGGTTGCTGAAATGCAGGACGGCACTGAGGTCCGCGGAGAATCTCACATCTCCCACAGTGATGTCCGGATCAGAAGAGTTCTCACCGATCCGCCCAATCCCAAAGCCACAGTCGAAGCTGTTGAAGCGATTCTCGACGCCGAGCTAATAATCCTCGGGCCGGGTTCACTTTATACATCGATTGTGCCCAATCTTCTCGTCCCCGGTATTGCCGCGGCTGTCCGCCAGTCAGGCGCGGCTAAGCTTTATGTCTGCAATATCCTCACCCAGCCCGGTGAGACAACCAATTACACCGTAGGCGATCACGTCGAAGCGCTCATGCTAAACTCCGGCACGCCCGCTGGTCAGGGTAATCTATTGATGAACACTGTTCTGGTAAGCGATCTTTCCAAGACTCCCGCCGAGCGCTGGAGTGGCCTTGCCGACGGTGCCACGCCGGTGCGCTTCGACGCCGAAAAAGTGAAAAGCTTAGCGGTCGGGGCGATTTCGAAGAGTATCGTCAGTGATGCTGCTGTCTCGCACCACGATCCTGTGCAGCTGGCCCGTACGATCATGATGTGGTTTTTCCGAGTCAGAGCCAAGCGCAAGACTGTTAAAAAAAAGTCTGATCGTCTGATGGGCGGCCGACCGGTCGGCAATGCAAATGCTGAGCTGAGCTCCGGCAATAGCACTAGAGCCAAGGCCATTGTTCAAAATCCACAGATGCCGAAACCTAATACTGAACCTTCCGATGACAAGGAATATGTTTCCAGCCTTTGACCAAAACGAGTAAGAAAAAGAGGTAAAAATGACATCCGCCACGACCACCAGTGAATTGAAAGCAAGAATCGGACCGGCACTTGGACGCGTTCCCAGCGGCGTTTTCATTGTCACTGTTTTACACTCCGGCAAAAAAGACGGCATGATGGCCAGCTGGATCGCTCAAGCTGGTTTTGAGCCGCCATCAATAGTAGTGGCAGTCAATAAATCCCGCCCGATTATGGAAGCGCTGAAAGTAGGCGATAGGTTTGGCGTAAATGTTTTGTCCAAACGCAATATGGATATTTTTAAGTCCTTCGCCAAGCCTCATCATGACGCCGATACCGATGCTAAATTCGAGGGTATTGCCCTGCTCGATAAGGTAAGCGACGCTCCTGTATTTCAAGAAGCAGTATCGTATATGGTTGCTACCGTTAAATCCGTGACTGATGCATCCGACCATGTGCTTGTTGTCGGAGAAATTGTCGACGGAGAATTGCTCAATGGTGGCGATGAGCCGATGGTGCACCTGCGCAAAGACGGCTTCCAGTACTGAGTCCCGGCTGGAGCCGAGCCGAAAACCGAAGGCAAACAAATGAACAAGCCGTCGCTTCTGTTAAGCGATGGCTTGTTTTTCTCCAGTCACCGTATCTGGAGCTTCGCTGATTTCACCGAGTTCTTCCTGGCGAATCAAGGCCAGCTGTTCCTGCGCGTCTTCGAAGCCGTGTTTGATAAAGCGGCGCGAGCGCTCCGGATCGATATCGAGCAGATTGGTATTGAAGCCCCGTTTGGGCTGGAAGATGCGGATCTTCACTTTCTTGCGACCCTTCGATTCTTCCGAGCCGCTGTCGATCAGGCGGTTGTAGAGTTCTGCTGCCTGTACTTCTTTGCGCGCTGAAGCATCGAGGACGATATCGAGGCAGCGAATCAGCACTTCGAACATATTGACCGGGCAGGTATTGATGCTTTCCGGATGCAGAAGCACCATATAGACCTCGTCGGCGCCCATGTGAATGGCGGTTTCCATTGGCGTATTGCGCACCAGGCCGCCATCTATCCACAGACCTTTGCCCTGGATATGTCGGGGCGGAAAGGCCAGGGGCAGAGCCGAGGTGGCCATCAAGACATCGACGAGTTCGTTTGTCGACATTATTTCATCGACGGTAATCATTTTGGTTTCCAGGCTGCAAAGATCGGTTGTGCACCAGCCGAGTTTCATCTTGCTTGCTTTTACTTTCTGGAGATTGACCTCGCGACGGATTAAATCCTCGAGCGGCGATGTATCGAGCAGGCCGAGTTTATGTCCGAGTACGAGGCGTCCGATCTGGTGAGCCGAGGGCAGTGAGAAAATATCTTTGCTGCGAATCGAGCACCAGAGATCTTCCAGGCGGCTTTGATCGCCCTGGGCAAAAAGAGTGGCGTTGATGCCGCCGATGCTTGTACCAAAAGCGAGATCAAATTCTATCCCTTCCGCTTTCAGGGCTTTGAGGACGCCCACCTGGTATGCGCCTCGGCCTCCGCCGCCCGGCAAGACGAGCGCACGCATAGGGCGACGGCCTGCTGCCTTTTGACTATTGTCGTCGCTCATCAGTCACCCCTGGGCAAGATTCCTATTAAATTGGACGGTTAAATGGGACTGTTAAAATCACAGAGATTATTCGGTTAAAAGGCAACAGCATCTATCATTCAGTCTATCCTAAATTATTTCTTCTGGACTGGCAATCTTCTATAATTGCAGCAGGGCAATCCTAACCAAAGGCCATTTCGGTCGGCCAATCCGAGCAGGAAAAACGTGAATTCATCATTGGATGCCAGTGCCAGAAACCAGTCTCCGCCAGAATGTGATTGCGATGTCTTGATTGTCGGAGCCGGTCCGGTCGGTCTGGCCCTCGCCAATGACTGCCTCAGTCGCGGCCTCAAATTTAAAATCATCGATCGCCTGGCTGGTCTTGCCGCAAGTTCCGAGACCGTTATAGTCAATACTCGTACCCTCGAGCATCTCGGTAATCTCGGCTTTGCCGAAGCCTTTATCGAGCAGGGCATTGCTTTGCGCGGCAGTAATGTCTACGGCCAGGGTAAGCGTATTGTCCATCTCGATTTCGATGAACTCGACTCACCTTACAAATTTTTGCTTGCTCTACCTCTTGCTTCGGCCGAAAATCTACTGGCTGATAATCTAGCCTGTGCCGAAATTTTGATTGAACGTAATTGCGAGCTTCTTGCTCTCGAGCAGGATGAATATGCGGTCAGATCGACTGTAAGGTGCACCGCTGAAGGTGGCGCCAGCGAGGATGTGATTTATCGCACTAAGTATGTCGTCGGTTGCGATGGTCAACATAGTGCTGTGCGCGAGCTGGCCGGGCTGCGCTTTGAAGGCGCTGCCGAAGCCGATATCTTCGGCTCGGCCGATGTCGCTATCGATTGTGATTTGCAAGACGATGAGCTGCACGCTTATTTTAGCGAGCACGGTGCGATGGTCTTCATTCCCCAAGCTGAGGGCCGCTTCCGCATACTCTTCGAAGCGGCGGTCAATGCCGGCGGTACCGCAAAAGTGACCGGAAAAACCTTCGACCTGCCCACTCTGGTCGATGTCGTCTCGAAGCGCGCCGGCAAGAGTCTCAACCTTAAAGAAGGCGCGATCGGCGATCCTCGCTCCCTGACATGGTTTAAAGTGCATCGTCGCGCCGCCTCCTCCTACCAGAGCGGGCGAATTTTTCTGGCCGGAGAAGCCGGCCATGTGCATAGTCCCTTGCTCTCAACCGGCTTCAATACCGCCGTGCAGGACGCCATCAATCTTGGCTGGAAGCTTGGCCTGGCCAGTCGTAATCTAGCCTCTGATACTTTGCTCGCTACCTATAAGGAAGAGCGCCAGGCGGCAAGCATGGCCTTTCTCAAGACTTCGGACCTTTCGACCAAAGTCGTCAGTTTAAAGAGTCCGGTAGCAAAGCCTGTGCGCGAAGCGCTCATGGCCTTTATGTCCGCCCATGAACTGGTCCAGCAGCGCCTTTTGAAGAGCGAGGCGGAAACGGCACTCAGCTATCGCGGTCTCAGTCTGGCTCAGGAAAGTCACAGGCCTCAGGTTGAGTCCATAGGGCGCAGCCTTTTTCCCCTGCCTTTTAAAAAGGCTACGATCGAGCTTCCCGGCCTCGGTGCCTGGATGGATTTCGCAGACGCGGCCAAGGCCGGTGACTTTGCCCCGGACGCCGAGCTCGATGATTTTGGCTTTCGTCTCTCGCATCATATCGGCTCGCCGCGTTTCAAGCTCCTGCTCTTCGATGGCTACGAAGCGAGTGAAGAAGGCTACAAGCATCTTTATGAGCTTGAATATAAGGTGGCCAGCCGCTTTTGCGACTGGATCGACATTTATGTCGTGGTGCCTTTTGGCGAGCAAGCAAAAAAACTGCCCAACTACGCCCTGACCATTTATGACGAAGAGCGCTATTTGCACGAATACTACGGCGCCAGCTCCGAATGTCTATACTTGCTCAGGCCTGATGGCTACATCGGCTTCAAAGGCCAGCCGGCGATATATGAAAAATTGGAAGAATATTTGCTCCGTATTTTTCAAGCAACCCTGGTCAATGCGACTTAATAGCAAAAAAAGACGAGGCAGTTTATTACCCCGTCTTTTCTTTTTTATATCACGACGAGCAGTTAGGCTCTAGCCGGCTGTTTGAGCGCTTCGGCAACTTGCCTGGCGACTTCGTTTGGAGTCATCGCTACGCGTACGCCATTTTCTTTGAAGGCTTCCAGTTTGGAAGCGGCTGTACCCTTGCCACCAGAGATGATGGCACCAGCGTGGCCCATGCGTTTGCCCGGAGGGGCAGTCTGTCCGGCGATATAGCCGATAACAGGCTTCTTGATGTTTTTCTTGATGAAGGCTGCGGCTTCTTCTTCAGCGCTGCCGCCGATTTCACCGATCATTACCATCACTTCGGTTTTAGGATCGTTTTCGAACATCATCAAGACTTCCTGATAATCCAGACCTTTGACCGGGTCGCCGCCGACGCCGACGCAGGTCGATTGACCATGGCCGCTTTCGGTGAGAGCGAGGGCGATTTCATAGGTCAAAGTGCCTGATTTGCTGACCATGCCGACTGGACCGGATTTGAAAATCGTACCGGGCAAAATGCCGATCAAAGATTCGCCGGGGGTGATGATGCCGGGGCAGTTCGGTCCGATCAGCTTGGCGCCTTTGGCTTTGACGGCCATGACGAGCTTGGCTGTATCGAGGGGCGGAATGCCTTCGGTGATCAAGACGAGCAATTTGATACCGGCATCGAGGGCTTCGTAACCGGCATCGAGGGCAAGGTACGGAGGGACGAAAATGCAGGAGCAAGTGGCGCCTGTTTTTTCGACGGCTTCGGCGACTGTGTCGAAGATCGGCACTGAACCGTGGATTTTTTCTCCACCTTTACCGGGGGTGACACCGCCGACGATTTTGGTGCCGTAATCGAGCATGCGCTTGGCGTGGGCTGAGCCCATTTTGCCGGTGGCGCCCTGGACGATCACTTTTGTGTTTTTATCTACAAGAATCACGCGTGGTTCCTCCTAGCTTAGGCTTTGGCTGCAGTAGTTGCTGGCACTTTATGGGCGGCTTTGGAGCGGGAGACCGCTTCCTTGACTGCTTCTTCGATGTCCGGATAGAGCTTCAAGCCGGAAGTGGCGAGCATTTGCTCGGCCTTGTCCTGGTTGTTGCCTCTGAGGCGGACGATCATCTGGCGATTCGGGTACTTCTTCATGAAGTCCACAAGGGCGCCGGCAACTTCATCGCAGGCGGTGATGCCGCCCAGGATGTTCAGGAGGATGACGTCTACGCGGGGATTTTCATTGACGAGCTCAAGGGCGGCCAGAGTCTTTTTCTGGTCGGAGCCACCACCGGCATCGAGGAAGTTGCCCGGTTCGCCGCCGAAGGCCTTGACCATGTCCATGGTGGCCATGGTGAGACCGGCGCCGTTGCAGAGGATGCCGATATTGCCGTCGAGCTCGACCAAGTTCAGGTCGGTCATCTTGGCGCGGCGCTCACGTTCGGAGAGATCCATCAAGTGCGCTTCCTGCCAGCCTTTGAAGTAGGGCTGTCGGCCTATAGAATCGTCATTAACGATGATCTTGCCGTCGAGGGCGACTACGTCGCCGCCTTTACAGATAACGAGGGGATTGATTTCAGCCAGGTCGAGATCGCGGCTTTCGAAAACTCTGTAGAGTTTGTTGGCGATATCGGCTACCTGATTGAGTTCGGAGCCGGTCAGGCCGAGTTTTTTGGCCAGGTTGCGACCGACATAGGGGTGATAAGGGAAGGGGATCGGCTCGGTCAAAACATTGTTGGACGATTCGATTTCGACGCCGCCTTCAGCGGAGGCGATGAAGATCGGACAACCGCGGTCTCTGTCGAGGGTGACGCCGAGATAAAGCTCACGGGCAATGTCCATGGCCGGCTCGACGAGAAGGCACTGTGTTTTCGATCCGCCGATTGTCATGCCAAGAAGTGTCTTGGCTGTTTCCATCGCTTCGGTCAAATTTTTGGGAAATTTGATGCCGCCGGCTTTGCCGCGGCCGCCGGAAAGTACCTGACATTTGAGCACGAGGGGATAACCCAGATGCACCTTGGTCAACTCTTCGGGTTTGGTGATACGTACCGAGGTGGGGACATTAATGCCCGCTTCGGCAAAGATGCGCTTGGCTTCATATTCGTACAGATTCAATTTAGGACCTCACTGGATAGCCTTGGGTCTTGGCAAATGCAAAATGCTGGCCTGGCGTCTAGTTGAACACTACTCGTGGTGGTTCGCCCGACGGCCAAGTTGAGCTAACGACCTACTAATGTAGGACATCACGGACTAAAAGCCCCGGAACTTTATGATTCTTAAGTGTTCCGTTGCCTCTCTGCCATTAGATGGGCGGCCTCCGTATACTTGTTTGGATGGTTACTCTGCCGAGCTCGGCCGGAGCTTAACCGCCGCTCATTTAAGGGATAGTTTATGCGTATCGGAATTCTCACGGGAGGGGGCGATTGCCCCGGTACCAATGCCGTCATTCGCGCTGTCGTGCGCAGGTCTATTAAAGAGTATTCTTCCGAGGTGGTCGGCTTTCTCGAAGGTTGGCGCGGACCTCTTCAAAATATCGTCATGCCCCTGACCATGCATTCGACCGGTGGTCTTATCCACCGCGGCGGGACCATCCTGCGCACATCGCGCACCAATCCTTTTTCAGTCGATAACGGCCCGCAGCGGGTACTGGAAAATATGGAGAAGAACCGCCTGGATGCGCTCATCGCCGCCGGTGGAGAGGACACCTGTGGTGTCGCCAATCGTTTGCACAAAGAGCATAATTTAAACGTCGTCTGCGTACCGCAAACTATTGATAACGATCTGAATGCCACCGATTTTACTTTTGGTTTTGATACTTCGGTCAATATCGTCGCCGAAGCGCTGGACCGCCTGCACACGACGGCCGAGTCGCACAACCGCGTGCTCGTTTGCGAAGTGATGGGACGTCATGCCGGCTGGATCGCTTGCTATGGTGGTATTGCTGGTGGTGCGGACTTTATTCTCGTGCCGGAAAAACCAATCAATATCGGCGAAGTCGTCGGTGCCATTAAACAGCGTCATGCGCGCGGTCGCGATTTTTCTATAGTTGTCGTTGCCGAAGGCGCCAAGATGGAAAACGAAGCGGCCAGTCCCGATGTCGTGCGCGATGCTTTCGGTCATGAGAGACTGGGCGGCATCGGCGATAGACTGGCTAAAATCATCGAAAAGGAAACCGGTTTCGAGACCAGGGCGACCATTCTTGGACACATTCAGAGAGGTGGTTCACCGACTGCTTTTGACCGGGTCCTGGCCACACGCTTCGGCGTCATGGCCGCTGATCTCGTTCATCAAAAGAAATTCGGACGGATGGTCGCGTTACAAGGTCGTGTCGTCACCGACGTTGATATTTCGGAAGCGGTCGATAAATTGAAGACCCTCGATATGGACCTCTATAAAACCGCCGAAGTCTTCTTCGGTTGATGCAGGCGCTATGTCTTGCCGGTCCGTAGACGAAGAATATATGGCCCGGGCTCTGGCTCTGGCCGGCCTTGCTGAAGGTCGGACTGCACCCAATCCGATGGTCGGCTGCCTTGTCCTGGACGCTAAGGGGACTGTGGTCGGCGAAGGCTATCACCAGCGCGCCGGTGAAAGCCATGCCGAAGTCTTTGCCCTGGACCAGGCCGGCGATGCCGCTCGCGGCGGGACTCTTTATGTGACTCTTGAGCCTTGTTGCCATTTCGGTCGCACGCCCCCTTGCAGTCAAAAGGTGATTGCCAGTGGTGTGAAGCGGGTCGTTGTCGGTATTGCCGATCCCAATCCTAAAGTGGCGGGCGGCGGTCTAAAGGAATTGCAGGAGGCCGGCATCGAAGTCGTCGTCGGCGTGCTCGAAGCCGAATGCCGCTATCAAAATCGTGGCTTTCTCAAGTCGATGTCCCAAAATCTGCCCTGGCTGGCCTTGAAGATGGCCGTCACCCTCGACGGCAAAATCGCCGACCGCTGGGGCAAAAGTCGGTGGATTACCGGCAGCGCCGCCAGGCAGTATGTGATGCAATTGCGCTCGCGCTTCGACGCTGTCTTTGTCGGCGCCGGAACGGCCCGTCTCGATGATCCCAGCCTGACCGTGCGCCTGGAAAATGGCGCATCTGTTCTTGGTAGCGGTCCGCCTCCTCTGCCCGTCCATAGCCCCTTGCGTGTCGTGCTCGATAGCGAGCTTGGCCTGCGTCCTTCGGCAAAAATATTTTCAGGCGGAGCGCAGGGAGTACGGACGATTGTCTTTTGCCAGCAGGATGTGCTGGATAAAAAGAGTCTTGCAGGGTGTGCGCTCTACCCGGATACGGTCGAAGTAGTTGGTATCGCAGGTGGTGCCTCCGGTCTTGACCTGAGCGCCTGCCTTGCAGCCTTGAAGGAGCGCGGTGTCAACAAAGTACTCTGTGAGGGCGGCGCTCATCTGGGCGGGGCGCTGCTCGATCAAAATCTTGTCGATGAGCTTTACTGGTTTGTCGCACCGAAGTTGCTGGTGGACGGTCAGGCACTATCGGCGGTGACATCGACCCGGGCGCGCGCCCTGGCCGATGTCAGCAATATGAAGGTGAAGGAGCAGCGTATTCTTGGTGATGATGTTCTCATTCATGCCCTGTTCATGCCCTGCTCTGACATTTAAGGGGGCCCTGTGAGACTCGTTTAATCAAGCCTGCTGTCATCCTGATATCATTTGCCTATATATCTAATTCAAAGGCGCCAGGTTTACCTTCGATGTCTATTTCTGCTCTCACCGACCTCACCCGAGCCGCGACAAAATCCGTCTATGTCGAGACTTTCGGCTGCCAGATGAACAAGTCCGATTCCGAGCACATGCTCGGTCTGCTCGATGAGATCGGCTATAGCCAAACGGCGGACATGAAAAACGCCGATTTGATGATTTTAAACACCTGTGCCATCCGTGAAAATGCCGAAGATAAGGTCTACAGCTATCTCGGAGCCTGGCGCAAGATCAAAGTGGCGCGTCCCGGGACGATGATTGCCGTCGGCGGCTGTGTGGCTCAGGATGCCGGCCTCGACATGCTCAAGCGAGCTCCTTACGTCGATGTCGTCTTTGGTACGCATAACCTGCATCGTCTGCCCGACTTGATTTTGGCCGCCCAGCGCAGCGCCCAACCGGTGGTGGAAATCTATCAAGAGCTGCCCGATGACCTGCCCGAAACACCGGTCGTGCGCCTCAATGACATCAGTGCCTGGGTGTCTATTATCTATGGCTGCGATTACAACTGCACTTATTGCATCGTCCCTTATGTGCGCGGCCGTGAAAAAAGTCGTAGCCCGCAATCGATCATGGAAGAAGTGCTGGATCTGGCCAGAAGCGGCTACAAAGAAGTAACCCTGCTGGGCCAGAATGTCACCGCCTATGGTCATGATCTTGAGCCTAAACTGCACCTCGGGCATTTAATCGAAAGTCTAGGCAAAGTCGAGGCGATCAAGAGATTGCGCTTCCTTACCGGCCATCCCCGTGACTTGAACGATGCAATCATCGATGCCGTCAAAAATACTGAGAGCGCCTGCGAATATTTCCACATTCCGATCCAGCACGGTGACGACCGGATTTTGCGGCGCATGGCGCGCGGCTATACCGTCGATTTTTATCGTCGTCAGGTCGACGCTATCCGCAGTCGCATCCCTGATGCCGCAATCACCACCGATTTGATTGTCGGCTTCCCGGGTGAGACCGAAGCTGAATTTTTAAACACCGTACGGCTGGTCGAAGAAATCGGCTTCGACCTGGCCAACACTGCCGCTTTTTCTCCCCGCCAGCATACTCATGCCGCCAACTGGGGCGAACAACTCTCGGATCACGAAAAAACCGAGCGCGTCCGCTATCTCAACACCGTCGTCGGCGATGTCGCCCTCAAGATTAACAAGCGCTATGTCGGCGCCAAGCACGAAATTCTGGTGGAGGGGCGATCCGACCGCTCTGCTTCCCGGTTGATGGGCCGCACTCGTACCAATAAGATCGTCAATTTCGAAGCGGCCCCCGAATACGATAAATTAATCGGCCAGTTAATCGAAATTGATGTCACCTCGGCCAATCCCTGGGCGCTGCGCGGCTCACTGCCGGATGCCCTTGGCGGTTCATGGCAAATTTCCTCCGGATTAGAAAGCTTTGTGTCCCTTTCTGCGCCAGACGTTGCTACGCTTAAATATTCACAGGCTTGCTGCTCCTCAGAAGCGGCTATTCCAGTGAGTATCGAGAAATCCAGGGATTAGCGGCAGTTTTGCCCTCTCCCTAAAGCGGAGTGGTCAGTGCTATCCGACATATCTGAAGTCTTGCATGTGTCGCCCGCCGAAGGTGGGGCTGAAACTGGAGTCGGTTTTGACGACAGGGCAGTCGATTCGGCCCACTCGAGCAGCGCATCTGGGTCAGCAGTGCTTTTCAAAGGGCAAACTTTTCAGCTGCCCCGCGCCTTCACCTGGCTGGACTCGGACTTTTTTCCCGAGGGCGCAGCAAGAGTGATGGCGGCGCCGCTTATCTCGCGGCGCACGCGCTGGTTGCCTTTTGCCTTTTTACATCTGGGCGCCCTCAGCGCATTTTTCGTCGGTTGTAGTTGGACGGCGGTTAGCGTTGCCATCGGCCTGTACTGGTTGCGCATGTTTGCCATCACTGCTTTTTATCATCGCTATTTTTCGCACCGCACTTACAAAACGTCGCGTCCGGCCCAGTTTGTCTTCGCTTTGCTCGGTCTGATGGCCGTACAGCGCGGCCCACTCTGGTGGGCCGCTCACCACCGCGTCCATCACCGCCTGGCCGATCTGGAGGGCGACGCGCACAGTCCGGTCGTCAGCGGTTTCCTCTGGTCGCATATCGGCTGGATCACCGCCGACCGCAATATGCCGACTAATTATCTCAATGTGCGCGATCTGGCCCGTTATCCGGAGCTGATTATCCTCAATCGCTTCGACTGGCTGATGCCTTTTTTGCTTGGCTTGAGTCTCTATCTGAGCGGTTGCGCTCTGGACGTCTACTGTCCGGCCGCGCATACGACCGGCAATCAAATGCTGGCCTGGGGCTTTTTCCTCAGCAGTTGCGTGCTTTTCCACTGTGTCTCGTCGATCAATTCGGTTGCCCACGTCTGGGGCAAGCCGCGCTATCCGACTCGCGACGCCAGCAAAAACAACTTTCTCCTGGCCCTGGTCACCCTCGGCGAAGGCTGGCACAACAATCATCATTTTGCTATGAACTCGGTGCGTCAGGGTTTCTACTGGTGGGAAATCGACGTTTGTTTTTACATTTTGAAACTGATGTCCTGGCTTGGCATAATCTGGGATCTGCGGCCCGTGCCGGTCGAGGCCTATGACCCCGAGCGCCAGCTCAAACGGCCCGAGCGGCAGCTCAAATAACAGGATAGAAATGACTCAGAGTCTGGCTATTGTAGGCAGCGGTATCGCCGGGCTTGGTTGCGCCTATCTGCTCGCAAACGACTATCGTCTCTCGATTTTCGAAAAAAACGACTATACCGGCGGTCATACAAATACGATCACGCTTTCCTCTGCCGGTGGCCATGATGCCACTGCTTTCGATACCGGCTTTATGGTCTTCAATCATGTTACCTATCCGCTTTTGACTGAGCTTTTTAGACGTCTCGACGTGAGGACGAAAAAGACCGATATGTCTTTTTCAGTGCAATTTTTACCGGCCGCCATCGAGTGGAATGGAGCCGGCTTAGGCAAAGTCTTCGCTCAGCGCTCCAACCTGGTCAGCCCCCGCTTCTGGCGCATGCTCAGACGGCTGGACTGGTTTAATAAAAACGCCCCACTGCATCTCGAGCGTTCCACATTAGTTCACCAGACTGTGAAAGAGTATGTGAAGGAGCATGATCTCGGCGCGGATTTCCTCAACTGGTATCTTGTGCCGATGGGCGCTTCAGTCTGGTCGACAGCGCCTGGCAAGATGCTCGATTTTCCGGTAGCGGCACTGATCCGCTTCTTCCACAATCATGGCTTTCTCGGCCTCGATACTCACTATCAGTGGTACACCGTCGACGGTGGTGCAAAGCAATATGTGGAAAAAATCAGCGCTGCTTTCAGCGGGGCGATCAGGCACAAATCACCGGTCCGTTCGGTCGAACGAATGGCAGGAGGTGGGGCGATGCTAGTGACAGAAGACGGTCTAGCCGAAAAATTCGACAAAGTCATCCTCGCCTGTCATGCCGACGAGGCCCTGGCTATGCTCGTAAGTCCTTCGCCGGCCGAACGAGAATTGTTGGCTCCTTTCAAATATCAACACAATCAAATCACCGTGCACTCTGACCCGGCGATTATGCCGCGGCGCAAAAAAGCCTGGGCTTCCTGGAATTACCGGGTGGCCAGAGCGGTCGGTTTGGGCGATTCAAACCCTGGCGAGAGCGATGCAGGCGCTTCGCCGACCTTGCACTATTGGATGAATAGTTTGCAGGGTGTGGGCAATGATGTCGGTAAAAATTACTTCGTCTCGCTCAACAGTGATGATTTGATCGATGAAGCTCTTGTCCACCGCCGGTTGACCTACACTCATCCGCTTTTTGATCTGGCTACTTTTTCCGCTCAGGAGAGATTGCCATCGCTCAACCGGCAGTCTGTGGATCAAAGCGTCTATTTTTGTGGCAGCTATTTCAAGAACGGCTTTCACGAAGATGCTTTCCGCTCCGCTTGCGAGCTCGCTACGACCATACTTGGTCGGGAGGCATTTGCATGACCCTGGTCTTGCCTGGAAATGCCGCGATTTTTAGATGCCGGGTATTGCACGAGCGCTTGCAACCGAGACGGCACAAATTTCAGTACGGTATTTTTATGCTCTATCTCGATCTGGACAATCTCGAGATGCCTGGCGGCGGACCGCTTTTTGCCGTGAACGCTCCTGCTCTGGTCAGTTTCCACGAAGTCGACCATTTTGTCGATCATTTCAAAGATGATAGCGCTGCCAGAGTCTCTCTGGCGGCAAAAATTCGCCGGCTGGCCCAGGCAAACGGTATCGAGGCGGTTGCATCGATCTGGCTTTTGACGATGCCGCGCATCCTTGGCTATGTTTTCAATCCAGTTTCCTTTTATTTTTTGTTTGATAAAAATAAAAATGCCGTCGCTTGCGTTGTCGAAGTCAGCAACACTTTTCGGGAAATGAAAATGTACCTTGTGCAAGAGCGCCAAGAGAAGATCTTTCGTTTGCAAGTACCAAAGCATTTTTACGTTTCTCCCTTTGCCGGCCTCGACGATCGCTTCGATTTTATTCTGGCAGCCCCCGCCGACGGTAGACTGCACATTTCGATCAACACTCTGGGAGCGGAGGATACAAATAAGATATTGCTATCCAGCTTAAGCGGTTATTCTATTCCGTTCTCCCGGGGCCAGATCGTTCTCAACTTTTTGCAGTATCCGCTTTTGACCTTAAAAGTAATCGCCATGATTCATTTTCAGGCCTTGCTTCTCTTTTTGAAAAAAGTGCCTTTTTCCCAGAAGGAAGAAAATCCGCACCTGCAAACCGATGTCCTCAATCCTGATCACAAGGAAAAGTCCTATGCACGAGCAAAAATCCAGGGCTAAAGCCGCATCGGCGCCGCCTCCCTCGACTGCGCTGATTGAAAAATCCGGCCCGGGCAATCGCTTTTTTCGTAATCTGGTTTTGCGCGGCCTGGCGGCGATGCGCTACGGTATGCTCACCTTTGTCATGCCGGACGGTGAAGAGCGCCTCTTTGCTCCGGAAGGGGCTGCGGCCGCACCCAGGGTTGTTGCCCGTGTTGTGGTCAGGCATGAAGATTTTTTCAAGCGTTGCGTGCTCTACGGGCACATCGGTTTTGCCGAAGCTTATATGGACGGCTTGTGGGAAAGCGACGATGTCGCTTCCGTGATTGCCCTATTTCTATTGAACGTCGGTGATTGTCCGATGATGGAAGGCAGCAATAATCATAATAAAGCTTTCAACCTGCTTGGATTCGTCAATCAGGTGCAGCATCTCCTCAGGCAGAACACCGAGCGCAACAGCAAAAAGAATATCGCCGATCATTATGATTTGAGCAATGATCTTTTTCAGCTTTTTCTCGATGAAACGATGACTTATTCGAGCGCTTATTTTGCCCGCGAGGACATGAGTCTAAAGGAAGCACAGCTGGAAAAATATGAACGACTCTGTCGCAAATTGTGCCTCAAGCCAAGCGATCAGGTGCTTGAAATAGGCTGCGGCTGGGGCGGTTTTGCTATTTATGCTGCCACCAATTATGGCTGCAAGGTGACCGGGGTGACGATTTCGCAGGAGCAACTGGATTTTGCCCGCAAGCGTGTCGAGGCACTTGGTTTGGGCGGCCAGATCAACTTGATTTTGAAAGATTATCGTCAGCTGACCGGACTTTACGACAAAATCGTTTCTATCGAAATGATCGAAGCGGTCGGTCATGAATATATTCCGCTCTTTTTCGATAAGTGCGATCAATTGCTAAAAGGAGACGGTCTGCTGGTTTTGCAGATGATTACCTGCCCTGATAGCCGCTATGATCTCTTGCGTCACAATACCGACTTTATCCAGAAGCATATTTTTCCCGGTTCGCTTTTGATCTCGATGCGACGGATAAGCAACAGTCTCGCCCGGGGCTCGGATCTCTTTTTACATGAATGCGAGGACATGGGCAATTATTATGCCCGCACCCTAGATATCTGGCGGCACAATTTCGAAGCCCAGTTGCCAAATGTTGTCAGTCTGGGCTTCGATCCTGTATTTATCCGCAAATGGCGTTATTATTTTGGCTACTGTGCCGCCGCTTTTGCTATGCGCAATATTTCAGTGGTGCAGGTCGTCTATACCAGACCTAATAATCTCAACCTCGGGGCCGACGACTGGTTGCAGCGATTTTCCTCCCCAAAATAAATTGAAATAAATAAAATAGAACCGTGTCTATCCACAATTTCCAAACTACTGATAGTGATCTAGACCGTGCCGCGGAGCTACTGCGTCAGGGCCGGCTGGTCGCGTTTCCGACCGAGACCGTTTACGGCCTCGGCTGCGACGCCTCAAGTGAGGCTGCTCTGAAGCGCCTCTATTTAGTCAAAGGCAGGCCGGTCGATCATCCCGTAATCGTCCACATCGCAGCCGTCGCCGACCTTGAAAAGTGGGCTGCACCGATCCCACCTGCCGCCTATAAGCTGGCCGAAGCCTTCTGGCCCGGTCCGCTTACTTTGATCCTGCCCCGCGCCGCCCAGGTCTCTCGCCTCGTCACCGGTGGTCAAGATTCGGTCGGTTTGCGAGTGCCGGCTCATCCTCTCGCCCGCAAATTGATCGAGCGTTTCGGCGGCGGCCTGGCCGCGCCTTCGGCCAATCGTTTCGGCAGACTCAGTCCGACCACCGCCCAGGCCGTGCGCGAAGGGCTCGGCGATGATGTCGATATGGTGCTTGACGGCGGCCCTTGCGATGTCGGAATCGAGTCGACGATCGTCTCACTGGTTGGTGAGAGGCCGGCCATTCTCCGTCCGGGGATGATTGACGTCAAGGCTATTGAGGCTGTCCTCGGTCTGGCCGTGGAGGCAGGCTCCGCCGCTACAGCCAAGACAAAGCCTGATCAAGGCGATGCGATCCGTGTGCCCGGCGCACTGCCTTCGCACTATGCCCCGCGCACGCCGATGGCTGTGGCCCAGTCGGCAGACATTATCGAGCTTTTTGGCGAAGGCCTGGCTATCGGTCGCAATCAAGGTGTGATCGCCTTTGAAGAAACCGTGGAGGCGATGAAAAGCAGCTTTGGTCAGGGCTTTTTGAATGCCATGGAATTTGAAACATGGATAGTCGCTCCCGACGATGCCGGTGAATATGCGCGGCGCATCTACGATAGTTTGCGTCGGCTCGACCAGCTCGCCCTGCATAAAATACTGGTGGAAGCAGTACCGACTGGTACTGCCTGGGACGGTGTGCGCGATAGATTAACGCGGGCGAGTGCGCCCCAACTATGACCGACTTCCTTATGCACACACCGTATTTGATGCTGATTATCTGTGGTTTTGCCGTCACCGTGACGATGATGTTCATGGTCTGGATGCTCAGCGAGAAAATAAACAATGCCGGCATCGTCGATGTTTTCTGGGGCTTTGGCTTTGCCATCGTCACTTTCTTCTATGAAGTTCTCGCCTACCTGCAGGGTTGGGGCTGGCTGCCGCGCAAGACGCTGGTGTTGATAATGGTGGCACTCTGGAGTTTGCGCCTCGGCACTTTTTTGCTCTATCGATTCAAGCGCCACTATCCTAAAGAAGATGGTCGTTATACCGCTTATCGCGAGGCCTGGGGCGATAAGGCCAGCATGGGCATGCTCGGCGCCTTCGAAATGCAGGCCGTATTGCTTGCCGCGCTCACCTTGCCTTTTGCCCTGACGATAACGAGCGATGTGCCGTATTTTACTTTACTAGAATGGCTTGGTGTGGGCATCTGGCTAATTGCCTTTTGTGGCGAGAGCCTGGCCGATCATCAGCTCGAATCTTTCAAAAAAGACCCGGCCAATCAAGGCAAAGTTTGTCAGATCGGTCTCTGGGCATATTCGCGTCATCCTAATTATTTTTTCGAATGGCTCACCTGGATCGCCTTTTATGTCTTTTCTCTCTCGACCAAAGGCGGAGCCTACACAGCTTTTTGTCCGCTGATCATGTATTACTTTTTGACCCGGGTCACCGGCATCAAAGCTACAGAAGAGCAGGCCCTGCGCACCAGGGGCGATGCCTACCGCAGATATCAGGAGAGTACCAGTCCCTTTTTCCTCTGGTTTAAAAAGAAGCAATGACTACCGTGGCTCAGAGCAAGCCCGGTTCGGAAGCACCGGTCTACGAGATGATCGCCAGCGGATTGGTGCCTGATTTTGTCGTGCGCGCCGGGATCAAGTCGATGCTCAGAGCCAAGCTCAAAGAGGAAAGCAAAGGTAGCTTCGCCGATCAGCAAGCGTACACAATCTCTATGGTGGCCGAACTCCAAAATATGCCGGTGGCCATTGAAACGGCTGCGGCCAATGAACAGCACTATCAGGTACCGACCGAATTTTTCAAGTTCTGTCTGGGCAAGCGGCTCAAATATAGTTGCGCCTATTATCAAAATGCAGGCACAACCCTCGATCAAGCCGAGGAAGCGATGCTGGCCCTGACAGTGGAGCGGGCGCAGATCCAGGACGGCATGACCGTTCTCGAGCTCGGTTGTGGCTGGGGCTCTTTGACTCTCTATATGGCCGAACGTTTCAGGGCGGCTTCGATTACGGCCGTTTCAAATTCGGCGACGCAAAGAGAGCATATCGAAGCGGAATGTCAAAAGCGTGGTCTGACTAATGTGCGCGTCATCACCGCCGATATGAACGTTTTTGAATTTGACGGGCAGGCCGACCGAGTCGTTTCGGTCGAGATGTTCGAGCATATGAAAAATTATCGTGAACTGCTTTTGCGCATCTCCCGCTGGCTTAAAGCCGATGGTTTACTTTTCGTCCATATCTTTACTCATAAGCTCCTTTGTTACCACTATGAGGACAGGGACGGCACAGACTGGATGACCCGTAATTTCTTCTCCGGGGGCATCATGCCCTGCAACGATTTATTGCTTTACTTCCAGGAGCACCTGTCGATAGTCGACCACTGGGCCGTGAACGGCACCCATTATGAGCGCACTGCCAATGACTGGCTGGCCAATATGGATAGCAACAAAGCGTCAATCATGCCTATCCTGGCCAAAACTTATGGTGAAGAACAAAAAGTCCGCTGGTGGGCCTTCTGGCGTCTATTTTTCATGGCCTGCGCTGAGCTCTGGGGCTTTGCGGGCGGTGAAGAGTGGATGGTTTCGCACTATCTTTTTAAAAATCAGGCTAAAATCGGCTAAGATCCGTGGATAGTTTATAGTTTGGCTGCATCTTTTTAATAGGGGTTTTACCTTTGGAACCATCAACAGTGGATCTGACCGAAAATTCGTCAAGAAATGTCATGGACGCCCTGCGCGAATCCACGAAAGACATGCACAACGACGCCGAAGGCCATGAGTTTCAACACTCGCTGGGCAGCGGCAAACTCGATCGGGCTCGCTATGTCACTTATCTCGAGCAGCTCTATCTATTGCATGAGCATCTGGCCAAATTACTCGGTCAGTGCGCCAAAAATTCGGCGCCGATCGACGCTGTCGTGCAGGATTATCATCACGACCACAGCAAGGTACTGGGCGACCTCAAATATTTTGGTGTAGAAGGCACTGATGCCAAACCTCTAGAGGCTACTAAGAAAATCTGCGCCAGAATGGATGAATATGCAAAAAGCAAGCCTAACAATTTGCTTGGCCATCTCTATGTTTTGGAAGGCTCCACTAATGGTGCCAAATTCATGGCTAAAAATATCGTCAGCGGTATGAATCTGCCGGAAGAGCATGGAGCATCTTATTTCGACCGTTACGGCGATAAGCAGCGCGAGCGCTGGACTGCCTTCAAAGAGCGGATGAACGGCAATAATTTTTCGCCAAGCGAGATAAACGGTCTCGTTGAAGCCGGCAAAGAGATGTTCATTGCCTTCTTCGAAATCGGCGATGAATTGTCGGTCAAATAAATCAGTTAAACAAGGTCTCGGATGGCTTGTGAATTATTTTCACCAGGCGAATACCCGGCGAGAGCATGGTCTCTTCTCGTACCATAGTGCCTAAGCCGGCCTTCTCGCTGTTTGCCGCGTAGAGTATGCGGGCGCTGTTTTTGTCGAGCGTTTTGCGATGGACCGCGACCATGTGATCGGCGGCAAAAATAGTGAGCATATTTTGCAATGGTCCGCTCACCTGCATGGCCTTATCCGGCTGGGCCAGAGCCAGGCCACAGAGGGGCACGACGATCAAAGCGGCGATCGTGGCCTTTCGATAGCGTCCCTGGCTGACAGGCAAGATCAATAGCAGAGCCAGTTCGGGTAGCAGGAGCGTGGACCAGACGAGCACTTTTTGCAGATGATCGGCAAAGGAGATCATCGAACCGAAAATCTGGGAGAGATTGCAGACGATTACACCCCAGGCGATTATCGTCACTTCGGAAGCCAGGCGAAAAGCGTCTTTCCGTCCAGTCGACTTTGTTTGTGAGGCGGCTGTATTCTCCGCGCTTTCAGTTTCCATGGCCAATTGCTCGCTGTGTGCACCTTCAAATATTATCAGCAAATTTGCAGGCGAGGCGCCTTCCCGAGCCGGCCGCGACAAACTGTTATAATGCCCCGGTTTGTGGACCGGTCCAGGCAGGGGGCAGCTTCAGTGATGACAATTTTCAAGCGCTGTGCAGGCAGAAGCAATGCGCTCTCGGCGACGCTGAGCGCGCTTGTACTGATTGCTCTTTCCCAGAGTTTATCGGCTTCGATCTGTGGTACCAGCGCCATGGCCTTAGCCTCTCCTGTTGAAGCTGCCGCCCCTGCGCAAAATCCATTTACGGCAGAAGCACAGTGGACACCGGTGCTGGTCTCACCGACGTTCTCGCCGCGGCCCTTTGCCGGTGGTGAAGGGGAGTGGCATCTGGTTTACGACGTCGCTTTGACCAATTACGCTCGCCACAGCTCCGACTTGCAAAAGTTCGAGATTCTTGGCCAGGGTGCTGACGGTACATGGTCGGTGCTAAAAACATTCGATCAGGGGCAGATTAAGAAAAATATTTTGCTTCTCTCGCAGTCCGAGGCCTCGTCGACCCTGGCACCGGGGGTGGCGGCAGTGTTATTTGTCAATATCGATTTTGCCGGTGAAAGCGCCATAAGTAAAGTCAAAGCGTTGAAGAATCTCAAGCACCGCATCGTATTCCTCGGTGCGGATGCGCTTGGTACGACCAAAACTTACGATTATGAATCGGCACCTTTTGCCATTGACGATGCTCCGCCGCCGCGCATAGCAGCCCCCCTGCGCGGCGGCAAATGGGTAGCGATCGGCGGCTATGTCGGTACTGCCGGCCACCGGCAAGCTCTTTTTGCCATCGAAAACGGCTTGCATTCAGCCCAACCCTTTGCCATTGATTGGGTGCGCCTCGATAAGGATAATTATTCCACCTGGGATTCTGCAAAAGTAAGCGGTTCTGCCGCTTACGGTGAGAACGTGCACGCGGTCGGTGAAGGTAAAATTGTCGGTGTCGTCAATCGCTTCGAAGATCAACCGACGATTAAACCGGTCGGCGTGGACCGTGTCAAATGGCCGGGCGGCAATAGCATCGTTCAGGATCTGGGCAACGGCTATTTTGCTTTCTACGCTCACCTCAAGCCGGGCAGCATCAAGGTCAAAGAAGGCGATAGCGTCAAGAGTGGCGATGTTATCGGCTGCGTCGGCAATACCGGTAATACTACTGGTCCTCACCTGCACATGCATATCGCACGTAATCCGGGCGTGTTGCAGGCTGATGGAGTCCCCTATCGCTTCGATCATTTCGAAGTCCTCGGCCAGGTTGAGGACATGGATGCCTTTGAAAAAGCCGATGAGAAAGGCGAAGTCCAGCATTACGTGGACGGCCGGTTTAAAGGAACTCACCATGATCAGCTAATTCGCGATGGTTTTGTCGTCGACTTTGGTAATTAGAATGAAAAAAGTCACCCTGCTCTTCCTCAGTCTGGTCCTATTAGCGGCAGGCGCGCCGCCTTCGATGGGGCAATTCAAGCTCGGTCGCGTTAACTTGCTCGCCGGCGGTCCGAAGAAGGCTTTCGATAGTGCCAAAATTACATATCAGCAGTGGACGGACACGAAGCGTTCGCGTACCCTGCCGGTGAAAATCTATTTGCCATCGAGTACGGTGCAGGCTAAGGCACCGTATCCGGTGGTAATTTTTTCGCATGGTCTGGGCGGCTCGGTGGAAGTCGCTCCTTATCTGGCCGAAGCCTGGACAAAAGTCGGTTAATTCTGTCTTTTCGTGCAGCACCCGGGTAGCGATAGCGGAGTCTGGAGACCGGCCATTCGTTCGGTGCCGGCACCACCCTTGCCCTGGCCGGACAGAGTTACGGCAATGGTATGAGTGCTGCCGATCCGCGCATCAAAGCGGCAATTTATCTCTGTCCGCCGCTTAACGTCGCCCGGATTGTACCTGGCAAAACCTATGCTCAGATTAAGATTCCTGGACTTTTACTTACAGGTACGGAAGATTCAAATAGAGCGGTGAAGCTCCGCTGGGTCAGCATCTCGGAGCCGGAGTCGGCCAGATTTTCGACCTCTCTGTCGAGGTTTGAGGCTGGATTAGCGGCAGATTTAATTTTCGGCCGCCTTTTTATGCGGTTATTGCCATGGTCAATCTCCCTGAAGAAGCGCAAAATCGTTCTGGAAACAGTGCCATGAGCAGGAGCGCACAGTGGAAGATTTTCGTGAGAATCGCGGCAATCAAACCGGGGACGACACCGTGGCGCAAAATGCGCCGCAGCATTTAAATCTATTTGATCTCGGTCGCTATAGCGTCCAGCATCACACTCAAAATAACCTGCCTTCGATCTTGCTCGAGGCCGATGAGCAGAATGTCGCCCAGGCCAGCTGCCCCGCCTCACCTGACTATCAGGCTTACATCGACGCGGCCGCCCGTAACATTTACGATCCCCGTCGGCTTGGAGATCTAAATGCTCTCGAACACAAGTTTGATTGCAACATTCACAATGCCGGTGATGTTTTTACCTACGCTAATAGCGGTCTGGCCGTCACCGGCGATCGCTTCAATCACGCCTTGCCCCCGAGCGAGGTGCGAGCCCTTCAGCGCGCCATGGACGGAGGCTATGCCGGTATCGGGCTGGAACTCGATAGCGCCGGCGGCCAGGGCCAAAACAGCGATGTCGCCACAACTGTAGTAAAACGCCCGATTCCGGGCCGCCCTGCAGAAGCTGCCGGAATAATCGCCGGTGACGCCATCGTCAAAGTGGATAACAAGGACGTTCATAATTTAAATAGTAGTGATATCGCTGCTCTAATCACGAATGGTCAGGCCGGTTCGCAAGTCGACCTGGTCGTCGATCGCAACGGTCAAAGAATCGAGCGATTGATTACCAGGCAAGAGATCGAAACGCCGGTCGTCCACGATAAAGATCTGGGCGATGGCATCGCTTATATAGAGGTTGATAATTTCGGCAGCGGCAAAACTTCCTCAGAGCTCGCTGCCGCCATCGACCGGCACGACGATGCTAAAGCTTTCGTCGTCGATATTCGCAACAATCCAGGCGGTCTGGTCGACGAGGCCCTGCAATCTGCCGAACTTTTCGTTCCGGCCGGTCGGCTGATGACGACCACCGAAAGACTCGACTCGGATCCCAGAGCGCCCCTATACGTCAAAAAAGCCTACGACTTGCAAAATAACGGCCTGACTGTCGGCAAACAGCTCTCCGACGGCAGCGCTCTCAATGCTGACCATTATGGACGTCGTCCTTACAAAATCGCTGGTCGTCCGGTCGCCCTGCTCACTAATGGTGAGTCTGCCTCAGCCTCCGAGATTTTCACCGGCGCTCTGCATGACACCGCCCATGATACCGTAATTGGGACGACTACTTATGGCAAAGGCATCGGCCAAAATTTCGTCAAGGGTATGCCCGACGGTGGCTGGCTCAAAGTAACAGGCTTGCATTATCTGACCCCTTCCGGTCAATGGCCCGGTGATGCCGACAAAAATAGAATCGGCTTGAAAGCGGATCTAAATGTGACAAATCCTGATGGTGCAAAATTCCTCTCGCCCCAGGACAGGCAACTGAACACGGCTGTCAGTTTCCTTAAGGACAGCTTAAAAAAGTAGTCTCGTATTGCTTCTGCCAAGCGGTTATCGTGCTGATGCGCGCTTGCTGCTCGCTTTTGGTGCGGCTCAGTGTCGCGTCCGATAAAAATGGGCTGGACTTGCTTCCCGGCGTTTTTTTCCGAACCGCGTCGAGTTTTTTTTCGATCTTTTTGCGTTACGGATTTTGGTGCCCGGGGAATAATGCAGCGGTAAGGCGTTAACTGTGCCGAGTTAGACAGGATTGTCTATGGCTGTAGGTACAGGCTAAAAGGATGGTATTCAATGCTCCGGAGAACTGGTCCGCTTCCCAAAACGTTACAGAAGTTGCCGGCGGCGCCGGGACTTTCCGAGATCCACCATTATCTTTCCGTGGCTATGGAAAACCGGGGACGACAGGTCGAAATAAGCTGGACATCTCCCGATCGCGCCGTGGAATTTACCTTGAATATTCACTGTCCCTGGCGTGGCGGGGACACCGAATGGAAACTCTTCGTCGGCAAAAACATGCGTCTGGTCTGGGACTACAAGAGCTGCGATGTGCTTCTGGTCTACAACCTCGTCGTCTCCTCTTGCGGCGAATTGCACCAGAGCGTGCAGGCCGAAGGGGCGCTCTCTGTAAGCGAGGCCTTCCGCGATTCATCGCGCCGACGCGATACATTATTTATGAACTCTTCCAATATGCAGGAAGAATCCAATCCTTCACAAGTGCAAAAGATTGAGACGGGCAATGCCTGGAGTCGCTCTACCCTTTCCCCTACAGGCGATCTGTCCCTGGTTGAGATTTCCAGACTGCTGCAATCGATCCTGCTTTCTAAAATGACCGGACGACTTGACGTCGATCATGGCAATCGCCATGCCAAAGTTTTCTTCGCCGACGGGGAACCGCAATTAGCGGACATCAACGGTATCATGGGTGATGAAGGCATTCTCGATCTGCTCACCTGGCGCGATGGTAAATATAGTTTCGAGCCGCGCATTCGCATTACCGAGCGCAATGTCGGCCAACCAATCGAAGCTCTGGTAATTCGCGGCGTACAACTGGTCGATAAAGTCAACTTTATCAAAAATGTGGGCTTGATACCGGATTCGGTGCTACAGCGTCGCCACACCGAAGTTGGTGCGCACGATTTTGACAGTATGGCCGCCCGCGACAATACGATCGACGGTACGCTGCTCAAGCGTTTCTACGCCGCTATCGATGACCAAACGACCGTCAAGGCACTGATCGAAAAGATGCGTCTAACCCGCAGTCAGTGGGTGCCTCTCGTCGCTGTCCTATTGAATATGGACGTGATTACATTTACAAATGATTTTTTGCCGGCCAAAGAAGAAAAAGCGATCATCGCTCCCAAGGTAATCGATAAATCCAAAATCCACAGTGTGATGATGGGTCTGCGTCGCCCGGAAACCGGCATGTTTACTTATCCCGCCTTTCTCTATTTTCTCGAGCAGGAATATTTCCGCGGTTATCGCTCCGGCTCGCCGCTTTCGGTGATGGTCATGGAAATGCGTGTCGTCTCCGGCCCGCCCTTCAATCGTGAACCCCTCGATGTGCCTTGCGTTGCCGAGGTGGTCCGCCGCGTCAGTCGTCTGAAGCGTCACATCGACATGATCGCTCATTATGATCAATATGACTATGCCATGCTCCTGCCCAATACCAAGACCACAGGCGCCAATACTTTCGCCCAGCGCGTCGCCAAGGCTCTCTGGAGCGCCCCTCTGGTCAATGGCATCGACAGCGCCAACCTGTCTCTAGCCTTTGGTGTCGCCTGCATCCCAGAAGATTGCACGGACTTAGGTGTCTTACTTGCCGCCGCTGAAGCAGCAAAGTCAGCCGCTCTGCGCGCGGCGGTACCCATCGCTCTTTACCGCGATATAAATCCTAATGTCAAATAAATCAGTGCGGTAGAGCACCTGTAATGATATTACTCAGGCAGGTAATGGCTACATAGAGAAGTATGCAACCGATAATGGCAAAGGCGGCGACGATTTTTACGCCCCGCCCGAGATAGCGGCTCACCGCCGGATGCGAGACGAAACTATTGATCTGGTCTTTTGGCTCGGTCATCTCTTCACCCGTTCTTTGCGATCATCGACTAGCTGTGCAACTTCTGGCCTGCTTCTATTATGACCGGACTTTTGCCTTCCGGTTTGATTTCGCCGGTTAAAACGTCGGCCAGCGCAAAAATAGCCTGATCGCTTGGATCAAGGCTGGCCAGGGAGAGCATATAGGGACTTAATCCGCTCAGATAGGCACGGTCGTAAGGCGAATCGGTGGCGATGTGGATAGCCGGTGTCAGCACTTCGGCGAGCTTTTTACTGAAAAGATCCTGGCCGCTGTTTATGGCCGAGCGGTAACTGAGAAAAATGGTCAGGATGCCGACGTTTTGATTCATGGCCGGTACTTTTTTATTGAGATTTTTGCGCAGATGGGCAGCGGCAGCTATTAGCTCGTCGATTGCCATCTTCCCCGGATTGAGCGGATAGCGCAGTTCCAGGATTTCGCTTTGCATGGTCGAAGAGTCGGATTTTTCTTTGGCGCGATAAAGAGCGATGCGCAGAGCCTGGGCTAGATCCATCGGATAGCGGGGATGGGCCGGGGCGACTACGACAATAGTCTGAGCGGATTTGATCGCCTCGACATACTGATCTTCAAATTTGCCCTGGACGACGCAGACGGCTCTGGCACTTGTTTTGCGGCAGAAGGCGGCGTCCTTCTCGATGACTGCGGCAAAATTCTCGACGGCGGCGACATTTTCGCTTTTAAGATATTCCGGCTTTTCGTTAATCAATAAATCAAGCCTGCCAACGGCTTCTTCCAGTCTGCTACGGCTCAATCTGCCGCTTTCGACGGCGTCTGCAATCGCCTCGACCGCCTCCCTTGATTGCTCGAAAGTACCGCAAACGAGCAGCAGATCGATGCCGGCTAAAATAGCCTGCACGCATGCTTCTCCCAGACCAAAGCCATGGGTGATTGCTTTCATGATCATGTCATCGGAGACGACAAGTCCTTGGAAGTTGAGTTCGCGGCGTAAAATTTCTACGATGACGACATGACTCAAAGTGGCCGGACATTTTTCGCCCATTATTTGCGGCAGCCAGATGTGGCCGATCAAAATCGCTCTTAGCTTTTCCGCCAGATTGGCAAAAGGTTGCAGATCGGTTGCGCGCAGCTCGGAGCGCGATTTGTCGACGCAGGCCAGCTCCAGGTGGCTGTCTTCGACGGTGGCGCCATGACCGGGGAAATGTTTGCCGACTGCTACCAATCCTTCCGCTTCGATTGCCGCCGCCACCTGGGCACCAATGGCGGTGACCGAGTCGGCATTGTCTCCGTAGGCGCGCGTGCAGATGATCGGATTGCGTGGATTTGTTTGCAGATCGAGGGTGGGGGCAAGCAACATATTGAAACCGAGTGTCTTCAATTGTCTGGCGCTTATCGACGTCACTTCCGCCGTGGTGTAAGGCTCGTTTAAGGCGGCGAGAGCCATGGGAGAAGGCAGGCTGCTCAAAACGTTTTCGAAGCGCTGCACAGCTCCCCCTTCTTGATCGACGGTGAGGACCGGCGGGTGAAAAGAAGCTTCGATGATCTCGCCGGTCAGTTTGATCAACTGGCTGAGAGCTTCGGCGTTTTCCTTAAAAAGAGTGATACCGCCCAGGGTGCCTTCCCTCAGAGCGGCGCGGTGGCGCTCGTCAAGGACGAGGCCGGGCAGGCGGCCAATCACCAGCCGACCGGCTAATCGCTTGATTTCGCTTTGCGGGTCCGTAGTCGTTGGCGCCATGGCTTTAGACGAGCGGCGCGAGCAGGCGGAATACTTCTACTTGCTTCTGTCTGCCTTTGACATTGAAGAGACCGAGAGATTCGAATTTGAAATTGCTCTTGGCCAGCTCATAGGTAGCCGTCTCGACGACGATGTCGCCTGGACGATCGTCGCCGATCAGTTTTTCCAGGCGGAAGACTAGATTGGCCGTGTCGCCGAGCAAAGCCGGATTGGAAACGGAGCTGCCCATCTTGCCAGAGGCGACCGGACCGGTAGCGAGGGCCATGTCGATCATTAGAGGATGGTGGAGGAAGGGCCAGACCGAGCGGTCACCGGCTAGATGATTGGTGAGTGTTTTTAGTTTGAGAGCGGTGTAACAGGCCTGACAGGCCGACAGCCCGCCGCCGGTTTTGGCATCGGAACCCTGCCAGTAGGCCATGATCGCGTCACCGGCAATTTTTTCCAGCAGGCCGTAATTGCGGTTGATTTCTTCGTTCAGTCGGTCGAAGACCTGTTGAGCTGCTTGCATAACCAGTTCGGGTTGGCGAGCGTGTTGCTCCATCAAAGAGGTGAAGCCCTTGATGTCGCCGACGAGGATGGTGGCGTTCATCATTTGAATGCGAAATTGAGTGCGATCCTGCGAATCCTCCGCATCTTCGTGTTGATAAGGGGCGGTGGACACGGGCGGGAATACGGCGAGCTCATACTGGGCGATCTTGATGCGATCGCCCGGGCTGCAGTGGTATTCCCGACCCGGGGTTAGTCTGGTGCCGTTGAGAGTGCTGCCGTTGGTACTGCCTGAATCAAGAACAAACCAGCCGTCTTGCTTACACCGGATCTCGGCATGCTGGCCGGAGACTTCGGGATAGGGGAGGACAAGTTTTTTCAGGCCGTCCTTGGCCGGCTTACGGCCGATTTGAAGGACCTCGCCCTCAGCCAATTCGACGGTATATGATTCCGGCGTGCCCGGATTGACCGTCAGTGTGCCGGGCTTCATTTCGACCAAGACTCCTTCTCTCCAGTGACCAGGCCTATGCCTTTACTTGCGCGACCTTAGCCAGGGCTTTTTTTAGCTCATCCACCTTGTCCAGTTTTTCCCAGGGCAGTTCATATCCCAGGTCCGGACGGCCGAAGTGGCCATAGGCGGCAACGTTTCTGAAAAAGCGACCATTGTGTTTTTTCGGTTGTTCGTTCAGGGCGAAGTTCCTAATGATAGCCGAAGGACGGAGATCGAAGACACGATTGACCAATTCGCAAATTTCTTCATCGGCGATTTTGCCGGTGCCAAATGTTGTCACATTGACCGAAATCGGCCTGGCCACGCCGATTGCATAAGCAATCTGCAGTTCGCACTGCTCGGCGATACCGGCGGCGACGATATTCTTGGCCACGTAGCGTGCAGCATAAGCAGCCGAGCGGTCTACTTTGGTCGGATCCTTGCCGGAGAAGGCACCGCCGCCGTGGCGGGAATAGCCGCCGTAGGTGTCGACGATGATTTTACGTCCGGTCAAACCGGCGTCGCCCTGCGGGCCGCCGATCACGAAACGACCGGAGGGGTTTACAAGATAACGGGTGTCGTCATCGAGCTTGATCGAGAGGTCTTTGAAAACAGGCTGGATTACATAGGCTTTGATGTCGTCGGCGATACGCTGCTGGATTTTGGCGTTGTCCTCGATACCGTCGATGACCGGATCGTGCTGGGTGGAAACAAGGATAGTGTGGACGCGCACCGGCGTTTTGCCGTTGTATTCGATTGTCGCCTGAGTCTTGCCGTCGGGACGCAAATAAGGCAGGATGCCGCTCTTGCGCACTTCGGTGAGGCGACGGGCCAGGCGGTGGGCGACGGCGATTGGCATGGGCATCATTTCAGGAGTTTCGTTGCAGGCAAAGCCGAACATCATGCCCTGGTCGCCGGCGCCGGTTTCATCAGAAGCGTCGGCGGAACCTTCGCTTCTCTGTTCCATGGCCTGGTCGACGCCGGAGGCGATGTCGGTGGATTGCTTGTTGATGGCCGTGAGAATGGCGCAAGATTCAGCGTCGAAGCCGCCGCCGCCCTGACCCCAGTAGCCGATCTCGGTGATTACCGAGCGCACCAGTTTTTGAAAATCAATTGAAGCCGAGGTGGTGATTTCGCCGGTGACAAGGACGAGGCCGGTCGATACTGCGCATTCGGCGGCAACGCGACCTTTAACATCCTGGCTAAGAATGGCATCAAGGATGGCATCCGAAATCTGGTCGCAAACTTTGTCAGGATGTCCTTCTGTGACGGACTCCGATGTGAATAAATAGTTCTTGGACAAGTTACAAACTCCTATAAGGCAAAAGCCTGAGCCCACTTGGGGGTACGACCGGTTCCGGTCCGGCTCGATCATAGTTTTGTCATCAAAAGCCGTCGGATGGCCGGTTTTGATGGCATCAACATGCTATGCTACCATCTTTTTAATGCCGAGTAATTTTAATCAATAATAAGCGCTTGCTGCCACTTGGCCTTGCTGTCCTGGTTTGGCCCGTCTTTAAGAGCTGCCGGCGGTGTTACCATATTAAGGTTCATGTATTAGGGATTTCCGATGCCAACTGTTTACTCTCAGAAAAGTGACCGGGATTTAGTACTTGCTTGCCAGCGACGCGAGCCGCAGGCCTTTGAAGAGCTGGTCAAGCGCCATCAACGAACGGTATTTGCCCTGATCTATCAGCTCGCTCCCGATTGGGAAGACACTACCGATCTGGCCCAGGAAGTCTTCATTCGGGTCTGGCGTTCGATTAATAATCTAAGAAATCCCGCCTCCTTCCGCTCCTGGCTGACCCAGATTGTCACCAATCTTTTTTATGACGAGTTGCGCAAAAGGCCGCGCAAGTTGCCGACCGTATCTATGGATGACTCGGCAAACGACGAGGACGGCGATAATCCGACCCGCGATATTCCCGACGCCTCGGCCCTGCCCGAGGAAAAAGTCCTTAATAAGGAAGTTTCTCAAGTTATTCGTCAAGCAATGTTGAAATTGCCGGAACAGTTTCGGACAGCCATCGTCCTGAGAGAGGTGGAAGGGCTAAGTTACGAAGAGATTGCAGTGATAACCCAAACGGAAATGGGGACGGTAAAGTCCCGCATTGCCCGCGCTCGGGCCAAGCTGCAGGAGCTTTTGAAGCCTTACATCGAAAATTCCCAGACGACCGTTGAGGTTCCCAGCAATGGCTGAGTCCTGTCTTAAAGTTAAGCCCGAGCTCTCGGCGTTATTGGACGCGCAGGTCTCTGGCTCCCTGAAAAGCGAGATCGAAGAGCATCTGGCTGGATGTCAGGAGTGCAGCGCCGAATTTGCGTCGCTAAACGCCCTGCATGGCTATGTCGCCACTGCTTTCGATGATGAGCATTTCGAAACTCCGGATCTCTGGGCTAAATTGTCCGAGCACCTTCCTTCGGTCTGCGATGTCATCCAGGAAGATCTTTCCGCCTATCTTGACGGTGAGCTCAGTGCTCCGGCCCAGGAAGGCGTTAATATACATTTAAAAGAATGCGAAGCCTGTCTTCAGTCATTTACGGCACTGAACGCTACGAACAGACTTCTGGCCAAGGGCCTCGAGCTCCCAGCCATTCAGGAAGTCGATTTGTGGAGTGGTGTCAATGAAAGATTGAATGCCGACTGCGCTTTGATCGACAACGAACTCTCCGCCTATCTCGATCAAGAAGTCGTCACTCTGCGTCACCGGGCGATCACCAAGCATCTGACCGATTGCCAAAATTGTCGTGATGAATTTGCCCATCTCACCTCCGTAGGCGATTTGATTCGCGAATCCTATAAACCGGAAATACCGGAAAATTTCGATCTCTGGCCGGGCATCAAATCAAAACTGGCCGTCGTCCAGTTCACTCCCAAGACCCAGCCGCAGGTTGCCGCTAAGACCGGCATCAACAAACGCTATTACATCGGTGCCGCCGTGGCGGCCAGTTTCGCCATGATTTTCGGCCTCGGGGCTGTCTGGCTCAATAGTCCCGATCAGGCTTCTTCGATACGTCCCGTTTCGGCGGAGACGTATTTGATCAATTCGTCATTGTTAGAGCCAACCGACAAAGCAGAGGCCGTTCTATATGAAGAGTAATTCAAATGGTGCTAAAGCGGTATCGCGAGGGGTAGTGACAGCCGCCCTCTCGATTTCAGCCGGTTTGGCCATGGATGTCTCCCAATCCAATCCCTGCCTGGCTCAAGATGCCTCGGGCACCAGTGCTTCTTGCTCCATCGACTGGAGCAAGCTCAATTTGACCTCATCGCAAAGCGCTCAGATTCAGCAGCTCGAGCAACAGTGGTACAAAGAATCCGGTGAGATCATTCCCCAGATTCGTGAAGACCAGAGCAAATTGCAGCGCACGATTGCCGATCATAACGCCGATCCTGTGCAAGTGCTCGCTCTTCAGCAGCAGGTAGCCCGTCGGCGTGAGCAGCTCAATAGTGTCGCCATGCAAAACTTTTTGAATAAGAAGAAAGTGCTCGACAGCGCTCAGAAAAAACAGCTCGAAGATATGTTCAGAGTCGCTGTGCAAAATCGCAAAAGTCAGATGTTTCCAGGCTCACAGACCGAAGTGATGCCTGACAAGATTCAAAGCCTGATGCAACGCGTCCGCGACATCTGGCCGGTCAATAGCGACCACTAGAGCCCTTAAAAGGGCTCCCGCTCCAAAAGACTTCCGCAAACCTAACCTGAAATCAAACCGGAAAAAACGGATATGAAAGTATCCGTTTTTTTTGATCCGTCTATATTCACGTGTACGGACAGATATCTATCTATAGATATCTTTATCTCCCTGTATCTGCCCAGACTTAATTGTGCTCATCAGGCCATCGGTCTGACATTGGCTGGCACCATTTGCGGTGGCGACCAATGCGCCAGTTTGATATGCCAGGCACAAGTCATTGCATAAAATCTTCGCTGTATATCATTCTTGCAAAAGCGTTCTTGTAAAAACATTGGCTCGAGAACATCCTTATATAGGACATGTCCGCCTGAAATTCTCGCTGACGAAGAGCTTCGCTAACTGACTGGATTTTCAGCCTGTTGTTTCTTCGCTAATGGATTTATTAGAGGACTGCCACTTTTCATGTTTAGTCTTTAATGAAATGCGTCATATCTTCGCGAAAATTTTGCCTTCTTGAAACGCTGATTATTAGCCATTTTTCATTGGTCTTTTGTCGCGTCAATTTTTTTCGACATGGGCTATAAGCGATCGCTAGGCACCATATATATTTTGAGCTGCATGAACGGATTTTTTTGTGAAGATCTTTTTGTGGTACGGTGCTATTCAATTGAACATTTATATCTATGAAGTGTATGCTTAATGCTCATCACGGGCCTCTGAGCCTATACGCATCCTGGTAGTTTTTTATTATTGATCACCATATATGGTGGCGAGGATTAAAAGTGATCCTTACCCTGATCAACCTGCAGCTAATCTCGTATAATGATTCACTGTTAATAGGGCGCGCGAGACAAAAGACCGGCCCTTAAGAAGATATATCCACTAAGCCATTTGCTGTGTCGGCAAATGCGAGTGTTCCTCGTCTATGCGAGGGACCTGTTCAAACCCGCTGTCAAATCCAGGTAGTTTCTATGACCATCGTCAATGCCCAAGTTGCCACCACTTTGCAGTACACCGCCAAGGACAATGTACTTTCCATTACTTCTTGGCCCTACACAGCGCCGGCAGTCATTTCGGAGGCGGACACGCCCTTCATCGACGAAGCAAATTATCGCAAACTGATCGCTCTTGCTGTTCGTTATGAGGCTCGTTTCCAGGCTCTCAAGCCGCGTGAAATCAAGGGTCGTTATTTTGAATGGTGCTTGATCAATGAAGCTCGCTATGGCTCGACAACGATCGGCGACACCATGGAATCCTTCTGGCGCAATAAAAACTTGTATGTCCGCCGCATATCCAGGCGCGATAAGCTCGACTCCGCCTTTGTGCCGGAGCAGACACAAATTGCCTGTCTCTTCACCGGTGGTGCGCGCTTGCTCTTGACCATCGAAGAACGCAACCAGAAGGCACGCTTCGAAGTTATCGAACATGACCAGTTGAGCGGCTATTGCCTCGATGGTCTCGACTACGATCTGGCTCTCAGTCAGGTTTTTAGCCTGCTAAAGGAAATTGAAGGACTTGGAGAAGGGAAAACAATCGAAGCGATTGAGACGCCGAAAGCGCTCGCAATCGGCTAGTTTTTCTCCTTTTTATCCTTAACGATGTGACCGCGGGGCAATGACCCCGCGGTCTTAATTTTGGGGCTTTTTTTCGCCTCTCTCTCGCTCTCGCGATCAACATCATTGCCGTTGTCTTCGGCAAGCGAGAGTTGCAGGGATTTTATCGTCGCACTGAGGTCGTTCAAATCTTTCAAGCATTCGTTGATTTCGTCGTCGGTCATCACCGGTCGGCGCACAGCGCCGCCGGCTCGTTCCGACTGAATTGACGTCAATGCGACGCGCACATTTTCGATGTCCGACTGACTTTTCGTCAGGGAGTCCTTGACTCGCTTTTCGACGACGTAGCTGCGGGAAATTGTTTCTTTGAAGCGTTTCTGGAGTGCGTCAAGAGAGGCTTTGGTCACTTTAGCAGTGTGGTCTTTTTCGACACGCCCAAGCTCATTGGTCAGTTTGTCCAGATCCTCAGATATGGCTGTCAGTTCATTCGAGCTCTGCGACACCGATGCAGATATCTCAGCTAATTTTCCGACCGGGTCGATCACACTGGGATCGAGTGCAACGGCGCTTCTTTGTGGTTTAGTGACGGGCGGCTGGAGTGCCTTACCAGCTGCGTTTTTTGCAGCCTTTGCTCCTTCTCCTCCTCTAGATCCTGCCGCCGGTGCGGCGACAGCGGCGGAGAAGCTGAGTGAAAAAGCAGAAAGGGTAGCGATTGCGGCCAATTCGAAAAAGGACGGTAAATTACGCTGACAATAAATTTGGGGCACTGCTTTATCTCAAATGCTTGATAGCCTGTCTGACTAATTGGCGATTGGCTGACTGGCGATTGGCCGGATGGCCAGATACTGGGTTTGCCTTCTAATTAAACATTGATTTGACTACCGATATTTACAAGACTAACTTTTGTATATACTTGTCTGGATATGATTAAGGAAGAATTGCAATCACTGTTAATTGAGGCGCTGGAATCAGCCTGGGCTGACGGCTTGCTTCAAGGCGTGGCTAACATCGAAGCGGCGTCGGCGGCTGTACGTTTGAGCCGACCGCGTCTGAGCGCACACGGGGATCTTGCTTGCAGTGTCGGGAGAATTGTCAGCGCTCTCGGGGGCGGTCCTTCCGCCGAGGTGCTGGCTCCGCTCCTCGTGGCGCGCCTAAAAACGCTTGCTGCTGGTCGCACCGGCCTCGACTGTGGTGTTTTTTTCAGTGCTCCCGCCTTTATAGGCTTTAGAGTCAGTGCCGTTATGGCCGCTTGCAGTCTGAGTGCGATTATTTCTTGCGGTAAGGGCGCGCACGTGCTTGCCGGAGCCGCGGCAACCCATGCTGAAGAACGCCTTCTCGACCGGGCGGCCCTGGTCAAGGCCGATAACTTTTTGCGTCTGGCGATAAGCGAAAGGCTGAATATTTTGAATGCTTCCATCGAAGAGCCTCTTTTGTCGCCCAGGCAGTGGCTATCTCTGCTGGCCGAATGGCAGAGCGATAGCGCTTTATTTGAGTCTCTCTTTGCCGAGGAGGCCGCGAGCCGTGCCTCTGCTCTGGATATAGTGCTGCACCTGGGCGATTTGATGGCCAGTCAGTCATTATCGGTCGGCCCGATGGTAGCCTCAGAGCCACCCGGCCATAATGCCGCTGGAGTGGAAGTTATTGCCGACCGTGGCGGCAACGTGCTGGCATGCGCGCTGGACCGATTCTTTGATCATTTCGAAGGCGATCAGGGCTTTTTCAATTGTGATTTATCAGTCCTAAAAGCAAGACTGGGACTTATTTTTGCTTGCAGGCAGGTTTTAAGCGAACGGCTGGGCATAATAGATTTGTCGATCCCCGGATTGACCTGAAAACCAATTTGTTTCCCTGGCAGCTGCAAGCACAGGGGTGCGAATTTATCTTTTTTGGCGCTCGGGCCTTTTCGGTCTTGGCAACCGGTGGTAGGCTATAAATAGCCTTCATTTGGGCTATTTCTTGGCAGTTAACGTAGGAACCAGTAATGCACGACAACGACCGAGAAAAAGAGCTGAGTCAAAAATTTACCGTCGAGCTGACCAAAGAAGAAGGCATGTTGCTTTTGACCAGCGCCAGATTGCTCGACAAACTCGTCGCCGGTGTCACCATCCATGCCCGGGAACGTGACGAAATCATCAAGGATATCATCGAAAAACTTTCACTGGCTGTGTCCCGGGATGTCGCGCATGTAGCAAACGAATTGGCCGACGCTATAGTCGATTCGGTACTCGGTTGCGACGAGATGGACGATGATTACTCTTTCATTTCGGATGCCCTGGCCATGCCGCTGGCCGACGACGACTATCTCACTTTGCGGCGCGAATCCACTCCTGACGATTTTTTAGTCGATCGCGGACGTGAGCTCAAATTTTCGGATGACGATTTTTTCGGTGGCGCGGAAGACAATTTCGATCTGCAGGAATTTTCCACCTTCGATAAACTCTCCGGCGGCGGCCCTCAGCAAGAAGGCTCGATGCGCGATAGTCAAATTGATTATCCGATGTACCACGTCGATAAGACTTTGCCCGTTCTGGAAAAAGCCCTCGTCAATCATCTCAGTGTCCAAGCCAACTATTACAGCTTTGCCCGCGAATCAGTGGATGTAGTGACCCTCAATCCGCTTGTGATGATCAAAGATTCCGGTCTCTGGCGGATGGTGGCATTTTGCCGCGAGCGGGGCGAGACCCTTATTTTCCGAGTTGATCGGATCAAAGATATCAGTGAAACGAGCGAAATATTCGAAGCGCCGGTTGATGCTTCGAAGATTACCTATACCCGCCTGCCCGCTTATTCCTGAGCAAAAGTCGGTATTTCTTCGCTGTCTCTTTTTTCTTTCTAAAAACAACGCCTCAGTGATGAGACAGAGGCGTTGTTTTTGGTTGTGTTGTGCGTTATTTACCGAGGAAAATTTTATCTCGCTGCGATCAGCTGTTTCGATCTAGCCGGTGCTTTGAGCGCACTCTGGCTATGATTGACGCGCCAGACGGCAAAGCTGCTGTTGAGGCGTTTGCCTGCTTGATCATAGGCCGGTCCAAGCAAGGCACCCGGTGCCTGCCGTCGCAACCAGTCGTATTCGAAGCGGCTCAATACTTTGACAAAAGCCTGCTGTTTAAGTGCTTCTTGCGCGCTGACGCATTGATGTCGGGCCGGATGCTTACCTGCTTCGAGCACTTTATTGATAGCAGCAGCACGTCTTTTGTTGTAGGCGCCGTCATTTTTTTTGCGGCCGGCATTGAATGAATTGCCAACCAGCAAATAAGTGCGTCCGGGCCAGGCTTGATGCTCCTTGTAGGCGCGCAGATCCAGTTCGCGGTGCAGTGGGTCGCTTTCAGAGTGCTCGTTTTGTTCGGGTCGGCTCTGGCCTTGATCGGGCCTCTTTGCCGGCCTGGGCTCTGCGCTGGCCTTCATGTTACTGAGCAGCTTGCCTACTTCTTCTCTTTTTGCCATGAGACTTTGCTCCTCCCAGGGAGTAAACGCATAAAACTATTCTGTTTCTAATTTGCCACCTGCAAGTAGCAGATAAACTGTCGGAGGGCATTTTTAGGAAGAAATTTTTGACCAAAATCTTGGTAGCCCCTGCCAGCTATAAAGGCAGCGTCAGCGCTAGTGTTCTTGCTGCCACAATCGGGCAAGCCTGCCGGGACTATGCCGCCGTAAGCGGTGGGGCGCTAATTGTCCAGGAAGCGCCGATCGCCGACGGTGGCGACGATAGTCTTGCCTGCCTGCACGCCGCCCTTGGTGGTGATCTGGTAAGTATGGAAGTAGTAGGGCCTGTCGGTTTGCCGGTGCCAGCCGCCTATCTTCGCCTCGCCGACATGGCCGTGGTCGAGCTTGCCTGTGCCAGCGGTATCGCTTATTTAAACGCTCGCACTCTCGCTCCGCTCACTTCGCACACCTACGGTACCGGTCAGTTGATTGCCGCCGCCATTGCCGGCGGTGCCAGGAAAATAATTATCACGGTTGGTGGTAGTGCCTCCACTGATGGTGGCACGGGCGCCCTTGTCGCCCTCGGGGCGAAATTTCTCGATAAAGATGGCCGGGCGCTCGAACTCGGTGGTGGAGCGCTGCTTTCGCTCGCCGCCATCGATCTGAGTGCTCTGCACGCCTGTTGCAACGGCGTTGATTTTACGGTGGCTACAGATGTCGTCAGTCCCTTACTGGGCCGGCAGGGAGCAGCCACTGTCTTCGGTCCGCAAAAAGGAGCGAACGCCGCAGAAGTCGCCTGGCTCGACCAGTCTCTCTCTCGTCTGGCTGAGGTCTTTGAAGCCAGTTGCGGCATCGATGCAAGTAGACGCGATTTGCCGGGGGCCGGTGCCGCCGGCGGCGCAGGCTATGGTTTTGCCTGTTCTTTGCCGGCTCGAATCGTCTCGGGTTTTCACCTTTTTGCCGATCTGCTTGCCCTTAGAGAAAAGGTTAGCTGGTGCGATCTGCTAATCGTCGCCGAAGGAAAGCTCGACGAGCAGTCGTTGAGCGGCAAAGGCGTCGGCGAAATCATCGCCCTGGCTGCCGCTGCCGGCAAAGGCATACTGGCCCTGCCGGCCGTATCGGAGCTCGATAGTGCCGCTCTGGCTGCCATTTTTGGTCTACCTGCCAGCGCACGCCTTGTTGTAGCGCCGACGGCGAGTCTTTCGTCGACCGGTGTAGCCGGCCTGAATCAAGTGGCGGCCATGACAAAGTCCAGCCTGAGCCAACTGTTGGCTCATTTATAACTCCGATGCAGCGCAGGTGTAGACCAGGGCCAAGGTTATTTACTTGCGCTTGTTGAGCATGCTGAGCAGGTCGTTGCCGAGGCTTGTGTTGACTACGGGTTTTTGACCGGAGGTCAGATCGTGACCGAGATTGGCTATGTCTGCCGCTTCTGGTGAAAGACCAGTGCTGCTCAGTTCGGCCGCGTGGGCCGGTTGAATGATGGCGTCAGGTTCGGCTTGAGCCGGCAGTACTTTGGCTGGTTGCATCGATACCGGTCCGCTGGCCTGGTTGAATTGCGAGGCCTGATAGTGGGCGTCTCCGGCCTGGTAGGCCGCCGGTGCACCGGCCTGCTCGAATTGGCCGCCGGCCTGACCGTCGAATTGTCCGCCAACCTGAGCGTTTTGTGCCAGGCTGCCGATATCCCCACCTTGCTGCATCTGGCCAGCGCCGGCGCTGACCGGTGCCTGAGCGAGCGTACCCGAGCCCGCCGCGCCGGTGCTCGAAAGTTGCGCCGAGGCCGGATCAACCGCGCCTGTGTTGATGGTCAATTCCTGACCGGGTTGGATCAAGGATGGATTGGAGCCGATCATTTCCTGGTTGGCTTTATAGAGATCGCCCCACTTTGTCGCATCGCCCATTTGATTTTTGGCGATATCCCAGAGATTGTCGCCGGGTTTAACGGTATAGTGCGCGACATTGCCTAGGCCTGTCGATTCGGCGCCGCTTCCCGGCAACTGAATGGAAGTGCCCGGTCTGATCAAACTGGGATTGGCTCCGAGGACATCGCCGTTCATTTTATAGATGTCGGACCATTTGGTGGCGTCGCCGAGCTGATCTTTGGCGATGTTCCAGAGACAATCGCCGGATCTGATTGTATAGACTTTAGCGCCAGCCATGGTTCCGGATTTTTCTAAAGCGGTGCCTGGCTTGTTCAAGCCATTAGTCTTATCGATGGCGTCAGCGTTCTGGCCGTCGACTTTGGCATCTCCGCCGGCAGTGTTCTCGGCGCCGGCTGTGGCACCTGCGTCTTGCTGGAGGGGCTGGCCAAATTGATCCTGGCCGGTCGGAGCCTGAGCCAGTTCGACATTTTCTTCGGCGATGGCGTTAGGCTGCACGGCTGCGTCGACCGGTGCTTTCACCTGGGCGATCTTGGCCGGTGCGGTATGGTTGGTGGCATGATTTGGTGCCTGGCTTGTGGCATGATTTGCAGCGAGATTAGCGGCCGGTTTGGCGTGAGCGACAGTGGCTTCGGCTTTTGGTTCTGCCTTATGCTCGGGCTTGTTTTCCGGTTTGTGTTCGGCGATTTTGTGCTCGGCTTTGTGCTCGACTTTGGCATCGGTCAATTTGTGTTCGACCTTGGCATCGGCGATTTTGCTGTCCGCTTTTGCCTCAGCCTTATGATCGGCTTTTGCCTCGGCTTTGTGGTCGAGCCCTTTATCCAGTTTGTGGTCGGCAATCTGGGTGTGGGCGTCCGCTTTCATATGTTCGACCTTGAGGCCGTCCATAGTCATCGACTTGGCGTGCATGCCGCCGGGATTGTCGTTGAGCGCGCTTGTGCCACTGCTGGTAGTGGCAGTGTGAGCATTGCCGGTCGCTTTTTGCATGACGTCGGCACCGTTACCATGCAAGTTGCCGACGGTCGAGTGATAGGAATCGCTGACATTATTGGCGGCAAGCACATCTTTATTGCCGGTCAAATTTTCGAAGACATTGTAGGAGACATTGTTCGCCGAGCTGCCCTGGGCGCTGACATTGCCTTCGATATTGCTGGCACCGGCGTTGACACTGGTATTTGCATTAGCGGCACTCGATGCGACGTTCGTCTGCGGCATCGCTGCCGAGTTGAGCGCACTGCTGCTTGCCGCCCCGGCGCCTGCCGGACCACCGGCCATCATCGAGCGACTGGCGGAAGCAATACTTCCACCATCGGAGAAAAGGCGGTTATTGGAGGCGAGGCTATTGGCGTTGAAATTTTCGGAGAGGCTTGGACCGGAGACGAGTCCGCCGGCGCCTTCAAAACGCGGATTGGCAAAAGATGCTCCACCCGAGACATTCAATTGTGAACCGAGGCTGATGCTGGCACTACCATGATCGCTGAGGAAATGACTGTGACCACCGAGTGACAAATTGAGCCTGTCGGAGGCCAGGTCGAGGGAATGAGCCGAGCTCAGGTCGGCCGATCCGAGATGGTCGAGCAAAGGAGCGTCGTGGGGCAGGAGCGACAGATCTACGTCAAGACCGCCGTGGTCGGAAGGCATGATCCCGGAGAGATCTATATGTAGGCCAAAGTTAGCCGGATCGAAAAGGGAGAGCATATCGGTCTGCGGCAGGAAAAAATTGCTCAAGGCCTCAAAAAAGGATGAAGCCAGGCCGATGTGGCCGGGCATACGCATAATCATCTGGACTAGGGGCGAAATCGCCTGTTCGGCTCCCGGTACGCCGGGCATGCCCATCATCGATTCGGCGCCGGGCATCGGCTGAGCCATCTGCGCTACCTGACTCTGTACTTCTCGGGCGAGGGAGCAGTCCGGCGCTGGAGAACCGAGCGAATGCATCGCTGAGTTGTCGATGGGTTGATTGTGGCCGAATTCCAGGGGTGGCATGCTTGCAATTCCTAACAAAGCGTAGTTCCAATCTACATCCGGGCCCTACCATTGTCCATAGATCAGATGGGAGGATTCCCACAGGCCAGAGCCATTTGTGGGAAAAACACCACGCCCGAAGGTCAAGCGGTTAAAATCACCATATCACAGACGGGATTTTGGCCTCGGGGCGCTGGCCCAGCAGTTTAAGTGTGGCTCATCCAACGTGAAAAATTCGCCGTAATTTCGTAGGTTTTTTGAATTTATGCACTCAAATTTCAGATTTATTCAGCGAGCTGCTCTGGTCTTTTCGCTGCTCGTGGCCGGCTCCGTCCTGCTTCAGCCGATCAGCGGTAATCCGGCTCAGGCTGCTTCGGTAAAAGCCGCGGCAGGCGATGCCAAGCCGGCAGCGGCGGGCCGCGGAGATGAGGAGGCTGCCTTGCCTCAAAAAAATCTAAGCGCTCCGGTGCTGGCTAATCTGGCCAGAGAGTACAGAGAAAGTCCGGATGATGTGGCCTGGGGCAAATATGTCATTTATTTGCGTGATCTGCTGATCATGCCTGATTTTGCTCAGGCCAATCCCTCAGACCTGATCGCCGCCAATCCATCTTTGAGCGATCTGCATGTGAAAGTGATCGACGTTGGCGTAAAAAATGCCCATTTGTGGACGTTTCCATCGATTCCTGAAAATCATGGCTTGATTTTTGCCTGCCCGGGCAAGACAACGACTATTCCTCTGCCTCTGTCCATCGTCTTGCGTGACGGTCGTGTCATCCCCAGCTCCTTTGCCGCTCCTGCCGTCCATCCTGCACCGGCTGCCGCCCACGGCAAAAAGGGGCACCGTGCAGTTCCCCGTGCTGCCGCCCATGCCCCAATCCATGCCCCAATCCATGCCATCTCCGCTGGGGCTGCTCCGCCATCGCTGGCTGCTTTTGGTCGCTATCTCGTATTGATTGGCGGCGATCGTCAGACCAATGCTTTGTGGCTCAAATCTTACAAATTGGCCGAGGGCCCCCTCGTCGAAGCGCCCGAATTATTCGCCTCGCTACCGGCTTTCTTCTCGCAAAATGTCACCGGGAAGGCCTGTTTTTCCGGCTCTGATATCGTGCTCACCGTCCAGCCACCATCAGGACCAGCCAGCGCCGCCGACGAGAAAAGCGATACCATCCTGCAATCGAACGGTAAGACCCTGGCCGTCAAGCCCACCAATGCCGCCATTGCCGGCTATAAAGTCGTCTTGAAGTATCTGGGCGGCAAATTTGGTCTGGCCGGTAAGTTGCCCGACGATGCGCCCTTATCCGTCGCTCTCGCTTTCGCTCAAAATATTTGCGCCGGTCGGGCTGATGTGGCCAAGGCCTGGTTGGTAGATCCCAAGCTGGTTTCTATCCCCAAATATCTCGGTTTGATCGGCAAGAGCACGCCGCCGATGCGTCTGGTCGCCATGTCGTCGGGCTCCGGCTCGCGGTATCGAATGATTACTTCGGGCAAGAATGACCTGATTATCGATGTCGGTCGCATCACATCTCCTGGTCGTCTCAAAGGTCAACTCGCCGTCAAAGGTCTATTCGTCGCGCCGAGCGATGCCTATGCCGCTAAAATGACCGGCGCTCTGGTCATGCCGCAACCAGTCGACAAGCCGGTCATGGATAATTCCGATGCCGAGCCCAAGACCCCCGCCCACTGAGGATAATAGAGCAGGTTTGGCCGAGCAGTCGCGTGAATCAGATTTGTCGGGCAGTCCCTCGAAAAGGGAACGCTCCGGCCAGTCTTATGAAAACGGTCACATGGGCGACAGCTATCTAAACTCATCGCTCAACTTCCTCACTTTCGCCTATCGTGAAAACCTTTTTGCCCAACTGGATAAGCTCGTCGAACAAGGCAAAGATCTTGACGGTCTGATCATCGACTTGATGCAGACAGGTTTTTCGCTGCCGCTCGAGGCCCTGGTGAAGTTTTCGCTCTATGCGAAAAAATTGCTCAAACCACAAGGTGTCTTACTCTTCTTGAAGGGTGATGGAGCTATAACTCTCACCAAGGACGATCCCTCCGGCGGTCTCACTTTCAATACCTACGACAGTCCTTTTGGAATTTTTACGCGCTACCCGCTCCTGGCCGATTATGCCTGTGCCACCGTCGCCGGTATCGACCGCCGACGCCTCAAGGGCGGTGGCAGTACGCTTGCCAATCATATTCTTTCCACTTCTATACCGGTGCTGTCGGCGGAAGGTCGTCAAATCAAAAATGATTTCACTCTGCCGGCGCCGCAAAACTGGCTGCTGCAGCTAATCGATGACTATGCCTCGGTTGAGTCTCTGGTGCGCAGTGCCGAAGCTCGCCATCAACTTCCCTCCGACGAGGCGCTGCGTTGTCTGCAAGAATTCGAGGCGGCTAAGCTGATTTTTCCAGTCTTCTCGCGCATCCATTTTTTAGCAAATTGTTACCACAATCGCAAGGCCTTTCGCCTCGGCCGCTACATGGTGGCATGTTCGATCTTGACCGAAGCGCAGTTGTCGGAGCTACTGGAAAAGCAGCAGGAAGAGGGCTGGGGCAAATCGCAAAAGACTTTCCTCGGTTTGCTGGCCGTGCGCGCCGGCTACATCAATACACGCGAACTGGAAGTCTTGCTCGACGATCAATATCTCTACGGCGGCTATCATAAGCGCAACGAAGATGAGCTGCCGGGCGGATCGCGCACGGTCAATATCGAAACGATGCGCGATTCGATGATTGGCTCTCTCGGTGCGATTGACACCGCTGGTCTCTTGCAGTCGTTGGCCACGGCCAAAAAGACGGGTTTGCTTACTGTCGAGGATCGCGATAAGACTTTGATCGTTTCGATTGAGGCCGGCCGACCTACGCATGCGCGCTTGAACAAATTGCGCGGTTACAATGCTATGGTCGAATTTCTCACGGTCTGGAGCGAGGGGATTTTCGTTTTTCGCGACAAAGGCACGTCGCACGAGCTCGACGAGAGCTGCAGGCTGACTCCCGTCCTTGACCGCCTTTTGCTCGATAGTGCTCTCTGTCAAGATCAGATGAATCAAATTCTTTCTGGTTTCCCCAATGGACGCGACTCCATTCTCGAACGAGTCTGGAATTTTGAAATATTGTGGGCGCAGACCGGCAGTGCCACGATGAAATTTATGGACGAGACGCCGGTGATGCGAGACGATAAGCGGATGATTTCGGAATTGGCCGGCTTGATCGATGGGCTCTCGACGATCGACGAAGTGATCAAAGGCTTCGATCGCTGGCCGACCCATTTGATCGTCAAATCGATTTATTTGCTGGTCGAGCTCAAGCTGGCCAATATACAGCAGGCCAGTCTCTTCCGTCCCCTTTCCATTTTGCAGCGCATTGCCGGCGAAGCTCAGGAATTGCTCGGCCGCGATCTTAACAAAGCGCTGCTCCAGTCCTCTCTGCACTATGTCCATGGTGATTCGGCTGCGGCGACGCGTTTTCATATCGATCACGAAGGGCGCATATCGGTCAATCTCAGCCAGATGAAGCGCTCCGGCGTGCCGGTTTCGGCGGTCCTGCTCGAGCTGCGCCGCTGGATGGAAGCTTACCTGGCCTATTGCCGTCGACAGATGGACCCTAAAGCCGTCGATGAAATAGTCTCTCGCATAATCAACAGCAATAACACCGCCAACTGAGGAAACTTCAAAATGCAAATCAAAATCGAAAACGATGCCAGTAAATCCGCCGCCATGGTGATGGTCGTTGGTGTGCATTTGAACGAAGCCCTCCCCAAGCTTTTGCAGGAAGTATTTGGAAATGCAGCCTCCGCTCTGGACCTGGCAAGTATCGCCGCCGCGGCCAGAGGTGATGGTTTTAAAGGTAAGATCAATCAGGTCTTTACCTTTCCCACACTGGGCGCCTTGCCTTGCAAGCGCATCTTGCTCTACGGTCTCGGCGCCGAAGCTGAGCTCAAGACTGTTGGTTACAGCGGCTATCGCAAGATCGGAGCCAATATCGCTAAACGGCTGGCGGCCGTGCGCCGTGCTACGGCCACCGAGAGCAATGCCGATAAGGGTGCGAGCAAAGGCAAATCTCTAGCGACTGCCGGCACCACCGTCGGTGCTAGAAGCAAGGCGCTTTCCGCTTGTTTCTATTTGCGCCCTAGAAAAGGCAAAGCGACGAAGGCTCCAGTTGGAGCGGCGATTGCTTCCAATGAGCAGATTGTCGAAGCAATTGTCGAAGCTTTTATCATGGCATCTTTCAGTTTTGAAAAATACAAGTCGATGAAAGAGGCCGGAAAGAAAGCTCGTCTGGAAAACATCGCCGAACTTTCCGACATCAATCTCTACTTTGTAAATTGCGATAAAGCCGCCTTCGAAAAAGCCGTGAACAAGGCCATCGCCGTCGGCCGCGCCGTCAATATGTCCCGCGAGCTTATTGCCGAGCCTCCTGCTTTTATGACTCCCAGCCGCCTGGCCGTCGAGGCCCGGCGCATCGCTAAAGATCACGATCTGAGCGTGAAGATTTTCGATGAAGTGCAAATTGCCAAACTGGCGATGGGTTCCTTTCTTGGTGTCGCCCGCGGTGCCAAAGAACCACCTCGTTTCATCGTCCTCAAATATACGGCACCCAAAGCCAAAAAGACCGTAGCTATCGTCGGTAAGGGTGTGACTTTCGACTCGGGCGGCCTTTCTCTGAAAACTGCCGGCGGCATGGAACACATGAAATACGATATGTCCGGCGCCGCCATCGTCCTCGGTGTGATGGATGTGATCGGTAAATTGAAGCCAAAGGTCTCGGTACTGTGTGTGGTGCCGGCCACCGAAAACATGCCCGGGTCTGCCGCTCTGCACCCCGGTGATGTATTAATCGCCATGAACGGCAAGACAATCGAAGTGAACAACACCGACGCCGAGGGCCGCTTGATCCTCGCCGACGCACTTACTTACGCCTGTCAGCAGGGCGCAGACGAGCTGATCGACATCGCCACGCTCACTGGAGCGGTAGTCAGCGCCCTCGGTCGCGCCGCCGCCGGTATCATGGGCAATAATCAGGATTTGATCGACAATCTCAAGGCGGCTGGTCTGCCCAGTGGTGAAAAGTACTGGCAACTGCCGATGTTTGACGAATACAAAGAAGCTCTGAAAAGCGACGTAGCCGATTTGAAAAATGCCGGTTCGCGAGGTGAGGCCGGCTCGAGCTGTGCCGCCATGTTTTTGCAGGAATTTGTCGAAGAAAAGCCCTGGGCGCATATGGACATCGCCGGAGTGGCCTGGACCGAGCGCGAGCGCGATGAGTTGAACAAAGGCGGCACGGCCTTCGGCATCCGTACATTGTGCAGTTATTTGCTCAGCCATTGAAGGGGCCGGTCGTTGGTTTTCCGAGCTTAGCTTTTAGTTGACCAGTTGAGTGATCGTGCGCATCAAGGGGATGAGCGAATCGATGCTCGTGCCTTCGGTGACGCAGACCAGCAGTCCACCGCCGAAGTCGGCGATGATCACATAACCGCGGGGAGTTCTGGAAACGACCTGGTGGACGCGATCATGTCCCATTTTCTTGGTGACGTGTTCGGTGTTCATATAGACGCCGAGCGCCCAGACTCCGACCGATTCCGCGTCCATATCGGGAGGCATGGTGTTGGCGATTAGTAAGCCATCGTGGCCGACGATTACCGAACCAAGCACACCCACCTGGGCACCGATTTGACCGAGCAGGGCTTGCAAGTCGTCCGAATTTTCCTTGGTGAGAATGCGCAGCTTACCGTCGTTATTGTCGGTATTGGTGAGCTTGCCGATCTTGTCGAGATCTTTTTGATCGAGCAGGAATTTACCGATCGAAGCGATACGTCCCGAGCCTGCATCCTGGTTGGGATCGGCATTAGAATCGAGACGACCGATGCCGGCGATCTTCGGCGGCGGTCCGGAGGTAAATGGAGCTGCCGGTTGCTGCATTTCGGGCATGGTCTGATGCACTGGAGCAGCGGCTACCTGGCCGGGCTGACCATCCTGTGGTATGCCGAGATTTTCGGAGAAAATACGATCCATGACGCTGTCATCGACCGAGAACAATTTCGGGGCACCACCTGCGGCGGCCTGTCCAAAATTGGCCTGAGCCATAGCGGCGGCGTCAGGCAGAGCGGGCTGGGCTGGTGCGGCCATCGGGGCCGGAGGCATACCCCATTGACCGGGGGCGGCGGGTGGTGTTCCCCAGCCGCTTGCGGCTGGAGGAGCGGCTTCGGAAGGAGCGTCAGGCATCGGGGATGGTGGCATGCCCCAACCGGAGGAAGCGGGCGGCAAGGGAGCGCCCCAGCCATTGGACTGGGCTACTTCAGCCGGACTTTGAGCAGGAGCTGTGGGCACAGCTGGGGCGGGAGGGTTACCCCAACTCGATGCAGCCGCGGCACTGGCCATGGCGGGCGCGCCGGCCATTTCAGCACCACGACCAACCGGAACGGAAGATTCGCTGACGCCGAGATTTTGACTGAAGATGCGATCTATCGCTTTATCATCGATACCACCGAGCAAGCCTTTGGCTACGGGCGCTTCCGGAGCGGCAGTCTGGGCAAAGGACGGTGCCGGAGCTGGCGCCGGCTGTGGCTGTGCTTCCATAAATTGCGGAGCGGCCGATGTCGGTGGAGAGAAATTCGATACTGGCTCGCCGCCGCTGTTGACGACGGTTTTGCTGACCGATTCCTGGACGCCGATCTCACCGAAGATACGATCGATTGCTTTATCGTCGATGCCGGTAAGCAAACCACCGCCCTGTACTTTGTCGGTGATTTCGGCTCTAGGGGCGGCCTGAGGCGGTGACGAAGGGACTGCCTCGGGGGCTGGCGGCGGTGGTGCTCCCCACCCAGTCGCCACCGGTGCTGGTGGTTGGCCCCAGGCGCTGCCGCCGTTGGTCTGACCACCATTTGCCGGATCGGCTGGAGTGCCCCAACCGGAGCCGGCTAGAGGCGTTTGACTTTGAGAGATGGCAGGCGCGGCCTGATTATTCGCCGCAGCCGGTGGGTCTCCCCAACCGCTGGTGGCTGGTTGCCCCCAGGTGCTGGTTGGCTGGGCCGTCGGCAGAGGTACGCCGTCGCCACTGCCCCATCCGCTGCCTGCCGAAGCGGGCGTGCTTTCCCAGGATGGAGCGGCCGGAGCTGCCGGAGCGGCTTCCTGACCCCATGAATTTGCCGGCGCCGGTGCGCCCCAGGCATTGTTGTCGACTGCAGGCGGCGGAGACGCCGGCATTTCGACGGGCGCTGGTTGGCCCCAGCTTGGAGCTGGTGCATTTTGAAATGCCTGTGGCGCGGCCTGGACTGCCTGTACCGGGGCGATCTCTTGCGAGCTCTTGACTCTTTCCTGAATAGGCACATCCCAGCGGCTTTCCTGATCGCCGGCCGATGCCCCTTGCGATTGACCACCGAGGACCTGACCCATTTTCTCGACGATTTGATTGACCGGTATGCCCGAGCTGAGCACGGGGGCGCCATTGCCCACAGCGCCTGGTGGCATGCCGATATTCATACCAATATTCGTGCCGCCCACGACCGGTGCGGCTTCCTCTTGTTTTGATCTTTCCTGTATCGGCACATCCCATCGGCCCTGGGTATCGGCCGGTGCGGCAGCTTGCGCTGGCGTCACTGGTGCTGGTGGCATGGCCGGCATTGCCGCATTGCTCTGTTCGGCTCCGGTTTTTGCCCGCTCTTGAATCGGTACATCCCAGCGGTCGCCGGGTGGCGCTGCCGGTGGTGCTGCTGGTGCTTTGGCGCCGAGATCGGCATTCATTTTCGGAGCAAATGCTCGCCATGTGCCAGTTTCGAGCTGCTCCGCTTCGGCGGACCAGGCATTTTTCTTGGCTTCGATCTGGGCTGCGTCAAGAGTCGCGGGCGGTACTGGGGCTTGACCCCAGCCACTACTGGCGATGGCAGAGCCGGCATTTGCCGGAGTGGCGAATTGACCGGGAGGAATGGTGGCGTATCCGGTGGCCATCACGCCGGTGATCGGCGGTTGATCCGGAGCTGGTGCCGGCTGTGTCCAGGCATCGCCAGCTGCTTCAGGGCCGGCTTGACCAGCTGCTTGCGGCGCTGCACCCCAGGCATCGCCCGCTGTGGACGAGGTTGAGGCGGCGGCATTCCAGGCGTCACTGGATGAGGTGGCTGGAGCGGCTGCTCCCCAGGCATCGTTAGCCGGTGTTGCCGGAGCAGGAGTCTGGGCCGGTGCGCCCCAGGCATCGTTAGCCGGTGTTGCCGGAGCAGGAGTCTGGGCCGGTGCGCCCCAGGCATCGTTAGCCGGTGTTGCCTGAGCGGGAGTCTGGGCCGGTGCGCCCCAGGCATCAGCGTTTGCCGTAGCGGGCTGAGTTTCGGCGACTTCATTGATGATAGCTGGTCCGGGCTGTGGGCTTGCGGCAGGAGCGCCACCCCATGCCGCTTCTTGCGCGACCGCGGGCGCTCCCCAGGCATCAGAGGCGGCCGGTGCGGCGCCGGATGGCGCTCCCCAGGCATCATTAGAAGGTGTCGCTGGAGCAGGGGTGCCGGTGGGAAGAGTTTGTTGAGAAGCTAGCGCAACGGCATTTGCCGCGTCGGCTGCGGCCTGACCTGCACCCCATGCGGCGGCGGCGGGCGCACCCCACGGGTCGCTTCCGTTCTCCTGAGCGGGCATGCCCTGTGCACTGGCCGGGGCAGAGGGCGCCGACCCGGCTTGATTGCCGCTTTCGGTATTTTCTGCTTGTCCCCAGGAGGCAGTCGAATCAGATCCGGGCACAGCCCAGGAATCCGACGATTTTTGTGGTACGGGTTGGGCGCTTTCGCTGCCCCATCCTGATGTCCAGGTGCTTGCCGCCGGAGTCGGAACTGCTGCCGTCGGACTGGCCGCTGGTGCGCCACCCCAGGCCGAGCTGTTGTCGGCCGCTTTGGCATTGTCGCTGGCACCCCAACCGGCAGACTGTGCTGGAGCCGCACTGCTCAAGCCGATACCGGCCTTGCCAGCCCCTTCCTGTAAATCAGGTCTGCGACCTCCGGGCGGTGCCAGTCCGATCGAAGAACCGGGATGTTCATCGAAACCAATCGGTGTCGGTGCGGCAAAATTGGGAGCGCTGCCGCTCCTTGCTGCACCTCCGCCCCAGTCCATGCCGCCCCCTACTTGCGTGGCGGCTGCAGGCATGTCTGACATGCTCTGTTTGGCGCCGAAGGCCGGCGGTCCCCAGTTGCCGTCGCCAGCAGACGCGTCTCCGCGACCGAAGGGCGAGCCAGCACCGTTATCGTTGACTGGTACGAGGGAGCCTGAAGCTTCGCCGTCGTCGCCGTCGAGTGGGCTCATTTTTTGCGATTCGGAAACTTTGCGTTTGATCGATTCGGCGAGCGTCAGCGGACCTTCGTCCAGGATCGTATTAGAGCCGGGCATGCCGAATTTCTCGCCGAGCGAGCGCGTTGTTGACTGAGCTTCGCGGTCTAGCTGTTCGCCGCCGCGGTTGGAAGATATCGATTTCAGACGAGAAAAAGTGCCGACTTGACTTTCAATAGCAGCATTATCGATCTGATCGTCTTTTTTACGTCCGAAGCTGACACCACCGGGACGCATATCCGGTTCTTTATCAGTGTAACTGTCTTTGGACTTGCCTTTGGTCTTGGCTTTGAGCTTGTCTTTGATGACGCTGCCGCCATCTTCGCGCATGTCTCTGGCGCCTTTGTCCTTGCCGCCTTTGGCTGCTTTCGGTGCTTTGGGCGTTTTTGATCCGCCCGAAAACATACCCAAGATCATATTTACGAGCGAGCCCTTTTTCTGGGGCAGTTGCTCCATGATCTGTCTGGCCAGCGCTTCCGGGTTTTGTGGTCTGACTTCGTCCGGTGCAGGCGTGTCCTGAGCGGCTTGAATCATCTGGTCGAGTTGATGATCAAACTTGGCGCAAGATTCGCAACCTTCCAGGTGGTTGATCAGGGCGCGATGGTCCTGGGTCTCCAGATCCTGGTCGAATCTCTGTTGGACTAATGTTCTGAACCGGTTGCAAGTCATGTCTGTAAGCCGAACCTCAAATTTATCGAAACTTGGTCAGTGAACCAGGGCGTATCATCTAAAAATCGAATGCTCAATAAGTTTTATCCGCGGCCCAGGCACTTAACTACTTGTACTCTGGCTCTATAAAGGGTTGCCATTGCCGATTCGACGGTTTCGTTGGCAACGGTGGCAATCTGCTCGTAGTTAAGGTCGTAGTGGTGGCGCAAAAGAAAGGCTTTTTTCTGTTCGGGGGAAAGGGATGAAATACAGCGTTTGACTCTTTGCACGCCAAGTAAAACCGTCGTCTCCCAATCCATGTTGGCTGACCCATCTTGAGTCGGGTCCATTGTTTCGTTATTGACCGGATCGTCGGAATTTTGAGCGTGATATTCGCCCATGGCCTCGACAACAAATTGGGAGAGCCAATCCCAGATCGAAATGTCCGGATTTTTCGGCAATGACTGATTGAGTGCACTGAAAGCATTGTTGAACGCCGAAATCGTCACTTCGGTGGCATGGTCGTGGTTGTCAGTGCCCAGGTAGGCCACTGCGTAGACACGCTCCTGATGCACCCAGACAAATTCGTTGCGTTTTTCGCCGCTGCCCTTCTTCAGGTCAGTGAGGACGTCCAAAGCAGTCTGGGTAAACTCTTTTGTACTGTTTTTTGCGGGGAGAAGAGGCATAACTTAACTCGGTCAAGTCCTTAAGTTAGATAGACATGCAAGTGCTCAGGAACCCAAATGGGCTACCTTCTGGCTGCCTCTAAATTCCGAGAAGCTGCAACCGCCAAGCGCCTATTATCAGTTTACCTGATAGGGGACTGAAGCAAGCGAGCACATAGCCCACTTTATGGCGAACTTTTTTACCTCCTTGCCCGTTGTTCGCCCATACGCTCAGTCGCTAATAGTAGATGTACCACGTTTGACGGCAGCTAATCCCATTTCCCTTCAGCAAGCACATGGGGCAGGCTGCTCTTGGCAAATATTCGGACAATTTCGCCCTTGATTTCACATAGCGGTTTACTTGGCAATTCTTTGATAAAATCTGCCTGTTGGCTGATTTATTAGCTCGTTTGTTGATTGGTTTTTGCCCGGCGCTCGGATGGGATTCAAATGGCTGTTGTAAATAATTGCACCGTGCAGATCAAGAATCTCGAAGATGAGGCCTACAACCTCGGCGCAGTCACTGGCAATCCTCGTGGAGCGACCGCTGTTGACATCAAGGCCGGGCTGGACAATCTAGTGATCGAGGCACCGACCGGAGCGCACATCGACCCCTTACCGCTGGCTGTGATTCACTCGCTCTTTCATGACTATTTCGCCTTTGCCCATCAGAGCGGCTTATACAATCGTCAAATCCGGCTCTGGGAAATGTTTTCGCGAGTCACCTCGGCCGAGGTGAGACAGATCGAGCGCGGATTTTTTTCGCGTTGGCTGATTCCGGTCTACGAGGTCGTCTTCAAAACGGCAGTCGGACAGAGCCCGATTTGCGCTCTGGTGATTGACGGAAAAGTTAACACCATGGATGGTTTCAGCTATGGTGGTAAAACCAAAAACGATCCGGGCAAAATCTACGTCGAATTGCTCCGCGACTTTCTTTTGAAGGTGATGAAGATCCAGGCTCGCCTTGGTGCCAATGGTGTAAAAGGGATTTTTGTAGTCACCCCCGCTCCTTTGCAGGAGAGCCTGCTGGCCTTTATCGAAAAGAGCACCAGAGCAGTCGATCCGGTGTCGCGAGCCGAATCGATCATGCCTGCTCCCGTCTCAGCGCATATCAATTTGCTTACTTATAGTCATGCATCGGCAGGCGAGCCGATTGAAATCGTCCTCGACTATCCGAAGATTTCTCGGCGCTAAATTTTTAAGTGACAAATCCGCAAGCGGCGGATTCTAAAGTGGAATATTACCGTGCTTACGGCGGGGCATTTCTACCCGCTTGTTCTTCTGTACTTCCAGGGCGGCGATCAATTTTGCCCGTGTTTCGGAGGGCAAAATCACATCATCTATATAGCCTTCCTGAGAGGCGATATATGGATTGGCAAAACGCTCACGAAATTCGGAGACGAGCTCTTTGAAGCGGCCGCCGCCATTATCCTCTTTGATCTCGCGGCGATAGAGCAGATTGACCGCCGCTTCCGCTCCGACCACGGCAATCTCGCCGGTCGGCCAGGCGAGGTTGTAATCGCCGCCGACATTTTTTGAGCCCATGACGTCGAAGGCGCCACCATATGCCTTGCGGGTGATAACTGTGAGCTTGGGCACGGTTGCCTCGCAGTAAGCGTAAAGCAATTTGGCACCATGTCTGATAATGCCCTGAAATTCCTGCTGAGTGCCTGGCAAATAGCCCGGCACGTCGACAAAGGTGAGCACGGGGATATTGAAGGCATCGCAGAAACGCACGAAGCGAGCTGCTTTTACCGAAGCGTTTATGTCGAGACAGCCGGCCAGAGATTTTGGCTGATTGGCGACGATGCCGACCGAATGGCCTCCGAGGCGGGCGAAGCCGACGATGATGTTGGTGGCAAAAAGTGGCGAAATTTCGAAGAAATCGCCATAATCGAAAATTCGGGCGAGCACTTCGTACATGTCATACGGTTTGCTGGCGTCATGGGGCACGATCGTGTCGAGGGAGGCGGCGTCCGCTGGTTCGGCGTCCGGGCCTTCCTCATCGATCGGGGCCGTGTCGAGATTGTTGGAAGGCAAATAGGAGAGCAATTTGCGGGCCAGATAGAACGAATCTTCTTCGTCTTCGGCGAGCAATTGGGCCACACCGGAGCGACTGTTGTGGGTCATGGCGCCGCCCAACTCTTCCAGGCTGACGTCTTCACCGGTGACGGTGCGCACGATTTCCGGCCCGGTGACGAACATAAAACTCTTCTCTTTGACCATGATCGTAAAGTCGGTCACGGCCGGACTATAAACGGCGCCACCGGCGCAGGCTCCGTAAATAATCGAAATTTGCGGAATGACGCCCGAGCTTTTGACATTGCGATAGAAGATATCGGCGTAACCGGCCAGTGAACGCACGCCCTCTTGAATGCGGGCGCCGCCGCTCTCGTTCAGCCCAATCACCGGCACTCCGGCTTGCTGGGCCAGATCCATGATCTTGCAGACTTTGCGGGCGAAGACTTCGCCCAGTGCTCCGCCGACAAAGGTGGCGTCGTGGGCAAAAAGATAAACCGGTCTGCCGTCAATTTTGGCTTGACCGGTGATTACACCATCCCCATAGACCATCTTGCTTTCCATGCCGAAATCGCGGCATTGATGCATGGCATAGCGATCGATCTCCTGGAAGCTGCCTTCATCGACAAGCTTCTCTATTCTTTCGCGAGCGAGCAGGGTGCCCTGCTTGTGTCTTTTTTCCGCTGCCGCTTCCGATACGTAAGCGGCTTCCTGCCGTCTTTTCAAGACTTCTTTATTGGGATCTTTTTTGATCGTTTCCATTATAGGTCCTTTGCAAAGATAGGTGAGGAGGCCTTACAGTTTAAAACCGGCCGGCGAGTTTGTCAGGAAGAAGTGGACGATTGTCAGGTAAATGGACATTGTACAGACATCTAAAATACTTGTGATGAAGGGTCCAGAGGCATGGGCCGGATTGACGCCTACTTTTTGAAAGATGAAAGGCATGAGGGTGCCCATCAAAACTCCCACAGACATGGTGAGGAAAAGCGACATGCCGACTAAGATGCCGAGCTCATTGCTGGATTGATGCATAAAGTGCGAGATGCAATAAGTGGACAGTCCGCAAAAAAGACCGAGCATCATGCCGACGCGCAGTTCATGCCAGATATTGCGCAGGGCGGTGCGCAGACTGATTTGACCGCGACTGGCGCTGGAGGCGATGACGATACAGGTGCTCTGCGTAGCCACTGAACCGGTGACGCCGGACAAGAGCGGCATAAAAGAAGCAGCGAGCACTGTCTGCTGAATGATCGCGTCGTAGTGTTTGATCACCGATGCCGAGCCTGTTTCAATGAACAGGGTGACAAGCAGCCAGGGCAATCGAGCACCAAAGGCGCGGCGCACGCCCCAGGTCAGGATATCTTGATTGTCCGAGCCGGTATTGATACCCGACGATTGAAAGATGTCTTCGGCGTGTTCTTCTTTTAAAACGTCGATGACATCATCGGCGGTGATAATCCCAAGTAGATGTTTTTTGCCGTCTACGACAGGCAGGGTCAATAGGTCATAGCGGCTGACGATTTCGGCGGCCTGTTCCTGGTCGAGGCTGGCTTCGACGAAGACAACATCTTCGTCCATGATGTTTTGTACCGAGACTTCCGGCGAGGCGGTGAGCAAATCTTTGAGTGAAACGACGCCGACGAGCATTTCTTCTTCGTTGACGACATAGACGTCATAGATTTCTTCTTCGATGTCTTCGTATTTTTCGCGCAGATAGACCAGGCCTTCGGCTACGGTCATGCGTGAATGCAGGGCCAGATAGTCGGTGGACATGATGCCGCCGGCCGTGTCCGGATTGAAAGTCATGAGCTGAGTGAGGTCTTCTTTGACCTCGGCATCGCTCATCTGGTTGATGATCTCTTTCGCCTTTTCGGAGGGCAGGCCGGAGAGCAAGTCCACGGCATCGTCCGGCGACATGGCCCCGATCAGGGCGACGACCGAGATGTCACCCAGATCGCGAATCAGCTCGGACTGGCGATCCGGCTCGAGCTCGGCCAGGAGCGAGGAAGCATTGTCCAGGTCGAGCAGGCGAAAGCAGGAGATGCGATAGGAGGGGCTGAGCTCCTCGAAACATTCGGCGAGATCAGCCGGGTGTTGATCGTTGAGCAGAGAGCGCAGCTTCTGACGCTGGCCGAGGTCGACCAGTTCGCTCAAGGCGCTTGGAGCTAGAAGCTGCTTTTCGGTCATAAAGGTTGCCGGTCATCAAAGGAAGGACGCCCAGACTTTAAAAAAGGCCGGTAAGTCCACAGCATAACCCTATCAAGCCCGGAGGGTTGTAAGAAGAGCGTTTGTCTAATGCTGCAAAGAATTTTTAGATGGGGGAGGCCATTTAGGCAACTCTAAGGCTAGTTAGTCGTCAAGATAGCCGGCCAATTTGGACGACCAGTTGGGCTGGCGCAGTTTGCGGAAAGCCTTGTGCTCGATCTGCCGCACGCGCTCGCGGGTAATATTGAAAAGACGGCCGACTTCTTCCAGTGTTCTCTGTCTTCCGTCTTCGAGGCCATAGCGCAAATGCATGATGTCTCTTTCGCGAGGGGTGAGCTGGCTGAGCATGCGGCTCAGGTCCTGACGCATCAATTCTTCGGCGGTGGTGGCATCGGGACGCGTCGCTTCATTATCTTCGATCAGATCGCCGATATAAGTCTCGTCGTCGCGGTTAAGCGGCATTTCCATAGAAACCGGCTCGCGGTCCGCGGCCATAATTTCCTGCACTTTGCCGACCGGTATGTCTAGAGCCAGTGAAAGCTCCTGCTCGGTCGGTTTGCGACCCAGCTCCTGAGCCAGTCTGGCGCTATTCTTTTTTAGTTTGTTGATCGATTCGACCATGTGCACGGGCACGCGAATCGTCCGCGATTTGTCGGCGAGGCCCCGACTGATAGCCTGTCTTATCCACCAGGTGGCGTAGGTGGAAAATTTAAAACCTTTGGTGTGGTCGAATTTTTCGGCGGCACGGATCAAGCCGAGATTGCCCTCCTGGATGAGATCCTGGAAGGGAAGGCCGCGGTTGACGTATTTTTTTGCAATCGATATGACCAGGCGCAGATTAGCCTGAATCAGCTTCTTTTTGGCCTCGGGATCGCCTTTGGCGATCATGCGGGCAAGCTCGATCTCTTCGTCGGGCTTGATCATTTTGACGCGCCCGATTTCTCTTAAATAGAGACGCACCGAGTCTTCGCTAAAGCCCTCACTGGATGTAGGCTCAGCCTCGACTTCGGGCTCTATGGCCGGATCTTCGTCGGCGCCAAAAACGTCCGCATATTCATCCGATACTTCGTCAGTTACTCTAGAAGCCAACGCGCTCCCACTCCCGTTTACTTAGTAAGAAGCGATCCAACTCTCGGAGCCGTATCACTTACCTGCTATTTACCCAAAACTCCCGAAACTCTAAGCAGTCAAGAAGTGGATTAAGTTTTGTAAATTTGGCTTTCCGCGCCTTTGTTGATGCGCCGCTACGTGACCGTCACGATTTGCCGGGGCATCTTTTTGGTATAGGGTTAAGCAGCGGAGGTTTTTCTTCAATATATGGAAGCGAAAAGAGAACTCCAAGCGGCCATAATTTGAAACGAGCTGGGGATGCAAGGGATAAATAGATGATTGAGGGAAACCTGTCCGACGTCTCACTGCCGGGGCTTTTACAATTTTTGGCCACCGAGTCAAACAAGAGCTACAAGGTAAATCTGGAGAGCGCCGGTCAGAAGGGTAGTTTGCTTGTTTGCTCAGGCGTGATTCAAAGCGCTAATTTTGGGCTGCTCGAAGGAAATGATGCCTTGACCGAACTATTGTTCTGGCCCGAGGGAAATTTCAAGGTCGAGCGTTTAGATAGCGAGGCGACCGCCTCCAGTGGTGGTGGCAGCGACAGCCTCAAAATCCCCCTCAAACAATCCAATACTTTTGCCGATCAAATGGCTTTTTTGCGGGACTCCGCCGTTGGTTTGAACAGTGAAATCGTTCCTTCGCCCACATTCGGCACCCAATCCTGGCAAGAGGCGCTCGCCAAGCAACCCTTGCTCAAAGAAGATTATGCCGTGCTCGGCTGGATCACAGACGGTCGCACCATGCGTCAGGCCATGCGCGAATTTAGTTTTGATGTTGTGCGTGCCACCAGCTCGCTTTTTCGCTTGCTGATTACCGGTTCGGTCGAAATTTTGCGGGCGACCAAGGAAGTGCAGGTCGAAGACGCCGGCGAAACCCCAATCAACGGCCTAGCCGCCATACTCGATAGCATGCAGGTCGACGACGAAGAAGCGCCGCCGGGGCAAACCAAAAGTGCCAGTGAAAGTAAAGGTGGAAGTGACGCTTTCGACGCCACTCCCGGGCCAGTGGTGTCTGAAGTTGTGTCTGAAGTAGCTCCTGCCATCGATACTGAAACTGAAGCGAAGCCTCAACAATTTGAGCCCGATCTTTCCCCTGTCGAGGCAGAGGCGTCTGCTTCTGATTCTCTGTCTGGGCCAGCCGCCGAAGAGGCACTACCGGCTGTTAAAGCTGATTTCACTCCGCCTGTCGAAGCCGACAAACAGAGCGCCGTCGGCACCGCCACCGGTGCTACGTTTAATGCCGTGCCCGGGAAGATGACCGGCGACCGTGACGTCATCACCTGCGATTCTCTGCCGGCGGTGGGCTCGCCCGAATTTGCCGAAATCATGGCTAAGGCGCAAAAAGCCTCAGAGCAGCCGCTCGAGTATGCCAAAGATGTGATGAAGGAATTTCTCGAAAATCCGGATGCCTCCAGGGCCGCTGCCTCTCAAGTCGATACGCAGCAGATTCATTTGCCTACATCTTTTCGTACATCATCCGACAAGATCGCCGCAGTTTCCTCGGACAGTCTGGCCGTAGCCAAGGCGGCGGCTCTGGCCAGGCAGACCCTGGATAAAAGTATTAACCTGGACAAGAGCAGCAAAGATAAGAGCACGACCGACACTAAATCGACTGCCAGAGAATTTTCCACAGCTTCGGCCGGTGCTTCCACTCCGATTGCCACCGTCAACGCCTGGGCGGCGGCGGTCAGCGACGAAAAAATGAAAGTGACGGTGCAGGCTTCTTCTTCTTCTTCTTCTTCTTCTTCTTCTTCTTCTTCTTCGGCTGGCGCTCTGGCCGCCACCGCTGTCGAGGAAAGTCCGGAGAAAAGGCTCTTTGACATCGTCCGCACCGATCCACTGCCAATCGTCGCTATCGACATCGAGCGGCTTTTCCAGACCAGCTTTCATGTGTCGCCATTTGGCCATATATCCGTCGGCAACGGAGTGCTCGACGACAATCTGCAAAAAATTGTCGAAGATTTCAAAAAGGGTAAAACTTTTATCACTGTTGCCACAGAATCGGATGTCGTGCCCGCTCAAATCTTGCACGACTGCAAATATTGCCTGGAGCGTGGTTACCTTGACCCGCCCGATGCCGTAGCCAGTCTGACCGCCGATTTGCTGCTCGGACGGGTAGAACTCGAGCAATATCTGCTGCAAAGACGGCGTATTACCGGCGATGAGCTGCGCGATGTGATTGAAGTGGCCCGCCAGAAAGGGATCAAGCTCACCGACCTGCTCGTCAAGTTGGGCTTCATGACAGCCTCCGACTGGGACCGTCTTACTCAAGAAAAAGAAAGGTTTGCAAGGCGCTAAGAAGCCTGCAATTTTCCTGTCTTTTCGGTACACTCTTTCAAACTTATACGTCTTAATTGGGAGAGTTTCATGACTCACAAGTACAATCGCCGTGAAAAGAAACAGCGCAGAAAAGCCAAAGAAAACCGCAAAAAGGTTCTCGTCAAAGAAGCGATCGCCAAAGCCAACGCTAACAAATAGGCTCAGAGCAGCATAGCAATGACAGCCAAGAGATTAATGTCGGGCATGCGCCCGACCGGTCGTTTGCACCTTGGTCACTATTTTGGGGCGCTCACCAACTGGTTGCACTTCCAAAATATGGGCGGTTTCGACCCTTATTTTAGTATCGTCGACTGGCACGCCCTGACGACCAAGTATCAGAACACCAGTGAAGTCAAAGGTAATATCTTCGAGATTGCCCTCGACTGGCTTTGTGTCGGCATCGACCCGGAATTATCGACAATCTACGTGCAGTCGGCCGTGCCCGAGATCGCCGAATTGCATCTTTTGTTTTCGATGCTGACGCCGCACAACTGGGTGGAGCGCGAGCCCACACTCAAAGACATGGTGCGCATGCTCGATAACGACGAAGCGGCGGCCAAAGAAAAAGTGACTTACGGATTGCTCGGCTATCCGGTGTTGATGGCTTCCGACATTCTTACTTTTCGGGGCGAATGTGTGCCGGTCGGCAAAGATCAAGAATCGCACCTGGAATTTGCCCGCGCCGTGGCCAGGCGTTTCAATCATGTCTTCAACGTCGACTATTTCCCCGAGCCCAAGCCCGAATTTACGACGACGCCTCTTCTAAAGGGCGTCGACGGTCAGAAGATGGGCAAGTCTTTCAATAATGATCTTAAAATCGCTGATACCGATGGCGATACCACTAAAAAAGTCAAACAAATGATCACCGATCGCACCCGCATCGCCAAGTCCGATCCCGGACATGTCGATCTCTGCGAGGTACCGTGGCCATGGTACAACGTCATCGATCGCGACAAGCCCGACGTCCTCGCCCTCGTCAAAGAAGAATGTGAAACGGCTCAAATCGGATGCGTCGCTTGCAAAAGTCGCCTTGCCGATCATATAAATGATTATTTCCGCCCCTTCCGCGAAAAGCGCGAAAAGCTGGCTGCCAATCCCGAGCAGGTGCACAAAATCATCGCTCATGGCAACCAGAAGGCGCGCAAAGTAGCCGGCGAAACACTGGCCGAAGTACGCGACATCATGGGAATGACCAACTGGTAGAGTCGACTAATCTGGTAGACCTGGTGAAGACTGATCGCCTCCGACAGCTGGAAATCCTTCTCTGTCTGGCTCTGGCGGTGGCCTTACATACTTCGGTCACTTTTTCCTGGGTGATTATTCTTGCTGGCATCGCCCTCAGTATTGCCGAGAGCTGCCGCCGCACCGGTAATAATGCGGGGCTTGAGCCTCTCAAGTTGCTAGGCGCCGCACCGCTGACGGTGCCACTCCTGATCTTCATCGCCGCCACTCTCGTCAGCCTCTCCGTTTCCGCCCTTTCGGGTCCCCCTGGCAGTCTGCATGATTTTCGCGATTTCTTCCCCAATGTACGCGCCTTCATCATCTATTTTTATGTCTATCAGGCTTTCAATGCCTGCTCCAGGCCAGGCGAAGCTTCAAGCTGCGAACGCACGGCGCTTGCTTCTTTTATCGCTTTTGGTGCGCTGGCCGGACTCTGGGGCAGCGTCCAACAGGTGTGCAACTATCATCCTTTTACCTATCAATATTTGCAAGGTACCGGCTTTTGCAGCGCGCCGATGCCATTTGCCGGCTTGATGCAACTGACCAGCTTCCTTGCTCTCGGCCTGATGGTAAAGGGAGCCAATCGTTTTTTGCCGGCGCCTTTCTCGAACAAAATCTTTTTCGCCCTGCTTACATTGACCAACTTTCTCGGTCTCGTTTTCGCCTGTGAGCGTTCCGCCTGGCTTGGCCTGATCGCCGGTCTGATAGTGCTGGTCGCCTTGATCGTAATGAGAGGGCGGCTGTCTGCCAAAACTCTGCTTGCGAGTAGCCTTGGCGTCATCATCGCTCTTACCCTGGCCTGGATTTTTGTACCAGCCTTCAAGGCAAGAATGGCTCCTCTAGCTCACTGGCAGCAGGATGTCAGCGTCACGACGCGGATCAAAATATGGGGCCGGGCCATTGATGCTTTTAAAGAACGTCCGCTCACCGGCGTCGGTCCCTCCCACTTCCCGCGCATCACAGATATACCGGAGGCGCTGGTTCCGGGGCATTCTTCCGACCTCAATCATGCCCACAGCAATTATTTTCAGATTCTAAGCACGCTTGGAGTGATAGGCTTTCTCGCCTTTGCCTTTCTCCTTTTTAGCGGTCTGCGCGCAGCTTACATCAACAGTCTGGACCATTACTGGAGTGGCGGCGTAGGACTGGGCACGCTGGCGGCTCTGGTATCGCTCATGGTGGCGGGCCTTTTTGAATACAATTTTGGCACGGCGCAAGTCAAGCTTGCCCAGTGGTTTTTGCTTGCTGCGTTGAAAAATGCAAGCGATCTGAAAGCTCATGGTGCCTCTAAATCTTCAACTGAATCCATTGCTTCGACTGATAGCGCCACAGCACCATAAAGGCCTGCAGCATGATCGAAATGCTCATGCCCCACCAGACACCGTCCGGTCCCATGTGCAGATAGAGCACGCCGATATAGGCGATAGGCAGGCGAATTAGCCAATTGCATGAGATCGAAAACCACATAACAGGTTTGGTGTCCCCCGCCCCTTGCAAGGCTCCTGTCAAAACTTGAGCAAGGGCGAGGAAGGGCTCGGCCAGACAATTGATGCGCAAATATGAAATCGTATAGGCGACGGTACCTGGATCGGTGGCGAAGTAGCAGGCGATTTCGCGGGCAAAGACATAGAGAACCACCGACATGAAAACCATCATCCAGATGCCGATCCAGGTGACTCGCCAGCCTGCTTTGAAGGCCCGGTCCGCTTCGTGGGCGCCGAGACTCTGACCGACTATCGATGAGACCGCCAGGCTGAGAGCCATGAGCGGCATAAAGATAACCGATTCGCAGCGCATGCCAATCGTCCAGGAAGCAAGAGCGCAGGTGCTGTTTTGGCAGTCTTTCAAAATGAAAAAGACGACAAAGACTGACATCGACCAGGCCAGCCTCTGAAAGGCGGAGGGCATGCCGATATTGCTGATCCTTTTGATCGTTTTGAAATTGGCCGGCAAGATGCGGGTGAGTGAATTTTTCAAAACCGAGCGGCGCATCAAAAGGACGGCCAGGATGGCCCCGGTCAAACTGGCTGCCAGGGCGGCATAGACCATGCCCATGACACCAAGTCCCGCTACCGGCCAGTTGCCGAGCACGGTTAAATAGTCGCCGACGACATTGATTATGGTCATGGTCGTGACGATTAAAAGCGGTGTCTTACTGTCGCCGATGGCCCGAAAAGAAGAGTTGGCTATTACGGTGATACTGAATGGAATAAGCATGATACTGTAAGCGCCCAGATATTGACTGCCGATCACAGCCACCTGTGGTGAGGCCGTGAAGAAGGGCAGCATAAAATTGGCGGTGACTGCGCAAATCAACGCCATGGTGACGCCGAGCATGATTGACAGGGTGAAAGACTGGCCGGCGCAATCGAGCATTTCTTCCGTGTCTTCGGCGCCGTAGGCACGTGCCACCAGGGCGGTGGTGCCGACGCCGACGGCCATGATGAAGAGCATAAAAGTAAAGAGCAATTGTTCGGCCAGACCGACTGCCGCCTGGGCACTCGATCCCAGGTAGCTCGATACCTTGACGTCGGTGAGGCCGACCAGCGAATTGCCGATCGTCGTCAGCAGAAGCGGCCAGCTCATCACCCAGATCGCTCGCCACAAATTGCCTGTAACCAGCGATTTACGGTTGTCCTTAGTTGCCTGGGCTGTCATCTAATAGTCGTTATCGGCAAAATCTGATTCTGATCCAAAATCACTAGCATCATTGCCTGCACTCGCCTTCGATTGCTTGCCTGGTTTGTCCAGCACTCCCGCTTTTTGAGCACGGCGTACCATAGCATCAAATTGATTCTTGACCGCTTTGGTGTCGGGCATGCCTTTGGGGGTTAATTTACCTTCGAGCAGGGCGGCAAATTCCAGCACTTCGCGCGGCGAGATGCCTTCTTTCAGCTGCGAAAGCAACTCTTGCTCATGGGCTGTAAACTGGCCTTCTCGCAGGGCTTGCTGACTGTGAGCCTCGCGGTCGACATCGATGATCTGTTCGAAATCCGGTTTTTCAGGTTCGTGGTTGCCGTCGCGAATCGCCTTGTTTTCTTTTTCGTAGGCTTCTTCGACGCCTTCATGACCTTCGATAATCGTACGCAAAGTTTCATGGGCACCGGCTTGATCGATAGAGGGCAGGTCGATCAAAACAAGATCGCCGGTCTTGCGACTGATGCCGACCTGTTTCATGATCTCCGGTCCACCGTCGCCAAATTCGAGACCTGACTGCTGCACTTTAGCAAAGAAATTGTCGACGAGATCCTGGGCATATCGAGGCTGGGTGTCGACCAGTTCTTGTACGTAAACAGCGGCCGAGCCGTTGAAATTTGAGCCGCTCAGCTCGACGTCGTGCACTTTGCTGAGCATTTTTGCGTCGAAGGGTCTCGTGCCCCAATCCTTTTGCCATCCACCTTCGGCAATCGTTACCTTGAGAGCGCCGCCTTCGGGGAAGGCCTTGCTTGGGGCTAGCTCGAGTACGGCGGGACTGTCATTGCCTTCACCGAGACTGCGCACCACCGTTTGATTTTTCAAGACCTTGTCGCGGGCGACAAAATCAGCGACATCGCCAAGATGGAGATCGGTGAGTGCTTTTTTCAGGGGCGTACCCTTGCCACTATCCGTGGTGTTTTCTTTTTCGCTCGAGCGATCGCTGCTACGCCGGCTGCTGCTTTTCTCAGCGCTGGTCTTACCGCCATCAGCGTTGCCGGCCGCCTTGTCGCCGTCGCGGAACATCACATTAGAATTGAGATCGCGCAGGGTCGACTCCATGGCCATACTGCGCAAAGGCACGCGGCCAAACTGGGCGCCGGCCTGGGCATAGGCGAGGCGATTGCCGCCGCCGATCAGACCGTCGAAGGAGCCCAGCGAACTGGCGAAATTGTCGATGTGCTGCATGGTGTTTTCAGCTTTTACCTGGAGCACGTCTTTAATGCCGGGCAAATTAGAGCCGCTGCGACTCTCCGCCGTTTCGGTGGCCCTGCCCTGCAGTGCGCCGAGGCCGAAGCCGACGGCAGCCATACCGAGGGCTGATTGTTCGCGTTCGGCCGCTGTCGAGGCGCGATCCTCGAATAATCTGGAGTGGGCTTCGGCACTGAGCATGCCGGTCGGATAGCCGCTGATTGCCGCCGACACCCCGCCATTGCGCAGCATGGCGCTGGCCAGCGGCATATCCTCAGCCGCCGCCGTGCCGAGAGCTTTTAAACTGAGACTGCCGGCCGTGATCGAGGCCATGTCCAGAGCGCCGATAGCGCCATTTTTCAGCCTTTCTGTGGCCATCGCTGGCAGACTTTGATTGTTCTTTTCGTTTGGGGTGAAGATTGCCTCCGAGCCAAAACCGGCTACGGCAGCCTGTCCGGTCAAAATGGCATTGGCGCGAGTGAAGACCGCTCCGCTTTCGCCTTCAAGAGCGGCATTCACGCCAATTTTTGCCGCAACACCACGGGTGACGGCAAAGGCGGCCAGGAAGGGGGCGATTTTGCCGACGGCGCCGCCGAATTGTTCGCCATACCATTCCGATGATTTGTATTCCGCCGCCAGAGGCCTGGCGACGAGATTAACGCGGTCTGCTAGTTTACCGCCGGTGGCCAGGTCGCTCCATTGAGCCAGCGAGCGGGTCGTTTGCTGGATGCCGCTGTAACCGGCATTTTCCACCAGGGCTCCGAGAAAGCCGTCATGGTTGTACTGCTTGGGCTCACTATCGCGCAGCGCCTTATTTTCGGCAAAATGGGCGCGGGTGGTGGCGCTTACCGCCTGCACCTCGGCCAACATATTGGCTGCCGCTGTCTGAGTCTGGTCGCCGTGGTTCAGGTCAAGGGTGGCCGGTTTTTCCCGGTCGGTGTCCTGGCTTGACGGTTTGTCCGGGTTTAAAAATGGGGAGGTCACTAGCAAAATCTCTCGTGGGAGGAGGGAGGTCTCAGCAAAAACTGAGTGCTAGTTAATTAATACCCCAAAATAGGCGGATTTACCCCCCGGTAATTCCCCCAACTTGGCCAGAAGTCCAATCTTCAGGCGATGGCCGCTTTCACCTTTTTGCTGAAATGGTCGGTCAGACGCCGCAGGGTGGGCGAAATGTCGTCTCCGGCAAGTATCGCGTCGATGACAAAAGCCTTGTCCGAAAGGGCTGCTTTGTGCAGGGCGCGGCCAAAATCGTCGCTGCTTTCGGCGCGCATGCCGTCGGCACCGACCGACTTGGCCAGACCAACATAGTCCCAGCGAGGCAGGTCGAAATAATCGCGCTGCTGATCGATGAAACGAAGCATGGCATAGCTGGCATTGTTGAAGACGATGATGATTGGGTTTAGCTTTTCTTTGACCGCCGTCGAAATCTCGAGGCCAGTCATCTGGAAGGCGCCGTCGCCGACGAGCACTATCGGTCTGCGCTCGGGCATGGCTATTTGAGCGCCTATTGCCGCCGGTACGCCGAAGCCCATGCTTACGTAATAGCCCGGAGCCAGGAATATGTCGGTTTTCAGACTCATGCCGGCGTACATGCAATCACCAGTATCGGTGACGATACTGAAATCGGATCCCCGTGGTCCGCTCAAGAGATCATTCAGTCTCTCGATCATGGCGCTGACCGTGAGCTGTTTATCGGCGGGATCGCCTTTGATGTCCTCCGCGAGGACGGTCGGGATGGTGAAATTGCTGCGACCGGCCAGATCAGATTGCAAAAGAGCTTCGACCACTGGTTGTAGATGCAGACCATGATAGATATGGTGACCGATTTGCACTTCTGAAGCGGTTACTTGCATCAGGCGATCCGGGTTGAACTTGGCCGTGTAGCCGCCGGTTTCCATCTCGGTCATGACGGCGCCGAGAGAAAGGATGCAGTCTGAATTTTCCACATACTCTTTGACGGCCGGGCCGCCGAACTGGCCGAAATAATTGCCGATGAAATTTGGATGCGATTCGGGGAAAGTGGCTTTACCCAAAATCGAGGTGACGACCGGGATATTTAGAGCGCCGGCGAGTTCGACGACATCGTCTTTGAGGCCGAAGCGACGCACTTCGACGCCGACCAACAAGACCGGTTGTTTGGCCTGGCTGAGACGTTCGATGATTTCACCGACTGCTTCTTTGAGAGCATGAGCCTTGATCTGGGCGGCCGGGCTGTTCGGATCGATGGCGGCAGGCCGACGCTCGCTGACTTCGATTTCGGTGTTGACCATATCTCGACAGAGCTCAAGATAGCCCGGTCTGGAAGTGCTCAGTGTCGTGTCGAAAACACGGTCGATTTCGGCCTGGGCAGAAGAGGCGTTGTCGACGATGGTGGTAGATTCGGTGACGTGCGAAAAGACGTCGTGCTGAGTGTTGAACGTTTTGACGCAGTGGTGGAGTTGCGGTTTATCGGCTCGGAAGCGGGTTTCCGGAGCGCCGCTTATCACCAGTAGCGGTGACTGTTCGGCGTAAGCCAGACCGACCGGATTGACCATATTCAATCCGCCCGCACCATAGGTGACGAGCGCCACACCAAGGCCTCGCAGGCGCCCGTAGGCGTCGGCTGCGTAACCGACTGAAGGTTCATGGGTCATGACCACAGTCTTCAGTGAGCTGCGTGTCTGGGCCGCATAAAAAGGTAGGATGAAATCTCCCGGTATGCCGAAGGTGTGGGAAACACCGGCTTTTTCAATGCGCTGGCAAATGTAATCGGCAATCTTTTGTTTGTTCATAGACTAAAGATTATCGCCACTCGACTCCTCTGCGACGCTCTTCGTCACTAGCTTGGAGAAGTATAATCAGACGATGAACGAAGATAGAGTTTTTAAGCGGGCGATCTGGATAGACATCATGCGCTGGTTGCTCATGCTCTGCGTGGTCGGCCTCAATATTTTCCTGCCGATCAGTGTACTTACCCGAGTGCTCCATCACGGCACGGTCAATTTCGGTTTCGAAGCGGTGCAGGGACTATTTCTACTCGCCTGCGACATGTACTTTTTACCAGTCTGTTTACTAGAACCAAAGTCCATCACTCTGCAAGGCGACGAACTGGTAGTAAACACGCTACTCTGGAAGGCAAGGCTCTGCGCCGCTGACATTGTCAGTTTTTCAGTGCCTCGAGCTTTGACCTGGGGTCTGCTCCGGACGAAAAGATGTTTTTATTTGATTAACAGGTCTGACATCAAAAATTTCGATGAGCTTGCCGTCCTCATTGCTCAGAGACTGCTTCCCGGCGCTAAGCCTGCAGGTAAATAAATGTCTCGCTCCCTTTTCGCTCTCGGCTAATATTGAGGGCGGCAAACGGTGGCAGTGGGGAATTTTTCCCTCCAGGTTTTTCAAGTGTCGACCCAAGCCGCATATAAAGGATACTCGGGGCTTTTAATGACTAAAGGAAAGATTCGCGTACTGATTGGCAAGCCCGGACTTGATGGGCACGACCGCGGCGCCAAAGTTGTGGCCCGCGCTCTACGCGACGCCGGTATGGAAGTCGTTTATACGGGTCTACACCGCTCTCCGGAAGAGATTGTCGAAACCGCCATCCAGGAAGACGTCGACGCTATTGGCCTGTCCATTCTCTCGGGGGCGCATCTCACACTCCTGCCCAAGGTCGTTCAAATTTTGAAGGATCAAGGTGCCGAAGACATCCTCGTTTTTGGCGGCGGCGTTATGCCCGACGAAGACAGGGATGCGTTGTTGGCCAAAGGTATCAAAGAAGTATTCATGCCCGGTGGCGCCACCCAGCGCACTATCGAGTTTCTTCGCCGCGAATTTCCCAACCGCGGTTAATCTATATAACCAGTAGCATGGAAAAGTCCGGGATCTCTTGATATCGTAGCTTCCCCATTTACTTATTCGTCCCGAAGGTCGTATATTAAATTTATCCGGAAGGGGTCTACTCGGTAAGACATTCTGGGTATGTTCCAAATGAGAAAACAAAGGGTTCCCTCGAGAAACATTAAATATGAACCTGGCGGATTAAAAACTGCTGGACTTATCTCTTGAAAGCCTGTTATACTTCTGATAATTCACTCATCCTGGATGGGGACACCTACAAGATGTCATTTGATGGTCCTATGTTCAATAAACCGCCCGTTCACCAAGTGAGCGACGATGACTCAATCAGCGTCTTCGACAAGCCCAATATGCGGTTTGGAGATGGCATGCGCGAGGCCTTCGGCCTCTTCCGCGAGAGTCATTCAGGGCGAGATGAGATGGTCAACTTCGCTGCCCAGGCCGCTGGTCTGGTTCTTTCCCGCCGTCCTGACTTGATGGATGAGATGGACCACTACGCTCATATCACCCAGAGCGCCTAGCCTCGGTATTCGGCAGCAACTGCCAAGTCTGGCATATATAGATTCTCAAGGGGCTCGCGGAGCCCCTTTTTGTTGCCATGCTGATTTCGACCGCCGCCAAAGGCAGTCTAAATTGGTACAATTAATGCCAGTCGGCAACTTCGCTGACAGCCCGAGGTCCAAGCCGGGGCAAATTTACCAAATCGACCACTTTAAGCGGGCCCAAGGGGCCTTATTGCCATTCAAAATAATCCAGAGCGCCCAACTCCCAGCAAGCCGACCCAATACAGGAAAGGCGATGTTGTTCTAGTGTCTTTCCCGTACACCACTGATGACGGATCGACGCAAACTAAGCGCCGGCCTGCGATTTTGATTTCCAACGATTACAACAATGCCCGCCTCGATGATGTGTTGCTCGTGCCCCTTACATCCAACACCTCCCGGGCCGCCCGCGAACCTACGCAAGTTGAAGTCTTGATGAATTCGCCGGAAGGACAGTCCGGTGGTTTGCGTCTTGACAGCGTCATCGACTGCACCGTTATCGCCACTATTCCAAAAACGCTTCTGGTCAATAAGATCGGTGTCTTCCCTCAGGAAGTGATGGAAAAGGTCGATCAGTGTTTGATGATCGCCATGGCTATCGGTCGTCCGATTGGTGGCAGCGGTAATCCGCCTACCTGAGCGAATGTACTTACCAGTGGATAAATTGCGCACCATATCCGGTGCAGAGCTTTGCGCTTCTCAATTGCTATAGCCGATCACAAAGGCTATAGCGTATTCCTTCTCGTGGCTCATCGTCAGCTCAAAGCCTGTCAGGCCGCGCCTGTCCGCTACAGCCACGGCGCGGCCGTGCAATTTGATTGTCGGCTCACCGCTCGCTAAGCGCACGACTTCTATGTCTTTCCAGCCCACACCATAAAAACCTGTCCCCAGCACCTTCGATGTTGCTTCTTTGGCGGCGAAACGCGCCGCTACGCGGGCCAGAAAATCTTTCTTGCGCGAGAGAGCATATTTTTTTTCTGATTCGGTGAGAATTCGGTCGAGAAAGCGCTCGCCATAGCGTTCGTAGACTTCCTCGATACGCTTGATTGAACAGATATCAGATCCGACTTTGAGATTTTTCATCGCTTGGCTCTAATCAGACTCTAGTCCGGCTCTACTTCTTCGGCGAGGTGCGTACCGAAGAGAAAAATCTGCTCCGGTTCTTCAAGCTCTTCGTGAAGCTGGGCGACACTCTTATTTAGACCTGGATGTCTGATTTCCGGTGCGATTTCGAGTAGCGGCACCAGGGCAAAAGCTCTCTTATGCAGGCGAGGATGAGGGATCTGGAGAGTGGCCGATTCTAGCGTTTCTTGGCCGTAAAATAAAATATCCAGATCGATGATGCGACCACTTGCCTTTTGTCTGGCGTCGACGTCAGCCATCGCCGTCAAGCGCTTTTCGATATCGCGACAGATCTCTAGCAATTCGTCCGGTCTCAGGCTGGTATCGATCGAAGCAACAGCATTGACGAACCACTCGCTATAGAGCTCACCGGTCGGCTCCGCTTCATAAAAGCTCGAGCACTCGAGGACGGTCACGCCAGGCACGTCTTTGAGCAACTGCATGGCTTGTTGGATATAGCCGAGTTTATCTCCGACATTGGAGCCGAGGCCGATGTAGGCCCTGACTTTGCGACGATTGCCTCTCAGTTGCCGTTGAGCTGTCAAAAATCTACCCTCTTGCTCGGTTTAAGCTGTCGATTATATCTGGAGAGGTCATTATAACGAGAGTTAGCGACAATCGACATTTTTCGTTCAGATCTAGGCAGGGCAAGGGTAAACTCTGAGCAGGTCAAGTTGCGGATGCTTTTTGCATGGCCCTGAACAGGCCTGATGGTGACAAGATGATGGTGATCAGGTGAATCTGCGTACGCTTTCGATAATCATTATCGCCACAGGCTTCATTGCCGTCCTGGCTTTACCGATTTCCAATTATTTCCTGAGGCGTGAAAAAATCGACGATAAAAGTGACAATCCTCGCTTTATCGAGGTTTCCAAGTTGATGCAGGTGAGCTGCGTCGACTGTCATACCCAGGGGATGACCTCATATCCGATCTATTTTCAGTGGCCAATCGCTAAAGAAATGATTGCCCACGATATTGAAAGTGCGCAGACTGCTTTTCGTCTCTCCAAAAATCAGCTGGCCGGCCTTGAGCCGATCGGTGCCATCGACCTGGCCAAGATAGCGACAGTGATCAAATCGGGCAGTATGCCCCCGGCCAAATACACGCTTTTGCACTGGAGCGCCGCTCTGTCCGATTCTCAAAAAGGAGCTATCCTCTCCTACATTCAAGATAAGCAGGAGGATTCAGGCATCGCTCTGACAGCCATTCCCGAAAAAAATCCATTTCATGTCGACGTCGATAAGGCGCGGCTGGGAGAAAGGCTCTATTTCGACAAAAGGCTCTCCACAGACAATTCGGTTTCCTGCGCCAGCTGTCATGCTCTCGATAAGGGGGGCACAGACAGGTTGCGAGTCTCCACTGGTGTGCACGGCGAGCAAGGAGCGATCAATTCTCCGACGGTATTCAATAGCGCTTTTAACTTTTGTCAGTTTTGGGACGGGCGCGCCAGAGACCTTGCCGATCAAGTTAGTGGACCGATTACCAATCCGCATGAGATGGCAACCGATTTTAAAAGTATCCTGACCAAACTGGCTGGCGATACCGCATATGGTGCAATGAGTAAAGCCGCTTACAAGGCTTCGCTTAGCGAATCAAATATTAAAGATGCCATCGCCAACTATGAAAAGACCCTGTTGACGCCAAACTCCGCCTTCGATAAATATTTAAAGGGAGATCAGTCCGCTTTGAGTGATCAGCAGAAGCGCGGCTATTTGACTTTTATGGAAAAAGGTTGCGCCACTTGTCACGCCGGGGTAGGTATGGGCGGCATGTCTTTTGAGAAAATGGGCGTCTACAAAGATTATTTCGCCTATCGCGAAAATACCTTGCACATGCCCCACACCCCTGCCGATGATGGTCGCTTCAATGTCAGCCATGACCGCCTCGATATGGGCAAGTTTAAAGTGCCGCTCCTGCGCAATATAGCCCTCACTGCGCCCTATTTCCACGACGGCTCCGCCGCCACTTTGAGAGAGGCCGTCTCGGTCATGGGCGTTTATGAAGCCGGCAATAAATTGACTGCCGCCGAGACTGATTCTATTGTCGCCTTCCTCGAGTCTCTGACCGGCGAATACAAGGGCAAGAAACTTCAATAGGGAAGCTCTCGGGAGCGGCTAAAGGTTTCGTTTGAAGCGATGCGGTAACTGACGCCGACGCGCACGGCGTCAAGACGCGCTTGTGTCGCGCAATTAAGATGGTCTTATTCACGTGTGTATCTTCCCGGCAAAATGACTGTTATTATCTGTCAAGCGACTGGAGTTTGCTAGCAAGAATGTACTGGAGTCTAAAGAAGTCAGAAAGAGCTGCCGTAAAATTGATCTTGATTGGCGCCCTGACGAATGTTTTTATAATTGGTAGCTCTGTTGTAGCTTATGCTGCGAGCTCCGACGAATCCTTAAGCGCCTCAGAAGCACCGCTTTTTCTTACATTGCACGATGCCAGCCCTGTTTTGATAGAGTCTGGGCCCGGCAACAAGGCTAATGTATTGACCGGTGGTGTACAGCAATGTACGGCGCCTGAACTGATCGGAGCGCAGCTGGATTTGTTGCTCGACAGCTCGCTTGGTGCCGATCGGCATTACGATGATCTGACCAAAAGTGTTGCCCACTACCGCACAACCAGCAGTAAAGTCGTGACCAAAACTAAGGAAGCCGTCAACGTAATGGTTCCCTACCGTGGTTGCGGGCCTTCGCGAGCGGCAGCCGACGTTATCCTCGATGAAAAACCGGTCGATCCGACTGACGCCGAATCCGCGGCGTACAGCAAGCAGCGAGTGGTGGATGAAGCTCATCCGGCCATCGTTCGAGCTGTTCTCCAGGTGGCCGAGGCTTACGGTCAATCAGAGGCGCTTCCTCTGGAGCCGGGGCGTGATGCCGCCGGTGGTGTAATAGCTGCCTCCAAGCCGTCGTCAAAGATGGAACGCGCCAGGCTGGAGCTTGCCGACCTCGTTGGTATAGAGCAGGCCGATAAGACGATTGCTCTGATTGGCTCAGTTTCTCGACGTGAGACTCTGCCAGCGAATGTCTTTAAGAGCGATGAATTAGACATGGCCAGGCAGGAAGAGCTAGTCCGCGAGCTAACCAATCGAGCGATGAAGTCTGATCCGGTAGTTGCCCAATTGAAGAAACGCTTGCATAAATATTCGGATCATAGTTACCTGGCCGAAAAATTTTCCGGTCTGGTGCAGGGCAGCATGTCAGTGATTAGCGTTTTTGGTCCGGGATTTTTCATCCCCACTGCTGCCGAGGCCGTCAGTACGTCTTACATTATGGCGACAGGCGGTAAAGAAGACGACAAATTACTCAAGTCTATTTATTTCGATAAACGACTCGAGAGTCGTTGGCGCACCGTCAATAAAGAAGCAACGATGAGCGTGAGCGCTTACGATCGGGCCATCCGTCACAAAAACAAAACACTTCTGATCGCCTCGCAGTCGATCATGGTGCAATTGGTCGGAGAGGAAAATATTGCTGCGCTCAACTTGCCCTGGACGAGTAAAACGGTCAGTGCAAGCATCTCCGAGACTGTACGTTAATTGCTAATTGAAGATCGCGGCAACGACTTCTTCCAGATTGGAGAGGTCCTTGAATAGATATTTTGGTTTGTGCGCTTCCAGCTCTTCCCAGGTGGTGCGGCCCGTATTGGCGATCAAGGCGGTAGCGCCGTAGTGGTGTGCGCAGGCTATATCGTTGACGCTGTCGCCGACGATCACCACTTCATGCGGTTGGAAATATTGCTGGAACTGCTCGGCGGCGCGGTCGACGGCTATTGCCGGCAGGTCGAGACGGTTGGCCGAGTCGGAGCCAAAAGCGCCCATGGCGAAATACTTGTTGAGGTCGAAGCGACGTAATTTCTTTTCTGCACCGACGGCAACGTTGCCGGTGAGCAGGCCGAGAAAGGCGCGCGGATCGGCCTTCAAGCACTCTAAGAGAGCCGGGATGCCGGTATGGATAATATAATTTTTGGAGGCCGGTATTTCTTCGTCAAGATAGTGAAGATAGCGCTCCAGCGCTCTGTCGATTTCGAGCTTGAGTTGATCTCCTTCAAAGCCGAGATTGGCGGCCATGAATATTTCGCCCAGGATTTGTTTGTCGGTCTTGCCCGACATCGGCAAAGAACCAAGCGCTTCCGGTAAGCTGTGCAGTTCGTCGATGGCTCTGGAAAGGGCACGTCGACCGGCGCCGTCGGACGAAATCATCGTCTCGTCGATGTCGAACAGGACGAGTCTTTTGATCTGTTTGGTCTCGGACATTTTTCTCTTTCTACTCTTTCTTGTTTTGTTTGAGGCTTTCGATTTCGCGGGTGACATTGGTAAATGTCGGTTGCGAAGTTGTCTGCAGGTCTTCTTCGAAAACTCTGACCTGGTCACGACCGCTGTTCTTGGCGACATAGAGAGCTTTGTCGGCTTTTTCGATGAGCTCGGAGGTGCTGCGCGCCTGTTTAGGATAGCAGGCTGTGCCAAGCGATGCTGTTACTTTGCCCAGACCAGGGACCGGTGTGTTACGAATCTGACTGCAGAGTCGGTCGGCAATCAGTGCCGCTTCCAAAAGGCTTGTCTCGGGCAGGATGATACTGAATTCTTCGCCGCCGTAGCGGGCAGCCGTGTCGCCACTGCGCAGAAGGGTCTTCAGTATGGCAGCAATCTGGCGAATGGCGGCGTCTCCGACTGGATGGCCGTAGTTGTCGTTGATCACTTTTAGCTTGTCCAGGTCGATCATGATTAGTGAGACGGGCGTACCTTTCCTCTCGGCCAAACGGAGCTCTTCGGAGAGGCGATTTTTTAAATAGACATGGTTGTAGAGGCCGGTCAAACCGTCGGTGATCGCCTGATGTTTGACCTGGGCGAAAAGTTGGGCGTGGGTGATGGCCACGGCGAGCTGGTCTGCTACACCGCTTACCAGGCTGATTTCGCGTTCGGTCCAGACGCGTTTACCGGAGCGTTGATGGACGATGAGCACGCCGATCAAATGGCTGTCATTGAGCAATGGAGCAGCAATCAGTGATTTGCTCGCTACCGTTTCCAGATATTCTTTGAAGGCATGGCAACGTTTGTCGACCGTTACGTCATTGATTACCGACAGCCCGTTGACCGTGTTGTCGTCATTTTGCAAAGAGCTGACCGTGAGCTCGATTTTGATTGGCTGCTCGAGGTCGGTGGCCTTGTCTTTGAAAAAGGCTTTCAGATTGGCGATGTCTATACCGAGTACCGAGCCTGAGGTCTCGGCGATGAAATTGCCGGCGCTGGCATTGGGATGAAAATCGATATTGTTGGGATAGAGGCTCAGGCCCTTGTGTTTGACGTCGCTACTCCTGGTCGGCACGCTGGCGATATCTGCATCTGCAGGTGAGTTGGCATCCGGGCTGGCATGGTCATCTACACCGCTGGTGGTGTCGTCTGTCAGGCCACTGCCGGCCGAAAATTCGTGGGTGACTATGAGCGGCCCTTCGGCGCGCGGTTGAGCAATCTGCACCAGATCGGCTCCGAGAGCCTTGGAGAGCTCTATGGTGACAGTATCGAGGATGGTGTCTACATCAAGGGACGTGCGCACCGAACGCACTATATGATTGATCAGCTGTTCTTGCTCGGCCATAGTGCGGGCGTGTTTGTAGAGACGGCCGTGTTCGATGGCTAGAGCTACCTGGCTGGCCACGGCTTCGATCAAGCCGAGCTCGGATTGTCCCCAGTAGCGCAGATGATCGCATTGTTGGACCAGAATCATGCCGCGGGTGCCGCTCTGTGTCGTAATCGGACAGGCCACCAGCGATTTGACCGAGGCCCAATCGCTTTCGCTCATATTGTTTACGTCGTCGCTGCGGAATTTACCGGAGCAGAAAATTTCGTTTTTGTGATCGATGGCCAGCATATCGAGCCAGATCAACGAGCCCTGGTCGATAATCTTACGCAGGATCGTAGTCGTGCCGATCAGGACCACCCGGTCTTGCAAGGGCGTGCCGCCAGTCGCTTCGTCCCACCAGTTATAGTCAAAGACGAGCTCGTCGTCTTCCGTGGCCAGAGTTTGATGGGTGTCGATCAAGGCCAGGCAACAACGACTTGCTTTCAGGTTTCGGCCGAGTTCTTCGACAGTGGTGTTGAGGATTTGATCTATATCGAGGGATTGTCTGACCGATTCGGAGATGCGTTGCACCATGTCTTTCTGGTCGCGTTCGCTCTCGAGCAGTCCGGCCATTTCGTTAAAGGCACGCGCGAGCAGACCAAGCTCGTCGGTCGAGTTGACGGCCACGCGCTTGCTGAAGTCGCCCCGTCCCAGTGCCAGCGCTTCTCGCACCAGACCGTTGATTGTGCGGGTGAAATGGTGGGTGGCCATGTAAGCCAGGACAAATGATATGCCGATAGCGCAGACAGCCAGGGCGATCATCAATTTTAGCCAGTCGTGAGCAGTACCGTAGATGGCCGTGGTCGGCACACCGACGACGAGCAACCAGTTGGTGCCCGGTACACGGTCAAAGGCATAAGCGCGGGCAGTCGGGTCGGCGATGCCAACCCCTTCGATCGTGCCCCGGATTTTGTGGGTCGAGGCCTGCACTGTCTTGGCATGCGAAAAGTCGCGTCCTTGCCAGTAAGCGTTGCCGAGGTTGCGCGCAATGACGCGCTTTTGCGAATCTATTACAGCGATTACTGCATTGTTTTGATCGAGCGGTCCGGTCAGACCGGTGAAAAGTCCAAGCACCGCGTTTGGTGTGATGCTCGCGACAAGTGATCCTTTTATAGCTTTGCCGCGGACGATCGGTGCCATGGCGACTAGATGCGGTGCATTGGTCTGATCCATGAGCAGCGTATCGAGCATATCGCCTTTCTGGGGCAGGATAGACTGATTGACGGCGCTAACAAAACTCTTATCCTTAACCAGATCGCTGCTCAGATCGCGCGCTCCGGCAGCGGTAGCGGCGCTCAAAACAGCCCGCCCGTCTTCGCTGACGAGATAAAGGCCCTGCCAGGTCGGTTGACTGGTGAGAGCGGCGGCCAGTGTCTTTTTGATTTGTTCTGGCTTTTGCTTTGGTTCAGTGGCCAGCAAGGCGGCGACGGAGCTCAGGGAATGACACTGCGAAGTCGCCCAGCTATTGAGCGTGCCGACACCGGTGGCGGCCTGCATCGTCGTTGCTCGCTCGGCTTCCATTTTGAGAGTTTTGTATTCTTTAAAAAGCGAAAAACTGCCGATCGCCAGAAGAGGTGCGGCAACGCCAAGGCACAGAAGCAACATTCTGGCTCTAATGTTTAGACGTATGCTGTTGTTGGCCACGCCAATACCCGTTTTTCTAATCAAATGGATTGAGTGAGGGGATGGGATAGGATAGGGTTTCCGGATCTGAATCGCCGCTAGTTCTTGACAATAGTCAAAGTTATTATATGGATCTGGTAAAAAGAAGATAGCGAAATTTCGTAAGAGCCGCAAAAAAAATTGTTCAACTGAGCTTGTTTGGTCTGCCGGATTTCTCCAGGGTCGCCTCCAATTGTTCGATTTGCCCCATGAGTGCCGTGTTTTCGGTTTTTTCTTCGACTTTGCAGATTAAGTCGAAAACCTGGTCTGCGTCGACCGGTACTTTGTCTTTCAGGTCAAAATCAAGGCCGAGGTGCATGGCCACCATGATTTCTTGAGCGGCCTGCTCTTTTTTGCCTTTGGCCAGATAGGCGTCCACTTTGACCAGCCTGGCGGTCAGGCAGGCGTCTTCAAATTCCAGAGCCCGCTGGCAGAGATCGAGGGCGCCTTCCGTGTCGCCCTGGGCGAAGGCCGAGCAGGCGGCGGCGGCAAGCAGGCTGGCTTTGAGCTCGCCGTCCACATGGGCAAAGTCGGCGCTTTTGACGAAAGCCAGCCGGGCTTCTTTGTAGTTGCGGTCCTGGAAGGCGAGCATCGCTGCTAGAAATGTCGTGCTGAGCGAGCCTGGGAAGAGCTTGCCCATTTCCTTGAGCAATTTGCCGGCCTGTCTGTTCAATCCGGCGCGCAGATATAAAATACCCAGCTTGAGGGTGACCGTGGAGGAAGGCGGCTGATCGGCGTCAGCGAGCGAACTTTTGAGCAGATGGACTTTCGAATCCTTCAGGCAATTTTTCAAATGTTCAGCGATTTCCGGTCTGGTCAGATCCGAAAACCACAATCTAACCGCACTGCTGCTGATGAAAAAGAGATAGAGGCCGGTCATGCCAGCCTGGCAAGCCACCAGGGTGTCGATGCTGCCCGGGTGCGTCATGCCGATACGGACGATTTCTGCCCAGCGCGGTAAGCCAAAGCCGGCCAGAGACAAGATCGGATCGACTATCAAGTTGAAACCGAGAGTAAAGGCGATGGTGTATCCGAGGAAAGAGGCAAAAAATGGATGCGGTCTGAGGAAAAGGGCCGGCACCAGCAGTAGTGCAAAGGCTATTTGCGCTGCTTCGCCGGCGACATAGACGAGGGCCGCCTGCTCAGGCGTGGTCGCGTGCGAGAGACCTTCGATTAGCGCTTGATACCAGATAAAGCCATAAGAGACGGCGGAGAGGTAGCCACCACTAAGTTGCGCGGCGACATCGGTGGCGCGCCAATCGATCCAGGTGAGCAGGGGCAGCACGGTGAAGACGACCAGGCGCCAGGCAAAGGCGCGATCTTCATCGTTCAAATCTTCTTTTAGCAGGCGGTGTCTTTCGGTCCACAGTCTGATTACCGTGTCGAGACTGACCAGCATCGCCAGTCCGGTCGCGCACCAGGAGACGAAGTTGTGCGAAAGCGGATCGCTACTGAAAAATTCGTGGACAAACTGCTGGAAGTTCAAAAAGAGCCTTCGCCTTTCCTGGGATTGAGACCAGACAACGCGGCAATTATAGGAGGCTTTTATACTGACAAGTCTGAGAGAAAATTATGACTGCGCTTTTTGACCCTGGCGTATATCTGCCAGGACTTCGCGGATCATTGTCGCCAGGATCGGGTCGAGCCAGTTCAGGCCGCGTTTAGCGTAGTTTTGACAGAGTTCGACCTCGGTTTCCGCTTCCTTAAATTGCCGGGCTTTGACGAGTGTTACAGCCAGGTAATAGTGCGGATCGGCTAGATTTCCGTCGGCCTTTGATGCTTCCTTATAGGACTTTAACAGTTCGGCGTAATCTTTAGCTAAGTCCTTACTCGGCCGCGAGCGATTATCCAGTTCTTCGCCCAGGCAGTGGCCGCGGGCCATCCAGCCCCTGGCCAGCAGAGACTTGTCATTCTTCACCGATTCGGTAATCTGATCGAAACAAAGCAGGGCGCTTTGATAGCGGCCTTTACTTTGATGCAAATAGCCGCGCAGGAGCCAGATGTCTTTGAGCTCGGGGTCCAGCCTTTCTGCTTTATCGAGAGCGATCTCGGCCGATTTATCGAGACCGACGAAATAAAATTGCCAGGCCTGTGAGAGGATATTCACCGCATTTGGTTGCGCCTGCACACGGGCAAGGACACGGTCGTATTCTTTTGCCCAGGCCGGTCTCGTCTTTTTGGCGTACCAGAGGCGGGCGCGCTGACTCAAAAAGGTCCAGACAAAAAGAGCGACCAGGAGAATATGGATAAAGCCGACGATCAAAGCAAGGCTGCGCTCTTCGCTGCCGTAAATAATCAGAAAATCGTAATTCCAGGAAAAGAGCGAGAGCAGCGGGTAAAAAATCAATCCGGAAAAACCGGAGAACAAATAGAGATAGATATTCAATGCCACCATCGCCGGTGAGCGGCTCAAGACGGCGATGAGCAGTGCCAGTAGGGTGGCAACCAGCTGAAAGGCGTTGCCGGCCAGGGCGATGATGAAATCTTGAAGCGGGGTGCGATTGCCGCCCACGTCGACCTGACCGAAGAACAAACTCCAGTGAAATGCCATCACGTCGATACCGAGCATTTTTGCCACCACGGCGTGACCGAGCTCGTGGAAGAGCGCTACCAGAGGCAGGAGTAAAAAGATGGCGAATTGTTTGAGAATGGCGCGATCTTTAGCGGTGAGATCGTCATCGAATAAGGACGCGCTGTTTTTGACTACACTGCGGACGGTGGCAACCACAATCGGTAGGACCAGTATGGCAACTATGTAGTGGGAGATTAGCTGCCAGTCCATCGGTGATCACTTCCTGGCTAATTTGAGCATGATTATCGACAGTATGTATAGGCCATTCAGGGCCGCCATGACGAGCAGCATCGAAAAGGCAGTCGGGTCAGGGGTGATCACGCAAGCGACAAGAGCGGTGCCGAAGATGGCGAAGCGCCATACTTTGATCAGCATGCCCGAGGTCACTACCCCGGCCATGGCCAGAGCAAAGATGATGATCGGCATCTGAAAGCAAAGGCCCATGTAAAGCAAGATCGAGCTGACCAGGGAAATATAAAAATCGAGGCGCTGATTGATTGGTGTGACGCCCTGACCAAATGAGCTGAAGAAATGCAGCATCGGCGGCAGGAGGAAATAGTAGGCAAAGAGCGCGCCACAAACAAAAAGAATCGGTCCGCCGACCACTAGAGGAGCCAGTACTTTTCTTTCTTTGCGCGTCAGACCAGGAGAGACGAAGCGACTGATTTCAAAAAGCAGCAGGGGCGAGGCGGCGATCAAAGATAAATAGAAGGCCACTTTGAAAAAAACAATCAAAGGCTCTTCCAGAGACAGTGCCTGGAAAGTGATACCACCGGCGGGTGCTTCCAAAAAGCGCAAAACATCTTTGGTGAAAAAGAGAGCGGTGACAAAGGCTACGAAGACATAGGCGATACTGCGCAAAAGTCTGGTGCGCAATTCATCGAGGTGCTCGACCACGGTCATGGTATGGCCGTGACCGTCGCCTTCGTCGAGGGATACTGATTGGGCGCCGGCGATGCCGTCTGCGCTATCGTCTACTGTCGTGATCGCCTGGAAGTCGCGCTCATTCTTGTCGCCATCGGTTAGCCGGGAAACTTCCAGGCTTTGCTCGTCGGTGATGTGCACGTTATCCATTGCCTCTCATTTTAGCAAGGGTCAAGCTTTATAAATGAGGTGCTTTGCTCTTTACCTGTTCTTGTCGTTGGCCAGATGAAAGAGCACGACGGCAGCAGCGATCGACACATTGAGCGATTCGATCAAGGGACTGATATTGATTTTCAAGTCGAGATCGGCCAGGGCCGTGGCGGTCTGACTGAGGCCCGCACCTTCATTGCCGAGGAGCAGGACCAGATCGCTTGGCAGTTTAGCCTGGCTCAAGCTCTGCTCTGCTTCCGGATTGAGGGCGCAAACAGAGAAGCCTTCTGCTTTGAGCATGGCCACCGTATCTTGAAGACTTGCGTCCAGTACCACCGGTATGTCGAACAGTGCGCCCATGGCCGAGCGGACCACCTTAGGGTTGTAGGGATCGACCGTCCCCTTGGTCAAAATCACGCCGGAGGCTTCGAAGGCCAGGGCGCTCCGAATAATCGTGCCGAGATTGCCCGGATCTTGAATCCCTTCCAAAATGACGACGGTGCTCGGCAAGCCTTCCGCTTTGCGCCGGCGGCAATCCTCCAGGACATTATCGATAGTCGCTTCGATCTGGACGCCGGTAGCGACCATGCCGCAGCTCGTCGCCGTCGTGATCAGATGTTTGAAAAAACCGGACCAGACGATGTTTATATCGCTGGGGAGAATGCCAGCCGCTTCCTTTTTTGCCCCCAGGCTGTCTTCGTAATCGGAGAAGACCTGTTCGAGGGCCGGGCTCAGTCCTTTTTCATAGAAGACATCTTCCATTACGATGGCGTCGATCTCGACGCCGCGACTGACCGCTTCGAGGAACATTTTTTCGCCTTCTAATAAGAACAGCCCGGCTTTATGCCGGGCTGAGCGCTCCTGAAGAGAGCGAATGTTCTTAAGAAGTGGATTGTGTGCAGATGTGATGTTGTTGAATTGCACAGCTCTAGGCTTTAACAGTCTCACGCATCGGAATTTTTTTCGGTGCGTGGTGAGCGAGGTTGGCTTTGGCTGTGGTGGCCAAGGCTGCGAAAGCTTCTCTGTTATTGACAGCCAGTTCGGCCAACATCTTACGGTTGACTTCGATATTGGCGTGCTTCAAGCCATTCATCAACAAGCTGTAGCTCAGGCCGTGCTGGCGAGCCGCTGCGTTGATTCTGGTGATCCAGAGACTTCTGAAATCACGCTTCCTCTTACGGCGATCCCGGTAAGCGTTTTTCCAGGCCTGCATGATCGCCTGGTTGGCGGCGATGAAAAGATTTGATTTTGAACCACGGAAGCCTTTAGCGAACTTGAGGATCTTCTTGTGGCGTTTTTGGAGGACATTGCCTCGTTTTACCCTGGGCATTTCTTCTCCTTCTTCGAAGATATGGGTGATTGCCTATCTGCGCCTGTCGTCGGAGAGGAGTTCCCTTAGACCGGTATAGTGCAGACGTGGCTGTTTGATTGTCTTACCAGAAGCCCTGGAGCTTAGGTAATGTATTTGCGATAAGGGAACATCGACAGAACATGCGCTTCCACATCCGGGTGAACGGCTGCGGTACCACGCAAGTTGCGTTTTTTGTTAGCTTTCATCCACTCGTTCAAGTGGCGCGTGCCGGCTTGCCTGCGCAAAATCTTACCGGTACCGGTGATTTTGAAGCGGCGAGCAGCAGCTTTGTTGGTTTTCATTTTGGGCATTGTCGTGTCCAGTCAATAAACTAAAAAAGATGACCGACTTCTCAACCTTGGAGTTTTATAAACTCGGGTTAAGACGCAGGTCTGCCCCTCGACGGGAGGGGAGCGAGAATCATGATAACACTCTTGCCTTCGAGTTTAGCTTCTTTGTCAATCAAACCTAAATCTTTGAGCTCGTCGGCGAAGCGACTTTGCAGGTTGATTGCCATGTCGGCATGTTGCAGCTCGCGGCCGCGCAGGAGCGTCAATACCTTGATTTTGTCGCCTTCTGAAAGAAACTTCTGGGCGGCACGCAATTTGACCTGAAAATCATGGTCTTCAATCTTGTAACGCATCTTAATCTCTTTCACATCCTGGATATGTTGCTTCTTCTTACTCTCACGAGCTTTTTTCTCGTTTTCGAATTTGAAGCGACCGTAATCGAGGATGCGAGCAACCGGCGGGTTGGCATCTGGTTGGACTAGGAGCAGGTCGAGGCCTTTGTCACGAGCAGTAGTGAGCGCTTCACGCGTTGGCACGATCCCAAGTTGGCTGCCGTCCTCTCCAATCAGTCTTACTTCACGATCGCGAATGCGCTCGTTGAGAGGGGGAAGTTCCCGTCTAGCGTCCGGACGGCGGGGATCGTTTGTGCTCAAGCGTACCTCATGATTTTCTACTTACTTTTATTGTCGCGTTATTGTCGCGGATTGGCGAAAGATTTGCCGAAGGAGGGACTTGAACCCTCAAGAGCTTGCGCTCACTACGCCCTGAACGTAGCGTGTTTGCCATTTCACCACTTCGGCGCGATGACAAATAATCTTACAACAGCGGCAAAGTAATTTCTATTTTGTTTCTACTTTGAAGCGTCAAAGGTTATTTGCCACAAATCGCCAGATCTAATCTGCAATAGCGGGTCGTAGCACCCTGATTTAGCCTTCTGCCATGTAGGGCATGAGGGCGATATCGCGGGCGCGCTTGATCGCTACCGTGAGCGATCTCTGGTGCTTGGCGCAATTGCCGCTGATTCTTCTGGGCAAAATTTTGCCGCGTTCCGTTACAAACTTTTTGAGACGGTTCGGGTCTTTGTAATCAATGAAATCGACTTTGTCAGCGCAAAATCCGCAGGTCTTGCGACGACGCGGTGGGGCTGAATCCTGGGACATTCTAACCATGTAAGTAGCTCCTTAATCTCAATTTAAAAGGGTATTTCGTCTTCGGAAGAGAAGATGGCGTCCAGGTCTTCGGGCTCGGCAGTTTTTGCTCCGCCTTTGGCTGGTTTGCTGCTGGCAACGGGGGCCAGCTTTTTCTCGCCTTCTCCTTCGGCGGCAGCGGATCTGCCGGTGGCGACGGTCTGGGAAAGATTTTCGACACTAGAAGCATCAATTTCCACATCACGCCGTTTTTGACCTTCGGCATTGGTGTAGTTATTGATTTGCAAGCGCCCATCAACGGCGACCAGATCACCTTTTTTGAGCTCGTTAGCGCAACGCTCGGCGAGATCTCTCCAGGTGATTACCTTGACAAAATTGGTGTCGACGCTGCCATCTTGACGATTGGGAGAATCAACGCCGATTGTGAATTCGGTGACGGCCACATTGTTGTTAGGCGTAAAGCGCTTTTCGGGCGCTTTCACTACCCGTCCGGATATGACAATTTTGCTCAAACTCATAGCGCACCTTCCATTTAGGGTTAACTAAAGCGGTTGATCGGGACCTAATTGGATTAGGATTTGCCGACCATTTCCGGCTCCAGGAAAACCACCAGGGAGCGCATGACGTCTTCGGAAAGAGTCATCATTCTCTTCAGAGGAGCAACTGCTTCGGGCGCACCTTTGTAGTTCATCACTACATAGTAGCCGTCACGCATCTTGTCTACTTCATAGGCCAGTCTCTTACGGCCTTTTTTATCAATGGTGGTGATCGTTCCACCTTGAGCCTTGACAAACTCTTCGACTGTAGCAACCGTGCGGTCCACGGCGTCTTCATCGAGGTTTGGTCTGATTATGAAAACTACTTCGTAGTTATTGTGTTTTTTAGATTCAGCCAATGCTTTATCCCCTTTGGTCATAACGTCCTGCTGTGCAGGCAAGGGACAAGAAGCTTTTTGAAGTGCTTCCTGTACTTGCTACCCGATTCGTCGGGATTGCCGATCTTAGCACCACGAGGCGTGTGAGCGTATTCTTCCCATGCTTTCTATTTAGAATTATTTGCCTAATTGCTTGTAATCAACATAGAATAGGGGTCAAAGAACATTTCAAGAGAAGATCTCTCCGGTGTTCGACGATTGGAAACAGGCAAGCTGAAAGGGATAGACGTGACTTTGACCGACCGGCTGGCGATTTTTGCCACTAGTTTTTTAGCCCTGGGCTGCCTCAGTCTGGCTTTGCCGGCGGCCGCCCGTGAAGCCTATCAGATGCAAAATCCGGCCGGCCCGGCGCCGAGTGGACCCATTACCTCCGGCTTTTTGCAGCAGCCGGCCAACAATCCCTTCGCCGATCTAAACAAGGGCGGCGCTCCGATCGGTGGCGGCATACCCGGCACCGGTGCTGGTTACGGAGCGGCGACCGGGGCTCCCAATTTCCCTGTCGGCCAGGGCTCGAACAGTATCATCCAGCAATTGCTCAGCACGCGCATTCCGGCCGGCACCGTCCTGACCGGTACGCTCAATGACGACCTTTCTTCGCACAAATCGGAAGTCGGCGATCTTTTCTCGATTGTACTCAAGGACGGTTTCTTTCTAAATGGTAATGAAGTGATTCCGCGCAATGCACGCATCGTCGGCACTGTCGTTTCTGTCACCCGGGCACGCTCGAGCAATGGCATGGGGATGCCCGGTAACATGTCTATTGGCCTGACCACCCTTGTTTTCCCCGACGGCAGATCGATGCCCTTCGGCGGGCAGCTCGATCACAATCCGGCCGCCATTCAGAAAAAGCCGCCGAAAGTGGTCGGCTCTGGCTTTGGCATCAAACAATACGGTCAACAGCTCTCTTCGATGTTCGGATCATTCGGTAATGGCTCCGGGCTCGGCATGTCGCTGCGCAATCGAGGCCCGGAGTTTGAGATCAAAAAAGATACACTGGTACCAGTGCGCGTCAATCGCACCCTCGATCTGACCAAAATGGTTGCTCCGATCGTGCCACCAGCGGTGGGGCCATCCGGTCCGAGTACCGCTCAGTCCGTTAGTATGCCCGGTACCAATAGTGGTGCCAACGCCAGCGCCGGTGGTTTGCAAGCTGACCCAACAGCATTGCAGTTTCCGACCGGTCGCAGCGGCGGTCAACCTGTTTTGCCAAAAGAGCTACCGGAGCCCTTTTAGACTTTTATTTAGCTTTAGTTGGCTTCTTCTTGAGCTTGCTGTTGTTGCTTGGCCTGGCTCGGGCTGCCCGATTTGTATTCGGAGAGATGTCTCCAACCCTGGTGCAGGATCAACTGATAAGCATAGATTTGCTCCAGCCAGCGTCTTTCGCCTTCGGGCAGATCCGGTCTTTCCAGGCGGCGCTTGAGCGAGCCTGTGATCAGCCTTGTTTCTTCGATTGCCTTACGATATGAGCGCACCGGCTTTTGCATCTGCGCCCAGGCGGTCGGTTGATCCTGCTGAGGCGATGAATGACGCGGGGCAGCCGAGGCGGCGGCTACTCTTTCTCTCGGTTCGCGATCTCTGAAGTCGCGAGCTTCTCTCGGTTCGCGCACTTCTCTGGGCTCGCGAGATTCACGAGGTTCTCTCGGTTCTCTTACGTCGCGGGGATCGCGCATCGGTTCGCGGGGTTCACCCTGCACGCCGAAGTTGACTGCTTTATCTTCTCTATCCTTATACTCGCGGGGCTCTCTGGCCGGTCGACCTTCGCGTCCACCGTTGCCGGAAAGCGCTGCCGGAGCCGCACTGGCGCCATTGCCCTGAGCGGCAGGCAGAGCTGCCTGTTGAGCCTTGTTGACCACTTGCTGAGCAATCGGATTTTGGATGACGTTTTTGTGTTTGTCGCCACCACGACGTCTTTCTTTGCGCTTGGCGCGATAGCAATCGAGACAATCTCTCAAACGCGGATTCATATGTTCGAAGGTCTTGCTGCAGGTCTGGCAGACGAGTGTGTGCTTGGAGCGCTCCGAGCCATCTCCATCGCCGAGGCCTTCGCCTTCGGACCCTTCTCCGTTTTCTGCGTCGTTGTCGCCTTCGCTTTCGGGGGCGTCATCGTTGTCGGTCGAACGCAGAGCTGCTGCCGCTCTACCGGTCGATCTCGAACGGGGCGCTGCTTCAACGGCATCGCTTTCGTCATCATCGGCTAATTGTTTTGCCGCTGCTTTGCCGCCTCTGGCTTTGGCTTTGGAGCGCGCCTCTTCTTTGAATTTGGCGGCGGGCTTGCGGACTTCTTCTTCCTCTTCCTCGTCTTCATCGTCATCGCTTTCTTCGGCGACGGCTTTGGCTTTGGATTTGGCGGCCGGCTTGGCAATGCGAGTCGCTTTGCCTTTACCCTTCACTTCTTTTTCCGGCTTTTCCGACTTCCTGGTGCGCATCTCTTCGAGATGTTCCAGTACTTTTGGATTGGTCAGACCATCTTCCTTGAGCTTGCGGATTTCTTGCAATTCAGCGAGCGCCTGTACCGGCAATACTTTAATGCCGTTTTCGTCGGTGGCTGTTTCGATATCAAACTCTTGGATGTAACGTCTTATCGTGACTGAGGTGACGTTGAGGTCCTTGGCGGCCTGGGCAATTTTTGTGCCCTCTACCTTGCTTCGACTCATTTAATAGTTAACCTATAATTTTTAGCTAGAACGAGATCTCCGAACATTTGGCTTCGGTCCGTGCACGTAATGCCCCTGGACCCAGGGCCTGAAGTCGGCTAGATCAGATAATAAAGTATCTCATGCGCCGGCCGTTCCTGGCTTACCGTCGATTAATCTTTGTTCACACTAGGCTAGGGGCGCAGTCTGGAGAGGTCGATGCGGTCGTAGCGGTAAAGATATGTGGGGCTGCCGCCCATCACTTTCATCATGGCAGCGTCAGGCTTCTTATTGATAGTAGCAAAAGTGAAGGGTGCGTCCTGGGGAGGATCGAGCATCAAGCCGGCGAGAAGCGGCCAGGCCAGCCGGTGTCCCATATTGAGAGTGATAAAACCGGTCGAGTCGATCAGGCGTGACTTCGGGCCCCAGTCGCGGCTCAAATAAGGATCGCGGGCGAGCCAGGCCGTTACTTCCGGGCTCTGTTCGGGGCTGACCTGACTGGGTAGAGCGAGCACTGTTTGGGCGCCGGAGCTGAGCTGATTGACAAAGCCCCGCGCTTTCTGGCCAAACAGGCTGACCGCTTTTTCGCTGAGCAAAGTTTCCGCCTCGGAAAACAAGGTCGTTGGTGAGCCGCCGATGATGCTGTTCGTTGTCGTGCTGAAAGCGGCGTTTTTGTCGGCCGAGCCGGGATCGACGGGGCGCCCCAGTCGCGGTGCCTGGTGCAGGATCTGTGAGCTGAAGAGAGCACCGTCATTGTCATTGACAAAGACATAGACCTTATTGCTGACGCAGCGCTGCACCGACTCCTTGCGCGCTTCGGCGGTGTGACAGTCGACGTCGGAGCAGGAGAGAAAAATATTGCGGAAGGGCGGCTTAGAAGCTGAGGGATCACTCAGGCCAGGCAACTGGACGACATTTGTTTCGGCTTCGCCTTCGCGTCCTTCCTGCGGGTGTTTGGCCTGCGCATAGGCGAAGGCATAGCGTGAACCCATCGAATGCGCGACAAAGTCGAGATTGCTGTCCGCCGGCTTTACCCTGACGATCTGGTTGATCATCTGGCGGAAGGGCTTTTCGCTCCACTCCAGGCTGGCTTCGTCACCGCTGTAGGCTGCTTTGTTGCCCGGAGAGGGCCAGCTGAAGGCAATCGGCAATATCGCCAGACCAGGCGAGCGGGCCTGCATTTCCTGGACCAGTTCGGCCATTTCGCGCAGGGCGCTTTCGAAGGGCATGTCATAGCCATGCACGTAGACGACGATCAAGCCATGAAAATTGGCGATACGTTTATAAAATTCGGCCTGGGAATCTTGACGAATCGCTGTTATCGGAGCGACGCCAAAATAGTTGTCGGCGGCTGTCATTTGATAGCGCAGTCGTTCCCAATCGGGGGCGGTGGAGATGCTTTGATAGCCCGCCGGCGCTGTAATCAATGCCGTGCCGTATTCGGTAGAACCCTCACCGAAATCAAGGTGGCGAGCGCCGCCGTAGCAAGGCCTATCTCCAGGACCGGCATCATTCAAGCGAGTGGTGGCATAGTAAACCGGCAGCTCAGCGCGCGAGCGTTGATAAGTAGGGGCGTCATTTTGATATTGGCCCGCTCGGCCAGGCAGGCTCTGGGCTCCGGCTGCAAGCGTCAAATTAGCGGCCAAAGTCGACACTGCTATGGTCAGAGTGCTGAGGCAAAAGAGCGGGCCCTTGCGCCGGGATTTATCTATAGATTTGGAGCGAGCAGTCGATGCCGGGTCAAACAAATTCAGGAGGCCTCGAAAGAACGGAGGAAGGCCTATTATTTTATCGGCATCGGGCCGGGTGGGGGTGACTGTATTAAGGCCGAGGAGCCAAGTCCGAAGCTTCCCTGGGCGCGATCATAGGCGTTTTTGAGATGGGCGCGGGAGACATGAGTGTAAAGTTGGGTTGTAACGAGATTGGCGTGACCGAGCAATTCCTGCACGGCCCGAAGGTCGGCACCGTTTTCAAGCAGATGGGTGGCGAAGGAGTGCCGGAAGGTGTGGGGGGAAATATCTTTGGTGATGCCCGCTTTTTTGGCCAGGCGCTTGATGATTTGCCAGACGACAAGACGCGAAAGACGCTTGCCCTGCTCATCGGTAAAGAGGGGCGCCATGTTTTGCATGGCCTGCCGCTTTCTCGTGCCGGGCAGATTGAGCGGGGCGCTCGTCTTGGCGAGCGGTGGCATTTTGCGCGGCCGACCCGGTCTCTTGCGCGGTGATTCTTCTTTTACAGTCAGACGCTCTTCTTTAGCCTGTTCGAGCAGGGCCAGATAAGTTTCGAGTACTACTTGAGCCTTCGAGCCGACCGGCACGATGCGCTCTTTTGAGCCTTTGCCCAGACATTTCAAATAACCCTGGCCGAGATTGATGTCGTTCATATTCAATCCGACCAGTTCGGACACACGCAAGCCCGAGCTGTAGAGTAGCTCGATCATCGCTATTTCGCGAGGTTCTCTGGCCGCTTCGATTATGGCCAGCACCTCCTGCGGTGTCAGCACTAGTGGCAGTTTTTTTTGCCGGTGCGGATTTTCGAAACCTTCCAGTGGATCGTTGGTGATCAATTTGAAGTGCTTGAGCCAGACAAACCAACCGCGCAAGCTGGCCAGTACCCTGGCCAGTGATGAGCTCTCATGCCCATGGCCTCTGAGATAACTCAAATACATGGTGACGTCGCGACGCAAAATTTTCAGGCCTAGACTTTCGTCGATGGCGCCCCGGGCGGCAAACCAGTTGGAAAAAAATGTCAGGTCGCGGCGGTAGGCTTCCTGGGTATTGACTGATAAACCGCGCTCCACGGTGATGTGAGAGATGTACGGCTGTAGATAGCGAGCCCGAAATTTCTGCTGGAGCTGGATATCGCGGGCGTTGGGGAGGCTCTTGGCGGTTTCTTGTTTTACTTGCAGCCTGGGAGCCAAATCCCCCGGGAAAGGTTTTTTATCAGTCGTACCGCGGGTGGTGGCGGTGTCAAAAGCACTCCTCAATCGGGCGACCGGGGCTCGCATCGCCGGCGGTGCCTCACTTCCGGGAAGAAGAGGGGAGACGTTTTCGGGGCTGGCAGGGCCAGACCCGTTAAAACTATTCAATTGCCAATCCATGCCATATATCATACACATATAAGAGATGGTGGCAAGAAGTTTATTTCGTGGTGCCTAGATGCCTTTGATACCAGGTACAGGGTGAGCACTGGCGGCTTGTTTGTTGGGCAGCCATTTGAAGCTCTTTTCGATCGAATGTGTGATCTGGGCCGAGTCGCTTGCCGAAGCGTCGACTTTGAAGCTGAAAGTACGCGGTTTGTCGGAGGCGATATCACCGATCAAGGGCAGGGCCGGCAGATTTTCCAGCCGACCGAAGGTGACACTCTTGAGAAATTTTTGAATGGTTATTCGCCTGGAGATATTGCCGATTTTGCCACCAAGCATAGACTCAGTCACCCGGGGGATATTGCCGGCGATCTCTAGATCCATCGTGTCGGCGGGCAGGTTTGCCTGGCCCGCGCCCCACATGCGCAAGTCATCGCCCGAGTAACGTAATTCTTTTATGGCCAGCATGCCCTTGTAGATTGAAAATTTGCTGCGCACTTCTTTGAATTCGCCAGTTCGTACCGGCACCATGCTCTGTAGAAGATTGTTGAAGTTGAAACCAAAAATGCCCTGCTCGAGCAAATTGGCCTGGGTTATTTTTGTCTGCAGCTGGCCGAAGCGGGCTACGACTCCGTCTTTTACTACTATCGAGCCGGTGCCTTCGAGATTGGCGAGGATTTTCTTAAGGCTCTCGCCGCTCGAGCTCAAATGGATCTCACCGTCCATGGTGCCTGATAGTTCCCCCGGCGCGCTCCACAGTCGGTCTACAACTTCTTCAGTGTGGATGTTTGTCAGGTAGGTGTTTATGACCGCTGCGCGCTTGGCGATATCGACTACGCCGTCTAGCTTGATCAGTCCACCGGCGGTTTTGGCCGTCATCCCTAGCAGGCTCAGTTTGGGCGGCGCCGGTAGGGTTTCGTCAGGCTGCTCGTCTCCGGGCTCGATCTGGATCCAGCCACCGACATCGGTGAGGGATAGTTTACGCAGATTGAGTCTATCCAGGTCGACGCGGGCGACGCTGGCCAGCCGCGGCGCTTCGACTTTGGCGGTCTGGAGTTTTACGGACGGGACGATGGTGGCGGCCGTGGTCGGGTTCTGAGTCGGGGGCGGCGTGACATTTTCACCGTCGGTTTTGACTGTATCGACGAACGTCGGTGTCGTCTTTTTGTCATCAGTAGATATTGTGCCGGTCATATCAAATAAATTGAAATCCGGATTGGTGATGTGATCGAGCGAAACCTTGCCGGTCAGGATCGGATGGCGCAACGGCCCAGTCAGAGAGACGAAGCCGTCAATCGAGCCCTTGAGCGATTTTGTATCGATGCCCGGGGCAACGAGCTCGAGCAGTAGTTTGGCCGAGACCGGCTTCGTCGATAAAACAGTGACCGTCACCGGCTGATCCGCTTCGCTCCACTTCCACAGACCTTGCGCCTTGAGGCTGGCGTCTCCTAAGGTGAGATTGGTGTTGTGCAAAGTGAGAGCTGTTTGATCGAGGGTGACCGAGCCGTCCAGATTCAGTTCTTGCAGCCGAGGTTGGTTGATTACGGCCACCGGCGTCGAGATGCGCAGATGGTCGTCGGCATCGGCATGGGCACTAAAAACGATTTCATTGCGCTTATTGTCCCCTTCGACCTTCGAGCGCAGGGCCATGGGACCGGCCGAATAGATTTTCAGCTTGCCGTTGCTTATCGTCTGAGTGAGAGCAGGGACCAGATCGAGAAATTCATTAGGAGCGATATTGGCTCTCAGGTCTGTCTTCCAGCGGGGATTGCTCGACTTATAGTCTTTCACCCAGCCATTCATTTCAAATTGAGTGGAGCGGATGTAGCCGCTCAGATCCTGGATCAAAAGCTCGTTGCCCGAAGCGGCGAAGGTGCCGGCGATGCGCTCTAGAGGCAGATTCAGTTTGCTGACTGTGGCACCGACGCTATAGCAGCCGATTACCCCTTCCAGATCGGCTAAGTCGTCGTTCGGCTTGGGCACGACGACGAGGTCACCATATATTTTGCCGTGCAGATTTTTGATTTTATAGGCATTGAGCAGGTCGCGGTAGGATTTGCGCAGGCTGGCAGGCATCACCGAAGAGGAGAGATAATAATCTATGTCACCAAGCTCGATACCATCGCTTTTGACGTGTATATCGCTGAGCTTGGCTTTTTTACCCAGGTTGGAGATACTCAGATTGGTAGTGAGACGATTGCCGTGCGACACAATGCCGACATTGGCCAGGGTGATTTTGTCGTTGTTGTAGATGATGTTGCCTGAGACCGCTTTCAGTGAGCGTGTCAGCCCCGGTGGTTGATAACTGACATCGTCAGGGGCGGCATTGAAGTAAACATTGGGGTGATCGTGATTGCCGGTGATCTTGATCGCCAGCGACTTCACGGTGCCGGTCAAGTGACCTTCGGTGATGGCCGGGAAGCTCAAGCCAAAGATGCTCATCACCGAGCCCAGGTGGGCGAAGTTGACGCCGGTGCCGGCAAAATCGATGGCGCAATAAGGGAACCTGGTGAAAAGATTGAAGACTTTGCCGGACAGGTCGAAATGGCCGCCCTTGCCGATTTTACCTTTGAAGCCGTCAATCGAGACGATGTCGTTTTTGTAGCTGACCGTGCCGCTGATATTGGTTGTGTCCAGGGTGTTATCGCTGTAAGAAATCGCCCCGTCATGGACCTGACCGACAACCGTCGCCGTTGTCCCCTTTTTATTGCGGACGATATTGCCCTGAGCCTTGAAGAAGCCATTGATGACGATGTTGCGCGGGTTGGTATCACTCAATGTGGCGGTGATTTTCTTGCGCGTCTTTTCATCTCTCAGGGCGTTGTCCCAGGCTTTTTTGAGAGGAAAATCCTGCAGATCAAATTTCATATCGATAGAATCGCGCAATAAGTCGACTTCGCCATCGAGTTTGATTGTCGAGTCGGGAATCGAGATCGTGCCGTGCTCTATTGAAACCCTGCGGCCGCCGCTGCTATTGAAGTGGCCGCGCACGATGGCGCTCGGGCCGACACCGGAGATAACCAGGAGAGGAGCGAGTTCTGGGGCGATTTCTTCGACCAACTTGCTTACCGGCAGACCCTCCGCCTCCAGTTGGGTTAGCATCTTTGCTTTTTCGCGATCGCCGGTCAGATTGACATCGAAGAAGGCCTTGCCCGACATCGAGAGCGTTTTGAAGATGCGCAACATTTTGTCTTCTTCGGCCTGGGCGTGCTTGCTCTGCGGACCGGAAAATTGCAGGGAGTTGCTCAAGCTGGCCAGGTCGGTCGGTCTGGCGCTCAAGTCTATTGTGTAGCTGGTATCCTTGTTTTGCCAGTTTTTCAAATCGCCTTTGCTTTTGACTTCCATGCCGCCCAATTTGAAGACGATGTTTTGCCAGGCGATCAACTGATTATTGAGGTTGATACTGCCGGCGCCACTAAGATTTTTTGTCTTCACCTGGCCGATACTCGGGCCGGCCAGTACGACATCTTCCAGATTGGCCTGGACGTCGGCGGCAAAACCTTTATTGAGGCTACCTTTCAGTTTTGATTTAAGAGTTAGAGACCCATTCAAATTGGCAATTTTTTCGTCTTTGATGAAACTTTTTTTCACCTGCAGATCATCGACGATAATCGCCATCGCTTTGGCCAGAGTGGCCGAAGGCAGACGGGTCACTTTGCAGTTTAGGTCGTATTCGGTGTCGGCCAGATTTTTATCGCGAGTGGTGGTCAGTCCTTCCACTTCCAGGTCGCCGCCACCCTTCCCGGCTACGGTGCAAGAGGCGAAAACAGGCAGATGCTGACCTTTGCGCGGCCAGTTGAACTTGAAATTGACTTCGTTGAGATCGAGCGACTCTTTGACCAGGGCGTCTTTGGTGGCATCGACGATGTGCACGGTGCCGGAATCGAATTGCATAAAATTGACTGTGGTTTTGGCGTCGAGCAGGTCCTCGAAATTCCAGGCGCCCGGTTTGAGCTTGACGGCCCAGATTTCTGGATGGTCGACCTGCAAATGTTTGATGATCAATTTGCCGCTCAGGAGGGGCACGAAGGCTAGACCAATGTTGCTGCCTCTTGCGTCGATGAATGGGTCGCCGTCGAGCTCTGTGATTTTTAACGAACGAGTCAATACCATCAGACCGTTCAGGCCGAGGTGCCAGCGCAGCTGTCCGAGTTTGATCTGGCGATGCAAGGTCTGCCCCAGCGCCGTCTCAAGGCGTGGACGCGTCCAGTTGATGTCCACCAGCAAACAAATCAGGGCAATCACAACGAGCGAGCCCATCCAGAGCAATAAAAAGCGGACAATCAGCCAGCGCGAGCGGTTATTGCCCTCGCTGCTTACTTCTCCGGTTTTATCCTGGACCTGATTCAACTTGGGTGCGATCGCCTTCCGGGTGCCTGGAACTCTCTATGACGAACAACATCTTAGTTTGTTCTATATGGAGCGATAATGATAGGCTTTTAGGCGATCTGGCACTTTCCTTTAAATTTGGTGGTCATCCTGAAGAAAATTTTGCCCCATGCCTTTCCGATCGCTTGCGCTTTCCTGCTCCTGGCTGTTGCTCAAATCGCCGCTCCCGCTCATGCTCAAGGGGCGTCCGCCATAAGAGGAGCTAGCCAAGAGGGTGCAGTCGTACGTACCGCTAATCATTCGGAAGAAGGACTGCTGGCAATGGCTTTGAAGGAATTGAAGGCGTCCAACCTGAACGAAGCAATAAATAATCTGGCCATGCTTAAAGATGAGTATCCGGACAATGACGATTACGGCCTTCTTTACAGAACCGCCCTGCGTAAGCGCAACAGTACCGATGGCGATAGTCAAAAATGGTATGCCTACGAGCGCGCCCTGGAAAAAAAGAACAGCGCCGGAGGCGAGTCTGCCGGCCAGCTCGATGAACCAAAAAGGGCGCAAGTTTTGACTGTACCATCCAGCGGCCGCATCAATCAGTTGAAAAAAGCGACCTGGGTGGTGCTAACCACCGGGAAGCACAGGAGTGCCAATCAAGGTAGAGGCACCGATCAAGAAAGGTGATTTTCGTAAGCGTAGCGCACCAGTGCTGCCCGCGTGCCCAGATTGAGCTTCTTGCGCAAACGCGAAACATGCACCTCGGTGGTGCCTTCGGTGATATGTAACTCTTCGGCTATCTCTTTATTTGAGAGCCCGAGAGCGACTTTTTTCAAGACTTCTATTTCGCGGGTGGAGAGCTTGATGCGTACTTTTTCGTGGCTCTCCGTGCGCTCGGTCATTTCTTTTGTGCTTGCCACCACCTGCGTCAATTGACTGCAGAGGTCGGTCAGTTTGCTGATTGATGTACTTTGCGTTTCGACGATCTGGTAGAGCTTGGCCTGCGAAAGTGCGATCGCCAGTTGATTGGCGATGCGGGTGAGGAGATTGATGTCGCGCGCTGTCCACAATCTCGCGACCTTGTGTTCGTCGAGATGAAGCAGGCCCATCAAGCGACCGCGGTACAAAAGCGGCACCATCACCATGCTCTGGATATGGTGCGTAATCAGTTCGCTCCGTACATCCTTGGCAAAAGTATAGGTGTCATCCTGCAAAACGACCAGGGGACGCCGCTCTCCAATATCGAGAAGGAGATCGTGGTATTTTGAGAAAAGCAGACTTTTATCTGAAAACGGATTGAGATTATCGCGGTTGACCTGGCTGGCGATGCGCATCGTATTATCCGGATCGCCTATCAAACAAACCAGAGCTCTCGAAGCTTTGAATTCGGCAAGCAGGCTCTGAGTAGCGCGTTCGAGGATGTCGGCTTGATCGAGCGAACCGTGGATGCTGACGATGAAACGATTCATCAGGGCTTCGTCGCGCGACGATTGTTCGAGGCGATCGTACATCTCTTTGAGATTTTCGATTATGATCGCCCGGTGCAAATTGGTGGTGATCATGCGCGGTAGAAATTTTTGGAATTCGCCTATTTTCGGCAGATAGTCGCTGGCGCCGGCCAAGAGCAATTTCAGAGCAAGTCCCGGCGAATCAACTGTGGTGACGACAATGATCGGTGAATTTGGCACGAGCCGGCCAAGTGATCGCACCAGCTCTTCTGAACTTGTGTCGGGCAAGTCATTGTCGACGACGAACACGTCATAGCTTTGACTCTTGATCTTCTCCAGAGCGCTTTGGGAGCTCGTGACAAAATCGACGTCGTAAAGAGGACTCTGGGACAAAATGGCACTTTTCATCAAAAGCATGTCGCTCTCGGTCGGCTCGACCAGCAGCACGCGACGCTCCCGGTGGAATCCCTCCGCCACCGCTGCTTCATTAGCCTGGTTTACGTCGCTTTCCAAACTCGGTCCTTGCTTCCTCGTATCCTGATTAAAGTACCAACCTAACATAAGAAAGCCAATAGAGTTTTATGCCCCAACCTATAGGATGCCCTATTCGGACGACTGCTATAACAGAGGGGTAGGCGCTCGACCGAATTTCGGATGAGCTCCATAAACCAAGCCTGACGAGATATTACAAGTAGACCCTGACCCTCACCAAGCCCCCCAGCCTCGAACGAAGAGTTCACTTAATCTCGTCCGGTAAAAATTAAAGAGCAGCCGGCATCCCTCCGCCGCTGCTCTTTTTTTATGCTTGATTGTCGATGGTGCGCTAGGCGCCCCGTCCGCAGTCTTACTTAAGACCTCCCGGTGCGCTAGGCGCCCCGTCCGGTCATCATTACAGGTTGGCGGCCGCGCTGGACGTAGCAGCTGGTCAATTGTTTGTGGGCCGCAGAAAGGCTCGAAATGTCGCAGGAGTAAGGCAGGACCTGGGGATTAAATTCCAGTTTGACGACCTTGTCGCCGTCGACATCATAAAAGGCGCCCTGCACCTCGTAATCGCCTTCGGGAAAAGACTTGATGGCTGGATTTAGAAAATAACCAACGTGTTTGCCGGCGGGCGTGAACACGTTTATCTTTACATCAGCCATAGGACCTCCCGAGAAATAATCACTTGAACAGCTACCAATACTAGCAAGAAGCAGCAAATTCATTTTCGCTGCCGGCGCTTCTTGAAGGTGTTAATTAATATTCGGGCCGGCGTATATCGTATCTATATAACCGGATAGCCGGATAGCCGAATGGCTCGCCGGGCCGCTGTCGAGTTTTGCACTAGTCAAGATAGTCGTTGTAGACGTCCTGGTCAAAGAAGTGTTCAGCCTTTGCGCTGAGCGCCAACATATATGTCTCCAGTTCCTGTCTTAACTTTTCAACTCCCTCTTTATCCCCGGCATTTTCATCACCCATGCCTGTACCCACGCCTGCACCTGCCCCTGCACCTGTGCCTGCACCTGCGCCTCCGCCTGCACCTGCACCTGCGCCTGCGCCTGCGCCTGCGCTCACATTCATTGGGGCGCCATAGACGTAGACCATCATCGAATGCATGTAAGGGCAGTTGTAATTGTCCCAGGACTTCATCTTATCCATCGTGCGCGCCCTGGCCACCACTGGGATGATTGGCAGTCCGGCCAATTGGGCGATGCGGATCACCTCGGGCTTGACTACTTCCTTCGGTCCACGCGGGCCGTCAACCGGAAACAAAATGCTGCGCTCGGATCCGGCCGCCCCGAGCAGTTTGAAGGCGCCCTTAACACCGCCTTCGGTGCGCGAGCCGCGGGCTACCTGATAGCCCATGTCTTCGGCGGCCCGGGCAATCATCTCGCCATCGCGACTATTACTGACAATTAAGGTCAGGCGCTCGCGCGGGGTCAGTCCGAGCAGTACATGCATATGACCGTGGAAATAGGCGTAGACAGCCGGTTTCAAACTGTTCATTGAGCCGGGTTTCTGGTTCCAGATGCCGGCCGTGCCGACAAAGGGTTTGGCTGCTTCGGGGATGACGGAGAGTCTTCGATATGACGTGTCGTAAAGCAGCAAGCCGTATCTGAAGAAAGCCGCAAAGCCATGCACCCTCGCCCTGTCAAGAAGCGGGTACTTTAGCAGCAGATCACGTATTCGGAGCTTTTTCACTACTTATTTAGGGGTCTCCTGGCAGGCTGTTTTGGACTAAATGAGAAAAATTTGTCCCGACTTTTAAGAAATCAAGCGGTCTCAAACCCGCCTGCTCTGAGGTATGGGGTGTGGATATGCTATTATCTACCAACGCCAAAAAAATCGGATATGAACACAGAGACATCTCAAGGAAAAGACGGAAAAAAGTAATGGCACTTTTAGCAGAAAAGAAACAAGAACTTATCACTGGCAACCAGACCCACGGTAAAGACACGGGTTCTCCGGAAGTGCAGGTGGCTATGCTCACAGAGCGGATTAATCAGCTAACTGAGCATTTGAGAACACACTCCAAAGATTTTCACAGCCGTCGCGGCTTGCTCATGATGGTCGGCAAACGTCGCCGCCTCTTGCAATACCTGGCGAAGGAAGAAAACGAACGCTATAGAAAGCTCATCGAGAAGCTTGGTCTGCGGCGCTAGTTACCTGGTTAAATCAAAGGCGGGCCTTAGCGCTCGCCTTTTTTGTCTTAGAACTAGACCCTCTCGGCAATTAGCTGGCGAGTATTTGCCGCTTCATTGACCGAACAATTGAGACTTATCTAGTTTTGTTTCGCCATAAAGCTATCTCCCGGGACTGAGCCAATCTAGCTCGTCCTGGTCTCGCGTATATATAAGGAAAAAATACCGTGCAAACAGAGAACATTACAGCTCAAATCAAGGAAACCGAAATTGTCGTAGACGGCAAAACCATCTTGATTAGAACCGGCCGCACTGCCAAACAGGCCAGTGGCGCCGTTGAAGTTTATTGCGGCGACACGATGGTGCTTGTCACCTGCACCGAAAGCAAGCAAGTCAGAGACCTGGGATACTTCCCGCTCCTCGTCGATTACGAAGAAAAGCTCTATGCCGTCGGTCGCATTCCCGGCTCCTTCGGTCGTCGTGAAGGCCGCGCCCCAGACAAAGCGATCTTGACTTGCCGCTTGATCGACAGACCGATCAGACCGCTATTTAAAGAAGGCTATAAGAATGATGTGCAAGTCGTCGCCACGACAATGAGCGCCGACATGGAAAATCCGCCGGATACACTCGCTATTCTCGGCGCTTCCTTCGCCATCGAACTGGCCGGATTGCCTTTTGCCGGACCGATTGGCGCCGTGCGTGTCGGCCGCGTCGAAGGTCGCATGATTGCGAACCCGACCTATGACGAAATGGAAGTTTCGGACATTGACCTGGTCGTTGCCGGTACTGAAAATTCGATCATGATGGTTGAAGCCGGTTGCGACTTCGTCTCTGAAAAAGACATCTTGGCTGCCATCGAGTATGCCCACCAGATCATCAAAAAGATGTGCGCATCGCAGAAGACCTTCCTGCGTGACCTGGGCAAAGAGAAAAAAGAATTTGTCGCTCCCGAACCCAATGTCGCCCTCAAAGAATTGATCAAATCTCGTTCCACTGACGCTCTCAAAGCGTCCATGGACGGCGTTACAGAAAAGCATGTGCGCGCTAAGTACATCGACGAAGCCTTTGGCAATGTCAAGGCGGCGATCGCTGAAACCGAGGAAGACAACGAACTGAGAAAGCTCTCCGACAGCTACATCAAAGAAGCTCTCGAATATTACGAAGCCGACTTGATGCGTGCTCAGGTACTGGAAACCGGCCGCCGTGCCGATGGCCGCAAGACCACCGAAATCCGTCCGATCACGGTCGAATGCGGCGTTTTGCCCCGCGCTCACGGTACAGGCCTTTTCACCCGCGGTACCACCCAGGTGCTTTCAATCGCCACTCTTGGTGTCGGTTCCGACGCTCAGCGTCTCGATTCCATCGATCCGCAGACAGAGAAGCGCTATATGCACCACTACAATTTCCCCGGTTTCTCGGTTGGTGAAGTCAAGCCAATGCGCGGTCCCGGCCGTCGTGAAATCGGTCACGGTGCTCTTGCCGAGCGCGCTCTGATCCCGGCATTGCCCAGCCAGGATGATTTCCCGTATGTAATTCGTGTCGTTTCCGAAGTGCTCGAATCGAACGGGTCTACTTCCATGGCCAGCACCTGTGGTTCCTCACTCTCCTTGATGGATGCCGGCGTACCGCTCAAGTGCGCCGTCGGCGGTATCGCCATGGGTCTGATTCTGGAAGGCGAGAAATTCGCTGTTCTCTCCGATATTCAAGGTCTAGAGGACTTCCTCGGCGACATGGACTTCAAAGTGACCGGTTCTAAAGAAGGCATTACCGCCATGCAGATGGATATCAAGATTGAGGGCATCTCGCTCGAAATCATGAAGATCGCTCTCGAGCAAGCTCGTCAGGGTCGCATCCACATCATCGAAAAAATGGAAACGGCTCTCGCCGCTCCGCGTCCTGAGCTCTCCAAGTGGGCCCCGCGCATCATCACTATTCACATCAACCAGGAAGACATCGGTACGGTGATTGGACCTGGCGGTAAGATGATCCGCCGCATTATCGAAGAAACCGGCGCCACCATCGACATCGAAGATGACGGTACAGTGCGCATCGGCTCCGTCGATTCCGAAGGCGGCGAAGCTGCCAAGGCCTGGATCTCCAACCTGGTAAAGCGCATCGAGCCGGGCGTGGTTTATCTCGGTAAGGTGACGCGTATCATCCCGGTCGGCGCCTTCGTCGAAGTATTGCCCGGCAAAGAGGGCATGGTGCATATCAGCCAGCTCGAAAACCGTCGCGTCGAAAAAGTCGAAGATGTTGTTGCTGTCGGACAAAAAGTAGTCGTCAAAGTAAAAGAAATTGACGACCGCAACCGCGTCAACCTGACCATGAAGGGCGTCAGCCCTGAAGAGCGTGAACCCTTTGAGAGCCTCCTTCAGTAACGTCGGCCCGGCCCTCAGTCTGGTCCTAAGTCTGCTCATCAACTTCGCCGGCCTGCTAGGTCCAACCCCTGGTGGTTGGGCCGGGAGTGCCATGGCCAGGACTCACAAGGTGACTGCGACTCACTCTTCAAAAACTTCCTCAAAAACTTCTGCAAAGACTGCGCCGAAAACATCCAGTCGGCGCAGCAGCATCCACGCTAGCCATGGCTCGGCCATGGTTGTCAGTCACGGTCACAGCAGTCGCAGCCACAGCCATGGCCATGTTGTCACCTCCCATGGCGGTCGGAGCGGCCATGTCGGGCATGCTACTCATCTTTCTCACCCGCTCGGCAAAACGCATGCAGCTGCAAACACCGAGCCCGTCGCCAAAAAACACGAAAATTCCGACATCGACGACAGCCAGGCGCAGGCTCAGGCTGCCGCCGAAGCGCAACCTCGTCTGCGCAATTATTCGCTCCTGGGCAACGCCTATGCTCTCTACGATCAGGGCGTGAACGAGCGTTTGAAGGGCAATTACGGCCTTTCTACCGATAAGCTTAGCGAGGCAGCTAAGCTTATCGATCAAGCGAGCTCGATCGAACGCAGCGGCAAGTCCTCAACTCTTTCTGCCATGGTCTTTTATGAGCTCGGCCTGGCGGCTGAAGCCGACAATGAGCTTAGCCTGGCCCGCGATAGTTTTGTCCACGCTGTCAAAGCCAAACCTGGTTACGTAGAGGCTTATCTGCACCTGGTCAATGTTCTGGCTACCGGCGGTCATCTGCAACAGGCCCGCAACTGGCTCAACGACGCTGTGCGCGAATGTCCAAATGACGGTCGTCTTTCTGCCCTGCAAAGCAAACTGGCCGGCTTTATGGGCGGTGATGCAGGCGAAGAAAAATCAGCAAATGACAACAGTGCTGCAGGCCAGTAACTACATTGCGCTTGAACTGAAATTCCAGCGCTAAGGCCGTTCTGGCCTTAAAGCGGCCATGGAATGGGCTTTTTTGCCAGAAAAATATCGAATAAGGCATCAGAAATTATCGAACAAGGCCGTTTTTGGACGTTCAATATGGCTGGAATTATCGAACAAGGCCGTTTTCGACGGTCAGAAATGTCTGGAATTATCGAACGAGATTGGCCAAAACAAAAAGGAGAGGTTTAACCCTCTCCTTTTCGTTTTGTCGATAAGAGCCTTGGCTCTACAATCTTTGATATTTCCGCCAGCAGTATCGCTAAGCGCTACTTCTGGTTTTGCTATCAGAAGCAGTTTCCTACTTCTTGTCGACTGTATCTTTGAACTCTTTGCCAGGTTGGAAAGCGGGTACCTTTTTGGCAGGCACCTTGATTTTCTCACCAGGCTTTTGCGGGTTGTTGGTTTCGCGAGCCTGTCTGTCACGGCGCAAGAATGTGCCGAAACCTACGAGGGTAACACGATCGCCCTTGGCCACTACTTCGGTAACAACATCGGTGAAAGCGGCCAACATTTCTTCGACGGATTTTTTGGTTGTATTAGTACGAGCAGCGATTTCGGCAGCCAATTCTGCTTTGTTCACAGAGATTCCTCCTATCCGGTCCTAAATCAAAAGTACAACTAGAGCTGTAATTGTATCTTTGCGGTCTAATAACCGCGTGAGAGGCAAGAATACAGCACCTTTCAAGGCAAAGGCAATAGACTTGGCATAAAAAGTCGCTCTTGATAAGTAATGCCAGGCATAATATACAAAGGTTGGCTTGCCAGGCGGTTTTTGAGAGGAATAAAGAAAGGCCCGAGAAAGGTCAAAAAAATTGCAATAAGCGCGTGAAATTCACTTCGATTTGGGAACAAATATAATGTCATATCCTTTGCGTGGGGCTCCTTTGAGCGCAACTACCGCTAATTCATCCGGTTTAGATTCAAGGGTCGCTGCCTTCATGGCAGCCAATGCCTGCGAAAGTAAAAAAGCAAATTCGACTGTGGTGCTCGACGTTAGCAAGGTAACTTTACTCGCCGACTACTTTGTAATTACCGGGGGCGATTCGGCCGCCCAGATCAGGGCAATTGTTGATGCTGTCGATGCTTCGCTGACCGAAAACGGTCTGAAGGCCAGATCGATCGAAGGTAAAACTGAGGGCAGATGGGTGCTTTTAGACTTTGGATCGGTTATCGTTCACGTCTTGCAGCAAAAAGAGCGCGATTTCTACAAAATTGAACAATTTTGGAACCATGCCTTGATTGTTGATCGTGAAGAATGGGTAAAAGAATAATCGGTGGGGGCCTTCCAATTGGAAAGAGCTTCGGAGTTATTGAGGGGCATTTGCTATGAGTTTTAGGACCAGATTACAGGGCTTTGTCGACAGCAGGCAGAAAATACAAATCTGGTATGGGATGGGCTGTCATAACACAGTCACCGGTAGAGTCTTGACGGTCGATCACGACCACATTGACGTGGAATCTTACTCCCATGAAAGTGACGGTCAGATTCATATCCGCCGCATTCTTGTACCGCTCCACCTGATTCTGCACATTGACATCACTTCGGCCGAGATTTCGGAGGAGGACGATAACTCCTTCGGTACCGAAAAAGATGGCAAGGCCGGCGGCGCTCTGTCGGTAATTGACTTGCCCGATGCCCCGAGAGGCTATGGCGTACGGGTGCTCTCCCAGCTCAATTCTTCTTATTCCAATCGCTTTTCACGCATGACCGCCGGTCCGGGCGGCATTTATTTCTCCTGCGACGGCTCTGTCTGGTTTATCGACAGCAGCGGCGCCCTTTCCGAATACGCTCGCATTCGCGGCAACAGCACTATCTCCGGTCTGCGCTTCGACCGCAAAGGCGTTCTTTATGTAGCGACCATTCAGGGCACGGTTTATAAAATCGACCCGAACAAGTCCGGCCGTATCCTTGCCCAGCTCGACGGCAATCTGACCGGCGGCGGCACCTTCCTCTCCGACATCGCCATCGGCGCCCGGGAAGAAGTTTATGTCTCCAATTTCCCCTCCAATACCGGCGGAGTTTTCAAAGTCGACAAGACCGGCGATTCGGAAGTCTTCCTGGGTGGGCCCGGTCACGGTACTCAAGGTTTGCTGCTCGACAGCGACGGTTTCCTCTGGTGCCTGGAGCATGCCTCAGGCTCGGTGGTCAAACGTTCTCTGGACAGCCGCGAAGTGGCTCGTATCCCTGTAGCCGATTCGGAAAGCTTCAACTTTGCCGATGGCTATGACGGCAACCTGGCCATGGACTCCCTCGGTCGCCTCTACGTCACCGCCGGCCGAGCCGGTACAGTGATCCGAGTCAACCGCGAGGGTCGCACAGAAACATTCTTAACCGGTCTGCTCAATCCGACCGGTGTAGCTTTCGGACCCGACGGCGCGCTCTTCGTTCTAGAGGCGGGACGCTCGCGGGTACTGCGGGTGGCGGCATTAGACAAAGCGGATCGGACCGCTTCGGCGACGGCCCTACCTTAACTCTCCCTCCCCCTCCTTAAAAAGACAACTCTAGATTGAAAGCCCTGCCAATTAGAATGGTGGGGCTTTCTGCTAGGAATTTGTTTTGATTGATTCAGACCGAGGCCACTTCGCGCTGCATCTCGCGGACGTTGGCCTGGGTGGAGGCGCGCTCCGGGGCAAGGCCGCCTTCATATGTATTGGCATAGAGGGCGTTGATGATGTCGCTGTAGTTTCTCGCCACCACCGAACGCTTGATTTTGAGTGAAGCGGTCAGTTCGCCTGCTTCCACGGAGAGCTCATTGGCCATAACGGCAAAACGTTTGACAACCTCGTATTCGGCAAGCGCAGTCGAGCGCGAGGCTATTTCAGCTTTGAGGAAAGCATAGAGATTGTGCGAACGGCTAAGATCAAAGTAAGAGTCGAATTCCCAACCGTGGACACGGGCATAGTCGCAGACCGCTTCTTCGTCGAGGGTCAAGAGAGCGACGAGGTGCTTCTGCTTGTCGCCAAAAACTACCGCCTGGGTGACGAAGGGCACCATCTTTAATACCGCTTCCACGCGCTGCGGAGCAATATTTTTACCGGCTGAATTGACGATGATATCTTTTTTGCGATCGACGATCTTGAGGTAACCCTCTTCGTCGATAGAGCCGATATCGCCGGTTTTGAACCAGCCGTCCTCAAAACCTTCTGCGGTCGCTTCGGCATTTTCATAATAGCCGCCGAAGATGCTCGGTCCTTTCACCATCACTTCGCCATCGCTGCCTAGTTTGACATCGACGATCGGCAAGTTGGGGCCGACTGTGCCGAGCTTGATTTTGCCGATGCGGTTGACATGGGTCGGAGCGGCCGTCTCGGTCAGTCCATACCCTTCCAGGCAGTTGATACCGATGGCGGTGAAAAATGCCAGGGTCTCACGCGAGGATGGGGCACCGCCGCAGACGACAAGTCGCAGTCTCGGTCCGATTTTCTGACGCAGCTTCTGGAAGACGAGCTTTTCGGCGATGGCGTGTTTGGCCATCAGGATCGGTCCGACAAAGGTGCCTTCGCCTTGCTTGGCGATCACTTCCTTGCCTACCGAAAGAGCCCAGTCTATTAGCTGGCGTTTGCGGCCCGTTGTTTCGTCGAGACCGGCTTTTACCTTGGCGTATATGCGATCGAGTACGCGCGGCACGCAGAGAAGCATGGAGGCCTCTACTTCCGCCATGTTTTTACCCATCATCTCTATACTCTCGGCAAAGGCACACATGCCGCCCGAGGCCAGCCAGTAAAATTCACCGCAAATGCGCTCGAATACATGGGAGAGCGGCAGATAGGATAGATAAACTTCCTGCTCATCGATAGGCAATACTGGTTTGATGCTCTCGATAATGCTCATGATATTGCCGTGGGTGAGCGGTACACCCTTGGGCACACCGGTCGTCCCGGATGTATAGATAATTGTGGCGATACCGTCTCTGGGAGTGGCTTTCATGCGGTCTTCGAGAATCTTCAAATGAGCGCTGTCGAGACTGGCGCCGAGTTTGCGCAAAGTGTCGATGTCGCTCAGGAAGCCAGCCGGCACATCATATTTTGTCGCCAGGTCATCGGTGCTTTTGACGCCTTCCGGCAGATTGAAAAGCACCAGTTTCTGGACATTGGGGATACTGTCTTTGACTGCCAGAGCGCGCTTGAGGAGAGCCTCGTTCTGGACAAAAATAATGCGTGCTTGCGAATTGTTGACAATGAATTCAATATCAGAAGCCGATGACGTCGGGTAAATCGGTACCGAAATCGCGCCATTAGATATGGTGGCAAGGTCGGCGGCTACCCATTGATAACAGGTGGCGGAGAAAATCGCCGCTTTTTCACCGGGTCTGAGGCCGGTCGTCATTAAGCCGAGCGAGAATTGTTGCGCCAATCTGCTAAATTCACGCCAGTTGATGGTGCGATAGGGCTGTTTCTTTTCTTTGTAGGCAACGCAGGCCATGTCGCCGAGCTTTTTTGCCCGGTTGTAAAAAACTGCCGCCAGGTTGCGGTCGGTCACGCGCTCTAATTGCTGCTGCTCAGCCATCTTGTGAAGAACCTCAAATGCACACCAGTACATATTATAGATGGTTTTCAGGAAGTGCGCCGTCGCTTAAAAATTTTCTCTTGCAATCCAGCGCTCCGGGCGCGCCAAATGATCGCCTGACCCCGTCAGGCATTGAAGCCTATTTAAAAAATGGCTAATTTTCAGGAGACCTGTAGTTTTTCCCGGCCAATTTCGAGCATCCAGGCGGCCATGATGTCGACAAGCTCGTCGAGGACGGGATCGAACATCAAATCATGCCAGGCTTCCGGGAAGTGATGCTTTTGCTTCCTGGGCGCGACCAGCCGGGCGAAAACGGCTTCGCTGACTTGATTGTTGACGATAGTTTCCTGTCCGGCCGTGAACATAAGCACCGGCGAAGGCAGCTTGCGGCCTGTGTTTTTAGCTTCTTCCGTCAATTTGAGCAATTCCAACAGCATCCGGGCCGGCACAGTCATGCGCGCGTCGACGTCGTTATTGAGCCAGCCTCGGACGATCGGGTCGCGGGTGATCTGGTCGGTCGAGTAGGGCAGGGTAATCGGTGTATCTGGCTTGAGCAGCGCCGTCAGCAGAGTTTTTACTTTGTAGGACAGCGGAAAAGTCGCGGGATGGCCGTCAAAGCCTGGCGAGAACATCACCAGTCCGGAGGGCGTCGTGTTGACCATCGATTTCAGAGCGACGAGCGCACCCATCGAGTTGCCTATGATAAAAATAGGTTTGTCGCCGACGGTTTCACGCAGATACTCATAAGCATCTTTGAGGTCGTCAAGCCATTGTTGCTTCATCCAGAGCTCTTCGCCCGCGCGCTTGCCAAAGCCGACCTGGTCGTAAGCAAGGGCAAAGATGCCCCGCACCTTGAGTCGACGACCGAGCGCTTCATACCAGCCGCTGTGGGCACCGAGCCCATGCACCAGCAGAGCGGCGGCACGGCAATCGGGAGCAAGCCCCCAGGTTCGTGCCGGGATGGGATTGGCGATGGCGTTGCCACCATGAACGGGCTTCGAGCGTCGGTTAATGCCGACAAAAGACGCCGTTGGCGTGAGGTTAATATCTATAGGCATGATCTGGACGATATTATAGCTTCTGATACCACTTAAGATGTCCTCGACTGAAGATTTGCACAAAGAGAAATCGATGACCGATCTGGCTGACCGCAATAACGCTGAAACAGGTAATTCTGATTCGGAAAAAAAGCCAAATAATTGGCTGACGATTGCAACGATACTTGTAGTCGTGCTCATCGTTGCTGTGGGCGCCTACTTTATATGTACCCCCAAAGAGACGCCTTTAGAGAAGGCCGTCAAAATGGTCAAAGAAAATAAATCGGCACTGGCTGTGCCGCTGCTTGAAGAACTGTCGAAGCAAAGTCCGCCGGATTTCAATGTCTATCCCTGGCTGGCCCAGGCCTATCTCGATACCGAACGATTCGCCGAAGGTCGCACCGCGCTCGATACGGCCTTCCGCGTGCGTTGCCGTGACAATTATTTACCGCTCGTTGTCGAGAGCTACAGCGATTATTACCAGGGGCGCAATGATTACGAACAGGCCGAGCGGCTCTATTCGGCTGCTATGACCGTTGTCAAAGCAAATTTGCTGGCTAATGGCCGTGCCCAGATGTATATGCGCTGGGCCGATGCCGACCTGGCCAAAAACGATCTCGACAGTGCCACCAAACACATGACTCAGGCCGGCGAATTTAGCGAGAGCCTGGAAGAACCCTTGAAATCGCAGGTGCCGCACCGCCTCGCCGATTGTTATCGAAGAATGGCCGCTGCGGCCGAGTTGCGCAATGAAGACAATACCAAGGCCATCGAGCTGCTGGAAAAAGCGCTCAGTGTTTCTGACGAACCAGCGACGCGCATCGCACTTGGTGCCCTCTACGAAAAAGAAGGCAAGGCCGATAAGGCAATTGAAAATTACCAGGCCGTTTGCAACTTCGACAAAAACAATCTGACGATCCGCCACCGCCTGATTGATTTGCTACTCGCTAAAAAAGATTGGAATGCCGCTCAGGTGGCATTGACCGATCTTGTCGATAAAGAAAAGACCTTTGAAAACTACGAACTCCTGGCTGATTTGAATCTGCGCCTTGAAAACTATGCCGGCGCGGTGCGCTGCCTGGAAGAAGCAAATGCTCTCAAGCCCAGTCCCGCCCTGCTCAAGCAGCTTTTGACCACGCTCAACACCTGGTCGGCACTTTTAGCCAAGCAAAATAAAGCCGGTGAAGCGATGTCGGTTAAAGGGCATGCTGAAAGAGTGGAGGAAGAACTGGCGCAGCTCTTGAAGGATGAGAAGAAAGACGAGGAGAAGGAAGCGCCTAAGCCTGCCGCCTGGAGCGCTGGCTCGCCGCCTGTGGCGGTAATGGCTTCTCACAACTGGCTCTCGGCTGGGTCGCTTACACCGGAAGGCGAAATTAAGATAAAGAACATTTCCGGCCAGGCCGTGACAGAACTCAGTCTGACAGCCGTTTTTTTTGATCACACTCGCAGGCAGTCAAATGGTTCGGTAGCTCTGCCCGTGGTCACCCTCAATTCCAATCCTTTTGCTCCGGGGGCGGAGAGGACTCTATATTTTTCATGTCCTAACATAGTAAAAGAAGGTAATCAGTTGGGCGTTATGATTTTCTGGAAGGGCAAGTTATTAAGGGAATTCCCGGTAGTGAAGCAGCGTTGAGATGACAGAAGAAAATCCCGACAACAAAATTGAAGACGAAGAGGATGCCAGAGAAAAAAAGGCGCCTGGTTTTTCTGCGCCTGAACAGCCTGTGTCTGAACCGCATGCTTCGGAAAATCAGGTGCCACCGCTTCCCACATCTGCCGGCCCCCAGCCTTTCGTGGCGCCGCCATATCGAGAACGAGTGCACTCGCGCCGTTTGCAGCCGCCTGCGCAACCAGCCGCTGAACCTGAGGCTCCGGCTGCCGCTCCAGATTCTGATCCTGAAACGCCTGGGCAGTCAACAGCATCCCAAGTATCTTCCACGCCCGATATGTCCATGTATCTCAGTCGGCGCTCTTTTGGCTCCGCCTCCGGACAATTTCCTGCGGTGCCCCCGGCCCCCCAGCAAAATTTCGCCCCGGATTCAGTATCCGATAGCCAGTCGTTTGCGCCGGATACCGCTCCACTGGAAACTTTTGCACCGCCTGCTGTGCCGTCGCCTGAGCCGGAATCGCCGGGCGAGCCAGAGCCACTGCCACTCAATCAATTTATCGTCGATGAGTCGGCACCGCTCATCGATCCTCGCGAAGCCGCCTACATCGAGGCACAAGAGCTCGCCATGCAGCGA
>JAGXAB010000145.1 GCA_018971775.1 Cyanobacteria bacterium REEB67 | reverse complement strand
TCTCGTGCCCTGACTATTAGCGAAAGGGCCAGTGTGGAGGGATATCTGGCGTCCAAATATCAGACTGCGACATCGTTAGCCACGCCTCTTCCTCTCTTTAATGTTGCTACATCTACGTTGTCGTCTCCGCGGTACATAGCTTTGTCCTCCGGAATTACACGAGCATTCGTGCGTTTGACCTATCCTTATCTATTCGGCTTGGTGTGCTTTACACGGTGGTAGTAGCTTGCTGGTTTCCAAACGCTCGCGTTACCCACCTAAAAGGACTATGGAAGCGACTAATAATCGGTTTGGTGTTGGGGTTTGCATATGGGTTGCTATGTTGTCACGGCCAGTCTAAATGGGCCGGATCAGTGTGTTGCTGAACACCGTAAAAGGGCCGGTTAAAGGCTGTTTGTTTTTTTTACTGATGCGTAGGTCCTACAGTAATATCGCCAAGCCATTTGAATCCAGCATTCAATCGGAATTAGCTAGATTGCTCCTGGTCCTCCTTATTGTGATTGCCGTAACCAATTGGAAGTTGTTAGTGAAATGAAACCATTCCAGCAGTCACACCCCCTGATTGATGTACTCCCACGAGGAAAATCCGAAATTCGGTGATACCATCATCACCGATTCCGGTGCGAACATCTTACTCCATTTACGCTCCAGATTTTGACCAATAATAGCGATGATATAGCCAGACTGATAGTTTCACGGCCTTACAGCTTTCTTGCGCCCTACCGGCGGTTCACAGGGAAGCTCATTTGCCAAGGTATTGAATTGTACGGTGGCAAGGAGAAAGAAGAAACGTCGTACCGCGATGTATGCGCCGATCTATCTATATTTGTAGACGAAGCTGAAGAAGATTTGCAGAAAGCTGCTAAACCGAAAGAGACAAAAGTTGCAGCTGTCAGTCAAAGCAAGGATGGTTTCTGCCCGGCAAGGAATACTGTATTTGCCTGGGTTGACTTCGTGTGTAAGCGTGCAGGCAGGACGGTACAGCAGTTTGAAAAAGAATTTGTACTGCAAGATTTCAATGTAAAAGGACTGCCTGCAGAAAGCCAATGTGAGAACAAGAATGCCTACAAAGCCGGCCTGCAGTCACGATGCGTGCAATAAAAGCTTTACCTAACAATAAAGCGGCTTGCGAAGAGGTTCTAAAAATGTTTGCAGATCTCTTTGAGATCGAGCGCACCGCTCGTGCTCTGGAGCTTTCGGCTGAGGAAACACGAAAGATGCGCGAGCAAGAAGCTGTCCCAATCCTTGAAAAGATGAAACAATGGCTGGACGAACAATCGCTGGTGGCACTGCCGCAAAGTTCATTCGGTAAAGCCGTACACTACAACCTGAACAACTGGGCAGAACTCAACAATTATTTGCTCGATGGTGATATTCGCATAGACAATAATCTTGCAGAACAAGAAATGAAGCGCGTCGCCGTCGGGCGTAAAACTGGAATTTTCTTGGTAGTGATGACGCTGGAAAAAACTACGCAATACTCCTTTCACTCATATCAACTTGCAAACGCCACGGCGTAAACTCTGCAAATTATCTGAAAGACGTTCTTCAAATACTGACCGACAACCCCAAAGCTGATATAGATCCTCTTCTTCCACATAACTGGAAGAAAAACAAGGAAAATGCTGAAATGCCGGCTTGTCATATTGCCCCAAAATTCTCTTTTGCCTGATTCAGTTTCGAAAACGCCCATCTAATAGGCCTTTTCAGAATTGAATTTTTGAGCATAAAGTACTCTATCAGCCACTCGCCGCCAAGGGCTAAATAATTCTGCCACTAACACTGGTGGCGGTTAAAGGCAAAAAAGGTCAGGAAATTTCCGAGAAACTCAAGGTCGGGTAAGCTCGGGGTGTCACCACCCCTGAGCTCCCCTCAGAACCGCTCGTGCGAATTTCTCCGCAAGCGGCTCAAGCCTCCAGCAAATCACGGACGTGCGAGGCAGTCATTCTCCCGCTGTGAGCAACACGGTGTTTTCGATTAGAGCGCTGCTCCCAATAATCATGTAACGCTGGGTCATCAGCACAAGCAGCTGCGCGCACTTTTACGTGGCGTTGGATTTGGGTGTCGCTGGGATTAACCAGGTATTCCCTAAGTCGTTCGCCGCAATCGGTCGTAATGTCGGCATGAAACCTCCAATCTTGACCTTTATGGCGCACGAAATACTTGTCCATTATCCAGTGGTACGGTTTTTGGGGATGTCGACGCAAGCACCACTTCCAGATTGCCATCCAGAGTTGATGCTTTATGTAATCGAAGACTTGCTTGCTAACAGCGTGGCGATAATAGGAGGTCCAGCCAGTGAGGAGAGGGTTAAGGTATTGAATTACTTCAGCGGAAGTTACTGCAGGGTGATTTCTCAACCATTGGCGAATCCTCTGTAGCAATCCTAAAACCTTGGCCTTCTGAGGTTTTACCAAGCACACACCACGATATTGCCGGATGTAACCTGATTCCACTGTTTGTTCTGAGTTGCTCGGAATATACGCCGTCTCAGGTTCTTAACACGCTTTCGAGAGGCACGCCAATTAATGTCGTGCCAGTCTTTCAGTTCCTTGGTGCCGATGTCTTTAAGGACTCTATCTTCTGCCAAGGTTCGGTTCCTTTACGAGTTAATTCCGATGGAGACCAGCTGGAAGTAGGCCATCTTTCGATGCGGCTTGCGCTTATCATCTCCATTACAGAGATGCATTTGCTTTCTCCAGCCTCCTTTGCCTCCTGGACTTTGTACCTTCCTTGCGGTTGGCCTACTCGATTGAGAGTCCATGAGGTTTACCGTGTTGAGATCTAATGACAAATAATCAGCGAGGATTCCACCCCTATCCCGGCAGGGTTGCTGATACCACGCGTTCAACCGGCGAGATTGAGCGCCTACCTGCACGCCATTTTGGCTATGGTGACTCAGCCTTATTGCACCATTCGTCCGATTACGAGATTGAATGTGATTCACTTGCGTTAATCCGTCTGATTTTCCTCTCGGCCTTCGGCCGGCTTAGGCTGCCAGCGTCAGGCCTTTCGTACCCTGCTTACGGCGGTTTCATTACTTACTGCCACCGCGGGTCGAGTCAGTGACTCGATTACGTCAGGACCGGGAGTGGTATGTCCCGGGGAAGATGTCTTCCATTCATTAGACCCCCTTTCACGTCGCACCCGCCGAACGGACACACTTAAGTCACAGAGGGGATCGCTGCCCTGCTTTTTTTCAAATTGAGAAGCCCTCTTCGCTGAGCAACCATTTTCAGAACTCTCTTCATTGAGGTAATCAACGGATCTCAACGACTTTAGACCCTTTGTCAATTGCCTGAAGAAGAGCTGAAAGTACGTAATCGAAAGCCGCAAAAGGAACGAAATTGCGGCAATTGCCGAGCCTCACCCAGACCAGTTGTGGACCGTCTTCAGAGGTTCCGGACAAATGAAAGAAGTCCTCGTCTTTACTCACGATCACACAATTATTGATTTTGGCGTAGTCCCAAATTTCCTGGTCGCTGGCGCAGTCGAGGCCGAGTTGGGAAACATGGACGGCGTCTATGCCATGCCCTTTGAGATGCCCAACAAGGCCAACTGGAAGTTGATTATCAATGAGATATTTCACGCTGATTGGAGCACATCATGATCTGTTTGCCGTGCGGCGTATTCAAGGCAGGCCAAAATATCGTCTGTATCGAGCGATGGATAGTCCCGGATGATTTCAGCATGCTCGGCGCCCGAACTTAATAGCTGAAGGACATCAACCACACGCATACGAGTGCCACGCACGCAAGGGCGGCCACCGCATTTACCTGGCTCGACGGTAATCCGCTTGAGCAAATCCGCCTTATCATTCATATTTATCTCCTTGTTGTAGCCAGCCATTCTATTATGAGCGGAAAACAGGTCTCTTGTTTGTCGGTATTTTTTTCCTTGAACTCAAGCCACTCGCATTCATGAGACTGCGCCAGCAGTTCTTTGAGTAGTATCTGCATCTGGTCGCCACTGGACATAATTGGGTGTCGGACTCCTACTCCGTTATCTTGATTCAGCGACACTCAATTTTCGCAGAACCAGTTGCCTGAAGCGGTACTTATGTGATGGCAGTGCATCTTGCATACCCCGCAAATAACAAAGATAAACCCCGTAACCATTACAGATTCAGGTATTACGGACTCTCGGTTTTATGTGATGGCTATGTGATGCCCGGATTAACGTTTGTTAATCCGGGCCGGGAACGCTGAGATCCGCGTGTGGAATAAAAGAACCAGGAATGGAGTCCGGCTTCTCTGCCCAGCTTAGAGGTAGCGGCTTGCCGTGTATTTGCCCGGCTCACTTCGGCTCACTTCATCTCAAGAGAGGTAGGGGCTGTTTCATCTCAACGAATCCTGTATTCAGACTTCGAAAGTCAAACCAGGACTGTCCAGATTGTGGAAAATATATCGGCGCCGTCGGCCTGCCGGTTGACCGCGAAATGGCAGTTGCGTTTGGTGGCGGGGCGAATCGCCTTTATTTCGAGAAACTTTTGCAGCAATGCGAAGCCGACTCTTTTTCAAGCGACCGGACGGATACACTATTCCATCACTGGCAAATCTTCGATCAGATTATGAGCCTTTTTGATTTTTACGTCGGGCACCATAGAGGTCAAACAGACAATCACTAGAGAAATTGCAAACATCAGGACAAAGGTGTTATGTAGTGAGTTCTGTAAAACAGTGGCAAGCGCTTCATTGTTAGTCGCCACCAAACTTTTTGAAGTCGCGCCATGCACCTCGAGCAGGTGTCGCAATTGATCGGATGTGATCGGCGGTATGCCTTTTGAGTGTATCAAGCCGTAGTTGAGTACGGCACCAAATATAGTGGCGCCAAGCATGCTGCCCAGATTTCTGGCGAATAAATTGGACGACGTGACGCTGCCGCGCTGAGTCCAGTCGACTATTTCCTGTATTAATATGAGCGAGCTGACGCTGAGCAAGCCCATGCCGAAGCCCATTATCAGAGAGCCTAGGCCAGCCATGTAAGGAGAGCTTGCCGGTGTTAAAAAGATAAATAGAATCGCACCGCATGGTATCAGCGCGCTGCCTGAGATCATTATGCGTCTCAGGCCAAAGCGGGGAAACCAACGCGAGGCTAGAGTTGCCCCAGAGGGCCATCCGACTAGCATCATCGTCAGCGCCAGGCCGGCAATTACCGGTGACTGCTTGAGTACACCCTGCACATACATCGGTAAAAATGTCGTTAGTCCCATAAGCGCCATGCTAGCCAGCATACTAGCACCGTTTGCCACCGCTACCGGTTTATGGCTCCAGAGCTCAAAAGATATCATCGGGTCGGCGGCTTTGCGTTCGACCAGGATAAAAAGTGTCGTCGCCAGAGCAAAAATGAAAGCGGCGGCTGTGACCATATGTTGATAGGCTGTGCCGATTTCGGTCAGGACTGTCAGCAACGCCGCCACGGCGATCGTAAAAAGACAGGCGCCGGCTATATCAACAGATCGTTTTTTTAATTGCACATCTTCTTTTAAAAAGGCCATAAAACCGAGTGCCGCCGCGATGCCCACCGGGATATTTATCCAAAATACCCATGACCAGGGCAATTCGCGCATGATCAGGCCGCCGACGAGTGGTCCGATAACGGCTGAAATCGCCCACACACTAGCGAGATAACCCTGCACTTTGCCTCTTTCGTGGGCCGGATAAAGGTCGGCCACAATCGTCAGTGCCACTGGTTGGACGGCGCCGGCACCGGCTCCTTGTATCAGTCTAAACGCGATCATCGAAGGCAGCGACCAGGCAAAACCGGCTCCAATAGAGCCGATGAGAAAGATTGCTATACCAAGCAACATGATCGGCTTGCGACCTTTTAGATCGGCAAGCTTGCCAAAAACCACAGTCATGGCTGTTTGGGTCAGAAGAAAGGACGAGAAAACCCAACTGTAGAGGTCGAGGCCGCCCAACTGCGAAACAATCTGCGGCATAGCGGTGGAAACTATGGTCGCTTCGATGGCGACCATAAACATCGAGGCCATGACCGCCGCGATGATTAGTGGGCGCGATTTTTGGACAGCCTGGGAGACCTGACTGTTGTGGGAAAAATTGCTGCTCTGAGCTGGCGCCTCTAGGCCGCCTGGATTTTCAGCCGATTGATTGGTCATTGCTCTGGAGTTTCCTGCAAGCGACTATTTATTGTATCGCTCCGCTTAGCCGTTAAGCTCTCATTGTTGAGCTTGTTCTCTTCCTTGCCTGTTGGTGTAATATGGAGCCTATAAGGGTTCGCGGGGGCTTTTCTCGAAAAGCTCCTATAAATTTAGGAAACACTGCAATAATGGCAAAATCGACTTATGGCCGGCTTATTTCTTCGCCGAAAACTAAGGCTCTGGCCGCTTGCTCAATGGTTTTGGGTACGTCTTCTCCGGTTTTAGCCAATAATTGGACTAACCTTCCGACGGCGAGCAATCTTCCTCTGGTGCATTCGGTCCAACCAGTCCCGCATGTGCGAGCAAGTCTTGCGGCTTACCCGGGCTCGGTAGTTACAGGTGCTGTTTCAAGCCAACATTTGCCAAACTCGCTTTCCCCCTTCTCAGCCTTTTCGCAAAATCTCTCATCGCATGTCTCAGGGCAGCACGTCCTCCAGCCGTCAGCTGTTCGGCCTTTCCATACGCTCGGTTCCTCGAGCTTGGCCCAGACTCTCAGCGCACAGGCAATCAATTTAGATTTGACCGCTGTCAGTGCGTCCGTCCTGCTCGGCACTCAGCTTCTTGGCGCCAAAACGAGTGTCACTATCGATATAGGCGGCAAATCGACAACTTTTAAAGCCGGCAATTTCGTCACCCCCGCCGAATACGTGGCCATTCGCCAGGTATTGTCCGGGCAAAATCAGAGTCTGGTGCTAAGCAGTTCAGGCGCGGCTGATGGTGGTACTTTTAATTTTAATTCGGTGGCTTCGACTCATTTGACCGAGGTCGTCATTCCTGCTGGAGTTAAGGCACTGGACTATGCCTCTAAAATTGGCGGTCTATCCATTGATGGCGATCTTCTTAACTATGGCACTATATTTGGTGTCACTAACCATGGTCAGGGAAATTTTATCTCGCTTTTTGCTAAAGATATCATCAACGAAGCCGGTGGACTGATCTCTTCCGGATCGGCTAGTTCGCAACTCAAACTATCCAGCTCCCTTGATATATCTAACGCCGGCACTATTATTAGTGGTGGCAATTTAAATCTTATCCTCGGTAATGGCACCCTTCTTAACTCCAGTTTGATCGCTTCCAGCTCTGGTAGCATCAATATAAGCTCCGCAGACGCCGCGTCTAGGATCAATATCAGTGCGGCGGGAGGAAGTTTTCAGGCCACAAATGGCAATATTAACTTACGCGACTCGGGTTATCAGGGCAGTGGCAACATTAACCTGTCCGGCGGCAATTACCTCGCGCAAAATCTCAATTTATATAGTGGTTGCGGCACAATTAATGGTAGCGTCGGCCAAATTACAGGCGTCCTCAATACCGCCGCCGCCGCCGACCATCTGCAGGCGTCGACGGCAAATTTGGTTTTGGGTACCAATAACGTCTCCGGTGATCCGACGTTTTCCAATAACGGTGATATCACGATTAAAGGCGCAAACACTTTTGGTGAAGATGTATCGATCATCGCCACTGGAAATATTTTTGCCGACCCCAAGGGTCAAATCGTTGACGCCGGGCATAATGTCACGCTCGTCGCCGGCGCTGATATCATCGCCGGCGGAGCACCAAATGCTGTTAAGGTGAGTGGTAATACCAGCGGCAATTACAACGGCAATAGTACGTCTGCGGTTACGGTCGATCTGGCCGGTAGTACCACCGGTGGCAACGTAGATCTAACCGGAAGTAAGGCATCGACCGTAATTGACACCAGTAGCGCGACTGGCGACGGCGGCAATGTTAGCTTAGTCGCCTTTCAAGGGCAAGGTACCGGTGGTCAAGTTCTTGTTGGGCCTGAGAGCGCCATCACGACTGCTGTCACCGGGGCGAGCAATACCGGCAGTGGTGGCAATGTCCTGGTCATCAGTGACCATGCCACAGCTGGTACGGCTGTCAGCACCGGGGCCATTTACACTAGTGGTGGGTCTGCCGGCGGTGTTGGCGGTAGCATAGGCCTGTATAACGCCGCGCCCGCTCTGGCCAGTGGCACTTCGATAACGTTCCAGGCAGATGGGTCCGCCGTCGGAGCTAATGTTTTTAAGGCTGGTACGGCAATTTCCACTGCTGATATTACGGTTCATGGTGATCTTGTCTCAGCTCCGACCGGTCAACAAAATGTCGCGGCCGGTTCTGCCGGTGCAAGCGCAGGCGCTATTACCGTCTCCGGAAACAACGTTAGTACAGGCAACCTATTGGCTTTTGGTGGTGGTGGCGCCGGCGGTGGACCGACAAGTCTGGCCGGAGGCGCTGGAGGTAACGGAGCCGCAATCACCATAAACGCAGCTGGCAGCCTGACGATTTCCGGGCAAATCAATAGCTCGGGTGGAGGTGGCGGCGGTTCGTTTTCTAGCGGTACTGTTGTAGCTGGTGGCACGGGCGGCAATGCGGCCGCCATTTCACTCAATGGCTCGAGCGTGGCACTTACATCGGGCGGAAGTGTCTATGCTGCGCAGGGTGGTGCCGGGGAAGGTCCGGACGTTGGTGGCGTTGGTGGTGGCGGTGGAAGTTATGGTGGAGGCGGTGGCGGCGCTGCATCCACCACGCAAGGTGCCGCTGGTGGAGCTGGTTATTTTGGTGGCGGCGGTGCTCAAATTGGTCTGTCCGGTGGTGGCGGCGGTTATACCGGAGGTTCGGCTGGCGGGAGCGGCGGCAAATCTTTTGCCGGTACGGCCTCAGCTGGTGGCAATGGCTATGGACCTATACTATCTGGCGGCAACGCTTCCCCTACAATTGGCGGGCAACTTGGTAGCTTGACGCGATATGCGTCGGGCGGCTTGCTCGGTCCGCATCAGGGCGGCGGCGGTCTTTCTCCGCAATCTAATTTTTCGTCTGGAGGAGATGTGCCGCTGACTAGCGGTGCTGCCAATATCACAATCGTCGCGGGAACGGTCTCAGTGCAGGGCCTTGGCGATGTCATCGGTGCTTCAGTCACGGTCGACTCCCCTTCCAATCTTGTCCTCGCCGGCACCATTGTTGGTACAAGCTCCGTCGCCCTCGCATCCACCGGAGCGATATATCAGCAGGCGCAAGTGCCGTCACAGATATATAATTCGAGTTTGTTGATTGCTACGCCAGCTTTAACAGTTACTACCGGTGGTGCTGGTCTTGGCCAGTCTGCTATCCCCTTGCTCACTAACGCTCAGACCATTAATTTAAGCTCTGTTGCCGGCAGCGCTCCGAGCTACTATG
>JAGXAB010000011.1 GCA_018971775.1 Cyanobacteria bacterium REEB67 | reverse complement strand
TTTGTGCCGGTAAATTAGCTGATGGCAAACGACCGGTGGTTGGCCTTTCTCGATTTTTGTCGAGGCGGCTTGCTTTCGCTTGTCTTGCTAGTCGCCCTGGAAATGCCTGCTCTGGCCTTGCAAGAGAGCACGGCCGAGCCATCTGTCCCTTCCGAATCTGAAATCAAAGATAAGATCGCTGCCCTCGACCAGAAAATCATGTTGCATGTAATTGAACTGGCGCGCTTCAACCTGCACTATCACGGCGGCGTCAACCAGAAAAATTTCAGCCAGGAATGGCTTTACCCCATGCAGCGCGAAGCCGGTACAGCACTGAATTTTACCAATACCGTCATCGATATCGGTGAACGTGCGCGCGGTTTCAGTAATCTGGCGCGCATTTCCGAGTCGGCGCAACGCTCGGCTGTGACATGCGCTCTTACCGGTCAGGCAATTACCGGCACAAGCTCTGCCGTCGAGCTACTGCAAAACTTGCGGCAGACCGTCATTGCAAACAGGCGAGGCTATTCGCCATCAAGGTCTGTGGCTGAAGTGCAAGCAATCGATCACACTATCGCCGACCTGCTCGATAAGCGCAAGCAACTCATGGCTAAAGTGCCCTTTGGCGATGAGGACAGGCTTTATTCCTTGCAGGGACGATTGCTCGAGCATCTGCGCAATCAACTAATTTTTGAATTTAAAAATTGGAGTGTCAGTTCGCGCTCTCAAGAATGGTCTGAAAATACTTTTTATGCTCTGGACTCTGCCCAGGGCTATTTGCAAATGTCCGCTTCCTGTCTCGTCCTTAAGGGCTTCAGGGTGAGCGGTACGGGTGGTAATGCTGCTATCCTCAATCTGGTCGCCAACGGCATCGTCGTGTTCAACCCACTCTTCAAGCACGAAGCCGGCAGACTGATTGCCGCCAGGCAAAGAAAGCATCTGGATAAAATATTTCCGCTTGGACGACCGCAAAACATCGACTCAGTCCTGGCCGAATACGATTATACTCCTGAGGCAAAAACTGCCGGCGGTGTCGAAGCCGTCGGTGAAGAAAAAGAACTTGCCTTCCTTATCCGGGAATCTGCCGCTCTCGATGGGCCCCTCGATCGAGAAGTGGAAACTGTGCTGAGGTTGAGGCGAATTGCTGATCAGCAGGCGATCTCCGGTCCCCTTATCGGTCTCAGCGGAGTGACGCGCTCACTGATGAATACGATTGCTTATTATCAAATCTCTCGCCGATTAAGTGAGAGCGCACGTCATAGCAAGCTGGTCGCCAACCGGTTGAATCTGGCCGGTCGCATCGTGCAATCGACAGGTCAGACCTACTCGCTCTATGACACGGCCTCGACCGAGGTGCGCCACTATAGATTTAAAAGGGCTTTGCAGAAAGCCGGTAATTTGCCAAAGCAGCGTTTGCAACGCAGGCTGGACGCGCTCGACAAGTCGGAGAAACGGATCAAAGCGTCGCAGTTGGAAGGCTGGTGATACTGGCTATTCCGGCGGATATTGGTTGGCGACCTTGTTGAGGAAGCGTGTGATACTGCCCTGATAGAGCAGGTCGACCGTACCGACCGGGCCATTTCTTTGTTTGGCGATGATGATTTCTGCTTCGCCGCGTTTGTCCGTTTCCGGATTGTAATATTCGTCGCGGTAAATGAACATAACGAGGTCGGCGTCCTGCTCAATGCTGCCCGATTCTCTCAAGTCCGAGAGCATCGGTCTTTTGTTCTGTCTTGCTTCAACGGCGCGGGAGAGCTGCGAAAGTGCGATTACGGGGCATTCCAGCTCACGGGCAAGAGTTTTCAGACCGCGCGAAATTTCGGATACTTCTTGCACGCGGTTATCGGTACCGCCTTTACGACCCTGAAGAAGCTGGATATAGTCGATGATGATCATGCCGAGACCCTTGGCCTCGGATTTAAGCCGGCGGCATTTGGCGCGAATTTCCAGCACGTTCATCATCGCCGAGTCATCGATGAAGACCGGCGCTTCGCCAAGTCTGCCCATGGCCATGGCCAGATGCGTCCAGTCATTGGTGTGCAGATGGCCAGTGCGCAAACGGTTAGAATCGATTTTCGCTTCGGCGCAAAGCATACGTTGGACGAGTGATTCCTTCGACATTTCCAGAGAGAAGATTGCTACCGGCACATTGTTTTCGACGGCGGCGGCCTGGGCGACGTTGAGTACGAAGGCCGTTTTGCCCATTGACGGACGGGCGGCGATAATCACCAGATCGTTTTTCTGGAAGCCGGAGGTCATCGCATCCAGGTCATAAAATCCTGACGGCACGCCCGAAAGTGCGTCACGATTTTCGTAACGCGCTTCGATCATCTGGAAGGATGTTTCGACTATATGCTTGATGTGAGTGAGAGCCTGCATGTTGCGCTTTTGCGCCAACGTGAAGATTAGGTGCTCGGCTTTATCGAGGGCGACATCAGCGTCGGTTTCTTCATAGCAGTTGCCGACGATTTCCGTGCCGGCGCGGATCAAGCTGCGCATCAGCGCTTTTTCCTGGACGAGCTTGGCGTAAAATTCCAGGTTGGCCGTGGTGGCCACCGATGTCGAAAGATCGGTGATGTACTGACGGCCACCGACCAGCTCGAGCTTGCCCTCGTCTTTCAGCGATTGGGAGACGGTAACGATGTCGATTGGTTCGTTGGCGTCATAGAGATCGATCATCGTGGCGTAGACGATCTGATGCGCTTTTCGGTAAAAGTATTCAGGCTCGAGCACATCGACGATGCGCGAGACGCCGTCGCCACTGACTAGAAGGGCGCCCAGCACAGCCTGCTCCGCTTCCAGAGACTGGGGCGGTAGACGCTCGATATTGTGGTCTTGATATGAAGTGTCAGCGATCATGATGCCTTACTAAACGGGCGGGTCATGCAAAAAGTTCAAGTTTTTGGTGATTGATCTAGTTTAGCTTGATCGGCACCGAGATAGAAGAGCGCTTCGCTAACCTTGACCTTAGAACAGCCCCATATTGATGAGAAGGGCGCAAACAAAATATTTGCGCCCCTTCTTTTTATTTGTCGAAGGTGTGATGAGTATGCGGTAAATATGTGGCGTATATATCAACCCGCAAGCAAATCAATGCAGAGCGCGCTGTCGATCAGTCCTCTTCCAGGGCCGAGGTGTCGCCGGTAGGCAAACCAAGCTCCCAGGCCTTGAGCAAGCGGCGCATGATTTTGCCGGAGCGAGTCTTGGGCAGACTGTCTTTCACTTCTATTTCGCGGGGATAGGCGTGGGCGGCAAGCTGCTTTTTCGTGTGCTCACGGATTTCAACCATCAACTCTTCCGAATCTGTATAACCGTCAGCGAGGACGACAAAGGCTTTGATGATCTCGCCGCGTTCTTTGTCTGGTTTGCCGATGACGCCGGCTTCTGCTATCGCTTTGTGCTCGACCAGGGCCGATTCTACTTCAAAAGGTCCAACGCGGTGGCCGGATGTGTTGATAACATCATCGGCGCGTCCGACAAAAATGAAGTATCCGTCCTCATCTTTCCAGGCATTGTCGCCGCTGAAATACCAGCCGGGGATTTTGAAATATTCATCGAATTTGGGCTGATTGCGCCAGATTGTACGCAGCATCGAGGGCCAGCCTGGACGGACGACGAGGCGACCGAGTTCGCCTGCTTCCAGTTCTTTGCCGCTATCGTCGACGATGGCAGCGTAGACGCCGGGCAGAGGCTTGCCCATCGATCCTGGTTTGATCGGATTGCAAGGTAGATTGGCGATCAGTTGCATGCCCGTTTCAGTCTGCCACCAGTTGTCGTGGATGGGCAGACCAAATACTTTCATACCCCAGCGCACCACTTCCGGATTGAGCGGTTCGCCGACCGAGAGGATGTGGCGCAGCGAGCCTAGGTCAGCTTCATAGACCAGGTCATCACCGGCTTTCATCAGCATGCGCAGGGCTGTCGGCGCGGTGTACCAGACGGTTATTTTTAATCTGTCGATGAGCGCGTACCAGCTCGCCGCGTCGAAACGTCCCTCGTAAGTGACGCAGGATGCACCGTTCGACCAGGGACCGAAGATACCATATACGGTGCCGGTTACCCAGCCGGGATCGGCTGTGCACCAGTAGATGTCGTCATCGCGCAGATCCAGTACCCATTTGCTCGTCATGTGCTGTCCGAGGATGTCGGCATGCACGTGCACCACACCTTTGGGTTTACCGGTGGTGCCTGAGGTATAGAGCAGGTAGAGCGGATCTTCGGGATCCATTGGTTCGCACTTGAGCTGAGTCGATTGTTCGGCCATCAAGGTGGCGTAGTCGAGTTCGCTTACATAGCCTTTCTTGTGCTTTTCGCCAGTGCCTCTGGTGTGCTTGCTGTCGTTTTTGGGATCGCCGCCGACGACGATGATGTGCTCCAGGTCGGGCAGATCATGTTTGATGCCGTCGATTTTGTCTTTGAGCGGCAGATTGGTGATCACGATTTTGCCCTGAGCATCGAGCAATCTGTCTCTGAGGGCGTCCGGACCGAAGGCACTGAACAGGGGGCCGGCGATTGCTCCGATCTTGGCGATGGCGATGGTGGCGATGTAGAGTTCAGGGACGCGGGTGAGGAAGACAAAGACGCGGTCGCCTTTTTTGATGCCCAGCGACTTGAGAGCGTTGCCGAGCCGATTGACCTCTTCATACATTTCCTGGAAAGTAAACTTTTGCAGGGTGCCTTTGGCATCGACGCTGTAGAGGGCGACCTTATTGCGTCGGCCGTTGTTCAAATGACGGTCGATGGCGTTGTAAGCAGCGTTTACTTTGCCGTCGGCGAAGTAGGAAATTTCTTTTTTGGCGTCTTCCCAGGAAAAGGTGGCATAGGTGTCTTCGTAGTTGGTGAGATTGCAACTGACAGGAAATTTTTTGATGATTTCTTTGCGCACAGGCTTGGCCTGCTCGGCGGCCGCATTCGGGCTGTCGTCCTGAGCCTTTTCGGTCTTGCTTTTATCGGCTTGCTTGGCCAGCGTCATAAAATCCCCTCCAGGGCAAAAATCAAAGCTCCTAAGTGTATCGCTTGTTTAAGGCAACGCGCCATTATTTATCAGACCCGGCCGACTTAAAATTCGCAAACCTGTGTCTTTTATACGGCGCGAGGTTTATAGCTTTGCTTCCGAGCGGGCACATAATTTGAGTAAGAGTCCTTAGAAGGTTGATTATTAATGTCCAAGATCTGGTCCGATTTGCGCGATTCTGCCGTCCGGGCGATGGAAGACGGCGACAACGAAACTGCCCTCAGAGATTGGCAGGCTGCCCTGGAAGCGGCGGAACAATTTTCCAAGGGGGACGGTCGGACAGTCGCTACTCTGGAAGGTATGGCCCAGTGCGAGTATCTCCGCGGTAACTTTCCCGCAGCCGAATCCCTTTACAAGCGGGCCCTGGAGATTCGCGAAAACCATCAAGGCGCTGACCACGAAGATGTGGCTACTGTCTTGAATAATCTCGGCACGGTCTATTTCAAGCGTGGCTTTTACAAGGACGCTATGACCAGCTTTGAAAAAACTCTCACTTTGCGCCGCAAAACTTTTCCCGAAGGACATCTGGAAATCGGCAAGGCCCTTTATCACCTGGCCCTCGTTTGCCACGCTCAGATGCGCTACGACGAGGCCGACGGCCACTACCGCAAATCTCTGGACATCAAAAACAAAACCCTTGGCAATAATCATCCGGCTTTGATCAATCTCCTGCGCAATTACGCTCATCTGCTGCGCAAGACCAGCCGCGATTCGATTGCCGCACAGATGGAACAATTTGCCAGCGGCATCGAAGCCAAGCAAAAGGCGTAGCCTGATTGGACGAACCATACAATTGCCAGTGTCCCTATCCTGACTGTGGGATAGTTTCCGAATATAGAGCGCCCCAGCCAAGTGACACCGGCCCGGTCGTGGCGCAAGACTGTCCTGCCTGCGGCAAGAAGTTTTCGCCGCGCTCCGTTTCGGCCGTGCAGAAGCTGCTCTCCGCTCAGATTCGCCATAAGTTGCATCGGCCGATGCTCGACTCGCAGCATCCGCTCGATCTGGAAGCTCTGGCCAGGCAAAATCAAGAGCCCGACCCGGACCCGCTCAAAGAGCCCCTCGTCGTCGTACTGGACAATATCCGCAGTCTGCACAATGTCGGAGCGATCTTCCGGACCGCGGACGCGGCCGGGTTTTCCAGACTTTATCTCTGTGGCATGACCGGTGTACCACCGCGCAACGAAATCGCCAAAGTCTCTCTGGGGGCCGAGACCTGGATGCCATTTGGCTACCAGATATTTCTGCCGGCAGCAGTGATGCCCCTTAAAAAGAAAGGCTATCAGATAGTCGCCCTGGAAAAGTGTGATGGATCGACTGGTCTCTATGAAAGTTTGAAAGCGGAAAAATTGCAGTTGCCGCTGGCGCTGATCGTCGGAAACGAGGTCGGTGGCTTATCGCATGAAGGTGTCGCGATGGCTGATCAGATCTGCCACCTGAATATGCGCGGTCGCAAAGAGTCTCTCAATGTCTCGGTCGCCTTTGGCGTGGCCAGTTATTTCCTGGCTGAATATCTTCTCTAAATTGTGTTTTTTTGTAATTGCCTTTTTGCCACTTTTAAGCAAAGAGCACAAACTGAGCCATGATCACAAGCACCGCCAGTCCAAAGATGAGGGCGGCTGCGATCATCGGTATGTTCAACCCACGGTCGGCTGCCGGCAATCGTTCGAGCTCATTGCTGACCATTTTGCCTTTGGTCAGGGCAAGGGCGGCAAAGAGCAGAAGCAGGAGCGGCAGAGCGTGGTGGGTGAGCAGCATCGGCCAGGCCGGGTTTGTGATCAGCCAGAGTTTGGTATTCTTCTCGGGTGTCTCTATTTGCACCGCTCGCAGTGCCGTCCGCGACGCGGCATCGATCTGCCGTGTCACCGCGACCGGTGCGGCCGCCCCTTCCACTTTGTTTGTCTTGCCGATCGGGCTTCGCGCTTTGCCCTTTAAACGTATGCCTTTGGCCGCCGGAGCGCTTCCGGCCGGTAAACTCACGACCGTATCGGCCGCCGAGACTACATAGCAGCGACCGGCCTGGCCGGAGGCCAGCCAGAGACCGTTGCGGTCGGTGCCGCGCACGAAGAAAAAGGTCGATCGTACTCCTTGCATGCGGTCTTCGGAATCGCTATAGACGGCTGCATAGCAGCGCACAGTCAAGGGTAGGTTGGCGACTTCGTCCGATACGAGCAGACCCGATTCAAGCGTGGCTTTCGCGTCGGCGCCATCAATAGAATGCGCTAGCAATGGCTCGATTTCCACGGCAGAACCTTTGCCGTTCATGGGATTGATGAAGGAAAAATCAGTCACCATCGCCGGCTGGACAGTCTTGGGATATTCGCCATTTTTCATAAAATAGGCCTGGGCCACCGCGGCCACCCGCCGCATTTTTTCGATCACTTTAAATTCGGCGCCCTGTGGATCGTAATAGACGATGTCGTCCTGCGTCTTCAAGCCGGAATCGCGCTTCTCGGTCCAGATTTGCTTCTCGAAAACCGAGCTGAACATCGCCGTCAGCAAGTCGCCCCAGTTATTGGTAATCGATGCATAGGGTATGGATAGAGCACTATTGCCGGTGACGAGCAGGGCATTGGTGCTGCTCGTCAGACGCACTTCGCGACTGTCGTCGGCACTGCGCCAGAGGCCGAAGCGTGCTCCCTGGGCGGCGTCGCTGCTCGCTCCTGTCGTTGCACCGGTCGTTTGTCCCTGGCCCGTGGCTGCGGCTCCCTTGTCTTGATTATTTTCGGGGGCTGGTTTACCAAATAAGACAAAAAGCGTCAGGGTGATCGTGGAAAGCATTACTATCGCCGGCACGGCGTAATTTTTAGCCAGCTTATAGAGCATAATGCGTTTGCTCTCGGCTTCGCCGATGCGGGCCGGTCTGGCGCCTCGCATATCTTGTTTAGGTTCGCCCTCATCGAAGGCGCCGTCTGCAGTTTGCAGCCTTCCTGTGCGCAGCGAATCGAGATCATCCATAGTATAGGTGCCGCTGCGGCCGCTATCAAAATTTTGGTTGAAGGGCGGGCTTGGAGGTGCGCTGTACGCGGCGCTCACTGTAGGCAGTGGCCCGATATTACCTGGATGTGGTTGTTCGAAAGAGTCATGTTGCTGGTTGAAATTTTGATTGAGATTTTGAGCGGCGTTAAAGCCGGCTTCGATAAACTTGTAGCGTTCGCTACTGTCCACGTGTGAGGCAGGCGTCGGTGGCATCGGCATTGACGGAGTGGCGGGCAATGGCGGCGGCGTCGGTGGCGTCAGCATGGCCGGGGTAAGCATTGCCGGCGGAGTAACAGGGAGATGTTCGACGATCTGAGGCGGTATGACGGCCTGATTACTTTCTTGGATTTTTTGCTGGATTTGCTGAATGCGACTCTGGATACGGTCGGGCATCTCGCTGGGCATATCGATCTGACCGGTGGGCTTCATGCGCGGTATTTCTAACATGGTGCGGTTGAGTGGGATCGCCCCTGAATGCGGTGCCCGCGCCGGAGGCAGTGATGATACTACTTGTGGTGCTATCGCTTGTTCCGGCTTGGGGTCGAAAACATCACTGAGAACGCTGTCGAGACTTTCGCTCGAATAGGTATCGCCCGAGTTAATATCGCGCACCGGAGGTTGTTCCGGAATGGGAACTGCCTTTTGACCGGTCTGCTCCGCCGCAGGCATTGGCGGCACTATTTGTGGTGGCTGCTGAGGGGAGATGTCTGCCAGCATCTGTCTGGCGAAATCGCGCATTTGACCGGCGCCGTTTTGATAGGCTGCTGCTTCGGGCGAGCCCGCCGCAGGCAGACTGCGTGGGTCCAGGTAACTACTTTGATGAGACTCGGTGACGATGTGCGATTTTATCCGCGCCGTGGCTTCACTTGGATCGGCGATTTTAGCGAGTGGCATTTCCGCCTGCCAGTCTGGCACCATGTTGGCCTTTTCGGCGGCCAGTCTGGCTTCTTCTTCGGCTTGAGACTGGGCTTCGGCGAGGGTGGTCAGATAGTGGTGGCTGTTCGTGATTTGCTGGCTTAGCGGATCGTCCTGGGGCAAGCTCATTCTGGCTGCAGTCATGGCCTGGCTGCAGAAGTCGAGGGCGTCATAGGGGCGGCCGAGCATTTCGTTGAGCTGGGCGAGCTTGAAGAGCATGGCGACGATATTGGGGTTTGATTTGCCCAGTACTCGCTCGCCGAGGCGGAGCAGGCGGGTGTGAATGCGCAGAGCGTCACTGAGACGATAAGCGGCTTCGTAAGCGTCTCCCAGTTCTTGCAGGCATTCGGCCAATTCCGGTTGGTCGCCGCCATAAATGCGCTCCAAGGTCGCCAGAGCACTCTCGTAAAGGGGAATCGCCTGCTGATACTGACCGAGTTTACTCAATGCTGAAGCCTGCTCGAGGTAGCTTCGAGCTTCGGTGGCGGGCATTTTAAAATTCTGATTTGGTAATTCTGGCACGGCTGTCGCTAAGTTTCCCTCGATTCACACATGGTTCATACCCACTATATTAAGCTCTAGTACTGGCCGATAATATACGGGAGGTTTCTTTTTGATGTCTGATCTTACTGTCGATTGGCGTTATCACCGCAATGGTTGCACGACTTGCAAAAGAGCGGAAGACTTTTTGCAAGCCCATAACGTCGCAGCAAAAGAGGTCGTCCTGACCAGCAAAAAAACGCTGGGAAGCGCTGAAGCACTTGATCTTGCCGGCTCTGTCGAGCAGATTTATGCGACCAAAGGGACCAAACGCGTGCATTTCGATATGCGCAAGGATAAGCCATCCGAGGCCGATTTGCTCGCCGTCATGCTCGGTCCCACGGGCAATTTGAGAGCTCCGATGATTAAGAAGGGTAAAACTCTGCTGGTAGGATTTGATGCGGAAAATTATGAGAAAGTGCTCGCCGCCAAATAGTTTTGCCACTTAAATCGCAAAAAAAAAGGGCCGACCGCTGGTCGACCCTTTTTTGAAGGCAAAAATTGATTTGTCAGATGGTCTTTTTAGGTTTGATTGGTCGGAGCATCGGTGAAGTGACTGTCATCGGTGCAATAGCCGAGTACAAGACCGGAGACGGCACCAACTGCCAGACCCCAGAAGGCACCGATTTTGAAACCGAAATAAGGCGCTACCGAAACCGGCAAAGGCCAGTATTTAATCACTTCGAAGGACGCGCCGGCCACTACTGCGGCGACCAGGGCGATGACGATCATCGCGGCCACGGGGAAGGACGATCCGGATTTCTGGGTGATGCTGCTGTCGGCCATTACCAACCTCTACTCAATAAAAAGTGACACTGGGGCAAATTGTAGCACCTGTCAAAAGCCGTCACGCCAATTGATCCGGCCTCGCAACGAAATTTAGTTTTATTTTCGCAAGGAGGCCAGGATGCCTATTCCGGCGATGGTCTTGGCATCGCGGATGCGTCCGTCGGCAATCATTAGCCAGGCTTCATCGAGCGAGACTTCAACGACGTCGGTCTCTTCGTCAAAGTCGAGGTTTTTGCCTTGGAAACTCAGGTCGGTGGCGTGGTAGAGATAGAGCACTTCATCGCAAAAACCCGGTGCCGAATACATCCGCGACAGTTCCTTCCAGGTTTTGGCGGCATAGCCAGTCTCCTCCGTAAGTTCGCGCTGAGCGGCCGGAAAAGGGTTCTCACCCGCTTCGATGCGTCCGGCGGGCAGTTCCAGAATCTCGATATCGAGTGCATATCGATATTGCCGGACCAGGAGCACTTTGCCTTCGGCGGTCTCCGAGGCGATCACCACGCCGCCGTTATGCTCGACCACTTCACGGATTGTCTCTTCACCGCCGGGGCTTTTCAGGCTATCGACGCGCAGCTTGATGATGCCGCCTTCCCATAATCTTTTGCTCTCGACCATATCTTTACGAGTAAAAAGCACCACGCTTCTCCTGATTTGACTCTGTCCCCTGAAACACGTTACCTTACCGCAGATCTTATGAATTATCAGGAAAGTCTTGACTACATAAAGTCGCTGACACCAACTTTAGAGCGCCCGACGATGGCTCGCATTAAGCTCTATTTCGAGGAGCTCGGCGATCCACAAAACAAATTGCCCTGCTGGCACGTTGGTGGCACCAACGGTAAAGGCTCGGTTACGACCTTTATCGCCTCGATGCTTACAGCATGCGGTTTAAAAGTCGGCAAATTTACCGGACCGCATTTGAGCAAGTTTAACGAGAGGCTGGTCATTGATGGTCGAGATGTAGGCGACGAGCGCTTTGCCGCCCTCGCCTCGACTGTGTATAGCCAATCCTGCGCCTTTGCCGAAAGACATCCGCAACTGGGACCGCTCACCTGGTTCGAATTTTTGGCGGCCATGGCCGTGCAATATTTTAGCGAGGAAAAATGCGATTACGCTGTTTTTGAAGTTGGCCTGGGAGGCCGTTTTGACGCTACTAACGCCCTTGCGAACATCGTTGTTTCGACAATCACCAATATCGATCTCGACCACATGCATCTACTGGGCGACACTGTCGAAAAAATCGCCGCCGAAAAAGCCGGTATCATTAAAGGTGCTCCGCTCGTCACCGCGGCCGGTGGCGCCGCCCTTGATGTTTTGCGCGCCCGAGCAGAGCAGGAAGATAGTCCAACTGTTGTTTTGAAGACGCCAGGCGGCGCATATTCTCCGGCCTTGTTTCGAGAGTTTGAACTGAGTGTGGAAAACGCCTCTTCAAAATTTGAAGCGGAACTTTTAAGACGAGTGGCCTTTCTCAAGGAGGAAATATTTTTACCGGACGACCTCGCTCTCAGTGGTGCTTACCAGCGGCTGAATGCCCTGACGGCAGCGATTGCCATTTGTGTCAGCGACCGCTTCGGCGAGCGATTTTCTTCTTCTTCTTCTTCTTCTTCTTCTTCTTCTTCTTCTTCTTCTTCTGAATTTGTCCAGAGTCTGCGCCGCGGCTTAGCCCAGGCCTACTGGCCCGGCCGCTACGAAATGATCGCTGCCGCCGGGCAGATTCTCGACGGTGCGCACAATCCGGCCGGAGCCAGAGCCCTTCGGCTTTCTCTCGAGGAAATGTTTGGCGCAATCAATTTTGTTTTTATTTTCGCCTGCTTTGAAAACAAAGATCTGGAATCTTTGTTAGCTCAGCTTTTGCGTCCCGGTGATTACCTGCTCAATCCCCGCCTGTTAGGTGAGCGCCCCTTCCATCAATTCGAAGATATAGAAGCGATATGCTTGAAGCTGCAAGTCCAGGCCAGGCACTTTGAAAATATCGCTGCGGCCGGCGACCATGCCCGCGACTTGATCGCGTCAGGCAATGCTTCAGGCAGCACTCCCGGTCACGCTGCTGACCTTGCTCCGGGCCGCTCGGCGGGTAGCGCTGCGATTGCACCGATGGCTGTCGTCACCGGTTCATTTGCCACTGTTCGCGAAGCAAAGGCCGCATTGTCCTAAATCTAGGCTAAAATTCTGACTGTCGAGTCGTCCGATTTTCAGCCGAGGGGGATGAAATTAGCTATGGCATTTATCGATCATACTTTCAATCTCTCAGGCAATGTCCGCCATCAGGGCCTGTCGCTCGCTCAGGTCGAGGTTTTTCTCTATGACCTCTACCGCGGCAGTTTCGAAGCGGGGGGCGATGAAGCTGTCGCATCGATGAAAACCGGAGCGCGCGGAGAATTTTCCTTTTCGGTCAAACCGGGAGTATATCGCCTTGAAGTCGTTCCGGATGGCAAGACCAGATTTTTAGCTCAAAGCGTACCTGAAGTTAAGGTGACGACGAATACGAGCTTAAACATTTCGCTTTCGACCGGTTGCATCGTCAAAGGACAGCTCGCCACCGGTTATGGCTTCGAAGGTAATCGTTCCGAGCTTTTCACCACCTGCGAGGTGATCGCCCTGGGCATAGAGCCTACGTCGTATAAGGCTATTTCCCCGGTTGACGAGACCGGTGCTTTTTCGCTGATCATCCCGCGCGGCAAATATTATTTTGCTTCTCGGTCGCCGCGCTTTGTCTCCACCGATAGCCCAATTTTTAATGTCGGCAGTGATTGCGATTTGACACTCGGTCTGCCGTCCTTCGTCACTTTCGAAGGGGAGGTCGTTGATCATTCCGGCAATCCGATCGAAGGGGCTCAGGCCAGGATCAGCCCGTCTCCGTCCAGTCAAAATGTTCTGTTCGCCGAGCTCAATATGCACGTCGGCGCCGTTACCGACAGTGCCGGTCGCTTCGACCTTGCCCTGCAAGAAGGTGCTTACGATATTGCCATCGAGCCGGCGGCGGGCTCTACACACTTCGCTCTGAAAGAGTGCGAGGTCGAAGTAGCCGGCAGTCCGGAAGTGGCGCTGCGTCGTCGCTTCACTATGCAGGAAGGCTATCGCCTCAAAGGGAGGGTGCGTTTCAGTGATCAACCGCTCTCGCAGGCCCTTATTCGCGTGCAGGCTACAGGTACTAAAGCTGAATATATCGCTCGCACCGACGGCGATGGTCGCTTCGCCCTGTCTTTACCAGGTGGCACTTACAAAATTATTGCCGCTGCCCATCCAAAAGATGCTCCGGCCATCATCATCGATGGCCACGAATACAGTTCACTTGCGCCCTGGACCAGGGCGATCGTAGTTGGTGGAAATACCCAGCTCGATGTCGAATTGATCGAGGGAACGGCCCTGCTCGGACGCATTTGTGATGACGCAATGCTGGTCAGACCAGGGGTGCGTGTACAGATTTTTGCCGAAGCAATCGAGGCTCTCGAAGTCAGCGATAGCGGCGATCAGCCCGAGGATGGAAGCTCAGAGCCAAAAACCGAAGTTGTTTCGAAGCCTCGGCGGTCACATCTTCGTGTTGTTTCAGATGCGGCGCTTGCTGCCGGCGCTGCAGATGTTCCCGATGCTCCGGATGCCAATTCGACCGTACTGGCCAGTGGTATTACCGACGGTGAGGGTAAGTTCGGCATATTCTTATCGCCCGGCAATTACTGGCTGGTGATTCACCGAGATTTTGCCAATGCAAAACATATCCGCGTCGGGGTCGAGCCAGTCTTGCTCGATGTTACCTGGCACGGCTGGTCTCAGTTGAGCTTTGAGGTAGTAGGTGATCGTGGTCAGTGCGTGCCGCGCTGTCAGGTCTTTTATCATCCCTATGGTCAGGAGATGGACGACAAGCCGCCTCTGGCCAGCTCCGCCATGCCTCTTCCTTATGGCTATGTGATGACAAACGAAGAAGGGCATTGTCGCTTGACCTTGCCTGCCGGCGTTTACACTTTCAAATTTTCTCCGCCCGATGCCGGCAGCTACGGACCGAAGGTGATCAGACAACTTTCGATCAGCTCCGATATGTCACGCAAAGTTACTCTGGAAAGTAAGCAAGTTAGTGCCGCTACTGCTGGTGCGAAAAAAGGGAATGTTATCCCTAGTGAGGCTGGGCGTGAGGAAGACTAAAGCTGCTACTTGCATCTTTCTTTTCATAGGTTTTATGCCTTTTTTGCTCGGTGCCTGTATAAGCAAGCCTGCGGTAGATAGTTCTGCTATCGAACATCAAACGGTTCATATTGACTTGCAACCTCCGGTTGTCACAGAGAAAAAAACCGAACATCCGCCTTTCCTTGGACCCGGTAAGCAATCAATTTGGCAAGACGTTGAAGCCTATACGGAGTGGCTATATTCATGCCGTACCATATTTGAAACTGAAACAGTCCACAGCGACGATACATCAGGTGGCGCTACGGTTGGGCTTAAGGTTAAAGGTGTGACCATAAAGCTCTCTTTGCCGATAAGCGTCTACTTGCCTGCCAAGGCACGTCCCGAGCTGAAAGAGCATGAAGACGGTCATGTGCTCATCTGCTCTTTGGTCTACCGTAATGCCTACCGGGCTGCTCGGGAAGCCGGTCTGCTTATTGTCGGCAAAACCTACGAAGGCATGGGTAAAAATCTCGATGAAGCAAGGGCCGTAGCTTTGAGCCAACCTGAAAAAATCATTGCAGCTGCTTATCAGGAGGCTGTCGCAGATGTCTGTGGTCAGGCCTCGGAAAAATATGATGAGTATTGCCATCGCTACACAGGCGACTTAAAAAAAAGTCGCTCAGAGTTGGCCAAATCGGCCTACAAGACGATTTCAGACATTCCGATCAAAGTGATTAAATAAACTTTCGCTCAGGGCCTTTGTTTTACCAATGGTTTTTTGCCTTTAAATCCGCATAGCGTTTCATGATGCGCTGCGCATCAGCCGTGCGGTTATTTGCGCTCAGAACCTCAGAAGCATGCAGGATGCAAAGAGCAAATTTTTGATTTTGTTCGGCTTTTTGCACACCACCCATGGTGTTAGCCTGGGTTTCAATCGCTTTGTCTGGATCTTTCAAAATTTCTCCATCAGTCATCGCTGATGTTCCGCCTGCCCAGCGGCTGGTGCGAGTTTTCTTACCGGAGCTAAGGTTTTCTTCGTTGGCTGTTTCTTCGACTGCTTCTTTTTTCGGTGCAGCATTACCAACGGGTTTAAAATCCTTGGCGTTTTTTGAGCGAGATTCTTGCTCGGTCAGAGCAGAGAGTAGCCCCGTCACAGCGGGACGCAATTGCGGATTGTTATCTGTCTGGGCCAATTTCTCGATTGCATAAAATTGGATCAAGAACGGGGTGACTCCAACACCTTGCTTGTCCAAGTTTTTGATCATGGTGAGTATCTTATTGCGATTTTCCTGCTCGTCACCGTCTATTGCAGTCAGAGATTGGACATCGACTTTGCTTGTCACCGAAGCCATTTGAATATTGCTTAAAGCGTTCTGAATGCTGGCATTTATTGCTTTAATTTGACTATCATCAAAACTGATTTGTTGGACGGTTCCACGAGTTGTCGGGTCCGTAAAGCTTACCTGGACAGACTTGGCGCCGCTACCACCCTCGAGCGCTTTTTCGGCAATTTTGAAAGCCTCGTATTTCATGTCCCGCTCGGTAGTGAGAGGATCAAGGTCAGCCACCACAATCATGGTAGTGCCATTCATCTGAGCGTCAAACTTCCTTCTATTGCGCAGAGTCTCCCTCTGCTGCAAATAAGTATTCATGCGAGCTGCGGGATCGCTCACTTCTTCGTCTTTGACCGTCAGCGATGAAAGCAGTTGCTCTTGACCAAGTTGACCGGAACCAAAGGCTTTGACATCGCCGGCGGTGACGGTGACAAATTTACGTTTGTTGATATTGGCCGTACTATAAAAATAAACGGTGGCCCGGCTGATTTCATTTGGGGCTAAATCCATGGCCGTCTTCGCCACCAAAACTGCCTCAATTTTGCAATCATTATCTGTAGCCCGTGCATTTTTGTAGGTTGAGACATAAACTTCTGAACCGTTTATCGCCGCGGCAACACGCGTGCCGCTGGAGAGAATTTTCGCTTTTTCAACGACGCTTACAATGTCATTAGCTGAAACAGCCGCCTGAGCGGCTGAATTACAGGTACTTAGGCTAATGATGACAATGGAAGATGCCAGTAGTAAATTACAACCAAATTCCCTTTTGATTTTTCTGCTTTGCACTCGCCTCACCTCCGACAGTAATTACCGCAGTCATAATGCCAGTGTAGTTTAGCAATTTGTACGGACTAATTGTGGTCAGCTAAAAGCACCCCTGCTCCGAGCGGTGGTATTTAAGTTTTCTCGGCTTAGCCTGGCAAGTCCGCTGACCGACTGTATTTCTAATAATCGGCATATTGGACGGGGATTGCATCAGGGTAGGGGCGGTGTCGCGTCTAGCTTCTCGCCGACGTAACCAGTTTGGAACCCTGCAGCGACCCCACTGACTGGAGCCACCTGTCTCCTGAAGCGCACCTCTGTCGCCATACCATTGGTCTGGTAGGTCGGTCTGACGGTGCCTGGGCCAGTCGAGTAAATATAGTAGTAGGCGGGAGTGAGCGGATAGGTACCTTCAGCAAAGTCTGACTGTTTGACTATTGCTGGGGGTAGACCGTTGTGTTTGCCCTTACCTGGGTCGGGGACTGGGTCAGGGACTGGAGGAGGATCGCCATCGCAGCCAATGTTCGGTGATCCCAGTTCAAGACCTTGACCGCTGGTGCAAGGGATTGTTTTGTTACCGGCCTTGCCCTGCTCAGCCTGGGCCACTAGCGGGTAATCCATCGGCTCTCCACTATGAGCACCGGCAGCCGGTCGGTAGACTTGGTCTCTTATATAGCAGTCGTAGGTATTGAGAAACTTGTAAACCTGCGGCGCCGCTCCTGGCGTTGGGGGGGTCCAGCTCACCTTGAACGCACTGACAGAGCTACTGAAAATTGCCCCGATATTTTCTGAATAGAGCTGATTTTCGCCGGCTACAGCATACTTTATAGGCGACACGATGGTTGTCTGATAAGTGACTTGTCCGGTTGCAGGGGATACCTTGTAAATATGAATGCTGCCAATCGGTATGCCCTGGGGAGGGTATGTGGTCAGCGTATAAATAATCGGTGAACCCACAATGGCGTGAGTCCGCCAGGTGACCATGTTTGGGTTAGGTTGGGTGAAGGTGTTGGTGGAGCTGGTCATCATGCTCACAGCCGAGGCCACGTTGAGCTTAGTACCGGCGCGCTTCCACCAATCATAAAGGGCCTGGCGGAAGACATTTCCGGTGTTTTGAGTCAGACCACTATATGGGAAAGAAGCGTAATCGGCGATCGTACTGCCGCTTGTGTAAGGGAAATCACCCCCGCTTGAATAGCTGAAGGAGGTGGCTGCCTGACTGCTATTGTCGTTAAAGACGCGATTGCCACTATCGGTGAGCATGTCTCCTGGTTTGGTGATCTCCGGAGGTATACCATCCGGGAAGCTGAAAGACAGCGCGCCGGGAGCCGGCCTTGGGTCGGCAACGTTAGCCGGTTGGGCACAGGCTACTGCGTGTATCGTGTAGCCGTTAGCATCTTGAGCGCTGTTCATATGTTGGTCAGCTTCAGCTTTGATGATCGACGCTAAATATTGCGTGCTCGGGCCTGCCCCGGGCGGGGTCGTTACCCAATTTTTCGGGTCCACCAGAGTAACGTTCGTGCCGATACCGGCAAAGATAAAGCTGCTGCCAAACAGCGGTGCATCGACGTATGAGACGTAATTGTTGTTCTGGATCGCCCCATCCGGTATCTTGGCGGTGGCCTGACCGCAAGAAGGTATGGGGATGTTAGTGGCAGCTCCGTTTTGCAAGCAACCGAGGGATAACTTGAGTGAGCCGGTGACATAGTTTGATGAGCCAGTCATACGGATTTGATTGGCTTTGTAGGCATTTTCGGCGTCGAGATAAACATTGATTGGATTACCATTGATGTCGTGCGACACCTGGCCCGGCTGTATGGCGTTCTGCAGCGCGGTATTAAGGATTTGCTGGGCAGTCTGTGCTTTTGCAAGATCCGCCTTAATTATAGTTTTCAGGTTAGCGTCGCCTATTTGGTCGGCGATTATCATGTCCAGCCTGATAGTGCCGAGTATCGTGTTAATGCTGCGTACCGGTGTATCCCAATTGTCGCCGGCGATGGTGCTGGATTTGCTTGGAGCGTAATCGGAAAGCGATATCCACCCATAGGAGCCGTTATTTACGTTGGCCGCATTTGTATTGACGGCAATCAAGCTCAGATCTCGAGCGGCGGCCAGGGCTGCCGCTTCGATGGCTGTCTTTTGTTCATTGTTCGAGCCTAGTAAACGGACATAACCGAGGCCAAAAAAGGCCAGAGCAGCAAGAAGGCCTACCGTACAGGCTGTGATAAAAACGAGCATGTTGCCGCGGGCCGGCCGCTCTTTTTCCCTGCGCCAGCTCGCAACCCTATTGTTTGCCCCGAAATTTTGCGCAGTACCGGCGCGGTTCGGCCGCTTTTTGCCAGGTGACTGTCTGTAGCCCCCACGTGAAAATTTCATGCCCGTCCAACCCCCAGCGCCAGCCAGTTTTAGAGAATGTGTTAAATCCTACTAATATTTTATCCTAGTATCTTTATAGCTTACCGTCAATAAGCGCACTTTCTCTGTCACAGGCACAATTTTTTCCAAAAAGAAGAGCCGATGCTTCCCTGGCACCGGCTCACAAATTTTCTTCAAGATCAAAAGACCCCAAAATCTTTTTTCTTGACCCTCAAATCAGGCTGCTAGACAGCAATCTGATTGTCGCCGAAGCCTGGCATAAAAGTAACCTGACCGGGCTTGAAGAGGTCGGCCGATTGACCATTGGCCAGTTGCCATCTGGTGCCGACGATGCCGTCACGGTAAAGCTCCTGGTGAGTGGCGAAAAAGGCACGGGTGGCGAGATCTCCGCCATAATCGATGATTGATTTTTGCAGAGCGCTGCGGTCCTGGTCATCTCTCGAGATGAGCAGAATAGAATCGATATTTTCAGAGCCAAGGGCACTGGTCAAAGTGGCCAGCTTGTCTTGAGCACAGCCTGAAAGTAGATTGTTGACCAGACCGACTTTTGTCGCAGATCCGCCACAGTTGAAGACCGCTTTGGCATCCAGTCCGGTTTCGGTGATGCGCTCCGCTTTCATCGTCTTCCAGGTGAAATCGCAGATTTGCTGATCTTTTTGAGCGACCAGATAGAGCATGCGCAGGTTGGCTACTTCCAGATGATGTCTTTGAAATTCGTTGGAGAGCAGCTCTTCTTGATTGTCTTCGAAGCCGGAGAGACCGCGCGTCATCGGTGAGAGCATATAGACAAGCGGCTTGGTTGGTGTCGTCCACCAGGGCAACTTGCTGCCATGTCTGTGGCAGAGCAAATAATCGAGATAGAACAGCTTGCGTAGCCGATCTCTGATCAATACAGGTTTTTCTTCGCCGGCAATAAACCAGGAAATATGCTTTTCGAGCAGGACTTCATGTTCATCTATCAGTTTGAAGATGAGATGGTCTCTGTCATTTAGTTGAATCGCCATTTTGACATATTCCTCATTTGGGGTGCTTTTTGGGTGAGCTTGAAAAAAATGGATCTTGAAGGGGAGTTTTGAATCAGTGAATTAAACCGAGGTCTAATGGGAATATCCCTGAATTCAATTTTTGAAAGTTATTTCTGCAGGCCGCCCGTGACGTATTTGGTCAGAGCGTCGGTCTGCTTGGGCGCATGGATGTGATATTTACGTCTCAAATCACGGTCCATCTCGCGATTGGCCTGTTTGGAATCAGCCAATACTTTTGCTCGATCTTGCACGGCGGCAAGTTGAGCGTTTAATTCTTCGATTGTTTTGGCCGGTCTCCTTGGCCTGATCATGTCCTCATAAACTAAAGCTGCGTCGTCAAACCAGTCGGCTCTTGCTTCCCTGTATTGGTCAAATTCGGTCCAGTTAGCCGGTACTGGTAAATTGCGGAGAGCTTTGGCTGCCTGCCGATATTTGAGAGCTACGGTTTGCGCTGTCATCTGCCATTGCTGGACTCTTTCAGCTTCTTGATTGAAGGACTTACTCAGAATAATCTTTTCGTTGGGAGTTGGATAGCCGGAAAATACGATGCTATCCAATTTTTCGAACAATTTTGTTTCGGCGGTCTGGGCACCCCAGCCACCGGCCATATCCATGGCTCCGGGAGCGGCTACGGCATTGGCCGGAGCGGGGGTGAAATTCTTCGGCGCCGACATCACACCACCGCCCTGGGGCATGGCGCTGAATACTTCATTTGCCGGGGCTGCTTGCACATCCGTCGGGGCGCAAAGAGCGGCAAAGGTCTGGGCGAGCATTTGGACAAGGGCCAGGCAGGCAAGGCGCAGGGTCGGTGAGGCCGGGCGATTTTTTGAATTTGCTTTTGATACGGGCTCAGACATGGCTTTTTGATTTCTCGGCGGAGTTCATTACTTTTAGAGTTTATTGTCCGGCGGCTCCCAGGGGCTGCACGGGCACGCCGTCGCGGGCCGGGCCCGGTACCTGCGCGTAGCTCGGTGTGACCGGCACATTTGGCCTGGCGCTGAAGGCACCGGGTACCTGAGCGGTATTCGTACGATTTTGACTGATCGCCGGATTGTTCGAATTGGCACCAAAAGTGTTCATCTGGACAATTTTCCAGATTGTGTAAGCGGCAAGGAGCATGAGCAGGCCGGCTGCCGATCCCATCACTCTAGCGCCGGCATATTGATTGCCCTGCACCATAGACCAGGCGGCAAGCGACATAAATACGGTCGCCGCCACTACACCGAGGATGACTAGATAACGGGCGAAGATCTGCACGGTGGGCAGTGTGCCGTCGAAGGCATAAAGGCTGTCGCGACCGGGTTTGGGGTAGGCGGCATTGGGATTGTCTCCCATGATTTTTTTGCGGCCGTTCACCATCGAGGTCTGTGGATAAGGAGCAAGGGCATCTTGAATCTGCTCGAGCTGGCCCGAGGTGACGGTGACGTCGATGCTGTCCTGATTGCCGCCAATCAAATTGACGCCAAGGATACCTTGAATGGTGGCCAGCGCCGCATCGGGCAGTTGGTCACCGCGGATGGTGCCGACATAACGCAGGCCACGACCATTGGTCTCGGTCATGTACATGCGAGCTATGGTGCGGTCCTGGCCTTCGGTTACTTGAAAATTGGAGCCGTTCGTCGGATCGGCGGTGCCGCTCGGTACATTGGGGACGGCACCGGGATCCCCAGGTGTGACTTGAGGCGGAGTGCTGCCGGAGCCAATCGGAGGCGGGTCGGGCGTGCCCTGTTGATAGAGCGGATTGATATAAGGAGTGCCGGTCGGCGGCTGGTAGTCCGTCTGCGTGCTGCCCTGGGCAAAAGCCGGCAGCAAAGCAGGGGCCGCTGAGACATAGGCGGTCAGGCAGAGCAGGGCGGCGAGGGTGGCCCGGCGAAGCACAGTGGAGCTTAGATATTGTCTAGCTGTCTGCACTCTCATCTGCTCCCTGGCTCCTTAACTAGACTCGTCGTGTGTGTGGGTGGGCGGGTGTATATGTGGGTGGGTGTCGGCGGCATCAGTTGCTTGTTCTGTGTTGCCGTGCTCTTTGAGACTTTCTTTCAAGCCGTCTTTGGAAGCTTCCCGACCGGTCTCGCGCGAGGCTTGACCGACTAATTCCTGGCTGAGGCTGGCAAAGCTCGATAAGGACTTTTCGGTACTTAGCTCGCTGAGCATATCGGCCAGTGATTTTGCCGCTTCTCCCTTTTTATCCGCATTGGACCTGTTGCCCGGGTCACCGTTTTGGCCGCTCTGTCCATTTTGTCTGATTTGATTGGCCCGATTCGGGACGGGACCATTTCCAGTTTCAGATTCAGCATCCAGTTCGATTTCGTCGTTAAGCCCATTTTCTTTTTTCAGCCCGTCTATCTCACTTTCTATGAAAGCATCAACAAACGATGGTGTGCCACTGTTGGCTGGAGAAATAAATTTGGGTGGGACGCCGCCATTCATTTCAGCTTCACTCGGGTCGATATCATCAAACAACGGTTCTTGCGACATTTCAATACGTGGTTTCCCACCGTGCTTACCGCTGGTCATCGAAGTTATGACCGGCAAAGCCGCCGGCTTGGTGACCGGTACATAGTCCCCGGCGGGGATTTCGAGGATTTTTGTACCATCATCTTCTTGCCGTTGATCGACCTTGGAAACTTGATATTGCTCTTCCAGACTTTTCGTAGGAACCGCAGAGGCTGGGGTGTCGGCACTCGGTGCGCAATAGCGATCGGCGATTGGCTCAAAGCTGTCGACGACTTTACCGAGGGTCATTTCCATGCCCAGTCCCCGTATTTCGCAGCAGAGTCCGTCGAAGGCGGCGGTGCGGCCGCCGGGAGAAATCGGATTGCCCTGGACGATATCAGCGTAAGACTGGTGCCTACCCTGTATATCGTCGGCCTTGATTGTCATCATCTCATGCAGGACATGGGCGCCGCCGTAAGCCTGGATGGCCCAGACTTCCATTTCGCCCATGCGCTGGCCGCCATGATTGGCCTTACCTCCGACCGGTTGCTGGGTAACGGCGGCGTAGGGGCCGCCTAAGCCCGATCTGGCGTTGACTTTGTGGAGGACGAGCTGGTTCAGTTTGAGCATGTACTGGCGGCCCACCAGGACCGGTCTGTCGAAGGCTTCACCGGTGCGACCGTCGGTCAACTTGACCTTGCCGTCTTCACCCATCCATTCATAACCGGGAGTCTTGCGCACTTCTTTCAAGGCGTCTGTGACCAGGCGATAGGAGGCATCGGGCGAAATCGATTCGTCGAACTGGTGGATACGGTAGTAGCGATTGAGAATGGTCGAATAGAGTCCGAGCTGGGTGTCGAAAAGCTGGCCGACATTCATACGACTGGGGACGCCGAGCGGGTTTAAGACGATATCGACCGGTGTGCCGTCGGGCAGATAGGGCATGTCGCAGTCGGGCACGACAATTGAGACGATACCCTTGTTGCCGTGCCGGCCGGCCAGTTTATCGCCTACTTCCAGAGGACAAAGGCGAGCGATCAAGACTTCGATCTCGCAGATGATGCCGGCTTTGAGTTCGGGGGTAGTCTCCGGCGTGAAGATGCGCACATCGATAACACGGCCGCCCGAGCCGTGCGGTACACGCAGGGAGGTATCGCCCATCTCTTCGGCGACTTTGCCGAAGATTGCCTGCAGAAGCTCTTCTTCTGCGGAGAGCGCTTTGGCTTCTTTGGGGGAAAGTTTGGAGACGAGGATGTCGCCTGGATTTACGTAGCTGCCTACTTTGGCGATGCCGCGATCGTCCAGGTGTTCGAGGTCTTTGCCGGCCACGTTTGGCAATTCGGGGGTCAAAATTTCCGGACCGCGCAGGGTCTGGTGCACCGATGCTGTGTGTTTTTCGATTTCTATATGGCTCAAGCGGTGTTCTTTAATCACCCCTTCGCGCACGACAATGGCGTCTTCGTAGTTGTAGCCGTTCCAGCAGACGAAGGCGACAAGCAAGTTGCGTCCGAGCGCCAGCTCGCCGTTGTCGCTGGCCGGTCCGTCGGCGATGATCTGGCCGGCTTCTATCTGCTGGCCGACTTTGACCGAGGGACGCTGGTCCAGGATAGTATTCTGGTTGGTGCGGTCGTAGCGGATCAAATTATATGAACGCGACTCGCCCGAGCCCTGGCTCAAAACGATGCGATTGGCCGTGACACTGGTGACGGTGCCGGCTCGTCTGGCGATGATAGAATGTCCGGATGAGCGCGCCACAATGCGCTCCATGCCGGTACCGACCCGGGGACGCTCGGGGCGGATTAGAGGCAAGGTCTGGCGCATCATGCCACCACCCATGAGGGCGCGGCTTGTGTCGTCGTGTTCGAGGAAGGGGATCAGTCCCGATCCCACCGAGATAAATCCCTGGGGGGCGATGCCTATCATGTCCACATCTTCGGGGGCTACTTCGAAGAAGTTTTCGCCGCGTCTGGCTGCCACCATCGGACCGATTATCTTATTTTCGTGCACTCTCGTATCGGGCGGGGCGAGCGTGTAGCGTCTATCATCGGCCGGTGCGAGAAATTGCACTTCATCGGTGACGATGCCGTTTTGCACTTTGCGATAGGGCACGGTCATAAAGCCGTCGTCGTCGATGCGGCAATAGGTGGCCATGTATGAAACCATGCCGCAATTTTTGCCTTCGGGCGATTCGACCAGGCAGACGCGACCGATTTGCGAAGGATGGATGTCGCGCATTTCGACGGGAGCGGCATTTGGATCGATGCCTCCCGGTCCAAATGAAGTGATTCTACGCCGGTGCGAGAGCTCGGAGAGCGGGTTTTGCTGGTCGAGATACTGGACGAGGGGATTGCCGACGAAGTACTTATTAAGAGCATTGGAAAAAGGACGGGTGTCGAGCAGGTCGTTAGGCGAGCCTATCTCTTCGTCTTCATTGAGCTCGAGACGCGTGCGGATTGATCTGGTCATCTGTCCGAGAGCCGGACGCACAGCCCTGGTCAGTGTTTCGCCGACGCCGCGCAGATGTCGATTTTCCAGACTGTCGATATTATCCATGGTGCCCATGTCGAGGGGCAGACCAAGTAGATATTCGATGGCGGCGAGCAGATCCTGAGGCGTCAACTGATGCGAATCTGATTCCAGGCCGAGTTTGGTGTTGACACGCTTGCGGCCGAGATTGCCCATCGAGTAACGTCTCTTGTCGGTCAATTCTTTGAGGGCGACGGCGCCACCGGATGTGCCACCACCACCGTCCGGTTTCCAGCTCCGACCGATGATAGCCAGGGCCTCTGCCTGGGTCATTTGTTTGAAGTCGATGCGGTTGCGCTCGAGCAGCGATCCGATCCTTTTTTGGATTTCGGCTATGTCCACGCCCATCGCCGTGAGCACAGTCGTGGCTGCCACCCAGGAGCGTTTAGGCAATTTGATCCGGCATTTTGCCCGACTGGTTTTGCCGCCGCTCGAGTCGAGCTCGAGCTCGAAGGCGATTGGTGCGCCCATCTCGGCCAGCATCAGGGCTTTGTAACTACCAGGGCCGGAGCTGCTGAAATAGATGCCGGGGGCGCGGACCAGTTGGCCCAGGACGACGCGCTCGGAGCCATTGATGACGAAGGTACCGCGGTCGGTGATTACCGGCACGTCGGCCATATATGCTGTTGATTTGCGCAGTTCGCCGGTGTGCGTATCGCGCAGCCAGACTTCCATGAGCATGCGGCGCGAATGTGTCATATTGGCGCGTCTGGCCTGGTCCGGCGATGTCGGATAGCCCGAATCGGGAGCGTAATCTTCGAAGCGCCAGTGTACTTTGCCATCGGGGCCGATAAATGTTATTTCGAAGCGATTGGAAAACTCGCTGGTGATAGGCGAAATCTCGGTAAAAAGATTACCGATCACTTCTTCCAGAAAGCGACGATAGGAACGCCGTGGAAATTCGGCCAGGTCAGGAGCCTGGAAATAGAAACTCATTTCAGATCCCCCACCGCTCCGGTGGTCTGAGCGCTGCCGGAGTCTATGGAAGATGAACCGGACGAACCGGAAGACTCTGCCGAAATCGCTTTTTTATGGATTTTCAAAGCACGGGCATAGTCTTCGCTGAAAGTTTTGCTGCCAGGATTTAAGGCGCTGGCGATGCGAAACTCCGAGACTGCCTCTTCGAGCTGGCCGAGATTGAGCAGATTGACTGCCAGGCGGTGATGGATCTCCGGGTTTTGCAAATTAGTGCTGAGTGACTGCTTGAGCAAATTGGCTGCGCCCTGGAAGTCGTGTTGCAATTCCATATTGTCGGCGGCGGTGAGAGTAGCTTGAGTCTGCGGGTCGATGCTTTGAGCGCCAGAATTGGCCTGACCGACTTGACCGACTTGACCGACTTGACCAACCTGACCGCCCTGATTATTGCGCACCTGGGCTGGCGGCAAGGCCTGACGATTCTGGAAAGAACCGCCGCCAAAATCATTATTTTGTCCATTGCTGCCTGTTTGAGGTGCTCCCTCGAACATATTCTTGTCCCTTCTGGGAGAATTATTTCCGCCATAGCCGCTTTCTTGGCCCGGGGTCGCCCGCCCCAGCTGGCTTGCCTGACCAGGCTGTCCATTTGCGCCTGCTCCAGATCCTATACCCACTTGCGAATATTGTTGACCCGCCTGACTACCACCCTGGTTGCCGGGGGCGTTACCAAACCGTCCGCCCTGTTGACCGGAGTCTGGACGGCTGAGACCGACAGGCGCACTCGGAGCGCCTGCGCGTCCGCCATTGCCGGAACCATTACTACCGCTACCACCGCTGGCGGCCATTTTTTCGATTTCGCGCAAATGCTGGGCGGCTTCGTCATTTTTGGGATTAATCAAGACGCAGGTGTGATAGGCCTGACGGGCGCCCTGCATATCGCCATTTGATTCCAGGCACTGGCCGAGGAGAAATTGATATTTATCGTTGCGCGGCTCGATCATCACCGCCTGACCTTCTTCGGCTAGAGCGTCTCGGGGCAAGCCCTGGTTGAAAAATGTCTCGGCGGCGGCGTGATGTTTTTCGGCGGCCGTGTGTTTGATTGCCCGGGCCAGACTGTCGCGCCCAGGTGTCAGAGAGGCATTGCGCGGATCGAGTTGCTCGACTTGACGATACTCATTATCGGCGGTTGTGTAATCGCCTGTTAGTTGCATGGCTGTAGCCAGACCGAGGTGGTTCTCGGCCAGGAGCGGATTGGCGGCGACCTGACGACGCCAGATTTCGATCAGAGCCTGACCGGCGGCGACGTCTTTGGGTTCGAGGATGACTGCTTTTCGGAGCTCGGAAGCGGCGCCGGTGTTGTCTTTGGACATGATCATCGTCATGCCGAGCTGGCGGTGAGCCGGTCCATATTCGGGATCCTTGACGATCGCCTGACGATACCAGTTCATCGCATTAGCGGCACCGGCTGCGCCATAACGCAGGGACATATCGCCCATTTTTGTGTAAGTACGGGCGGAGGGATCGAGCTGCATAGCTTGTTGATATTCGATATTGGCCCCTTCGATATCGCCGGCGGCGGCCAGCTGATCGCCGATACCGAGCCGGTTGTCGGCCAGGCTGGGATCTAGACCCATGCGCTGTACGGACTCGGCCAGGAGTTTGCCGGCCAGTCCGTTATCCGGCATGGCCATGAGAGCTTTGCGGAAATAATTAGCGGCGGCGGCATAATCTTTTTGAGCCAGCAGCTTCTGTCCCCAGGCCACGCGAGCGGCGGAGAGATTGATCTTAAAACTCTTATTGCCTGGATCGTATTTGCAGGCGAGTTCATGCTGGGCAATGGCGTCGAGCCAGCGGCCCTGCTTTCCGAGCATTACACCCTTATTGTTGGCGTCGATTGAAATCTGCTGATATTGTTTGATCGCATTGATCTGATCTTCTTTGGACTTTTTCACCGCATCCTGGGCGGCTTTTGCTCTGGCCTCGGCGTCCGCCTTCTGCTGTTTCTCGACGTCGCGGTAGTCCTGTTTGCGTGATTGCCAGCGCGAGGGCGGCATCGCTTCGCTTGGTTCGTTTTGTCCGGAAAAGTCTTTGTTCGGGCGGCCCCACTGATTGCTATCGCCGCTCGTGCCTGAGGCTCCAGCTACCGCACCGGCGTGCGGCAGGGGTTTGGCATTGAGCTTGGTGGCGAAGGCGGGGTGAGCGGCAAAGAGTGATTGCCCGGCAAAAAGTGAAGAGACTGCCAGGGCCACGATGCAGCGACCGGCAGTCGGCCTGGCGGTGACTGGCTTGACCGATTGCTCGAGCAATCGGGTGGAGGCGGCCGCACTTGTATTCTTGATTGAAATCGGGTCCTTCTTCACTCTTTTGTCTATGTGTATGTCAGGAATTTAAAAGTGATCATTACTATTATGAGGTTAGCTTAACGTTCTGGCCTGGGCTGGTCTAGCATCGAGGTGGGATTTCTCCCATTTTTTGAAATCCCGAGCGACAAACGCTTCCGTCGAGAGCGTCACTCCGGTCAAACGAATCGGAATCGAAAGGCAGACCTGATCAGCATTTTATCAACTTTCGGGCTAACTTTCCGGGCTCCGCTCAAAGTTTTCTCCAGGAGTGTCCGATAAAGGCGGGTCGGGCCGGGGGAAATTTTCGAATATCAGCTAAGTTCAACTATATGAGTTCAAAAGTCGGGTGAAAATTGAGGGTGTTGCGATTTCACCAAAACTTTTCAGAGCAAATTTTGCGCTCTCTTTCAGAGCGGCGAACAGTGATAGAGCGGCCATAAAAGCGGCACTTGACCGCTAAGATGAAGTAACGATTAGATTTCGTAGAATATAGGGTATATACATGCGGTACTGGCACAAATCGTATGCGCTGTTACAATAATTCCCGACTCAGTACCTGCGTTGTACTCCCGGGGTAGCCAAGGGCGAGGGTGGGTCAAAGAGATATTTTAGATGCCGGAGACTTTCTTGGAATCAGGACTACCGCCTCAAAGACCCACACTATTTCGCCCGCGCACCGTTTTGTGCGAGCGTCACGAGTTGATTCGCTTCGGATTGAAGCGAGTTGTTTCGGAAGTGGTCGAGATTGTCGGCGAGGCCGCCGACGGTATGGCTGCCACCGAGATGATCCGTCGCCTGCGTCCGGACTTTGTCATTCTCGATGTCGATCTCGACGTGCTCAACGGTGTCGAAGTTTGTCGGCGCGTCTCGTCCGAATTGCCAAATTCGAACGTCCTGATACTGACCGATTCTTATCACGCCACCAAATATCACAACCAGCTGATCCGGGCCGGTGCTCGCGGTTTTTGCTTGAAGAGCAGCGGTCCGCGCACTCTTTTTGAAGCGATCGAGCAGGTCACCCGCGCTCTGCCTTACACCGATCCTAAGATCACGCAACTGGTCAAGCAGACGCCGACGACCAATATGCCAAACTCCAATCTCACCGACCGTGAGATTGAAGTCTTGATCCGCCTCGACCTGCGCAACAAAGAAATCGCCGAAGAGCTTGATATGAAGCTGCGCACCGTCGAAAAGCATATCGAATGTATCCTCGCCAAATTGAAGGTGCCGACCCGCACCGCCGCCGCTTTGAAAGCGGTGCAACTAGGCTATGTCTTGCTGCCCAAGATGCCCGGCCGCGATCCCGTCACCGGTGTCAGCCATGAGCAGACCGTGGCCGAATTGCAAGCCGAGCTGGCCATCGCCAACGAGCATTTGAAAGCCTTGCTTCGTCAAAACGAATTGCTCAAGCAAGCGCTCAATGACAAGATTCAATCGCCGCAGACGCCGCCGGCCCGTCCGCCTTACAGCCCCTCGCGCGACGAGGCCCAGGCCAGACAGGCGCAGCAGCAACAGCAGCAGAGGCCGCCCTACAATCCGTCCCGCGACGAAGAGCGCTAAACAGGCTTTTTTGACCTTCACATAAAGTCAATTAGATAATTCCCCTTGGTAATCGAGGCGGCATTTGCTAGACTCTGCCGCCAAGGTCCCGGGATGGGTTGGCTATCACTTTTTGTGGTGTTGTTTTGCTTAAGCCGTCAAAGATTTCGTTTGCATATTCTGATTCGGCGCGCTCCGCAGCTTGTCTGGCTGTTTTGCTCGCTGCCGGTCTGGCCACTATTCTCGATGCTACGTGTGCTGCTCCGGCTCTAGCCGATCTTCGCTACCGTGTGCCCGACAGCAAAGTGCAAATTGCCGCCCTCGATCGCAGCGCTACGACTGCACCGCTAAAATCCGGTCCAGGTCAATCGCCTTTGAGCAATCCGCTGGCCGCGGCCCCGGCGATAAATCCACTAACCAGCGGCGATCCCTTTCCTCTGTCCAGCAAATTTTCCAGGCGCTTGCAGCGCTATAGCGGTGTCAACTGGCTGGGGGCGGCGTTAGCCTCGCAGGCGGCCGGTTTTGTCGTCCATCATAAGATTGGCGGCAAAGTAAAAGTACATCTGAAGACCTATAGTTTTACCGACCTCCTGGCCGGCAAACTCAAGTCCGTATCAATCGAAGTCAAAGATCCAAAGTTGTCTGGAATCGGCCTGGGTGCAGTTTCGATAAAGTCGGCCGGCCCGATCTGGTACGCCTACCGCAAGCCAAAAGCCGGTGAAAGTCGCGGTTTGAAGAGCGCCGTCATGCTCTCGGTGCGGGCCAGCCTCAGCCAGAAGCAAATCGCCCGGGCTCTCGAAAATCCCAGCGTCGCTTCCAAATTGCATGGATTGAAGCTGGATCTGCCCGGTCTTGGTGAGCAACAACTGGAAGTACTCAGTCCGAAAGTTGAAATTTTGGATGATCTGCTCAAGCTGGAAGGTACTCTCGTCACGCGCGGCGGCACCGTCGAAAGTGGCGTGCCGGTGACGATTTCGGCCAGGCCTAAACTGGTCGGCGACTCACAAATCGTGCTCGAACAGCTGAAAGTCGATAGCGCCGATATAGTCGATCCGGCAAAATTTTCCGATTTCACCGCCAAGCTCCTCAACCCTGTGGTTGACTTTGCTCGCATGGATAGAAGAGACCATGCCTTCCGCCTCGATACTCTCAAAGTATCCGGCCGCCAGGGTGACGTCGAAGGCAATGGCCGCCTCCTGCTCGTGCCCAGACTTCAACCAAGCGCCAGTCAGCTTGCCGGTACCGGAAACTTGATTCGCTAATCTTGAAAGGTCGTCTTAAATGTTTCGTCCAAAAAATTCAAGCCCCGTCGTAGCCCTGCTACTACTGGTGGTGCCTTTCGCTCTTGCTAGTTGCAAGGGGCGGGCCGTGCTCGACGGCAAAGGCGATAAAAAGCAGGTAGCCGGTCAGGTCCTCACTCCTGAGACGGCGACAACAACTGCCAGTGCTACCAGTAGCGATAGCACCACAGGTGGTGTGCCGGGCGGCGCTGCCATCAGCGGCGTCAATGCGGCAACGATCTGGTTTACCAAGCCGGACGGCGACAAGCTCGCCTTCGTCTCCGAGACCCGCGAGCATAAAGCACCATTTACCACTCCAGAAGAGGCACTCTCTTTTGCTCTGAACGAATTGCTTGGCGGCCCGAAGGGTGCGCTGGCAAGCGAAGGAGCATCGTCCGAAATCCCTCCCGGTACAGTCTTGATTGGTGTGGCAAAAGACAAAAATACCGGCGCGATTATTGTCGATCTGTCGCGCCGTTTTGCTCAGGGCTCCGGTCCGGATAGCTTCGACGCTCGTCTCGAGCAATTGAAGCGCACCGCTGAGGCGGTCGTGCCAGGCAAATCGGTATTTCTAAATGTAGAAGGTAAAAGACTGGAGGAGACCGGCGACGGTCTCGAAATCAAACAGCCAATCAGTGGACCGGGTAGCAGCGTCGCCGGTGCGACTGCCGATACGCCCTCGGTTACAGCTCCCCCGCCGTTTACCGGCGCCCCAGCTGTCGCACCCGGTACCACTGCGCCAGCACCCTCGGCCATTCCTGTCACACAGGGCAAGAGCGCTGCGTCTGGAGCAGTCAGATCGCACTGACTCCCGAGTTTTTAGTTCCGTCGAAACTGAATATTCTCTAAGCCTGTCTTGTAACAGTCTTACGAAACGATTTAGATTTCGGACCCGGAAATTTCTTTTGGTATGATATCTTTTCCTTAGTTACTGTCTATATTTCAGGGTGCCGTTATGAAAGAAGGGATTCATCCCAAGTACTTTGATGTTGTTGCCACCTGCGTTTGCGGCAACAGCGTACAGCTTGGTTCCACAAAAAATGCAATCCGCGTAGAAATTTGCAGCAATTGCCACCCTTTCTACACCGGTCAGCAAAAGATCGTTGACACAGAAGGTCGGGTCGATCGCTTTGTCAAGAGATACAAATTGGATAAAGACAAAGTCGCTACCTAATCGACTTGGCAGTCCATTTACTGGACCGATCTTTGGACATTTCATTTGAGACGGTCCGGTTTTGCTACCGGACCGTTTTTTCACAGCCGGACTTAGCTCACTGGCGCCGCCGGATATCGCTTTAGACATCGCTTTAGACATCGCTTTAGACATCGCTTTAGACATTGCCAATTGGAGAAACATTCGATGAGCCAGGCCGAATCTCACTCAGCTCAAATTGATCTGCCTCCTCGGGGCGGCCGCGTGCTGTCGCCAAAAGAGCGCTTGATAGTCGCCCTTGATGTTTCGACTCTGGCCGAAGCGAAGGTCTTGATTGAAGCGCTCGCTTCTCATGTCGGCATGTTCAAAGCTGGACTCGAGCTTTTCACGGCCTGCGGTAACGAGATCTTTGAAATCGTCGAAGCCTCCGGTGCCAAGCTCTTTTTCGACGGTAAATTTCACGATATTCCCAACACCGTCGCCGGTGCCTGCCGGGCCGTCGTCAATAAGGGTCCTGTCGTCTCGCTCTTTAATCTCCATGCTCAGGGAGGCGGCCCGATGATGGAAGCGGCGGTCGCCGCTCGCGACCAGGCTTTTGCCGCTCTGCTCGCAAATGGCAAGGTCAAGGCCGAAGAAAAACCGGCCTTGATCGCCGTCACTATTTTGACCAGCATGAAGGCCGAAACCCTCAAATCCGATTTGAAAGTGGAGCTGCCCATGGTGGAAATGGTGGCATCGCTTGCCGCTCTAACCAGGAAAAGCGGTCTCGACGGTGTGGTGGCATCGGCGAAGGAAGCGGCGATTATCCGCAAGGTCTGCGGTCCGGATTTTCTCATCGTCACACCCGGTATACGACCGAGCTGGGCTTCGGCCGATGATCAAGCACGTATCGTTACACCGGCTGCTGCCATTGCCGGTGGTGCCGACATGATTGTCGTCGGCCGTCCGATCACTGCCGCCGGCTCGACTAAGTTGAGCCAGGACGCGGCCAGGCGTATTGTAGACGAGCTGGCCGGCGCCTGATTTTAGCTCGGCATCGGCATGGCCGGCCTACCGGTCGACTTGGCCACTTTTTTGTGTATATACAATGTCTACACATGATTTTGGTCGTTGCCTCGACAGCATTCCGTCGTCGCTATTTATCTCTCTCTTTCTCTTATGCTTGTTCCGGCTCCGGGGTTTTAAACGGCTCCGCCTTTTTTTCGCTGATTTTAGAAATGTCTTTAGCCATGTCTCTGGCCATATCGTCTCCGGGGCCCGGCTCGATCTGTCCGCGACCAAAAAGCGAGAGGAAGGAATTGAGCGGACTGGCCTGACTTTTGGCCGGATTTTGATGATAGAGATAATGGATCGGATCGGCTAGATCTTCAGCGCGGGTATAGCGGGCAAGCATGCCGCGACTGGCCGCTGAAATCGCTCCGGTTTCTTCCGAAACGACTATACAAAGACCGTCATAGGTCTCGGACAGGCCGATCGCGGCCCGGTGTCTTGTCCCATACTTGTAGCTCAACTTAGGGTTGTCGGTCATCGGCAGGATCACTCCGGCGGCGACGATTTGATCCTTGCGGATGACGACGGCGCCGTCATGCAGCGGTGATTTCGGAAAAAAGATGGTGAGCAGCAATGTGCTTGAAAGATCGGCATTGACCGGGGTGCCGGGGCTCAGGTAGTCTCTTTCGCCTTCAGGCGGCTCGATGACGATAAGCGCGCCGACACGGTTGCGCGATAGCTCTTTGACCGCGGCGATAATCTGCTCGATACCGAGGCGGATTTTTGTGCTTTCGGTGTCCGACAGGGAAAGGTCAAATTTGAAAGTCTGGACACGGCCCAGATAACCGAGACCCCGCCTTATTTCCGGCTGGAAAACGATGACCAGAGCCAGGGCTGCCGCCGGGATGATGTGCTGCAGCATCGAAACGATGAGGGTCAATTGCAGAGCCCAGGAGGCCAGTGCAATGGCGATCAAGACGAGTATGCCTTTGACCAGGCGCTCGGCGTGGGTGCCGGCGATGCGTCGCCAGAACCAGAGCAGGACGTAGCAGATGATGACAATCTGCACGATCATTTTGAACCAGGTGAGCCAGTTGATCTGGTTTAGAAAGTCGGCGATGTTATACATCTCGGCCCCCGCCCCCTTTTCAATCCTGCTTTCTACCCGGGTAAGATAACTGGAGCAAGCCAACTGGGCATTCTGTCCTGCTTCAACAGATCGGTGCACGTCTCGCGCGCCAGAATAACCTCGGCCTGACCGTCTTTTACAAGGACACAGGCCGGTCTACCCGTGCGATTGTAGTTGGAGGACATACTGTAATTGTAAGCACCGGTGGCGTAGACCGCAATCAGGTCACCACGCTTAGCGTCGAGCACGACTTCCTCTACGATTATATCCCCTGACTCACAGTACCTGCCGACAATTGTCCAGGCTTTCTCGCGGGAGGGCTCGCCGACCATGCGATTGGCCACGACCGCCGTATATTTTGCCTGATAAGTTATCGGTCGGGGATTGTCGGCCATGCCGCCGTCGATGGGCAGATAATTTTTGGCCGCCGATTGCAATTCTTTGACATGGCCCACCTGATAAATGGTGACGCCGGCAGTGCCGATGATCGAGCGCCCCGGCTCGAGGGAGAGTACCGGCAGGGGCAGAGAACGAGCGGCAAAGGCGCTCTTCACCCTTTCGCTCAAGGCCCGCGACCAGTCGCGCAGTGAAAGGGGTTGATCTTCGCTGGTATAGGCGATGCCGAGCCCGCCACCCAGGTCGAGATCCGGCAGGATATAGTCAAATTTTTGCTGGATGCTGGCGTAGAGATCTGCCATGACATCGACAAACTGGAGATAGGGCGCCATGTCCATGGCCTGGCTGCCGATGTGAGCGTGCAGGCCGAGCAGTTCGATCTGCTCATTATTTGCAAGAGCAAGCCTAACGAGCTGACTTAGCTCTTCCAGGGGAATACCAAATTTACTCGTGTCGTGGCCGGTTTTGATATGTTCGTGGGTGTCGAGTTCGATGCCTGGAATGATGCGGAACATCACCGGTACGCGGGAGCCGGCTTCCTTTGCCAGGGCAATAATGTCTTCCAGCTCGCTCAGGCTATCGACGACGATTTTGACACCGCTCTTCTCAACGGCCAACTTAAGCTCGACTGCACTCTTATTATTGCCGTGTAAAAAAATCTTTTCCGGAGCAAAGCCGGCCTGCAGTGCGGTGAGCAGCTCGCCTTCCGAGACGACGTCGATGCCGAAGCCCAAATCTTTGACGAGAGCGGCCATGGCCAGGCAGAGGAATGCTTTGCCGGCGTAAGATGGCGTCGCCAGCGGATAGTCTTTTAAGCCGTCGAGAACGGCATGAGCCGCCTGTCTGACCGTTTCTTCGCAAATTATCCAGAGTGGGGTGCCAAATTTTGCGGCCAGATCGACCACGTCGATTGCACCGATGCTGAGATGATTTTTTTCGTTGACCTCTGCCGTCACCGGTTCGACGCGCTGATTGACTGTCAAGGATTTTGATTGCATATCCGCCTAGTTATCCATTCCGAGTTTCCATGGTTTGGGAGGAGCTTTGGCCTGGTCTCGCTGTTCTTTTGATTCATTGAGTGCCCTGGCCAGGCTGTCTTTGTTCTTTTTCTCGAGGTTGGCGAGCTCGGAGTAATCCAGGCTCAGCGATTGGTATTGATTGATATTAGCAATACCTTCGCCCAGACCGGTCATCGAAAATGTGAATTGCTTCAATTCAAAAATATTTGGGCAGAGCAGTTTGCTTGCCTGCACCGAAAAGCCCGGAGCATTTTGCAAGACTTGCTCGGCTGCTTCGAGAGTCGGTTCGAGCCAGCCGTCCTGGAAACAAAAGAGGCCGTGGATCTTGCCCTTGAAAGTGTAGAGGACGGCTCTTGTGGCGTCACTCTGGTTGATCAAAATTGTGCCGGGCATTTTTGTGTCGAGCAGGTGCTGGAGCGAAAAGTTGAAGACCTCCCGCGGCGTCATCTTCGAGGGCGCACAGAAGAGCTCGCCGTGAAACATCGATGAAGCGGCGATCGCCGTCTTGTCGTCGATTTTGTAAGCGTCGACGATGATGTCGCTGAGCAGCATTTCTTCCTTCATGCGGGCGTAGCCGTCCTGACCGAGCAATTGCTCTTCGCCGTCTCGACCGAAGATGCAGCCGAGCACTCGGCCGCGCAGGATGAGCACGGCTGCTCGTGCTTTGCGGCCTGGCGAAACCAGGCGTACGCATGTGGTCTCTTCCTGCCCTTCCAGGTCAACTAGAAATTTCTGGTAGTTGACGTTATTGCTAAGGTCGATGCGCAGGGGCTTATCGTCTTTTGGCTGAGGGAAAAGGCCGAAGGCTCGGCGATTTAAGCCGTCCTTGCTGGAGTAGATATGTTCCAGCTTGTCGGCCTGGTCTTTTTGAGACCGTTTGTCGCGCCAGTAAAACATTTGCCTAACCTCGGTCCAATAGCCAGTGATCAAACGATACTGGCTCCTGCTCCACTCTTAGGAAGGGGCAAGATTAATTTATCGCAAGTTATCGCTGGTTATCGCCAGCAAATATCAGATTCCTGATGGCGAGGGTTGTCGTTTCACCTGCTCAGAACATACCGGAGATGCCGCCTAAATGACTTAACCGGGCGTATCTTGCCAGCGTCTCGAGATCGTCCAGGGCAATCACTTCTAGCAAATGTTGTCTGTCCAAGCTGATATCGACCAGGATCAGGTCAAAGCGCAACGTCGCTCCTCCGCCCGGATGTGCTGCCAGGTACGCCATCGCGGCACGGAAAAGCCGCCTTTGCTTGTTTGCATCGACGGCCTCCTGGCCGGGATGCTCCAGGTCTAACTGCCAGGGCTTGATATCTCTCGTTTTTACTTCGATAAAGGCGAGGACATCACCTTCAGGTGGCCTGGCGATGATGTCGAGCTCGCCGCGGCGATGGACTCGATAATTGCGCTCCAGCACCTGCCAGCCCTGCTCCAGCAGTGACTTTTCGGCAAGCTGCTCGCCCATGCGGCCGAGCGATTGTCTAAAGTTCGTAGTATTAGGTCCAATAGTCATGACAGTCCCCTCTGCACGCAGATATAATCCTCACAATCAACGTAAATCCCCGCCAAGAAGTTCAACAAATGCTCGACTTAAAATTGATTCGCGAAAATGCCGATTTTGTAGAAGCTCAACTCGCCAGGCGTCATGGGGATTTTTCGATCGAAGAGCTGAAGAGCGTCGACGTACGTCAGCGCGAAGCTCAATCTGAACTCGAGCTGCTGAATCGTCGCAAAAACGAAATTTCTGAGCTTTTCAAAATGGGCAAGGCTTCTAAAGAGGAAATGGAAGCCCTGCGTGCCGAAACCAAAGAAATAAAAGTGCGTATGGAAGTCGTTCAACCTCTGGCCAAGGAGCTTGAAGAAAAACGCGATCATCTCGCTCTTTCCATTCCTAATCTGCCCGATGCTTCAGTGCCCGATGGTGCTGACGAAGAAGGTAATAAAGAAATCCACAGGTGGGGCACCATCCCCGATATCAAAGATGCCAAAGCTCACTACGAGCTCGGCACCGAGCTCGCCGTTTTCGATTTCGAGCGAGGCGTCAAAATTTCCAAGTCGCGATTGACTGTATTGATGCACTGGGGGGCTCGCATGGAGCGCGCCTTGATGAATTTTATGCTCGATAGCCACGCCAGGCGCGGCTATCTGGAAGTCTTCCCGCCGGTCCTGGTCAATCGTGATTGTCTGGTCGGTACCGGCCAACTGCCTAAGTTCGAAGGCGATTTTTTCAAAGTCGAAGAAGAAGAGTTGTATTTGATCCCCACCGCCGAAGTACCGGTAACCAACCTCTACCGCGATGAAGTCCTGCCCGAGGAAAACCTGCCTATATTGCACTGCGCTTATACGCCTAACTTCCGGCGTGAAGCAGGCAGTGCCGGTAAAGACACCCGCGGCTATATCCGCCAGCATCAGTTTAACAAAGTGGAGCTGGTCAAATTTTGCACTCCCGAAACCTCCGAAGAAGAGCATGAAAAGCTGACCCGCGACGCCGAACTTATCCTCGAGGCCCTTGAGCTGCCCTATCGCCGCGTCTTGCTCTGCTCCGGCGACATGGGTTTCTGCGCCAAAAAATGCTATGACCTGGAAGTCTGGTTCCCTGCTCAAAACAAGTATCGTGAAATCAGCTCCTGCTCGGTATTTGGTGATTTCCAGGCTCGTCGCGCCAATCTTAAATATCGCACTGCCGATGGTGCGCGCCGTTTCTTGCACACGATCAACGGCTCCGGTCTGGCGATCGGACGCACTCTCGCCGCCATTTTGGAAAATTACCAGGAACCGGACGGCAGCGTGCGTATCCCGAAAGTACTGAGTCCTTATCTGGGTGGTGCGACCAAAATCGAGCTGGACGAAAAGAAGCTGGCCGAAAAGAAAGCTTCCGAAAATGGCAAATCATCTGACAAAATCTCAGTCAGTTAGCAGGCAAAAAAATGGCTGAGGCCGCTCCCGACGTCCACGCTCTGGCAAAAGCACCTTCACCGGCTCGCCGCCACCGCTTTGTCCAGACCTGCTGCCTTGTCACGACGATTGCGCATACGGCCGCTACTCTTATTTGTGTCTTCGCTTTTCGCGAAGGCAATTTTGTCGAGTTTTCGCCTCAGCGTCTTTTGCAATTCGTGCCGCAGCATCTTTATATCTGGCGTTTGTCGTGCTTGCTCGTCATGGCTTCGAGCTTTTCGACCCTGCTCTTTATCCTGGCCATGCGTGATATCCTCGAAGAGAAATTCCGCTCGACTGTCGGTGTGGCGGTCTGTCTGGCGCTTCTGGCCTGCGTCCTCGACCTAGAGGGAGTCAGTCGCATGATGGTGCTCTTTGCCGATATTTCCATGCAGGGACAGCTCAACTGCACTTATCTGGGCGCTGATCTGGTGCAGATTGGCTGGACCATTATCAATCAATCAATCACCCAGACTTTTATGCTCTCCGCTTTTCTTTATGGCATGGCCGGTCTTTGTATCGTGCGCTGTCTCTCGCTGACGCGCTTTGTGCCTCGCTTTTTAGCCTTTGCTCACCTGCCGGTCTGGCTCTGCATGGTGGCGGTTTCGGTGATCACCTTCCTCGGTTATTTGCCGGCTGCCCTATCTCTCATGTTCGCCGGCAATCTCGGCCTGTCCTTTTTAGCCGCTTTTACCGGTGTTTCTATAGACTCTCTCTTGCGGGCCAGTCATGCCGATGAGAGTCGGGCCGTGGAAATTGCCACTTTGCCGCCAACTGCAAATACCGGCGAGTCGCCGTAATTTTCTGCTCGACGACTTTTATTCGTTTAGATAATACTCGCCGCTGTTTGGGTCGCGTCCTCGATTTTCAAAGACGGCGCTGTCTTCAAATTGTACTGCCAGAGGCACTGTCAGGCCGGGGATTTTGACTGCAGCGAGAGGTAACAAAAATAAGGGTGCAATTTCGCAGTCGGCACTGAGCTCCAGTCTGTAGACATCTGGAGCATTCGAGCCCTCGGGTAGCCAGTCCGCCGGAACTGTTCCGGGCTTGTTAATATATTTTCTCTGGCCCTGCAATTTTGCTGATTCCACTACCAGGACGAGTTTTTGCGTCTTGTTCTTGATACCGCCAATTTTTTGCAAGCTCTGACCGGCCTCGTCGTTTGCCGCTTCTCTCAGCGCCTGACTGAACGTCTCGGCTTGAGCATATCTGTGCACTTGCGAGCCAATCAGCGATTTTGCCAGAGACCAGCGCAAAGGCAGGACCGAGAGGTTGGCCAGTGGTATCAAAACGAGAGCGACCAGGCAATAGAGCGCCACGCCAAATTCGCTGATTTGATAGCTGCCGCGAGCGGATCTTGATAATCCTGCAAATCGTGCGAATCCTGCTGACCTTCTAAATCTTGCTCCTTTAGTCATCTCTGTTTTCAACTTCCGGCTCGGCGCCATTTGCACAGGCGGTACCAGCGCTTGCGGTCGAGACCTGATTGTCCTGGCCGAAAAAGAAAAGACCTTTCTGATTTGTCGCCTTCATCTCAATGTGCACCGCCGGAGCGCTGCACTTTAGATGATTGCCGGTATCGACACCGTGCAGGCGCAAGCTAAGATAGGGCTCTAGTGTCGATGTTGTAAGGCGCAGCGGGGCAGGTGTGCCTTTCACCGCAGCCGGGAGCGTACTGAGAATAAAATCAAGATCGTTGTCTGGAGCCGGCAATTTCAAATTGATGGTGCTTTTATACAGGTCGAGTACTTTGCCTTTTTGAATGTATCCCTGCTGCTCGTCGTAAGCGTTTAGCGCGCTGTTTTCATTTGATACTTTTACGCTGGACAGCTCACGGCCGCATCGTTTCGACGAGCCGAGACTGCCGATTTCCAAGCTGTCGATTTGTGGATTAGCCGTGAGAAGAGCCTGTAATTTGTCGTCTTGAAAGCGTACGAATTTTTTCCGGTTCGCCTGGACGAGCTGGGCGCTCTCTCTCGCTTCTGCCAGTATCTGTTCAGCCAGTGGCGCGAGCTCGGAGAGGCGCTCCTCCTGGCATTTTTCAGCCATCTCGCGCGCTGTAAAAACAGACTCGCGGGCGCCTCTTTGCAGATTGTTCAAGCGGCCGGCGCTGTTGTGATAATTGAGGATCTGAGCGGCTTCGAGGGCCAGATTTTCGGAGCGCACTTCCAGCTTTTTTTGATCACTAACGAGATTGTAGAGGCCGAAAGCGGCTCCGATAGCTGTAACCAGAAGGGCTACGAGGGCGCTACACAGTAAAAGCATATTGCCGCGCTCGGGGCGGCGCACCGCTGGTGGTGTGGGCATTATTTTGCCGTCGGCCAGGAATTTTTCGGTTTGGGCATGGTCGCCGGTCTGGCCGGATAAGGGATCAGGGGCGGCGGGCTGGTGCGTGCCGGCGGCCCGGCCGCGTCCGGTGTGGTCATCAGAGAACTTTCGTCCACGGCCTCGAAATCCGAGCCGACCAGGCTTTTGAGATTGTTCAGATCGTTGTCGTCCCAGTGCACATCGGGGGCACCGCTGACATACCAGTTGGAGCCGAGATCGGCGTAGAACATGCCGTATTGTTTGAGCGCCGTCAGTATGCGCTGATTGGTCGCACTGAATGAAGTGATGTCAAAATTTGCCTTCAACCGGAAGCGCTGACCGAAGGGTGGATAACCTGCTGTCTGGGTGCCGGCCAGGTGACGGGCCGGCCAGATGTAACCATTGCTGCGCTGTCCGGTGAAGCGCAGAGCATGTTTGATTGGACCGCTGCTTGTTTCGGGATAATTGACCAGGGCTGGAAAGATAGGCAGTCCGGCCGCGTCGGCCGAGGTCCATGTATCTGGCCTGAGCATATTGGAATAAAGCGGGAAAATTGCTCCGGAGCCGGCATGCACTGTGCCGCCCTGCAGTGTCGTCGAATAGAGCTCATAGAGGATGTCGTTTTTGACATCGACTAGCAAAACGTGTCTGTCACCGCTGTTGGCGGCGGTGCTCCAGCTGTTTCCTTCGATGAAAGTCGATGTCGTCATCCGTGGATATGGGCCGGCATCGCTCTCGTCAGCGTATTGAAAGACCGGATGATCGGTTGAGGGAGTGTCGCCGACTATGTTGTAGCGAATGCCGTAAGTGAGGTTGGTGCCCCAGTCTGGATGGAAATGAACGCTGGCGCCTAGATTGGTTATGTAATTATTTGAATTGGCATCGACCGGCAGGCTGTCGATGCGTTGATTCCAGATATTGGTGCTTGGAAAAATTTGCCGACCCTGGACGATCTGCTGCGCTTCGGAATTTTTTGCGCCAAAAGTGATACAGGCGATTGCGCACAAGAAGCTGCTCGTGAGATTCTTTGAAAATTGCTCAAGCCGTAATTCTATCGTTGACACTTGGACCCTGCTTCGAGGAGTTAGCCATACTGCCGTGGATACCCGCCAGTGATACCAACGCATTTCTTTTAAAAATTAGTAGTAAACTGCCTGAAATAGCGAAACTGATCTGAACTCTACATAGTCAATTGTGCCCATCTCTAGGCCGTCCGTCCCACATTTAGATCAGTGCTCCTGCGAGGCAATTTAGATGTCGATGTCCAGGAAAAGTTTACTGGATGCTCTAATTGTCGCTGCGCTTTTGTCTGGACGGTTTTTTTGGTCTCTACTTCTGTCTGCTGTCATTTTTCTTGTCGGTAGCGCCTTCGGTCTGGCCGCACCGGTGCAGGCCGGTGGGCAGTCAGCCTTGCGAGACCGGCCGCCCAAAGTCTTGCCGCCTCAGCTTTTTGACATGAGCGTCTACGACGATGTTTTGCAGTTGCATCTACAGAGCGGCCGAGAGGGAGTCTCCGGCCCTGATGGTGTGGATTTCCCCGGCTCGGATTTGAAAGGCCTGACCAGGGTCAAAGTCAGTTGCTTTCCCCAGACATCGACAAACAGAGCGTCCCAGAGAGTCGATTGCGACAACTTCAAGTGTCTGGACGGCAAAGTTGTATCCGAGAAGCAAACGATTGCCTGGCCGATAAAAGCGCGCGACCGCGTCGCCGTCTTGCTGGAGAATCGCATCAAGCCGTTTAGCGACACGGAGCTGGCCGCTTGTAGCGCCGTGCTGGCGCGCCTGCGCCTCGCTTTATCTTTGAATGGCAATGTGCTGGTGGCCGTGCGCGTGCCGGATCCTTGTATGGACAGGCTGATCGCTGAACTGCGCCGCAAAAACTTTTATCCGTATAAGGAGGTCCGCGCTCGATTGAGCACTCTGATTCCGATCGCTATCGAAAGCGACCTCGGCCGTAAGGAAATGACCTGCTTTGCTCCCGAATAGGATTGGCTGGATTGGCTGGTGTGTAATATTTAATTGGCCTGGCCTCTGGCGGGCCTGTTTTTAGGTGTTTTGCGCCCTTTTTGTCGGTTTAAATGCGATTACATTAAATTGACTGGAATGGCTGGTTGGGGTAAGGTGTTGGTATAGAGTGGTGGGGTCAATTGGATGAATTGGCTGGTAGTCTTTTCCAACCTGCAGGTGTCGTCCGCCGGGACGGCCGGACCTATTTATATGCGCATCGTCGATTGCGTGCGCACTGCTATCGAATCCGGTTTGCTTTCTCCGGGCGATAAATTGCCGACCAATCGCGAGCTTTCTTCCTTTATTAAAGTCGATCGCTCGACGGTGGCCCGGGCCTACCTCGAGCTTTCGCGCCTTGGCTTGATTGACAGTCAGGTCGGACGCGGCACTTTTGTCAGTCGCGGCCGGGCCGAGCAGATCGTCGATCCCATTGTTGATGCTTCCTGGCAATTCGAGCGCACGCTTGTCGGTCAGCCGGTGCAGGCCGCTCAGCCGGCAGGCATTGAAGCTACGACCGATCAGGTCGACTGGAGCAGTCGCTATTCGCGTTATGTCGCCGGTCTGAGCGGTTTGATCAGTCGTCTGCCTCAATTTGCCGCTGATGATGCGATTTCGTTTGCGGGTGGTATACCGGCGCAGGATTTTTATCCCAGCGTCGAATTCAAAAAAATTGTCCATTCCATTCTCGACAGCGATCGCGGCGATCGCATGTTTGATTACAGTCCTTTTAACGGTGAGCCCGAGCTGCGTCAGAGCGTCATCGAGCATCTCGCCGGCAAAGGCATGGACGTGCTCGCCGAGCAGCTACTGATCTTGAGCGGTTCGCAGCAGGGCATTGATCTGGTGGCCAATTTGCTAGTCGATCCGGGCGATGCTGTGCTCGTCGAAGAACCGACCTATTTCTGGGCCATCTCCAACTTTCGCGCTCGTCAGGCGCGTTTGATCGGCTGTCATCACGACGAAGAAGGGATTAATCTGGCCGAAGTCGAAGCCGGACTGCGTCGCTATGCACCAAAGTTTCTCTACGTCATGCCCAACAATCAAAATCCCACCGGCCTGACAATGAGCCTCAACCGGCGCCGCGCCTTAGTCGACCTGTGTTCGCGTTTTTCTACGCCCATTCTCGAAGACGACTATTCAGGCGATCTCTGCTACGAGGGTGCGCCTCTGCCATCGCTCTACAGTTTGAGCGAGAAAAAAGATCTGGTCATTTATCAGGGTACTTTTTCCAAGGCGCTTTGCCCTGGAGTGCGCCTGGGCTGGCTGGTCGGTCCTGAAGCGGTGATGGAAAAGCTTTCTTTCGCCAAGCGCACTTCAGATCTTGCCACCAATAGTATGGCTCAGGTCATCCTCAACGAATTTTTGCACCGTGGTCTCTATCAGGAACATCTGCTGCGCGTCAACGCCGTTTATAAGCGCCGACGTGACGCGATGTTGAGCAGTCTGGAAAAGGAATTCAAACCTTTCGCCGGTGTGCGTTTGATCAAGCCGAAAGGCGGTCTTTTTCTCTGGATGAGTCTGCCAGAAGGTCTCTCCAACAGAGATTTACTCAATTTCGCCAGACATGAAGGCGTCGTTTTCTCGCCCGGTGACCTCTGCTTCAGCGGCGTCGGCGGTCTCAATTATTTGCGCCTTTGCTTCATTCAAAATGACGAGACTATCACCGCCGATGGTATCGCCAGGCTGGCTCGCGCTTACAAAAAATATCTTGATTATGTCAATGCCAGTGCCTCTGGTCTGGCCAGTCAGAGCCCGCGGACTTCAAATCATGTCTTGATTTGACCGCCTTATACATGCCCGATAGAAATGCCCGATTTAAAATTCCCGATTTAAAAAAAGACCGATTTAAAACATAAATAGCCGGAAACCCAGTAAATAATTTAGGAGCAATGATGAGCACTGTAGTAAAAGATGAAAATCACGCTAAAGCCAAAACCGGCACCAAGCTGGTCAAAGAGGGTCTGCCTCAGATGCTCAAAGGCGGCGTAATCATGGACGTCGTCAATGCCGAGCAAGCGAAGATCGCCGAAGAAGCCGGTGCCGTTGCCGTCATGGCTCTCGAGCGCGTGCCTGCCGATATCCGCGCCGATGGCGGCGTTGCTCGCATGAGCGATCCCGACATGATTTCAAAAATCATCGCTGCCGTTTCCATCCCGGTTATGGCCAAAGCGAGAATCGGTCATTTCGTCGAAGCGCAAATCTTGCAATCACTCGGTGTCGACTGCATTGATGAGTCGGAAGTTTTGACCCCGGCGGACGAAGAGTTTCACATCGACAAAAGCAAATTTGAAATCCCCTTTGTCTGCGGCGCTAAAAATCTCGGTGAAGCGCTCCGTCGTATCGGCGAAGGCGCTGCCATGATGCGCACCAAGGGCGAAGCTGGTACCGGCGACGTAGTCGAAGCGGTCCGTCACGCCCGGGCCATCCTCGGTGAAATCCGCAAGCTTACTTGCATGCCCAAAGAGGAGCTGATGACCTATGCTAAAAACATCGGCGCTCCTTTCGATCTCGTCCAGTATGTCGCCAAGGAAGGCAAATTGCCGGTCGTCAATTTCGCAGCCGGCGGTATCGCTACTCCTGCCGATGCTGCTTTGATGATGCAACTTGGTGTGGACGGTGTTTTCGTCGGCTCCGGCATTTTCAAATCGGGCAATCCGCAACAGCGCGCCCTCGCCATCGTTAAAGCCACCACCTTCTACAACAATCCGGATGTGCTGGCCGAAGTGAGCCGCAATCTCGGCGAAGCGATGGTCGGACGCAACTGTCGCGATTTGACCGATGCCGAGAGCCTGGCCAAACGTGGCTGGTAATCTCTTGTCATTGGTATAGATAATCAAAATAAAATCTGAATCGGGCGCGCTGGAGACTAAATAATGTCAGACAAAAAATTGACAGGCCTGCAAAGAAAAATCCGCGTAGGCGTCCTCGCCTTGCAAGGAGATTTTGCCGAGCACATGAATGCGCTCCAGCGCGCCGACTCTGAAATTGAAACCAGTGCTGTCCGCTATGCCGAGCAGATCAGCGGCGAGCTTGCCATCGACGCCCTGGTCATCCCCGGCGGCGAATCGACGGCAATTGCGCGCCTGGTCGATGATGGCAATGATCCGCTCTTTGCTGCGATCAAAAGCCGCGCTCAGTCCGGTATGCCTGTCTACGGCACCTGCATGGGCTCGATATTTCTGGCTCGTGAAATAGAAGGCTCGAAGCAGGGTCGCCTGGCGCTCATGGATATCGCCGTTAAACGCAACGCCTTCGGCGCGCAAAGACGCAGTTTCGAAATCGATTTGCCGGTTGCCGAGCTCGGTGCCGAGGCCTTCCCAGCTGTCTTTATCCGTGCTCCGATCATCACGTCTTGCGGACCGGCGGTTACGGTCATGGCCACCATTGCCGAAGGAATCGTCATGGCCCGGCAGGACAATCTCCTGATCAGCGCTTTCCATCCGGAAATCGTCGATGACAGCCGTGTACACGCCTATTTTATTGACATGGTGCGCAGCGCACTGACTGCCGCTGGCTCTGTTAGAAGCTCTGAGGCACTGCCCTTTACTGGGGCAGGCGCTTTATCTCCTGCTCCATATCATTGACCTTCTTGAGCAGGGCCGCACTGGCGACTTGTTCGTCGACCTGGCTGGCATCAAGGTGATCATTTTTGCGTAGTTCTTTTTGCGCTTCATCAAGGAAAGTTGTCACCAGCGCAGGCATATCCTTGCGGTCTCTGGCGAGGCGCGCCTGGTCGTAATAGACGTGGGCGACGAGCAGACGACTTTTGCGATTCTCTTTGTTTGCCGCTTCGCCGCTGGCATGTTCGAGGAAATAGTGTGCTTTTTTCAGGTCGCGGGCTGCGCCCAGGCTAAAGTCCTGATAAACCTCGGAAAGGTAGACGTAGTCTTCGAGCAAGTCGGCGCCGTTATTATTGCCGGCGCTGGCCAGGTCATTGTCGATAATCAGACGGTTGGCAGCCAGTTTGAGCAACTCTTTTTGAGTTAGAGGCGTGTCATAGCTCAAGAGGAGCGGGTGCATCAACCTCGATGCTTCGGCCATTCTGCCGCTCTGATAGGCGAGCGCCACGGCGCGCCAGAGCATCGGCCTGGTACTGCCCGGAGCACCGCCCGGGCCGGCTTTGCTTCTGGCACCGGCGGCGATGGCTTGCAAAAGATCGCTCAAAGATAGGTCGGTAATCAAATGATTGAGATTTTTAGGCACGGCGCCTTCCTCTTCAGCCAGAGACTCATGGCACCGCTGAGTCGCTTGTTCCAGGTAGGTGGCGGGCTCGATGGTGGCGGCGCGCATAAAAAGCCGGTCTTTGACGAGGTCCAGGCGCGATTCCGGAGGCGCTTTCCAGTCTCTGGCAGCTGCCAGGGCTTGTTTGGCTATGCTCAAGCTTTCGTCGGCGTGCCCGCGAACCAGGGCGACATCGGAGCGCAGCTGATTGATTTCCGAAATTTCGGCCGGATGATCCTGAAGATTTTCGCGATAAATCTGATCGGCTTTATCGATCGCTCCGGTCGCCGCGTCCAGGTCGCCCTGATTGAGAGCCAATTTACCGTCCAACAGGTAAAAGCGGGCCGTGAGCGGATCGAAAGGTCCAAGTTTATTTAGCTCCTCTCTATATTTTTCCAGAGACAGCTGGGCTTTTTTATGATAGCCCTGTTCTTCCTGGACGCCGGCAATGGCGATGGCCAGGCGCATTTCGTCGCGAGCGGTGAGGGCATTGTATGCTGCGATATTTTTGGCGGCTAGATTGATTACACCGTTCAGGCCGCTCAGATTGCCTTTGTAGGGATTTTCCAGTACTTCCAGGGTGGAGCGCAATATCGCTTTTTGTTCCTCGGCTTTTTCCGGCTTTTCGTGGAGAAGCTCGACCAGAGCGCTTACCTTTGTTGCCCAGGGATGATTGGGATAGGTCTCCGTTACCGCCACTACTTTAGCAGCTTCGTCTTGTTTGGGGTTTTTGAACTGTTTGATTATGTCGAGCGATGCAAGGTCGATGCCCGTTGCCGCCGAATGTTTCTGGCCGTCATTGAGGCTGTTGGCTACGTTCAGGGCTTCTTCCAGCTGACTGGCGGCCGAGTCCAGATCACCTCTATCGAGCGCGTTCTGACCAGCCTCGGTCAGGCTATGCCAGTGTTCTAGCTGGGGTGTGACTGGCTCGGCTTGGCTGGCTCCGCCTGTCGCCGTTTGCGTTGCGGCTTGCTCCTTTTTTGCGCCGGCGCCCACGGCTCCGGCCAGATCCTGGAGTTTGGCCATGCCAAATCCGAGGGCAAAGGTCAGTGTCAGGCCTGCCACCATCGGTAGTGAGATAATATTTGATGGCGCCCGCGGTGCCTGGTCTTTTTTCCGCGTCACGCCGTTTTTTGTTTTATTCGACCCCGATTGACCGAAGCGGCCCGGAGGCGTCGCCGGCTGTATTTTTTCCAGAGCGGCGGCCAGTTCTTCGGTGCTTTGAAATCGATCAGACGGTTTTTTTGCCAGACATTTCATGACGATCTCGTCGAGACCGCGGGGCAACTTAATCGGCGGTTCAATCGGCAACTTCGAGACCGGTGTCGCTTCGACATGCGCTTGCATGTTGAGTGTTTCCAGAACGCTCTTGCCGAGCAACGGCGCCCTGCCCGAGAGCATCTCGTAAAGCATGCAACCGAGCGAATAAATTTCGGAGCGCACGTCCATGGTCAGGCCGGCGCACTGCTCCGGGCTCATATATTGCGGCGAGCCGAAAACCTCGCCTGTGGGAGTGAGGCCTTGCGGTTGCAATTTGTCGGCGGCGGTCAATTTGGCGATGCCAAAATCGATCAGTTTGACGAAATCTTCACCACCGATTTCGTCGTCTACGAGCAGGATATTGTCCGGTTTGAGGTCGCGGTGGATGACGCCGCGCAGGTGGGTATGGCCGATCGCATCGAGTAGTTGATGAAAAATATAGAGGGCGCGTTTGACCGGTATGTGTCCGAGTCGGTCGATCTCATCGCCGAGGCCTACCCCTTCGGCAAAGTCCATGACGAGATATGGGGCGCTATCGGGGGGTGAGGCAAAGTCGTGGATGCGCACGATGTGCGGATTGTCGAGACGACTGGCGGCGGTCGCTTCGAGTTGGAAGCGCAGCAGGAAATCACTGGCGGCGTCCCTGTGCGGCAAGAGCACTTTCACCGCCCTCAACTGATTGATCAGCTGGTGGCGCGTTTTATAAACAGCGCTCATTCCACCCTTACCGATGCATTCGAGCACCTCGTAATGGCCTCCGATCACCTGACCAACCAGCGGATCGTTTTTGATATTCTGGTTTAATTTGGTTTGTTCGCGGGTGGTAAGAGGCTTTGAGCCGCTCATAAATGGTCCTTACATCTCGGTCTGCCGTCGGACTCCCTCAAATCTATGCCCACTTTTGCGCTAATTTACTTGGAAAGCCCCTTAAGATAGTAAAGAGTGACCACCGGCACGGCAGTTAACCATGCTCAGCTTCTACATTTTCCAATTTGTGCCAATCGTGCTTGTCGAGGCCGTCGTGCTCTGGCGCATGAAGTGGGGCTCTTTGCCTCTTTGCATTTTTGATTCTCTACTGATGAATTTTGCCTCCTTCCTCGGCCTGGTGCTCGGTCTCGGCCCCTATATCACGGGCTCCATGCCCTGGGGGCTGACCCTTTTTGGCACTTACTCGGTGATGGTCGAGGGTACGGTGCTGATGCTCCTGGAAAGGCGCGAGCCGCGCGTCGTCTGGGCCGTCGTCCTGATTGCCAATCTGCTCGGTTGCACCCTCTTTGCTATCGAAACCCTGGTCAGCTCCATTCCCAAGGCCCTGAACGGCGAGCCGCCCTTCTAAATCAAATACTGCTAATTTCCTTAGTTTTTTATCTGACATGAGCTGAGGGACGGCCATGGGCGGTAAAATCTGTTTCTCCTTGTTTAAGCGTCACATCCGTATTTATCCGTCCATTCTTCACGGGTCAGGTTGTTATGAGTCAATCAATTACGTCCAGTCCTTCTGCATCTGCGTCCGAAGTGATCTGGAAGCCCTCCGGCGCCTATCTCAAAACTCGGGTTGCCGATTTTATGCGCCTGCACGGCATTGCCGACTGGCAGGAGTTGATTGCCAAATCCAACGATGACACGGCCTGGTTCTGGAACAGCGCCATGGAATACATGGGTGTGCAGTGGCACAAGCCCTACACCAGGCTGATCGATGACAAGGAAGGTTTTCCCTGGACGAAATGGTTCGTTGGCGGTGAACTAAATATCGCCGCTAATATCCTCGATTTTCATATGGAGAAAGGCAAAACGGCCGGTAGTCGTGTCGCCGTAGGCAAAGACCATCCAGCCATGATCTGGGAAGGCGAAGACGGCCGCTCCCGCAAATTGACCTATGGCGAATTGAATCGTCTTTCGGGACAGGTGGCCCAGTGTCTGCTCAAGCTCAATGTAAAAGCCGGGGACGCCGTCGGCATCTATATGCCGATGATACCGGAAGTGGTGGCAGTATTTTTTGCTTGTTTGAAAATCGGTGCTGTCGCCGTGCCTGTATTTAGTGGCTACGGCCCGCATCCTCTCGCCGCTCGCCTCAACGACGCCCAGGCTCGGGTCGTCTTCACCGCCGATGCCGGCAAACGCCGCGGTAAATTTATCCCGATCAAAAAAGAATGCGATGAAGCGATGCTCAGCGCTCCCTGCGTCGAACATATGATTGTCGTCAACCATTGCGATACCGGTGTGCACATGCAGGACGGTCGCGACCTCTGGTTTCATGATGTCGTAAGCAATCAAGAACCTGCCGAGACCGTGGTCAATCTGCCCGCCGAGCACCCGGCCATGTATCTTTATACCTCCGGCACGACCGGTCGGCCCAAGGGCACTGTCCACACCCATGGCGGCTCCCTTGCTCAAATAGCCAAGGAGTTGGGCTTCGCCTTCGACGTGCAACCGGAAGATGTCTTTTTCTGGGTCACCGATATCGGCTGGATGATGGGTCCCTGGGAAATGATCGGGACAATGTTCTGGGGCGCCACCATGGTCGTCTTCGAAGGTCACCCCGCTTATCCCGAGCCGGATGCCGTCTGGCAAATCGTCAACCGCCATAAAGTCACCACCCTAGGTATCAGTCCCACCCTCATTCGCCAGCTCAAGAGTCAGGGCGATCAGTGGGTCGAGAAGCACGACCTGAGCGGTTTGAGACTACTGGGCAGCACCGGCGAGCCCTGGGATCACGACACCTATATGTGGTTCTTCGAAAAAGTGGGCGGCAAGCGCTGTCCGATTATCAATATCTCCGGCGGCACCGAAATCGTCGGCTGTCTGCTCATGCCACTGCCGGTGATGCCGCTCAAGCCCTGTTCACTGGGTGGGCCCGGCCTTGGTATGGCTATTGATGTTTTCAACGAAAGCGGCGAGAGTATCTCCGGTGAAATCGGCCACCTCGTCTGCAAGAAGCCCGCACCCTCGATGACGCGTGGTTTTCTCGGCGACCCTGATCGCTATATCGATACTTATTTCACCAAATTTCCCGGGGTCTGGTACCATGGCGACTGGGCCAAAGTCGATCAAGACGGTTCCTGGTTTTTGTTTGGACGCTCCGACGATACGATCAAAGTGGCCGGTAAGCGTGTTGGTCCGGGTGAAGTAGAATCTGTCCTGGTCGAGCATGCCGATGTCGCCGAAGCGGCCGTTATTGGTGTGCCTCACTCTGTCAAAGGCGAAGGACTGGTCTGTTTCGTCGTGCTCATGCCCGGTACTGAGTATTCCACCGATATCGACAAGGAGCTGCGTGACATGATTGGAGCTCGCCTGGGATCGACTCTCAAACCGGAAGAAATCCACTGTGTGCAGGCCCTACCCAAAACGCGCTCGGGCAAAATCGTGCGCGGCGTGATCAAGAAAAAATATCAGGGTGAAGACGGTCTCGATTTGACCGCCGTCGAAAATCCGGAAGCGCTCGAATACGTAATCGGCAAGGTCTAGCCTGGCCAGAAGCTGATCTCGTTTAGAACAAAGCCTCGACGAACATGTCGGGGTCAAAGTCGCGCAGGTCTTCCATCTTTTCGCCGATGCCGATCAGCTTGACCGGGATCTTCAATTCGCGGGCGATGGCGAATACGACGCCACCTTTGGCGGTGCCGTCCAGTTTGGTCAATATGACACCGGTTAGACCGCAGGTCTCAGCAAAGACTTTGGCCTGTTGTAGCCCGTTTTGACCGGTGGAGGCATCGAGGACGAGGAAGGATTCGACATTGGCGTCTTGCTTTTGCTTGTCGACCACTGAACGGATCTTTTTCAACTCGGCCATCAGGTTGGTCTTGTTATGGAGGCGACCGGCGGTGTCGATGATCAAGGCATCATATTTTTCATCGTGTCCCTTGGCCAGGGCTTGATAGACGACAGCACCGGGATCGGCGCCGTCTTGCAAGCGGACGATGTCGACATTTGCTCTTTGTGACCATATTTCGAGCTGAGATTCGGCGGCGGCGCGGAATGTATCGCCGGCTGCGAGCAGCACTTTTTTGCCCTCGCTTTTGAAGCGGGCGGCCAGTTTACCGATGCTTGTCGTTTTGCCAACACCGTTGACGCCGACGACCAGATAGACGTTGAGCTTGCCTTCTTTGTAGCTCAAAGCGGATCCGGCGGTGTCACTGAGCAGGCGGGCGAATTCTCTTTTGAGAAAGTTTTCGACGTCTAGACTGGTCCAGCTTTTGCCTTTGCTTTCGGAGCGCAAATCGTCAATCAAAATCGAAACATTGCCCACGCCCAGGTCGGCCTTAATCAAGCGATCTTCGAGGGTTTCGATGAAATCTTCGTCGACCGGCTTGGCGACGCGCTGTTTCGCCTCGACTCGGGCTTCTGTTTTTAACGAGCCGCCGATGCTTCCGCTTGGCGGCTGGGAGATGCTTGTTGTCGATGTAGCAGCGGCTGCGGTTGCCGTTTGCGCACCGTCCTTGTCGTGTACTTCGGGATGCTCGAAGGCTTCTTCGGCGCCGACTTGATCTTTGGTTTTGACCAGAGCTGCTTTGAGACGGTTAAGGGTGGTGCCCCAGAAGCCTGATCTTCCCTCGCTATCGCTCATCTGATTGCTTAGCCTCGACGTTGGTTCTCGTGATTTCTTATTTTTCGTGTTCGCTATTGCTCGTGATTTTCCGTGGCCTTATTTTGAGCGGCCGCAGGCATCGTGCCGCCGTGCGCTTTCTTCCAGGTGGCGCGCCTTACAGCTTCAGCCTCTTCGGCGAGATCGGCCAGGATGCCGTTGATAAATTTGGCTGCTTTTTCATCGGCAAAGCGGTGGGAGAGCTCGACGGCTTCGGAGATGGCTACGTTGACCGGTACATCGGTCATATAAAAAGCTTCGGCGCAAGCCAGTCTGAGGATGTCGCGATCGATTGAGACCATGCGCTCGATGCGAAACTTGGCGCGAGCGCGTTTGATGAATTCATCGATGATATCGCGGTTTTCGAGGTAAACACCGACCAGGCGCTGGACGAAAAGACGCACTTCCTCGCGATGAGCGCGCTCGAGATTGACTTCAGTGGCCGAGCCGCAGCGCTTGCAAACGACTTTGAAAGGCTCAGTAGTGGCACTGAGAGCGACACTCGGGATGTCTATCGCTTCGGTGACTAGATTGATGGCGCGCTCGACCAGCTGAAAGTTTTCCTTCAGGTCGGCACTGGTCATCGTTATTGGCTTGAGGTCTCTGATCTCATGCTCATTGTCGGCATGGGTGACCTCAGATTCGAGCAAATCGTTGTGCGATTTGACAACAAGGGCGCCGGCATCCTTGAGGTTCTGGCGGGCGTAATCGACGAGCATGTGGACGGCTCTGTCGACCAGTTCGGTAATGTCCAGGTTGCTCAACTTCTCTTCATTCTTGGGAAGCTGTGGCATGACGATTACAGCCAGTTCGCGGGCTACACGTCGAGCGCTCATTGAGATGCCTCTTTTATCTATCTATGGGTTTAAACAGCCATGTTATCATGTGCCCCGGGAGAAATTTGAGCGTGCGAATCACAGCTGGTCAGTTCAGAGGCAGGACGGTGCACTGCCCCCCCGGCTTGGAAGTCCGCCCCACGTCGGCTAAAGTCAGGCAGGCTTTTTTTAACATTTTAGGTACACGCATCGTCAGGAGCAGCTTCCTTGACGTTTTTGCCGGTTCGGGTCTGATCGGCTTCGAGGCGCTCAGTCGGGGGGCGGCACGGGTGGTCTTCGTCGAGGAGGCGGCCAATCAGGGCAAAGCTATCCTTAAGACAATCGACATGTTCGCGACCGATCCTGACGGCATGGGTGAAGCGCAGCTTATCTCGGGTGACTTTCGGCGGGTGCTGGAACGTCTCAAAGGGTCAAAATTCGATTTGATCTTCGCCGACCCCCCCTATAAGCTTCGTTACGGTAGCCTGATCCTCGAACTTGTCGAAAAGCTCGGCCTGCTCACCGAAGGAGGTCTTGTCGTGATCGAGCATTTCCGCGATGACGTCCTGCCTGAAAATAGTCCAGGTGGTAACCTTAATAAGAGTGACTATCGCCTTTATGGACAAACGGCTCTGACGTTTTTCTGCCGGCGCCAGTCCTCGCAGTAAGTAGAGGTCCGGCCAGGTGCAAAACCCTCCACGCGGAAATTCCAATCCTGCCAATCCCAGTGCTTCGAGCGCCAATCTGTCCTCGAGTGCTTCGGGCAGCCATCGCACGACTGGCTCGGGCAATCCCAACGCTACCGGCTCTTTCAATATCTCCGGTTTAGAGCGCAGGCAGGCCGGTCAAAGGCATGGCGAAAGCAGCACCACAGTCAATGTCGTCAATGCCGCGATCGGACATGTGCGCATCGGCGATCTGCTCATGGGTGCAGGTATCGTCTCGGATGAATTTATCCACACTACCCTGGCCAGTTTTGAAGATCGGGGCATGCCCCTGGGCAAAATCCTCACCATATCCGGCTATCTGTCCGAGTTGCAACTGAGGCGCGCCCTGGAAATCCAGGCCCTGGTCAATGAAAGGCAGTTGCCTATTGAAGTGGCGCTGACTGTGCTTGCCCTGGCCCATGCCGAAAACCTCAGTCTGCCCGAAGCTTTTGCAAAATCGGAAGTCGTCCAGCCGGAAGATCAGATGAGCAATAAGCTCGGTCAACTGCTGACAGGCGCGGGCGTGGCCACACAAAACGAGCTCGATGACGCGCTCGGCGTGTCACAGGCCTCGGGACTACCCCTCGGTCATATCTTTTGCTACCGCGGCTTGCTCTCGCAGCAATTGCTCGAGACGGCACTGCTTGGCCAGCAACTGATCCGCCGCGGTTCTCTTTCGCGTGAAAACTGCATCGCCGCCGTCGCCCGGGCCCACGGCCGTGAGCTTGCCCTCGAACAATTGCCATTCAATGCCGGCTTCCAGCGTCTGATGACCAGGTCGACGCCGCGACTGGGTGAGCTTGTTTTCGAAGGCGAATTTATCGCCGACAGTGATCTGATCACCGCCCTGCAATTATCGCTTTCGAGCGGCATTCCGGTCGGTGCCGCCATGATCTCCTGTGCCAATTTGCGCCCGGAGATTGTGCTTACCTGCGTTGAGATGCAAGAGATGATCGACAACGAGTTGCTCGACTCGCAGCTCGCCTACGACACGCTTTTTCGTATCCGTGAATTTGGCTATTCATTCGAGCGCGCTCTGGCCGAGGCTTGCACCCACGGCACTCTGAAAAATCAAACCGCCAGGCTGGTCGAGCTGCTCTCTCTGGCCGGGCAATTGCGCTGTCCGGTCGCTGCCTTGCCGGCCGATGTGCATGAGCGTATTGCTCTGCATTACAATCAGGCCAAGGACGTCACCAAGATTTTGTTGCAGGAAAATCTTACCGACGAGCATGCTGTTTATTGCGCTCTGCGATTGGTCTATTTGATTGATCTCGGCAAAATCGAGGTGGAGCAGGCTGTTGCCGCCCTCGATATCGCCTGTCGTACACCGCTTTTTGTGGATGAGGCCCTTTATCGACTCGGTTTGAAAAAACGGACACGTTTGCGTGAACCGCTTTAAACAGGGTTTACGAGGTCTAAATCCCCAGTCCGTTTTCGACGGGCTCGTCAATGCTTGTGCTTGATGGGCTATTGTTAGAGCCGCTGCTTGCGCCATTATTAGTCTCGACGCTGGCACTCGGGACAGGACTATTGGCCGCCACCGGAGATGGTGGCACTGGCATTTTGCCGGTGGTCGTGGCTGGATATTTCAAGCGCTCATGATGGAGGGTGCGCCAGACCCTGGCGAAGCCTCCTTTGATTTTGACGAGCTCGTCATAGGATAGAGTCGAATCGAGAAACTGGCCGTCGTCCCAGCGGTTCTGGAAGACTTTTTCCAGGGCCAGCTCTACTTCTTCCTGGCTCGGGTCGTGCATACTGTGAGTCACTGCTTCCGATACGTCGGCGAGCATGACGATGGCCGTCTCTTTGGAATTTGGCCTAGGGCCCGGATAGCGATAAAAAGAAGCGTCGACCTTTTCGACGCCGTCGCGCAAACAAGCTTTGTGATAAAAATAGGCCATCAAGGTCGTGCCCTGGTGCATCGGGATAAAGTCCTGGATTGCTTTGGGCAGAGCGTACTTTTCGGCCAGAGCGATGCCGTCGGTGACGTGGGCAAGCACTCTGGCGCGGCTATCTTCCGGACTCATCGAATCGTGCGGATTTGTGGCGCCAAGCTGGTTTTCGATGAAATATTTCGGGCGGACCATCTTGCCGATGTCGTGATAGAGTGCGCCGGCCCGGACCAGGTTGGCATCGGCGGCAATCGCTTTGGCGCCGGCCTCGGCCAGGTTGGCTACGGCCAGGCTGTGTTGATAAGTGCCCGGGGCATTTTCCTCGAGGCGCTTGAGGAGCGGCTGGTTGGCGTCGGTCAGTTCGGCGATGCGGAAGGGCGTAATCAGGCCGAAGATGTTTTCCAGGAAAGGCAGGGAGCCGATCGCCAGGATGGAGGAGGCGATGCCGCCGAGGAAGTCGAGGCCAAGCTTTCTGGCCAGCATATGCCAGGAGACGATAGACTGGTCGAGGGCGCTGGCGGCAAGATCGCCAGCTACCTGGGCGATGGCGATAAAAATAGCGGTGGTCAAAACGGCGTTGCGGCCCTTTGAGTAGGCGAAGATAGCCACCATCGAAGCCAGCACCAGAGAGGCTAAGTGATGCATGTCGAGCAGGCGATCGACGGCGACGAGCATCAAGATCGGCAGAGTGACTACAACAGCGACGCGATTGCCAAAAAATATGGTCAGGATCAATGCCAGCGCCGGTAGTGGCACAAATTGGGGATAGGACTTGCCGATAATTGATGCCAGCGCGCAGACCAGCACGGCGACTGTGTACATCAGGCCGAGTGAATTGGGGGAGAAGAAATGCTTGGGTTCATAGGTGTAGAGGAAGAGCGCCACCAGTGTCAGTGCCGCCACAAGTGATACCGCCATCGAAAAAATAAAGGGCCAACGGTTGATATGCGTGACACCAAGTGCTTGCAGGAGATCGATTTGGTCGGCGCTGATGATCGAGCCGCGCGGTACGATCACATCGCCGGCATTGACTGTTTTCATCACCGGCTGGACGGATTTGGCTACCTGAGCTGCTTTGGAACGCGTCGATTCGGGATCGATGACGAGATTGGGTTCTAGATCCTGGGCCAGTACCGCTGCTGAGAGTTGTTTGAGCTCGGCCGGCATACTTTCCGGCAGGAATTCGACGACGATGCCCTCCCAGAGTTTGCGGTCGATAACCGGGAAGCGATGAAATTTTTCGATCAGACGGGCGCCGGTTTCATGAATGATCTGGCGGTAGGAGCCAAAATCCTGGGGTTTGACGCTAATTGCCAGAGCCGCTTCCTGATCGGTTGTCAGCGGATTTTTTTGTTTGACGGCGCTCAGAAGCGCGCGCATTTCGGTCAAGCGTGCCAGCGCGCTAGGCTCCATTCCCTTGCTCAAAGTGACCAGGTCTTCGTCGCCGGCGAGGAGCAGATAGCTGACCGGATACTTGGGCGCGGCTGCTGGAGTCTGGGTCATAGCTCTGGTGCGGCCGATTTTCGATATTGTTTTGTCGCCAGTCTTGCCACCGGTTTTGACCGCTAATTTGACGGCTGACTTTGGCGCTTGCCAATCCAGCGGTACAAGGCCTGCTTCCTGCAACTGGGCCACGCGTGACAGTGAGGCATCTACAGCTGTGATCGACTGGACATTGCGGCTTTTATCCACCTGAAAAACCGGAATGATACTCTGGCGAGCCCGTTCGACCGCCCGCGCCGTCTCGCGTTTGTCGACCACCTGGGCATTTTCGGGTGCCACTAGATCGTGGTCGGCGATGTCGCGAGGTTTCAGTCCGGGGCTGAAGATGTGCACGGCCGCAAGCGCCAGAAAGAGCAGCAAAAAACCGCCGGCGCCCACCCCGAACCACTGGGCAAAGCTTTTGCCGCTATCGAAAATATCGCCATGGCCGTGGCTTTCTTCAAATTTATAGTGGTCGGTCAAGGTGCTTCCCGGGCATGTCGCTTATTGATTTTAGCGACGTAAACTGCCAATACTTCCTGATCCTGGGGACTGACATGTTCAATCTTACTCTGTTTTATCGGAGCTGTTAAAATTTTGACAGTTCTTTGTCATCGCTTTGTTTAAGGATAGTGAAAATGCTTCTCGTCACCGGCGCCTGTGGTTATATCGGCAGCCACTTCATGCATTACTATCTGGCTCAAGCTGCTAACCGAGACCAGTCACTGGTCGCTATAGACAATCTGCTCCTTGGCCATAAAGAGTCGATCTCGCCCGATATCGAGTCACGCGTTCATTTCTATCAATGCGATATCGGCGACAAAAAGGCCCTGGGCGAAATTTTGCAGAAACACTCTGTGCATGCCGTTGTCCATTTTGCCGCCAGCGCTTATGTAGGCGAATCGCAGGAAAAGCCTTTTAAATATTTCGACAATAATGTCTTCCAATCGCTCTCTTTTTTCGAGTCATTGCTCATGGCCGGAGTGCGCAAGGTTGTCTTTTCATCGACTTGCGCTACGTATGGCATGCCGGTGCGCACACCAATGGACGAAAACCATCCTCAGTCACCGATTAATACTTACGGCGTCACCAAGTTGATGGTGGAAGAGGCTCTGCGAGCGCTGGCCCTGGCCTCCGGCCTGAGCTATGTGCTTTTGCGCTATTTCAATGCCGCCGGTGCCAGCCCGAGCGGCCTGGTCGGCGAGAGCCACGCCCACGAGACGCACTTAATACCGCTTGCTCTGGCTGCCGCTCTCGGTGGCGGCGAACCTTTGAAAATTTTCGGCAATGATTACGACACACCTGACGGCACCTGCATTCGCGACTATGTCCATGTCGACGATCTGGCGGCGGCGCACCTGCTTGCTTTGAAGCTCTTCGAGCGCGACAAAATGCCCGAAAAGGCAACGCTCGCCGACAGCAATGGTCTGGGCGCCGCCTTCAATCTCGGCACGGCGCGCGGAGTTTCGGTCATGGAGGTGCTCAAGACTATAGAGTCCGTGGCCGGTTTGGCCGTGCCTTTCAGCTTTGCGTCAAGGAGGGCCGGCGATCCTTCCAGGCTCTTTGCCGATGCCGGCAGGGCCAATAATGTGCTTGGCTGGCAGCCGCGCTATGGACTGAGCGATATCGTCGAAACCGCCCTGCACTGGGAAAAACATCGTCGCTATTAATTAGCGCGGCGCTTCTTCAGCTTTTTGTTTTCTTCGTCGTCTTCTTCTTCTTCTTCTTCTTCGAGATTCATCGAGCTCTTCACTATATAGATGCGCTTGCCCTGCGATTCGTGGTAGGTGCGCATGTTGATTTCAGCGAGGATGCCCATCAGGGTCAATTGCACGCCGGTCATGAAGAACATGGCGACTAGCACCGGCAGTGGTGTCTCGATAAAGGATGTGTGATAGCCGTATTTGAGCACGACCATCCAGCCGAAGATCAAGAAGGAGAGGATGAGCGCGCCGATGCCGGCCGTACCGAAGACATAGATTGGCTTGGTCAGATAGGTGGCCATAAATTTTACGGTGATCAAATCGAGCACGACTTTGAAAGTGCGCGAAATGCCGTATTTCGATTGGCCGAACTGGCGTGCTTCGTGGTTGACTGGTATCTCGGTTACTTTGGCGCCCAGCCAGGAGGCATAAATCGGCACGAAGCGATGCATTTCGCCATAGAGACGTACGTCTTTGATTACTTCTTTACGATAAGCCTTGAGGGAGCAACCATAGTCATGCAATTTGACGCCGGAGATCCAGGAGATGATGCGATTGGCTGTCCATGAGGGTATAAGACGCAAGAACAATTCGTCTTTGCGATCCTTGCGCCAGCCGGAGACGACGTCGAAACCTTCGTCCAGTTTAGCGAGAAGCAATTTGAAGTCGGCCGGGTCGTTTTGCAGATCGGCGTCCATGGGGATGATCACATCCCCGAGAGCGTGATCGATACCGGCGGCGAGAGCGGCTGTTTGACCGAAGTTTTTGACGAAGCGGACGAGTTTGATCCGATCGTCGGTGCGAGCGATTTCGGCCAGTTTTTCATAGGAGCGGTCAGAGGAGCCGTCGTCGATGATGATCGCTTCCCAGCTGCGACCGAGCTCTTCCAGGGCCTGGGTGAGCTTCTGGTAGAGCAGTCCGATATTTTCTTCTTCGTTGTAGACCGGAATGATCACGGAGATTTCCGGCGGAGCGGCCGTGCTGTTGTTCAATTTGCTTTTCGTCTGATTTTGAGTTTCGGCGAGCATCGTCACTGTTTCATTATCTCCGACGGGAGCGGCAAAAGAGGTCTCGGTCATACCGGTCATGCTGGTCATACTTGTGCAGTCCCATTTTCAACAGTAGTCATTTTTTCTGGTCTATATCTGGCTATATCCGCGATGCACTTGCGGTATCTCGCTTGTGCCGCGTTGTGGATATTTTTTCCGTTTTACAGTCGCTCTTTTGAGCGTTTTTGGCTCGAGATTCGGATCACCTGACAATCATAAGTCGCTTGTCCCGAAGACACCTTGAGTACTTTTCATCAATTTAAATGCGGCCTGACCTTCGCTAACAGTGGATAATCCTTAGTAATGACCATTATCAAAACGACAGGACAACCAGGACCGGAGCCCAGGCGCTCCGACGAGTCGCCGCCGCTTGCCAAAAATAAACTTTCGCCGGAGAAAAAAGGCGAAACTATAGAAGAAGTTAAGGTCAATCGTAAAGGTCGCTCTTCACTTCTGTCACAGAACGAGAACAGCGCCGACCTCAAAACCGACCAGGCGGTCCGCCCCGATAGTCTCGAAGAGTATATCGGGCAATCGCGCCTGAAAAAAATGCTCCATATGTCGATATCGGCGGCCAAATCCCGGGGCGAAGCCCTCGACCATGTCCTTTTTTATGGTCCGCCCGGTCTCGGTAAGACTACGCTTGCCTGCGTCCTGGCTAATGAGATGAATGCCCGTATCCATATGACCTCGGGGCCTGCCCTCGAACGGCCCCGCGACATCATCGGTCTGGTTCATCAGCTCGAAGCAGGCGATGTCCTTTTTATCGATGAAATTCACCGTCTTTCCCGGGTGGCCGAGGAATTGCTCTATCCGGCCATCGAAGACTTCGTCATCGATTTGACGACAGGCAAGGGGCATGCGACGCGGACGATGCGTTTGCCCCTGCCTAAATTTACCTTGATTGGTGCCACCACCAAGGCCGGCATGCTTTCCAATGCCCTGCGCGATCGCTTCGGCTTTGTCTGTCGCCTGGAATTTTACGAGCTCGATGAGCTGAAAAAGATCGTAGCGCGCACCGCCGGCATTTTAAATATCGCTATGGATGACGCCGCCGTCGAAGCGATTGCTGCCCGCGCTCGCGGTACTCCGCGTATTGCTAATCGACTGGTGCGCCTGGTGCGTGACTTTGGCCAGTATCAGGGAGCCAAAATAATTGATGGCGCCATATCCGGTGCGGCGCTTGAAACTTATCAGGTCGATAAGTTTGGCCTGGACAGCACCGATCGCAAACTCCTCACTATTTTGATCGACCACTACGACGGTGGCCCGGTCGGTCTCGAAACGCTGGCGGCAACGCTTGGCGAAGACAGCGAAACGCTCGAAGATGTTTACGAGCCCTTCTTGATCCAGAAGGGTTTTATCCAGCGCACCCAGCGCGGCCGCATGGCGACTCCCTTTGCCTATGAACATCTGGGTAAACAAATTTCCAGCACCAGGCGCGGACTGGCTCGGGAAGTCGAAGAAGAAGCGGCCACCCAGCTCGATATTTTTCAGAGCAGCGCTGCTCATAAAAAAGACGAGGGGTCAGTTTAAGCTTTGCCCTTAGATCAAAAGCAAGATAGCAAAAACGGCTTTGGCGAGGAAGAATTTGTCATCGGCAAAGTGAGCAGGGTCGGCCCGTCTGAGGTGAATGACGCGCTCAAATCCAGTACCGGTATGATTTCGACGCGGCAAATAGTCAATATCAATATCGTTGAAGGCAAACTGTCCGGTAAAAGCGTCGATGTGGCCAATGAGATCACTGACAATCCTGTCTTTAACATCAATTGCAAACCGGGACAGGAAGTGGTCCTCTCGGTTGTCACCACCCCTGGTGGCAAGTACGAAGTCAATATCGCCGATTATCATCGCGCTCCAGCTCTCGGCTGGTTGCTCCTCGTTTTTCTAATCGTCTTTGTACTTTTTGGCGGCAAGCAGGGTCTAAAATCACTGGTCGGTTTGATTGTCAGTGTGGCCCTGATTGCCTTCGTGCTTCTGCCGGCCAGTTTGCATGGTTTCAATCCGCTGCTGGTGGCCATCCTCATCTGTCTCGTCTCAACCGGCACAAGCATGCTCTTCGTCGCCGGTCGTTCCAAAAAATGTCTGGCGGCCGTGCTCGGCACCCTCGGCGGAGTGGTGGCCGCCGGTATCGCCGCACAGCTTGTAATCAGCAGTGCGCCGCTCACCGGTCTTTCTTCCGAAGAAGCGCAGATTTTGCGGGGCTCAGTCCTCGTTCAGGGCACGGATTTTTACAAGGGTCTTCTGGCCGCCGGCATGCTGATTGGGGCCCTCGGCGTGATTATGGACGTGGGCATCTCGATTGCTTCGGCTGTGGCCGAGGTGGCCAAGACTGCCAGTGCTTCGAGCCTGACTGTGAAGGATTTGTACCAATCGGGAATGAATGTCGGCCGCGATATCATGGGCACGATGACCAACACTTTGATCCTCGCCTATACGGGCAGTGCCTTGCCTTTGCTGATGCTGATTGCGCAAATACCGTCCACCAAACTGATCAATCTCGACCTCGTTGCCACCGAGGTGGCATCGGCTATTAGTGGTAGTCTAGGATTGGTTTTGACCATCCCGTTGACTGCCTATTGCGCGGCCCGTTTGATGGCCTCGGACGGCAATGCGGCAAATCCTGCACAGGTAAATGCGTCTAGAACAAAATGAGAGTACTTGTCGGTTGGTTTTTATTTGGCGCTGCTCTCTTCAGCATTATGTCTGGAGGCATTGCTCTTTCTCTTGCCCTCGGGGCGGCCTGCTTCATGGGTGGCAAAGAGTTTATCGGCATGGCCCGCCGCAAAGGCATAAGGCCAAGCGATCGCATTGTGCTTGGCATGATCATCGCCTTCCATGTCGTAGCCGCTGTGCCGGCCCTGCCTTTGATTAGCATGGGCGTCAATATTCCGCCAACATTTGCCATCGATCATTTCCCTTTGCTTTTGACAATTGGTATTTACATCTCCTTCTTCCGCCTGCTGTTCAGGCAGGAAGCGCAGCCGGCGACAATTGCCGATATCGCCGCCACCATTCTTGGCTTTATATATGTAGGCTGGCTGCCGGCCCATCTCGTGCTCCTGCGCAATCTCTATCCCCTGGGCGTCGCCCCAATCGCCAATCCCCTGCAACAACCGGGTCTGGCCTATGTCTGGGCATCGCTTTTCGTAATCTGGTCGACCGATGTCTTTGCTTATTACGCCGGTAAAAAATTCGGTAAACACCTGCTCTACCCGCTGATCAGTCCGAAAAAAACGGTGGAAGGCGCAGTCGGTGGGCTGATAGCCGCTATCGTCATGGCCACGATCGTTGTTTACGGCGCTGATCATTTCTTTTTTACTTGTCATCCCTTCAATTACAATCTCTGGCAGGCGCCGCTGCTCGGGGCCGTTGTCTCGATTGCCGCTCAACTTGGCGACCTGTGCGAGTCTTTGCTCAAACGTGATGCCGGACTGAAAGATTCGAGCGACATTATTCCCGGTCACGGCGGCTTTCTCGACCGCGGCGACAGTCTGATTATGGGCGGGGCCATTTCTTATTACTGGGTCTGGCTGGTCGTTTTGGGCAATCTTTAAGGCTCGACCGCAGGTCCGGGCGTTTTTAAATATAACTATATTGAAAATCTATGTGTAGGGACCTAGCGGCACCTGGGCATTACCAGGTATGATATAAATTCGCTAGATTTCTGGAGAGGTGGCTGAGTGGTCGAAAGCGGCTTCCTGCTAAGAAGTTGTACGGTCAAAAGCTGTACCGAGAGTTCGAATCTCTCCCTCTCCGAATTTTAAATCATCAGCAAGCCGGTGCCAGAGCGCCGGCTTGTTTCGTGTGCCCTGGCCGGACCGAGTCAGGGGCGGGGCAGCCCGGCCTGCCATCCTAAGGCTCGATGGACTTTTGCCATTCTTTGGAAATGCCGACAACACTGTCGCGCAGTGCTTTCAGGTTTTTGGTCTGTTTCATCACGGCGCTGACTGTGTCGATGTCGTCATTGCTCATTGCTTCGAGACCGACAGCGGTGAGCCCTTTGATCGCTCCATCTAGTGAATCGAAAAGTCCTTTCAGCGATTGGGCGATCTGGCCTTTGGCCTGAGTCATCTCCCGGTCCAGGCCATTACCTCCAGCCCGGCTCTGATTGTTTTTCGGCGCGTCCGTGCTTTCCAACGTTTTTTTCTCCGGTTCGGGGGGGGTTGGCGCAGCTGACTGCATGACGTCCGCCGCCGGCGGCTGGATGCGGTGGTGCTCTTCGGTTATTTCGCGCAGATTTTGGCTGATAGCGTGCGAGGGCGCTGCGGTCGGCAGACTTGAAGCTGTCTGTGGAAGCGGAGCCGCAGAAGCCGGGGTCGAAGGCGCAGAAGCCGGGGCAGTGAGCGCTTTGGGCTCGCCATTGGCGATGGCCGCTGCCACCTGCGGATAGGACGATGAGGCCGATACGGCGCTGGGCACGGTGGCGGGTACATTGAGAAGGGCGTTAATCTGCGGCCTGTCGTCAGTAACACTGGCTGATTCAGCCTTTTTTACTGTATTTTGTTCGGCCGAAACAACAAAGGTGCGGGCGGAGAGATCCGCTTTTTTTCCGCTCTGGCCGAGCAGATTGGTGGAGTCGTCCTCAAAGCTGCGGTCGATTGGGGCGGCTTCGGACTGGGCCAGCGCTACTTTTTCTTCCTGGGCACTCAGGGCAAAAGGCTCGGTGTATTCGGCCTCACCCTTTGTCACTTTCACCAGCTGGGTAAAAAGGCGACGGGCAAGCACAGGCAGGCTGTCGACAGAGAGTGGTTCGCCGCCTACGCTCCAGACAAATTCACGCGGTTGCTTACCAGGAGCCCGGGCCAGGCGCATCTCCAGATACGGGGTAAATTCGCCACTGGTCGGCTTGAAGCCGATCAGATATTCGATTGGTGTGACGTAGACGAGGATGCGATTTTCCTCGCCCTGGATGATCATCGCCCAATGACGGGCGGCCAGGTGGCCAAGGCAATATTTGATCGGCTTGCCCATATCGGCATATTCTGCCGTAGTGCGCATGCTGGCCGGTCGTTCGCAGTTTATCTCCAGTTCGCGATTTTCCTGGATGCGGTTGTATTCGAAGCTGTAGCGTTTGAAATTGTCGAAGAGCTTGTCGATGACGGCGGCCATGGACTGATTGAGCTTGTTGTCGGGAGTGGCGACCGTGACCGCTTCTTCCACCGAGTCGAAGGCTTCGTCTTTCATGGCTGTAATCCAGCGGCTGGTCGCTTCACCGGTAAAAGTGGTGTTTATCGATGAAAGGATCTTGTTTTTGAGATCGTCGCTCGCATTTCTATTAGCCGTTTCATCGCTCATTTGCCGGTCCTTATAACTATCAAGGTCGTCTCCGTAGACTTCCAGCCGGGGTATGCGGCTAAGTCTTCTATCCAGTCTTCTATGCCCCGGACCGCCAAATTTTATCCTATTTATATCCGGTTATAGATCGATAAAGACCGACCTATGCTCTTTAGATCGACACTTGTCGACAAGCAAAAAGGAGAATCGGCGACGGCGTTTTTGGCGGTATTATCGCCTGGCACTACTGGCGGTGCCAGCTCCTTATTGACTCTGGGTGGCCTGGACCATCAAGCCGCCAATAACGACCAGGAGCATACCGGCTGAGCGGAGCTTGCTGAGTCGTTCTTTCAAAAAGAGGACGGCGAATAGATACATAAATAGAGGGTAGCAACCGGTGATCACAATTACATACGAGGCGCTGCTTACGGCCATGGCAAATAGATAGCAGAGCGTGCCGAGCGACAGGCAGAGAGCCGAGAGGAAGGAAAATTTCCAGGCCCGTTTGTTGCCGTAGTCGACCTTGTGTTTGATCGCCCGGTAGACAAGATACATGATCAAGCAAATCAGTGCGTCCCAGAGGCAGCGGGCGAAATAGATTTTGATCGGCAAGTCGAGCATCACCGCTTTTTTATCGAGCAGGCCGGTAACGCCCCAGCAAAAGGTAGCCAGGGCGCAAATGAGCAGGATGGAAAAATTACGCCGCCTGTGTTCGGCATCGCTCTTACCAATCATCGTCGGATGCGCCGCTTGCTTCGATGAGCCAATCAGAGTCACACCACCGACAACCAGGATCGAGCCCAGCAGCCGCTCGCCGACGAGACTTTCGCCGAGCCAGAGGCAGGCGAAAAACTGGACAAAAATAGGATAGCTGGCCGTGATCCCGAGCACATAGCTGGCCTCCGCCTTGCTCAGGGCAAGCAGATAAAATAGCGTGGCCAGTGAGGATACGGTGGAGGCCATTCCGGTCCACAACCAGGCTTGCGGTACGAGCGCACAGGCATGGTAGAGATAGAGGATGATGGCAAAGCTTAGCGGTATTTCGATCAGATAGATAATGTGCTGGAAGAGCAGCACGTCGAGATGCGTGGCCGAATCCAGCGCTTTTTTGTCTAATATTCCCCATGTGCTCCAGCATGCCAGGCAGACTGCTACGAGCAAATTGAGCGGCAATGGGCTTTCCTTATTTTTAGGGCGCGATTCTTTTGCTTTCGCCAGGCGGGCGCTATCATTGGCGCTATTATTAGTGAATAGCTTGGGCGCCGCGATTTCCAGTGACAGTCTAGCAGAAGAAAAAATGACTTCATCCCCAGACGACAAGAGCAAAAAGAAGCCTTTCAAAGATGTCGGCGGCAAAGCCTTCGACAAAGTCCAGGCCCGGCTCAGTGAAGGAAAGACTGGTGGCGCCGAGAGCGAACTCCAGGCAAAATTGGCACGCCTCGAGGCCGAAGTGAAGGCTGATTCGTCAAGCGCTCCTGCTCTTTTTTCCGCCGCTTCTCCTGCCGTTTATACAAGTAGTGCTAGTGATGCTCTGTCGCCCGTCGCCGAAGGCAGTCCCGGTCGCTCCGCGCTCTTCAAGGAAGCGCACATCAATATGGCCGCCTTCTGGGTGATTGCCATGGCCAGTGTATTGCTGGCCAACGCTCCTTTCGTCAATCTTTTATTGACGCCGGTCAGTCAATTTGTCGTCATGATCCACGAATGTAGCCACGCCATCGTCGCTCTGCTCACCGGTGGTCATCCGGCCGTGACGATTGTGCCCGACGGACTCGGGCACGGTGGTATCACCCAAACAAACGGAGGCTGGCTCTTCTTCAGCGCCCAGGCCGGATACCTCGGTACCGCTCTGGTTGGTTGCCTGCTTATCTATCTTGGTCAGTTTCCCAAATATTCGCGTTTTATCCTTATGGGAATCGGCGTATTGATGATTCTTGGATCGCTTATCTTCATCACGCCTTCATTCTTTTCGCCGGTCACTTTTGTCTCGGCCCTTTTTAGCATGATGTGGGGACTGGCCATGGGCACAGGTTGCATTTTCATGGGTAAAAAATTGAAGCCGGTCATGGCCAACCTGGTTTTGCTTTTTCTTGCCGTGCAGACCGCTTTAAACTCTATTTCGCTGGCCTGGATCTTGATCCCCCACGGCCTTGGGCTGGCTGGCGGCGGCTGGACCGATGCCACCGTCATGCAAAACAATTTTTTATTACCGGCTTTTTTCTGGGCTCTTTTGTGGATGGCCATCTCTCTTGCCATGGTCTTTTTCACTTTGAAGATTTCCTATGGTTCGGCGCTTTTAAATCGTAAGAAAATCAAAAAAAATCTGTAGACACAAATTGGGGAGAATGAGATGCGGCCACTGGTAGAGTGCGTTCCAAACTTCAGCGAAGGTAGAAACGAAAAAGTAATCAATGCCATCGCTGATGCGATCAAAAGTGTGAGCGGCGTCAAATTATTGGATGTCGATCCCGGATTTAGCACCAACCGTACCGTCGTCACCCTGGTCGGTTCCCCGGATGAAGTTGTGGAAGCGGCTTTTCAAGGCATTGCCCGTGCCGGTCAGTTGATAGATATGCGCCAGCATCACGGTGAACATCCGCGCATGGGTGCCACCGATGTCTGCCCTTTCGTACCGGTTTCCGGTCTGAGTATGGAAGATTGCGTCAAGCTGGCGCGCATACTCGGTGAGCGCGTCGGCCGCGAGTTGGGCATTCCGGTCTATCTCTATTCGGAAGCGGCGACTCGGCCCGAGCGCCGCAGTCTGGCCGATATTCGGCAGGGCGAGTACGAAGCACTCAGCGAAAAAATGAAAGGCTCTGATTTTAAACCGGACTTTGGGCCGGAGACTTTCAATGCTCTAAGTGGCGCCACCGTCATTGGTGCTCGCCCTTTTTTAATTGCTTACAATGTCAATTTAAATACGCGCAGTAAAAAACTGGCCAACGAAATCGCCCTCAATATAAGAGAAGCCGGTCGGGCCAGACGCAATGCCCAGGGCGAAATCGATAAGGACGCGGCCGGCCAGAAAATAATGGTGCCCGGTGCGCTCAAAGAAGTGCGCGCCGTCGGCTGGTATGTCGATGAATACAAACGCGCCCAGGTCTCTATTAACCTGACCAATTTTGAAGTGACTTCTATGCATACGGCCTTTGATCAAGTCTGCAAAGAGGCTCAAAAGCTTGGCTTGCGCGTCACCGGCTCAGAAATAGTTGGCCTGGTGCCGCTCAAGGCGATGCTTGACGCCGGTCGTCATTACCTGCAGTTGCAGGGTCGCTCGCGGGGCGTCAGCGAAGCCGACCTTGTCGAAACTGCCGCTCAGTCGCTGGGCCTCTCTGATCTTTCCCCCTTCGTCGCCACCGAAAAAATCATCGATTACCGCGTCGAGGCTAGCGCGCCCATGCTGCGCAATTTGACTCTTGGCCAATTTGTCGATGAACTGGCAAGCGATTCGGCCGCCCCTGGCGGAGGCAGTGCTGCCGCTCTTTGCGCTTCTCTTTCGGCATCGCTTTCGACAATGGTGGCCAATCTCACTTTCGACAAAAAGGGTTTCGAAGCGAGCCGCCCGGCCATGGACGCTCTGGCAGCGCGCGGCCAGGAGTTGAAGAAGACCTTGCTTGGCATCGTCGACCTCGACATGCAGGCCTTCAATAGCATCCTTGACGCCAGGCGCCTGCCCAAGGGCAGCGCCGCCGAAAAAGAAGGGCGGGAAGCGGCAATTGAGGCTGCCAATAAACAAGCTACCGAAGTGCCGCTCTTGCTCCTCAAGAGTGTACCGGAATTACTCGCCATGGCCGATCAAGTTGTCGAGGCCGGCAATCCCAATTCGCTATCCGACAGTGGCGTCGCCGCACTCACTGCTCTGGCCGCAGCTGAGGGCGCTTTCTACAATGTCTTGATCAATTTGCAGGCTTTCGGCAATGAGGGCGCCGCCGGGCAATACAAGAGCGAGACAGGGGCTCTGGCCCTGTCCACAATGGAGGCTGTGCGCGTGCAAGCCGAGGCGATTCGCCGGAAAGTTCTGGAGCGCTTACGTTAATTCAAGACTAATTTGCCGTGTTCGGCTCTTAAAGGGCTACAATTTCAAACTCAACCTGTTGCTCAACCGGAGGAATCATGGGAACTGCGACTGACAGTAAGGGCTTTGGCAATGCCATCGTCAACGAATGGGAAACCCAGGACTTCAAGAACGCCCAGAAGCGTCTTGACAAGACTGCGGTCCATCTCAAGCTAGACGCCAATACGGTCGAGCCGATGCGGCACCCCAAGCGTTCTCTTTCGGTTGTCGTGCCGGCTCGCATGGATGATGGTACGGTGCAGACCTTTATGGGTTATCGCGTCCACCACGATCTGGCGCTCGGACCCGGCAAGGGCGGTCTGCGCTTCCACGGTGACGTTACTCTTGGTCAGGTGGCATCGATGGCCATGCTCATGACCTGGAAATGCTCTTTGATGAATCTGCCCTTCGGTGGTGCCCATGGCGGTATCCGCCTCAACCCCGGCGATCTGAGCAGTGGAGAGCTTGAGCGCATCACGCGGCGCTATACTTCCGAAATTTTGGAATTGATCGGACCGACCCAGGACATTGCCGGTCCCGACCTCAATACCGACGAACAGACCATGGCCTGGATCATGGACACCTATAGCGTCAATATAGGCTATACCGTGCCCTCGATCGTCACCGGTAAGCCGCAGTCAATCGGCGGCTCGCTCGGCGTGCTGCAATCGACAGGCTATGGCGTCGCCCTGGCCGCCAAGAGAGCGGCGACCTTTGCCAATTTGAAGGGCGATTCGCCTTCGGTGATTATTCAGGGATTGGGCAATGTCGGCTCCGCTGTCGCCCGCAATCTGACCAGTGCCGGCTTCAAAGTGGTCGGTGTATCCGATGCTTATGGCGGTCTCTACAACAAGAAGGGCCTCGCTATCGAGGACCTGATGCAGCATATCGAGAAGCAAGGCAATATGTACGAATTTGCCGATGCTGACAAAGTGACCAACGAAGAACTGCTCGAGCTCGAATGCGACATCCTTGCACCGTGCGCGGTATCAAATCAGCTGCACGCCGGTAACGCCGACAATCTCAAGTGCAAAGTCGTCGTAGAGGGCGCTAACGCCCCGACCACGCCCAATGCCGATGACGTGCTCGATGCCAAAGGGGTGATTGTCGTCCCAGACATCCTCGCTAACGCCGCCGGCGTCACCGTCGGTTATTTCGAATGGGTGCAGGGTTTGATGCATCTCTTCTGGACGGAAGAGGAGGTCTATCAGCGCCTCGATCAGCTCGTTAACGAAGTCTGCACGCGCGTCTTCACCCGCTCTACTGAAGAGAAAATCTCTCTGCGCATGGCGGCGATGAGCATTGCCGTCGAGCGTATCGTCGAAGCGCGAAAGATGCGCGGTCTCTATCCGTAGGAAGTCAGGACGCAGTTAAAAGCGGCGCTTAGCGTGTCGGTAATGCAGCGGCGGATCGGAGACTGAAGTCCCGGGCCCGCCCTCTTACTTTTGCCCGGATCCGCGGCTAAGCATGGTCGTTCCGCTTATTGAAGCAGCTAGAATGGCTGCGTTGTATAAAAACAGGCAGACATAGACAAAGAGATTGCCCTTTATGCCATTGTCTTCGGTGGCTGTCAGTAGTGGCGCCGGCAGTATCAGGCCCGCCAGTGTCGGTGCGCCTAGCAAGATGATCAGATTGGCTAAAGGGAAGGCCAGAAAGAGTAAATTGAGCAGGGCTTGCGAGTGCGAAGAAGCTAGTCTGGCGGCCAGGGTCGGTCGCCAGGAAGGCAGGCTGAGCAAGGCCGGGACGGCCATGAGCAGGCCTTCGTACAAATAGAAATGGGCGCTGGCCACAAGCATGGAGATCTGGGTAATGACGAGCATTCTCTTGCGCCTTTCGGGCGCGCCATCTTCAGCCGCCAGGTTCTTCCTGCGCTCATGCCTTGTGCTTCCTGTGCTTTCAAATTCTGCCTGGCGCCACATTATGGCGCAGGCGCCAAGAGCAAAGATTTCGGCGACGAAGCAGAGGATGAGGGCCTGTTTGTTTGGCAAAAGGATGGATAGCGGCCCGCGCACCGACAACATCGACTTGGGCTTTTCCAGGGCGAAGTGCTCGGCTGCTTCTCCGTGCAGCAAGACCTGCGGATAGTGCCAGACGTTTTGAAAGCCAATCGTCAAACCGGCAAAAACGACAAGTAAGAGAAGGGCTATGGCGCAGACCAGCAGAGCCTTTTTCTTTTTGGTAAAGATCAGCGGTAAAAGCATGAAGAGGAAATATTGAGGTTTGATCGACAATACAGCCAGGCTCAGCCCGGCTGTGAGTTGCCGTCCCTGCAAAAAAGCCAGCGTAAAGAGGGCGAGGACGAAAAAATAGAACCAGCTGATCTGACCGTCCAGCAGGCAGAAATTGCCCGGCAGTGAAGTGAGCATGAGCAGGGTGAAAATCGCCGTATCGAGCACGTTGAGCGGTAAAGACCGAGCTTTGGCGAAGCGCAGCAGCGCCGTCCCGGCCAGGGCAAAGCCGCCGGAGGCCGCGATCCAGGCTAGGTAAGAAGTTCGCAGGGGCAGCATCGCCAGTAGTGGCAGGAAAGAAAAGACATAGGGGACATGCTGTAAAAAGTTTGTATAAGGCACGCTCGCCGGAGCGATCACATGGTTGTACCAGGTCAGCTGTGCTGTCGTATCGTAGACGTCTCGGGCCTGACCGTGCAAAATCATCGCTCCGCAAGCGTAGAAGCTGACGAAGTCGAAGTGGTGGAAGACGCCGTTTTTAAGTGTCCAGACCGTCGCCGAATTTTTTATTAGTTCGCCTGTATGGCCGAGAAAAATCAAACCGGGCAAGAGGGTGACGAGCACAAAGAGCAGATCGATCAAGAGGCCTGTTACCTGCCCCGGCCCCGTTTTGCCGGCTGTCTGCGCTGGCCCTGTCTCTGGCTCTGTCATCGGTCCGTCGTCCACCATTATCTTATTTTGTCCGCACTCGCGGGATGGGCCGGTATGAGAGTAATGAAGACCAGCTGTGGGCGACAGAGGAAGCGCAATCTCGGCGCATAGCGCCGCTCCATGCCGACACCGCGGGAGACGATCAAGGTGGTGGCCGGATCGATCTCGGTACGACCGGCGGCCCAGGACCGCGGTACTTTGCTGAGAGTGAGGATTGGACCGATGCCCGGCAAGCGTACCTGACCGCCGTGGGTGTGACCGGCGATCAGCAGGTCAGCCTGCGGATGAGCCAGGGCAAAGTCTGGACCGTGGCCGAAGATTATTTGAAACCGGCCATCATCGAGATGCTTGTATTTGTAAGCGGTATTAAAAGAATCGGCAAAGCTGAGGGCGGTGATGTCCAGGTCAAGACTTTTGTAGAGGCTGGTTTTTTCATTGGCGGTCACCCCGGTTTTTTCGAACTCTACCGTCCAGCCGTCAGGCTCGGCATTACCGCGCACGGCGTAAGCACCGCCAGGGGCGCCGAAGCCTAAGCGGCGGAGCATGTCGCGGAAGCGAATCACCTCGGCTATCTGTTTGTCATCGGTCAGGCATTGTACGTAGTCACCGGGCATGAGAATCAGGTCCGGCTTTTCGGCGAGCACTCTTTTGAGCGCCTCTTGATCGTAAGAGTTAACGTGGTCGGTCTGCAGATCGGACAGCACGGCAATCTTTATTGGTTTCTTGATTTTGTCGCTTTTGATCGTCTGGTAGGAATTTTCCAGGAGATGGGGCTCGACGAGAAAAGCGTCTATACCGACTGCCACCACGAGCAGTGCCAGGAAAAGATAGAAGCCGGCCGAAATCAGAAGCTTACCGCGTCTGGCTGTATAGACGGCAATCAGAAGAATGATCGGGCCGCCGATGAAGATGCCGTAGGCGGCGAGATTGACGATCTCAAAAGCTTCCGGAGCAAGCTGCACGGCAAAGAGCAGAGCGACCAGGCCGTAAACGAGAAGTCCGGCCAGATAGATCAGAGGTTTTTGGCAGTATTTGTAGAAAAATACGGCCATCGAGGCAATCGTGGCGACCAGTATAAAGAGATAGAGGCCGATGCTGCCTGCATGCTCTACTTCAAAGGTCATCTCAGGAAACTTCGGCCGGTGCCATCTTTAAGGCCTTATGGACTGGGAAGTTGGAGAGATAGGGCTCGATGTCGGACTCTTTCAAGATGCCTTTCTCGGTGACCAGGCCGGACAATAAATTGAAGGGCACCAGATCGAACTGTTGATTGAGGATGGCAACGCCTTTGGGGGCATTGTCCCAGACTTCGATGCCGGGACGCTCATGGCGCTCGAATTCGAACATGCGCTCATCGGTGATGAATTTTTCTGTGCCGGAAAGGGCGTAGAGGGGTACGCCGAGCTCGCGACATGCGACAGCCAGCATCCAGGAGCCAACCTTGTTGACGACGCCGGGACGGGCGATGCAATCGCAACCCATGAAGGCGGCGCTGCAGTTGCCCAGGACCAGACCCATGGCGTTGTCGAAGGTGTGGATTACTTCGATGCCGCCAGATGTCAGCCTCGAGGCGAGCTTGCGACCTTCCATGCTCGGTCTGGCCTCGGTGCAGACGACGCGGAAGAAACGGCCACGGGCGCGGGCGTTCAAAAGACAACTGACAACTGTCGAGCTGAACGAATAAGCAAAGATGAGCTCGCCTGGATCGATAAGATCGTAGGCGATATCGGCAATGGTGGCGGCTGAGGCGCAAAGCATCTTCTCAAACTTGGTCAGGGCTCCTTCGCACCGATCGGCGAGCTCTTCCAGGCTTGTGGCCGGTTCGATGGCGATCAAAACGTCATTGCCCAGATGGAAGAGAGGGGCCATGGCCGGCTGTACGTCGATGAGGGTTGTGGCCGTATAGGTAAGCGCGGCCTTTCTCTGAGCAAGCTGGGGGAGGTCGTTTTCGCTATTAGCCAGGACGCTTTGAAAAACGGTAATCGCCCTGAGGGCGATTTCGGCGGCGCCGGACAATAGATCTTCGGCGATCGGTTTGATTAGTTCGCTGATCCGATTTTGAACGGTGGGATCGAGCACAACGGATTTATCCATGACAACTCCTCGCCTTTCCAGGGTGACAAGATGAGACCGCCGTCCCTCTTTTCTGGCTATGTTTATAGCCTAGTGTATCTGCTTTGAGACCCTTTTCCTACGGATTTTAGATCTTAGTGGGCGGGATTATTTTGTGGACGATTACATACCAAAATCTATTGAAGAGCTGGTTCGAGGGCGGCGGCCTGGGCATGCTTTTGCAAGTAGTCGGTGCGGTTTGAGTCGACAAGATGCGACCAGGGCAATGTTTCGGCGGCGGGAATGCGGCGGAAGGCGTAATAGTCCAGTCCGGGGGTATTGGCCGGGGGCCTGCGCAGCAATCTTTTCCAGGCGCCGAGATTGCCCTCAGAATCGGCGATCGCCAGAAGGGCCTTGTTGAGGCGGCGATCGCCGCGCGAAATCAGAGCCTGGATATCAGACCAGTTGAGACTTTCCGGTCGCATTTCGATGCCTAGCTTGGCCAGATTTTTGCGCAAATACTCTAGTTTTTTAGCGCAATCCCGGTCGCGCCCTTCCCATTGATAAGGTGTTTGCGCCTTGGGCACGAAGGAGGAAACACCAAAGACAAATTTGAGGCGGCGGTGCTTCTTCTTGAGCAGGGTAAGCAGTCGCACTGTTTCCTCGAGGTCGTTCTGGGTTTCGTGGGGTAAGCCGACGATGCCGTAAAATTTGACGCCCTTCAAGCCGCTCTTGTCGATCAAATCGACGGCGCTTAGAATTTCGGCTTCGCTCAGATTTTTTTTCATGATCGACCGCAGACGCTCCGAGCCCGATTCGATGGCGATCGTCACCGAACGCTGGCCAAGTCTGTGCAAAGTGTCGAGAATTTCGGCGGTAATCGTATCGGCGCGCACCGAAGCTATCGTCAGCTCGATATCGGGAGTGGCAAGCAAGCGATCGGCCAGCTCCTGGAAATGAGGATGTTCGGTTACTGATGGACCGAGCAAACCGACCCGTTTGGTGTAGCGCAAAGCTTCCTCGATGCGTTTCATAATGGTGTCGACGGTGGTGGCACGAAAAGGGCGGGTCAAAAAGCTGGCCAGACAAAATCGACATTCTTGAGGGCAGGAGCGGACGATTTCGATCAAAAATGTGTCACTCCAGGCGGTGGCACTGCTCAGTATCTGCGTGTGCGCTGCATAATTGTCCGGCGTGGCAAAAACCTGCTTGGCGACTACTTTTGGCGTGTCATCGTAGATCGTTTTGATCTCCGTTATCGGTCCGACTTCTCCCTCGTAAGAGATCTCATAGAGCGACGGCACATATATGCCCGGCGTTTTTGCCAGCTCACGCAAGCACTCTTGCCGACTGGCTTTATCTTTCACTTTTTGCCAGGCTTCGGCAAAAGCGGGCACTACTGCTTCGGCGTCACCGAGCAAGATCACGTCAAAAAAATCGGCGAACGGTTCTGGATTGGCACTGAGCACCGGACCGCCACCGAAGACGAGAGCATGTTGGTCAAGACCGCCGCGGTCTTTTGTCATGGCCGGGATATCGTGTTTTTTGAGGATATTCAAGATATTGATGAAATCAAGCTCCCAGGAGACCGTGAAGCCAATCAATTGGCTTGCCTCGATGCCCGCTTCGGCCTGGTCGAGAAAACCGCGCTTAACTTCCAGGCGGACGTCCTGCTCGAGAAGCCACCAGACAAGCTGGTAGCCGAGGCCGGACATGCCTATCTCGTAGGAATTGGGAAAGTACCAACCAACCACCGTGTCGGGGGCTTGCTTGGTGATTATTGGAGCGAGTCGCTTTTCGTCTGGGAACATAATCCTATTGTGGCAGTTTTCGAAGATGCAAACAACAAAAGACCGGGCACTGCTGCTCGGTCTTTCAATGTGAACTCTATTTTCTTGACTTTTCTGGATTAGGTAAAGGCAGTTATTAGAGGAGTTTCAGTTTCGGGCTGAATATGTTTACTAACTGGCTCGCCCTGTTTTGGGCAGGTGCTTGTGCCAGTCGGTGTCCAGGTCTTTGAAGAACTGGTGTGCTGCGATCACGTCATCATAGGTGATTGGCGGTTGACCCACCAATCGCTCTTTGTCACGTTTTGTCCAGTCTCTTGGATGCAGAGGCTGGGGGCGCGTCGGTTTAGGAGTTGTACCGACGATTGCTACTCCAAGAGGATGTCCGCAAGTTTTGCAGGTGACGCGTACCACCAAAACTCCGGGTTCTTCCCTCAATAATTGGATGCCGTCGGAAGTGAATGAATGAGAACAGAAACGGCATTCTTTCTGTTGGAAATATTCCTGGATAGCCTGGAAACTCCCACCATGTAAGTTGCCCATGTTTGTCCGCCAACTCTAGGTTCTTCGAAAAGAACAGTACTACGATTAACCACGCCGTCAATTACACCGTTTAGTTAGACAAATTGGACAATGATTTCGGGCTGTATCAATGAGAGGTCCAACTAAATTTCAGAAGCGTAAAAAGGATTATACTTGAACCTTTGTAACTTGCAGCAAAGAAATTCGCAAATCGGAAAAACAAATTCTGATAAAAGCGGACACTTGCTCTCTTGTTCTTGCATTAGGAGTATCGAAGCAATGACGCATATTGAAGAAATATCGGCAATGGAAATCCTGGATTCACGCGGGTTTCCGACGGTCGAAGTAACAGTTGTCCTCACCAGTGGTGCCATCGGAAGAGCAGCGGTTCCATCTGGTGCCTCCACCGGTAGTTTCGAAGCCGTAGAACTGAGAGATAAGGACGAAAGCCGCTATCACGGTAAGGGTGTGCTTAAAGCCATAGAGAACGTACATGATGTCATCGCCGAAAATTTGATTGGTATGGACGCTATAGATCAATCAGGTATCGACCATGAACTCATACGTTTGGATGGTACCGAAAATAAAGGCAATCTCGGCGCCAATGCTACGCTGGGAGTCAGTCTGGCTGTGGCTAAAGCAGCATCGGACGCACTTGGTTTGCCCCTGTTCAGATATGTCGGCGGCGTCTCCGCCAATATATTGCCGGTGCCGATGATGAATATCATCAATGGTGGCAAACACGCGCAGGACGGCGTAGATTTCCAGGAATTCATGATCGTTCCTTTCGGCGCCCAGAGCTTCTCCGAGTGTTTGAGATGGGGTGCCGAGATTTATCAGGCACTAAAGGCAGTGCTTCATAAAAAAGGTCTTGCCACCGGGGTTGGTGACGAAGGCGGTTTTGCTCCTTCGCTCAAAACTAACGAGGCCGCTCTCGAGCTTATCGTGGAAGCAATCGAAAAGGCCCATCTGAAGCCAGGTTCGCAGGTCGGTATCGCTCTTGATCCGGCGTCGACCGAGTTTTATCAGTCTGGTAAATATAACCTCGCTACAGAAAAACGATCTCTTAGCAGCAAGGAGATGGTGCAACTGTATGAGAAGTTGGTGGCAAACTATCCGATCATCAGCATCGAAGACGGCCTGGCCGAAGAAGACTGGGATGGTTGGAAAGAGCTGACTGTAGCCCTCGGTAATAAGGTGCAATTGGTAGGCGATGATCTATTCGTCACCAACACAACCAGACTTCAACGTGGTATCGAACTTGGTGTTGCCAATGCTATTTTGATTAAGCCAAATCAAATCGGCACTTTGACCGAAACCATCGATGCTATCAATATGGCTCGTGAAAGCGGCTACGGCAGCGTTATTTCGCATCGCTCGGGTGAAACTGAAGATGCCACCATCGCCGACCTCGCCGTCGCTCTGAGCACCGCTCAAATCAAAACTGGTGCACCTTGCCGCAGTGAACGTACCGCAAAATACAATCAATTGCTGCGCATTGAACATGACCTCGGCAGCGAGGCCAAATTCCGCGGTGCCCTTTCTTTCGGACAGAATCGCCCGGCTGCCAAGCAGCTGGTCGGGGCCGTTAAGTAAAGAGGCTATTGCTTGCTGACCGGCCGCTAGGGCCTGGCAGGTTTGTGCTTGAAAGCCCCCGTGCTTCGTGCTCGGGGGCTTTTGCCTTGGACTGAAGTGTTCAAAGACCGTTAGATGAGGCGGCGGATTTTCCCGATAATTGCCTATATTTTGCCTATATATAGATGGCTGTTTTTGACCGGGATAAATCAGGCGCTCAATTCGCGTCGGCGATAGGCGTATCGGTAGACGTTCTCTTCAATATCGAAACCGTGCGATAGCGACCTACATATTGTCCATCGATGTATTGGTCTACGTAACTCTTGGCCTCGATGGTATCAGGGGCGGTTAACGCAAATTGATCGCGGGCACGAGCGGCCCAGGATCCCTGAGTATTGTCGCTATAGTAATAGGTGGTGCGATCCGATTTGGCTTCGTCATTGTTCTTGCCGAATGAGGCTGCCACTGACTGGGTTTCCACCCAGCCGGCCTGAGTCCAGCGAGCTTTAATCAAACCGTTGGCCGTCGGATAAAAGGTTACTTCGGAGGTAACTACCTGACCGGCCTGCACGGCAGGAGCGCTGGAATTTAGCACAGTCGTCTGGCAGGCCCAGTTGCCCTGATAGGCTCTGGGAAAGGTGTTTGGATCAAGCTGGGCTGCGCTGGGGGCTGCATTTTGCATCCTGCCGACAGCGGGGGCGGTGGTATTGCCGCTGCCACCATTGTTTTCGCACTTGTCGCCAGTCAAGGCTTGATTGGTTTCCAAACGACCATTCAGGGTCAGGGCTGCCGCAGGCATGCAAATCGACGCTCCTAGTAGATAGATCGCTGACAGAGTCAGGGATAGTTTCACTAACGGATTGTTGAGAGTCGCCATAAGTGGTGCCTTTTGTCCCCGCGGGCGGTGCGCCCGTCATTAGAAATAAGAAATCAAATGCCGCCCGGTATAGTCTTTGGGTTTTCGATGCACTTGATGCTCGCTGGAGGGTGCCTCGGTTGATTGGCCCTCCTCTTGTATTGTTCCCCTGACATCAGGATTTCAGCCGATCGCTAGAATCCGCAGCTAAATCTTAAAGTTTGCCCTTGGCATCTGCCTGTTATGTCTCAATATGCATCTGAAGTCTCAAGAAAGGCTTAGGATGGCCGGAAGCATCACTGGCCTGGTGGTAACATTGGCCCGTGATGGTTTTCATCAGTAGTTTTCCTGGTCGCTCGAGTGATCTCGAGGGTCGTGAGGGGGTATGCGTGAGTAATAAGACAGCTATGGCTTCAGAAATCAAAGACATTGCGCTTGCTGGTCTTGGTAAGCAGCGTATTGAATGGGCCGAAGGCGATATGCCCGTGCTCAAAATGATTCGTGAACGTTTCGAAAAAGAAAAACCTTTTAAAGGTATGCGCGTATCGGTCTGCGCCCACGTCACCAGCGAAACAGCCAATCTGGCCAAAGCATTGGTCGCCGGCGGCGCCGACTGCGTTTTGATCGCTTCCAATCCTCTCTCCACCCAGGACGACGTCGCCGCCTCCCTGGTCAAAGATCATGGTATGTCTGTTTTCGCCATCAAGGGCGAAGACATCCCCACCTATCACCGCCACGTCAATATCGCTCTGGACCACAAACCTCATTTGATCATCGATGATGGTTCCGACTTGATCGCCACTCTTTTGCAAGAGAGACAATCGCAAGTCAGTGAAATCCTCGGTTCAACGGAAGAAACCACCACTGGTATCACCCGCCTGCGCGCCATGGAAAAGGATGGAGCTCTGAAATTTCCTGCCATTGCCGTAAATGATGCTCAAACCAAGCACATGTTCGACAATCGCTATGGCACAGGTCAGTCCACTCTGGATGGTATCGTCCGCGCTACCAACCGTTTGGTTGCCGGTCGCACACTCGTTGTCCTCGGCTACGGTTGGTGCGGTAAAGGTTGCGCCAAAGGTGCGCACGGCATGGGCGCCAGTGTCATCGTCTGCGAAGTCGATCCTGTTAAGGCAATCGAAGCGGTCATGGACGGATTTCGCGTCATGCCCATCGAAGAAGCCGCCAAAGTCGGCGACATCTTCGTCACGGTCACCGGTAACCGCCACGTCATCGACGGCCCGCACTTCGAAAACATGAAGAACGGCGCCATCATCTGTAATTCAGGCCATTTCGATCTTGAGCTCAATCTCGTTGCTCTCAACAAGCTAGCCAAGTCCAAAAAAGAAGTCAGGCCAATGATGGAAGAGTTCGAGCTGAAAAACGGCAATCGTATTTATGTGCTCGCCGAAGGTCGTCTCGTCAACTTGTCATGCGCTGAAGGCCATCCGGCCTCGGTCATGGACATGAGCTTCGCCAATCAGGCACTTGCTCTTGAATACCTGGTCAAGCACCAGGGCAAACTCGAGCATAAAGTGCTCACCTTGCCGGCCGAAGTCGACCAGGAAATTGCCGCCCTCAAACTCAAATCGATGGGCGTCAAAATCGACGTATTGACCAAAGAAATGACCGACTATATGAATTCCTGGAAATCAGGAACCTAATTCGGGGCTTTGATCAAGGCCAAATTTCTCGAAGCAATCAAAAAGAGGTCCGGAGCAATCCGGACCTCTTTTCAGTTATTCAGTTTTTGGCGCCTGATCTAGTTCTAGTTTATCTTCTGGAACATGTAGCCGATGCCGCGGGCAGTCAAAATCAGGTCGGGATTGGATGAATCCTCTTCCAGTTTGGACCTGAGGCGGCTGATATGTACATCGACGACGCGGGTATCAATGCGATGGTCGGGCGGATAGGCCCAGACCTGTTGCAGGATTTCGCCGCGCGAGTAAGGCTTGCCCGAGTTTGTGACGAGCAATTCGAGCAGGCTGAATTCCATACCGGTCAGACGAATGCGCTCGTTTTTGCGCGTCACCTGGCGTTTGTTCAGGTCTATTTTGAGGTTGCCGATCGTGATGACGTTGGAGCTCTTGCTCTGGCCGACTTCTTGATGGCGTTCCACGGTTCTTCTCAGCACCGCTTTGATACGGGCTTCGAGTTCGCTCGGGCTGAACGGTTTGACGACATAGTCGTCGGCACCGATTTCGAGGCCCTGAATCCGATTTTGCACGTCGGCTACGGCCGTGAGCATGATGATCGGCGTATCGGAAGTCTTGCGAATTTCGCGGCAGACTTCGTAACCGTCCATCTTCGGAAGCATCACGTCGAGAATGACGAGGTCCGGTTGAAAGGTATTAAATTGTTCGAGAGCTTCTTGCCCGTCTGCTGCAGTTGCTACGTTGTAGCCGGCAAGCTTCAAGCGAGTTTCGAGAATGCGGCGAATTGAGGCTTCGTCGTCTACGACTAAGACCTTTTCCTGTTCGGAAGAGTTGTCCACTGTTTAAGTCCTTCCTGACTACTCAAGAGATTAGGCATACTAATGATTAAAGAATATACCACTATAAGGGCTCGGGCTGACGTTGACTTTCGGACCCAAAGTGATGCTTGGCAGCCTGTGGCGGCTAAATTGCTCATAGTATTAAGAAGGTGCATTTTATGACGCTATCTTGACAATTCTCAGGTTTCGCCGAAATATGGCGCGCGATTCATTGATGAGAAATTTGTTTCCAATTCTGAGTAGAAAATCATGTCTCCACCCGTGGTGCCTTTCGGTCGTCTCACCACCTACCAGTCATGCTCTCATTGAATATACGATTGTCATGTCGGCGCGCTTGACATACATGCTTACTACCGTAGATCGTGCACCACTGGTAGTTGTCATTCGAAAATAAACTTCATCGACCCAAAAAGCTGGAATTCAGGAATTGCCCCGTTTCTTCGGGTTGTCGAGAGGCCTGTGTAAAGTGTGTGTTGAAACTGGCCAAGCTGTAGAAAAAGAATCGTGCATACTCAGGACACTCGTGTTAAGCTTCTGTACTGGTCGGTCCTGTACCGGCATTACCATTAGTGCTTCCGAGACAAAATCAAATATCTGCCGCAGATGAAAATTTGTAGAGAAAAATTGGAATCAAAACGGAAGTTCATAGAGGGAGAGTGGAATGAATAAGCCCCAGTCGAGCTTAGCTTTGAGCCTGTCATTAGTGCTGCTCCAAGCTAATTTGCTGTCGGCAATGGCCGCAGAGCCGCAAGGAGCTATCTGGCAGCGTATGGCCAGCTCCGGCAAGGCCAATGCGACTAGTGCGCCGAAGTCGGCTCAGAGAGTTAAAAGAGCGACCAGCACGGCAAAGCTGCCAGTGTCTCGCGCCAATGTTTTAGAAGATAGTCACGCTATGCTCTTCCTTTCCGGCAAGAGTAAGGCTGTAGGTGCGGCCAACGGAGCTTCGATACCGACAGCGGCTTTGACTCTTCACCCGAGTCTCCCGATGGATGGTCTGGGTGCAGCTCCGATACAAGCTGCCAGCGATATGCCTGCCGAAGAAGCGGCTCCTCAGATAGCCGCCCTGCCCTCGACATCAGCAGTCACCGCTGCTTCCAAGCGAGTAGTAGCTCAGTTGGCTCCGGACCAGATTCTGGCCCAGGCCGATCACTCCTCGCTGACACCGCAGCCGATACCGCCGGTGGTGACAGGTACTCTCGATTTCGAAGAGTACAAAACTACCAACATTATTGATTTGAAAGTTTCTCAGTCGAGGACCTTCAAGCTCAAAAACAAAATCGTCCGCACCTCGATTAGCGATCCTGGCATCGCCGAGCCGGTTGTAGTCGCTGAAAACCAACTGGTTCTTCTCGGCAAGGCCCCCGGCACTTGCACCATGGTCCTCTGGGATGATGCCGGCAACTCGGTCGCCCTCGACCTGCGCGTCAGCAAAGATTATGCTCAACTCCAATCCACTCTCCGTGAAATCGATCCTCGCATCATCGTCAAAGCTTTCTCCGTCGGTGGTTCTGACCGAGTCCTCTTGACCGGTGACGTTGATCACCCCGAATCAATCATTAAAGCGTTCGCCGCCTCGAACGTATTTATGGATGACCGCGGTATGAACATCCAGGTTGTTAACAGTCGCATCATCGCCGGTAAGATCGGTGAGACCGGTGGTACTCAAACTGGTGGCGGAAGCCAATCAGGTCTGCTCGCGCAAATCGGTTCGGTCGATCGCTATACCTACTTCGGTAACCTTGCCGGTAACATCGGCAAGGCTCAAGTCATGGCCTCCGATGGTGGTCGCGTCACATCTCTGGTCAAGGTGCGTAAAGTGCCTTTGATCGTTTTGCACGTCACCTTCATGGAAATGAATACGACATCCGCGCGCCAGTTGGCCACTCAGCTCGGCTACGGTATGACCAATCGTCAGTTCTCCTTTGGTATCGGCGGCTCGATCAGCAGCGCGCCGTTAGCGAACATAGGCAGTGTCCCTGGCCTTTCGCAAATTCAATCTACTGTTCCCGCCGGGGCTGCTGTTAACTCCATTCCCTTCCCGACACCAGGTGGTGGCTTCCTCCCCAACCCCGCGCAACCGATCACGACTGGACCTGTAATTTTTCCTGTCCAGTTTTCCTCTCTTGTCGGCGGTGTATTTACACCGACCCAGATTGGTCAGGGTGGTGTGTTCGGACCTTCGCCTTTGATTGGCCAATCGGTTTTGTTTGGAGCCCCGGGTGGTACCAGTTTTGACGCCACCAGCAACTTCAACATCGCTACCGGCACCTCCAGTTTTGGTGGCAAGACCATCAACTCGCTTAACCCATCCTTCCAGGGTGTGATCGGTGAGAGCAGAGCTCGCATCTTGGCTGAGCCTACGCTTGTCACCATTTCCGGAGAAAGAGCCTCTTTCCTGGCCGGCGGCGAAGTGCCTATCGTTCAGTCGGTAGCGGCAGCCGGTGCGACACAAGCGTCGATCGTGTTCGAGCCTTTCGGCTTGAGAATCAATATGATTCCGATCTTGATGGAAAACGGCAGTATCAACCTTGAAGTTTCGCCTGAAGAGCGCATCATCGCTCAAAACTTGGCGATTAACGTCGCCGGCGGGAGCGTCCCTGGTTTCACCACTCGTAAGACGCAGACCATCGTAGAAATGAAGCCCGGACAAGAGCTCTACATCTCGGGGCTGGTCAGCACCAATTCCGGTAGACAGATCACCAAGACTCCTATCTACGGTGAAGTTCCCGTTCTCGGTGCTCTCTACCGTTCGAAAGCCTTCGCTAAAAACGAAAGTGAATTGGTCGTGGCCGTCAGACCGGAAATCATTCTCCCCGGCACCCCAGGTCAACTCAAATTGCCTGAGGAAATCGGCCGCGTAGAAGGACCTCGCGATACGAATATGCTTCAGGTCGAGCCTACAGTCATCGACGAACGTCACTACAGCTCCGGCAGAGCGGAACGTCACCAGAAGACGTCTCCAACATTGCCTGAAGGCGCGCCCGTTCCAGATAACGAATAGGACTTTGGCAGTCTGAGAAATACAAAAAGGGACAGCGTAAGCTGTCCCTTTTCGTTGCGAAATCTATCCAAAATGCTACCCCTGAATTTAGTTTAATTAGACTAACTCAGCCGCGATTCGCGAGCTTGACATGCATACTACTATTAGCGATCGTGCACCATATGTGGTTAATCAATCGACTGTCAAGAGTGTCATGATTAAGGACGGAAAGCCTCAAAGGGTCTGTATACATGGATGCAAAGAGAGCTGTGTTAAGTGTGTGTTGAAAGTGGTGCCGCTCTTAGAAAAGATTCGTGCAGATAGAGGGCACTCGTGTTAAGCTTCTGTACTGGTCGGTCCTGTACCGCCATTACCATTAGTGCTCCCAAATCAAAATCAATCTAGGCAGTCACATGTATCTATTGATTAGGATAAATTGGAAGACAGGACGGGAGTTCATAGAGGGAGAGTGGAATGAATAAGCCCCAGTTGAGCTTAGCTTTGAGCCTATCGATAGTGTTGCTCCAAGCTAATTTGCTCTCGGCGCAGTCCGCAGAGCCACAAGGAGCAATCTGGCAACGTTTGGCCAGCTCCGGCAATGCTGCGTCGCCGTCGACTCGTAGAGTTTCTACGACGACACAAATCAAGAAGTCGCCTGTAGCGCAAAAAAATGTTTTGGACGGAAGCCATGCGATGGTTTTCCTCCCGACTGGTGATGACAGCGTCCGGGCGGGCAAGTCTGCTGCCGCTCTCGCCCTTCACTCCGACCTGGACCTCAGTGGTGACGACAAAATCGCTTCCCTGCCTTCGTCTCACTTGACCTCCGTTCACAATCCGGTTGTCGCCAAGACCGCCCCCGAATTGATCGCTCAAGCCGCCGACCAGAGTTCCTATGTTTCCGCCCAACCTATTCCTCCCGTTGTTACCGGCACCGTTGAACTCGAAGAATTCAAAACGACCAATGCTATCGATTTGAAAGTCGCCCAATCGCGTACTTTCAAATTCAAAAACAAAATCGTTCGTACTTCGATTTCTGACCCCGGCATAGCCGAGCCTGTTGTCGTAGCTGAAAACCAGATGGTTTTGCTCGGTAAGGCTCCCGGTACTTGCACAATGTTGCTCTGGGATGACGCCGGCAATTCAATCAGCGTTGACCTGCGCGTCAGCAAAGATTATTCTCAACTGCAAGCAACGTTGCGCGAAATCGATCCGCGTATCATCGTCAAAGCATTTAACGTAGGCGGTTCTGACCGCGTGCTTTTGACCGGTGATGTCGATCACCCCGAATCAATTATCAAAGCCTTCGCCGCGTCCAACGTATTTATGGACGATCGCGGTATGAATATCCAGGTCGCCAACGGTCGCATTGTTGCGGCGCGTATCGGTGAGACTGGCGGTACCACTAGCGGCGGCGGTGGCAACACCGGACAGTTGGCTCAGCTCAACTCGGTTGATAAATATACTTTCTTCGGCAACGTCCCGAACAATATCGGTAAAGCCCAAGTTATGGTTTCCGATGGTGGTCGTGTCACCAGTTTGGTCAAAGTACGTAAAGTGCCTTTGATTGCTCTGCACGTCACCTTCATGGAAATGAATACTGCGGCGACAAGAGAATTGGCCGTATCGATGGGCTTCAACCTGACATCGAAGGTCTTGTCTTTCGGTATCGGTGGTCTGGCTCCCCAGAATGCCGGTAACACGCAGGGTTACAGCACGACTTCCGGCTGGAGATTCAACCAGGCCATCGCCGGCAGTGCGGCAAATGGTCCCGCGTTTGGCCTTTTCAACAACACTTATGGCACCACGCTTCCAGGCAACCGCCAGTTCACTATTGCTCCAACGTCCAATGGCAACGGCTCTAACGTTATTCCTGTATCGTTCTTGAACTCTGCCGGACCGACCAGTATTGGTCAGGCTGCTTTGTTGCAGGCCCCATCACTTCTGGCTCAGCAGATTCTGCTCGGTGCTCCAGGCGGTGCGAGCTTGACCAGTGCTCTGGCCAACCTTTTCACCGGTGCATCAAATTGGGGTGGCGGTCGCGCTAACTTCTCCTTCAACCCGCAGATTGCTGGTTTGATTGCTCAATCGAGAGCAAGAGTTTTGGCCGAACCGACCCTCGTTACTCTTTCTGGTGAGCGGGCCGCTTTCCTGGCTGGTGGAGAAATCCCGATCGTTCAACAGATTGCAACTGCTGGTGGTGCTCTACCTTCAATCACTTTCGAACCTTTCGGTTTGAGATTGAACATGATTCCTGTTCTTCAGGAAAACGGCACAATCAACCTGGAAATCTCTCCTGAAGAGCGTATTCTTGCGCCGACGATTGCCTTCAACTTCGAAGGTTCTGTGATCCCTGGTTTCACGACCAGAAAGACTCAGACAATCGTCGAGCTGAAGCCCGGACAAGAGCTCTTCCTCGCCGGCTTGGTCACTGCTACCACCGGTAGACAGTTGAGCAAAACGCCTCTGCTCGGTGAAGTCCCTGTCCTCGGCGCTCTTTATCGCTCCAAAGCATTTTCCAAAGACGAGAGCGAATTGGTTGTAGCTGTAAGACCGGAAATCATCCTGCCGGGTACTCCTGGGCAGCTCAAACTGCCGGAAGAAATCGGTCGTGTTGAAGGTCCTCGTGACACTAACCTCTTCCAGGTTGAACCGACAGTTCTCGATGAACGTCACTACACAAGCGGTCGCGCAGAGCGTCACCAGAAGACCTCTCCTACACTGCCTGAAGGCGCTCCCATTCCGGACAGCGAATAAGCTCCAATCCGGAAACGAGATAGGTAATGTATTAAGGGGCTACTTCGGTAGCCCCTTTTTCAATGTATCTATTTCTGTTTTGTTGCTTTTAAGTTTTCTATTGGCACCGGGCTTTTCTGCCTATAAAAAAGCACCACTGACGGTGGTGCTGTCTAGATTTAAAATTGATCGAATTGGCTTGCTGCTTACTTTTTACGTTGAGCCTTGCGCGCTTGCTTGACCTGATAGGCTTCGAAAAATTCTTGAGACTCGCGAGGAAATTGGCTGGTGAAAATTTCCAGCACCATCTTCACTGCCGTATTGATGAATTCGTCGCGCTCATAGGCCGGCATGTAGCAATTGGCCAGGCCGACTTTGTCGACGATTTTAAGAAGGCCTTTTTCCGATAATCTGACCATTGTGGTCATAACCGTCGTGTAGGCGATTTGTCTTTCGTGTTTCAGTGAATCGAAAACTTCGCGCACCGTCACCGTAGGGTTGGCCAGCTTCCACACGAGTTCCATGATTTCGCATTCCAGGTCGCCTAAAAACTTGCGCAGACCTTTCTGGTTGAATCTGAACGAAGCGTTGTCGTCGTTTAATCTCATTTGCTATCTAGTCTGGTAAAGAAACTACAGTCCATCGTAACATAGTTCAGTGACTTACAATAGTAATATTTGTCAGGGTTTATATATGCCGCAAGTTCAATTAGTGGGGCTTTGGTGTATCTCCTCGATGTACTTCTGGCGTATTTCGCCTATTCAAGAGGTGTTCCTCGTATGTCCTCAATACCCGTCGTTTTTTTCGATCGTGACGGCACGATCAATGTCGAGGCCGGCTATATCAAGCGTGTGGAGGACCTAAATTTGATCGACGGGGCCGGTGAGGCGATCGCCAGGCTCAACCGGGCCGGTGTCATTTGTGTGCTCACGACCAATCAGACCGGAGCGGCGCGTGGTTATTATCCGGAAGCTCATATCCAGGCGCTGCACGAGCGGCTGGTTGCCCTTCTAGCGGGCTGCGGCGCGCACCTTGATGCAATTTACTATTGCCCTCATTTGAGCCCGGAGGAGGGCGGTATAATCGCGCCCTACAACGTCGCTTGCGATTGTCGCAAGCCTATGCCCGGAATGATTGAGCAAGCCTTTGCTGAAATACCGGACCTGGACCGTTCGCGCGCCTTTGTCATCGGCGATAAGGCCAGCGACGTCGATTTGGCTCGCAATAGCAATGTGCGGGGTATTCTCGTCGAGACTGGTTATGGCAATGCCGTCCAGGGCGGTCAATATCAGTGGAAAGTGGAGCCGGATTATCAGGCTCGGTCTATTGTCGAAGCTTGCGACTGGATTTTAAATCGGCTTGTCTAGACTACTGATTAAGTGGCTTGCCTTTTGATAGGGCGAGGCGAACGGCGATGAAAGCAATGACGTAGAAAGTCATGCCGAGAAAGTAAGAGAAAGTCAGTCCATACCAGATTGAGACAAGGATGCACAGGACTGAGCCCAGGACCGAAGCAGCGCCATTGATTCCCCAGAGCCAGGGGATGAGGTTTGCATCTTTGTAGCTGGCGATTTTCAGGCCGAGAGGCATGGCCATGCCCATACAAAAGCCCAGGGGCAAAATCAGCGCCAGGGCAACGACGATGCGCAGCGGTATGTCAAAGGCCTGGCAGGCCGTCATGGCCGGAGCGGTGACCAGTCCGATCAGCAGGCTTATTGCCAGAAGCAGCATAAAGCGCTCATCGACTGTTGATTCGATTTTTCCGGCGCTCATTTTGTTTAGCGAGTAGCTGCCCGCTCCGCCCGATATGAGCAGGGCGAAGAGTACCACCGAAAGACCAAAAGTCGGATGCCCGAGTAGCACGATCAAGCGCGACATTTGAGCCACTTCCAAAAACATATAGCCAAGGCCGATGCAGAGAAAATATATGGAGAGCAAAGCGATCGTTTTTCTATCTGTTGTCGGCGCTTCTTGCTCGCTTTTATTTTGCCTGGCCAGCAACAGAGGTAAAAAGATGGAAATCACCGTCATCACGCTCACCACCAGAAGCAAGACCAGTAAGCTGAAAATCGCCACGGCATTGCCGTACTGACGTAAAGCATGATTTTCAGCCTTGTCTGACCAGATCGATGGGGCGAAAATACTGCTCAGTTTGAGCATCTGGAAAAAATATGGTGAGTCGTCCGTGCTGGCTGAGACATTGTATGGAGCGCTGTCCAGAGCGGTGTTCTCTTTGCCCTCGGCCAGTGCGGCGATGATTGGATCTGCATCTTTTTTTTCGTCGAGTAAGAGGTCGAACTGCATGTCGCTGCAGAGTTTTTCAAACTGCTCTTGCTGGGCGCTATCGAAGCGCTGTGGACTGACCAGAATCGTGGCCACGTCAAAGTCTATGTCCAGTTTTGGGCGTTTGCATTTGGCCAGGAGGATGTGTTTGCGTGGTTCTTTGACGCCGATTTTTACAAGAGAATCGTGTGCCAGAGAGACGATGCGATAGGTTTCTGCCGGCATGTCGCGGTGATACCAGCGCGTTACTGTGAGAATGCCGGTCGGTTTGAGGGCATGTAAAAAGACCAGCCAGCCGTCCTGGGTATAGAGTGAATTTTCGGCCAGGGAAAATGCCCCGGCCGCCCCGGCGGCGAGGGTATCGATCAATGAAAGCTGAATGATGTCGAAGTGCTGACCGCTCTGGGCGAGATAGCTGCGAGCTTCGCTGTTTATCAATCTGACGCCGGGATAGCGGTCGAGGTGTCCGCTGAAATCGCCGAAATTTTTATTCAAGGCCTCGAGAATGACATTGTTTACTTCAACGCCGGTTACCGACTTTTGCTGAAAACATAGAGCACTCAAAATATCGCGGCCTGAACCGACCCCGACTACACAGACGTCGCTATGCGGACGCAAGTGGTGGGCCATGTTGACGATGTCGTATTTGGGGAAGCGCAGCTCGGCAGGCGGCACCTTGAGTTTGGTCATGACAGTGCGGGCATTGCCGTCGATGTGCAAATCCAGCCGCTCGAGCATTTCCGGATCTTTGTAAGTGGGACTGAGCCCCCAGGCAAAGGGATACCAGGGTTTAGTCGGGTCACCGAGCACGGTGATACGCGAAAAGGCGTTCCATTTTTCAAAGAGTGGCTTTGGTTCGCGGCTAAACTTGACCCAGGTCAACTTCAAGGGATGGAGGGCGGCAAGGCTTTGGTTGCCTTGAACAATCGTACCGGCGGCCAGGAGAGCCGTTAGCGTCAGGGCGGCCGGTAGCCATTTCTTTTGCAGTGCCAGCCGCTCAGTGTCGGCTATCGCTTCGTCATCGAGAGGAGCCGCTCTGGTCAATAAAAATATTATGCTCGTGGCTGCGGCTATCGTGGCGATCATTAAAACCGCCGAAAGCGCGTCGGTGAGGCTTAAGATACCGACTATTAAAAGGCAGCCGAGTGCTGCTCCCCAGAGGTCAAAGGCATAAATTTTCGGTGTGTCCAGGGGGAAAAATGTAAGCAGCGCCGAGATCAGAAAACCGCTTAGACAAAAGGGCACGAGGGTGATCAGATAACAAGCGATGACAGTAGCTGGTACCGGCATGCCGGGAAAGAGCATACGAGCTACTTCAGAGACATCTAAAAGCAAATATGACGAAGTGAAGATAGCCAGGCCGAAAAGGGCGCTACTGATGCCAAGCATCGTAAAAAGTTTTGGTGAAGCAAGTGATTGCCGCCTGGTAAAGACCGTCTGCGCACCGATTGTCAGTCCAAACATGGCAATCGAGACAACCATGAAGGCAAAGTGATACCAGAGCGTCACGCTAAATATGCGCGTCAAAAGTATCTCGTAGGCCAGCGTCGCAAATGAAAGGAGAAATACTCCCCAGTAGACTTGCCGGGGTGTTCGGTCAAAATTCAAGACGGTTATCCCTGGCTAGGAGGACGCGGATGACGTCCGCATGTAAGAAAAAAGATCTGAGAAATGATTTCCTTGCCGAGAATTTTATCTCAGAATTGCTGGATTTTTGCGCGCCGGTTATGCTGATTTTGGACACATGTCAACGCGCCTCAGGTAGCTGTGAGAAAAATATCGTCTAATCAACCGCGGCTGCGCAGGAGCAAGCTCACTTCGTTGAGAAGAGAGGGCATGTCGAAGGGCTTGGGCAGATAAAGATCGGCGCCGGCTTCGAGGGCCAGGGATTGGTCTGGATGAGACGTGGCCATGACGATCCAGATCTTGCTCAGCTCGTCGTCGGACTTGAGTTCGCGGCAAAGTTTCCAACCGTCCATCTTGCGTCCGGTCAGATTGGATTCGAGCAAAATTAAGTCGGGGCGAGGTTCGTAACGGGCGAGCTCAAGGGCTTCATCGGCCGAGCTCGTTACCTGGACGCAATAACCTTCGAGGGCGAGGGTTTCCTGGAGCAGGCAGGCCATGGCGCCGTCCGGCTCGACGACGAGGATGCGGGTCGTCCGCTCGACAGCGACAAGCAGGCCGGAGGATGTGCTGCCGTTTGACTTGGCCTGGCTGCTGCTGCCGACACCGACTGCTGCTTTCAGACTCTCCGGAGCGTGGCTGCTTTCGCTGCGATCCGAAACCCAAAAAGAGCCCTGTTGTTGCTTGGCCAGATAACGATAGTCACGGGCTGTCGTCAGTACATCGACATAGGATTGGAATTTGCGGACTGTGCTGTTGACGATACCGAGGGCAATCGAGATCAGAGGAACGCGTCTGCGGATGCCACCACGACCGGTGGAGATCAAGTAACCGCGGGCGATATCACCTTTGGGATAAAAGCGAGCGCTGATGCTGTCAAACTGCTGGCAGATCAGCTCTGCTTTGCGCTCGGCTACTTCCGGTCGCGTCACCATCAAAAAGTCATCGGCTTCGATGTGCCCGACAAATTCGTTGTCGTCTGCGACATCGACTAAAATCGCTGCCAGAGCCTTGATCAGTTGATCACCGGCCAGGTCGCCGTAGGTTTCGTTGTAGACGCGGATTTTATTCAGGTCGACTGAAATGGCCGCCCATAGTTTGTCCGAAATCAAGCATTGATCGAGCATGCGGCGGATCAAGTTGGGGCCGGGAAGCTGGGTCAACTGGCTGGAAAATTCTTCCTGACGGCGTCTCAGGTGAGCGAGGACGCGGATGGCCAGTTCGTTTTTGTCGATTGGATCACCGAGGACGTCATCGGCGCCGTAGCGGAAAGCATTGATGCGTTCGGTGACATCAGTGGATGGATGGAGCAAAACAAGCACGGGGCGCGGCGGCGCCAGCGTCGCTCGGATTTGCTGGCAATAGAGTCTGCCGTCACCAGGGTTGGTGCCTCCCAGTTCATTGGGCAAAATTATGATGTCCGGATGGAGGAAAGAGAGCAGCTCGTTCGCTTCTTCAAATGAGGTGACGGCGTGCACCTTGCTGCCTGTCTTTTCCAGGACCGAAGCAAATTCGGCCGCCTGTCTCGGTTGATTGATGATTAAAATTACTGGTGTGGGCAGGAGCATCAGTCCCTCCCTCGGGCGGCCTGCTGCTCGAGGGTGGAGGCGGGCAGTCTGACTGTAAATGTAGTGCTGCCCGGTTGACTGGTGACGGTTATTTGCCCACCCAGGGCAAGGACGAGAGAACGTGTGATGTAGAGGCCGAGGCCGGTACCTTCCGTTTGTCTGACGAGGGGATTGTCCAGTCGACCAAACTTGGAAAAGACCTGTGGTATGTGCTCTTCCGGAATACCTACACCCTGGTCGCAAACGGCAAATTCGACCAGTTCCGGCTCGCCCTGAATGCCTTTGGCGGCAACGGTGACTGTGGTGCCGGCCGGACTGTACTTAATTGCATTATCGATCAAATTGGTGAGAATCTGTTCTAATCTATCGGCATCACCCCAAACCGGCGTCAGGCCGGCGGGTACCTGCACAACCAGCTTGTGATTTTTACCTTTGTCGGCCAGGTTTTGCATGACACGCTCGATGGCGTCTTTCAAATCGATGGCCCGGATCGTCAATTGTAATTTTTTCGATTCTAATCTTGATACGGCCAGGATATCTTCGACCAGCCGGGTCAGACGATCGGCTTGATCTTTGATGATGCCGACATAGCGTCTCTGCTGGCTCACTTCCAGTCTGTCCCCGGCGCGCAAAATCGTGTCGGCGAAGCCCTTGATACTGGTCAGCGGCGTACGCAATTCATGGCTGACCGTGCTGACAAACTCTGTTTGTGCCTGTTGTAGAGAATTAGCCTGGATGACATAGACGATAGTCAGATGGGTGCAGTCTTTATTTCCTTTGCCGTTGCCGGTGCCGTTGCCGGCAATCGGAAATTGCGCCGCCGGCATGACAAATTCGCCGCCGCCTCGCGTGAAAACGGTGACCGGCTTCGGTTCGCAGTCTTCCTCACTGCCTACGACCTTGTCGATCTTTGTTTTGGCTGCAGCAGAGCCCTGATCTTCATGATCGTGGCTGTTCATGTCGATGAAGGAGCCAAGCGGATGTCCGACAATCTCTTTTTCGTCGGCACCAATCAATCTGATGAAGGAGGGATTGACTGTCGTGATCAAGCCGGCAGCGTCGGTCACAATGACCGCGTCAGCAGAATTGAGCAGAAGTGTGAGGTAGATGTCTTCTGTCTTGGTTGACACTGTTTTACTTTTTGTTGAAATGGTCCGAGGCGGGGCGTCCCTGAAGGCTAAGTTAACACCAGTTCCAAAGGGATCCGGTCAATTCAAACTATTGTTAAGGTTTGCGCTTCATATTCAACGCGCCGACCGTCAATCCGGCCGCGTCTTGTCGAGCAGAGCCTGGAGACGATTTTCGTCGAGCAAATAGAGATAACCGATCAAGGCTTCGAAGGCGGTGGCCTGTCTGAGTACGGCTTGTTCGACATTGCGTCGGAAGCTGCCCGGTTTTAAGTTGCGGGCCCGCCGGACAATATCGAGCTCTGCCTCGCTGAGCAACGGTTTGAGCAAGGTGAGCAATCTTGCTTGCTCGTGGCTATTGACGCGGGCGACCACCTGCTTGTGCAAGTGCTCGACCGAAACGGCGGACACCGTTTCGTATTCGCGCTCGAAAAGCTCGAAGACAACGTCTCCGAGGTGAGCGAGATTTTTCAGAGGCATATCTTTCACCAGGCGAATCTTCTCGCTCTCGTCTTTGCCTTCCATAAAAATCTTGTTGAAGAGCATGGCTTTTACTTCTTTTTAGTCAGGCCCAGTTTTTTTGCTGCGGTGGAGAGCAATACTTGCAAGGCGAAGTTTGGCAGCGAGCCTGCCATGCGTTGAAAACGCCAGGGTTCTTTTTTCAGACGATAAAACCATTCGAGATTGAGATTGCGATAAGCTTCCGGTGCGCGCTCGACAAAACCGGTCCAGACATCGAAGCTGCCGCCTACACCGATGACGACGGTGTGTTTGAATTTCGCGGCGTGACGAGCGATAAAAAATTCTTGACGCGGCACGCCGAGGGCGACGAGCAGCAATTTGGGCTGGGCTGCGCTGATTTTTTCAACAACCGATCCTTCATCCTCAGCTGGAAAAAAACCATTTTGATGGGCGACTATTTTTAAAGTCGGATATTTCTCGGGCAATACCTGGAGCAATTTGTCCATTACTTCCGGCCTTCCACCTAAAAATGCTACTGCTTCGCCAAGGGCCGCGGCCCTCGCCAGTGTGGCATCGGCGAGCTCGATGCCGGGTAAACGACTGACGCGAGCGCCGGAGAGACGGAGCGCCTGCACGACGCCGGCACCATCAGGTACAATCAAATCGGCCTGGCGCACAATTTTGTCCAGACTCTTATCCTTTTGCGAAGCGACGATCATTTCGGCATTGATTGTCACCACATGCAAGCCGCGATTGTTTTTCCAGGCCGTTTCTATTTCAGCCAGGGCCTGTGCTTCGTTATAGAGATCGACCGGATAGCCGAGCACCGATTCTCTGTTTTTATTTTGGACGCTTAGTTGATTGCTTTCAGACAACTTGGATCACTTCCCCTGACGCCGGTATCAAATATGGTGGGTGACTAAGCGAGAATCTTAGCCATAACGAGCGGATTCTGGCAAGCCAGTTCGCGGCAGCGGCTTGCCTCCTGACTAGCCTTCTTGCTGTAGGCGGCGCGTTCTTGCACGCTCCGGCGCAGGATGGCTAGCCAATCGTCTTTTTCTGTTGCACTGATCGATTCGGCTTCGCGCTCGTAAGTCAAATTGGCTTGCTCGAATTGCTCGAGTATGCGCGATACTTTTGGATCGTAAGCGATGCCGACCACCGGTACGCCGGCACTCAGAGCCATAATCAGCGAATGCAATCGCATGCCGACGACGATGTCCAGGCCGCCGATCAAAGTCAACCACTGGCTGGGCAAGCTGAGTTCCTTAAAGTCGAGGCGATTGAATGTATGGCCAAGCTCCTGGAAGCGTTCGGCAAAAATAGCCAGTGCCGGCTCGTCGAGCTCCTTTTGCAGGGGGAGGCCGATGACGACGGCGCCTTCGGGCAGGGCGGCGGCAAAAGTCTCAGCCAGGGCTTCGATATGGGCGCGGCTGAAGCCACCTCCTTGACGGAGCGACAGTCCGACCAGAGGGCCTTTTCCTTCTTTTAGTTTGACCAGCCTGGATTTCAAAGATTCGGAAAGTGGACCGGCTTTCAACAGCCAGACCGGATCTTCGGTCAGATGACCGTTCAGGCCCCAGGATTGGAGCAGAGCCATCGATTTAGCGTCACGCAGGGTGATCTGATCGGCGAGGTTGAAAACCGCTTTTGTGCAAAATTTGCTCACCGGGCGCCGCAGGGGGCCTAAGCCCTGGGCGTAGATCATGGTTTTTGTGCCGAGCATTCGCGCCAGGCAGATCAGACCGCCATAATAGATCACCGATCCTGCCGATTGGCTGTCCTGAAAAAGGCCGCCGCCGCCACTGATAAACAGCCTGGCCCTGGCCATCACCTTCATGATACCGCTCATTTGCCAGCGGTCGACACTGGTGACGCCGTATTTTCTTGCCGTCGCCCCGGGTGCGTTTGAGAGTACGACAATCTCCTCGCGCGAAGCAAATTGGCTCAATTCGACCAGCAATTCTTCGAGAATGGCCTCATCTCCGAGGTTGTCGAAGCCGTAGTAGCCGGACACTACGATAAGATTGCGGGCCATATCAGAACTCCTGAGCGGTCATCGATTATACTTCTAGCTAGTTTGAACAGGCCCGGTCATTTTACCTGCTTATTTTACTCGCTTATTTTAGCTGATTGTGCCGGTCTGCTTGACCACACTACGGGAGATTGCTTTTAGATATGCAAGCGATCATCGACAAACCAGGTGACAAAACCGAGCTCCTCGATTTGATAAAATCTGATTATCGGGAAGACGCTGCTATTTTTTGTGGCGGGCTCGAGGCGAGAGCGGCTGACTTTGCCGGTATTGATCTCGATACAAGCTCTAAAAAAGCAGCTCTCGTCGATCTATCGGCACTGAATAAGGTGCATGAACATATACCTTCCGATATGGTCATCGGCGTTCAAACCGGTATTTTGATCAGTGAGCTCTCGGCGATTCTGGCCGAGCACGGTCAGCTCTTCCCGGTCGACCTGCAAGAGCGCGATTGTCGTTTAATCGATGTGATTAACCGCGGTGATGGCGGTTATCTGGAGCAGGGCTACGGTTATCTGCGCTCGTCCATTCTCGGTGTGGAGCTCGTCTACGAGGGCGGCAAAAACGTCCGCCTCGGTGGCCGCGTCGTCAAAAACGTCACCGGTTTCGATTTGACTAAGCTCGTCGTGGGAGGACGCGGCGCTTTCGGTATCCCGCATTTTGCTTACTTGCGGCTCTTTGCCAGACCGGAAGCGACTCTCAATTTTGTCCTCGAAGGGCGCGGCGCCGCCGATTTGCTCTTCCTCGCTTCTAAGCTCGGCGCTTGCGGCGTGCCGCTCACTGCCCTCGAGCTAGTCGAAAAAATCAATGTTGCTCAAAACTATAGCTATGTATTGATTGTTCAGATTGGCGGCACACGCTTACATGTTGCCGAAATTTCCAAGCAAATCCGCCTCCTGGTCAACCAAGAAAAAGAACATGTTTCGATACTCGAGCTCTCCTGCGAAGAACTGGCCGAGGCCTATCCGGTCATGGTCAGAACCGCCGATATCTCACTTGAAGTGTCGCTCTCCCGAGCCTCCGCCTCGGCTTTGATCGATCATCTGGCCAGCTTCGCCGAGCGTGGTACTTTGCGTTATCGACAAGCGATGGGCCGGCTCTTCCTCGATTGCCCCGACGCGTCTACACTGGCCAACGCGGCGCATCTGGTCGGTGATTTTCTCTCCAGTACCAAGCGTAAAACAGGGGGCAATGCCCTGGCCGAATTCGACCAGGCGATTGTCGGCAAGAGCGTCGGTCCTTTTATTTTTTCCTCCTCGGCGGAGCGCACCGGCGATGCCGATATCGCTTCGGTGATCGGCAATTTGCGCCGCACCTTCGATCCGCTTGCTTGTTTTGGTCAGGGAGTAACTTTTCATGGCCGCTGACACAACCGACCAAAACCGCGTTATCGACTTATCTTCCGGCGCGCCGCGCATCGCCAAGGATTTGCTGGAGAGCTGCATCCATTGCGGACTTTGTCTACCGGCCTGTCCGACTTATCTAGCCACCGGGCGCGAGATGGAATCGCCGCGAGGTCGCATATTTCTAATAAATCAGTGGCAAGAATCTCTGGTTGAAAATCCCGGGGCGATGATGAATGAGCGGGCCTCTCAGCACATCGATTCCTGTCTCGGTTGCCTGGGCTGTCAGACAGCCTGCCCGTCCGGCGTCCAGTATGAAGAGTTGCTCAACAGCACGCGTGCTCTGAACACTGCCAGGCAGAGTGTCGGCGCCCGCGCTTTTATGCGTTTTGCCTTCAGCGAGCTGCTTCCACATTACGGTCGGCTTCTTTTTCTCGGTAGTTTGTTGCGCCTGGTGCAGATGATCGGCCTGGACAGCTTTTTTGTCAAAAGCATGAAATCGCTCAGCATGCCTCGTCTGAAGCTCCTCAATCGCCTTGCCTCCTGGCAGATGTTCGTGCCGAGGGTGCCACCGCATGTGACACTACCGCAAAAAACATGGCGCTCGGGTGCCAAGAAAGGCAATGTGCAATTGTTTGCCGGCTGTGTCATGGATGTCTTCTACAATCATGTCAATCATGCCGCCATTCGTCTGCTTAAAAAACGCCAGCTCGTGGTCAGCGTGCCGCCCCAAACTTGCTGCGGCGCACTGGCATTTCATGCCGGTTTTGTCGACATCGCCTCGCAACTTGCCAGGCAGAACATCGATCTCTTTTTGCCGGCCTCAGCACTTGCCGAGGCCGCTGAGGGCAGAGTCGAGCAATCGGCAGTTTCTACAAAAGATTTTCTGACTGAGCCGATTGCCGTTACCTCGGCCGGCTGCGGCGCTATGCTCAAACACTACGGTCATCTGCTCGAGGCCGACAGTGAATATGCCGAAAGAGCTCGCTTGTTTAGCGAGCGCGTCAAAGACCTGTCCGAGGTGCTCTATCAATATCAATCGGCAGAAGGCGCACCGCCTTGCAAGGCGAGCGGCCCCGCCGAAAAGATCGTCTATCATGCCGCCTGTCATCTCGCGCACGCCCAGGGAGTGCGCATCGAGCCGGCCAGCTTGCTGAGCGAGGAAGCGGCCCTGACCGGGGCGCATCTTTACGACCTGCCAGAGGCTGAGCATTGCTGCGGCAGCGCCGGCATCTACAATCTGATCAATACGGAAATGAGTCTGGCTGTCCTTGATCGCAAAATGAAGTTTATCGAAGAGTCGGGAGCCGATGTCGTCGTTACATCCAATCCCGGCTGCATGCTGCAGCTGGAAGCCGGTATCAAGGCTCGCGGTCTTAATGTCAAGGTTAAGCATTTAGCCGAGGCCCTCGACGCAAATGACCCTGCCAGCGGTGATTAAGCTATATCTCAGATAAGTTGCGCTTTTGACTGGCTATAATTTGTAGATAGCTGTGACGCTTTCAGGCGTGTTTCCTCAGCCTTGTCTTTGAAAGGAATTACCAGTGACTGCCCAGACCTTAGTCAAGCATAGAAAGCCGGAACTCTTCGAAGGAGATCTGAGTGAAGAACGTCTGCAGCACTACTTGAGCAAGCCGGTAATCGCCGTCGATACTGAAACCCGCGGGCTGATTCTGCGGCGCGACAGACTTTGTCTGGTGCAGATTTGCGACCATGACGGCGTGGTTAGTTTTGTCCGCTACAAGGGCGACAGTTTCGATGCGGCTGCTAAGAGCAATGTTAAAACTCTGCTGGAAGCGCCCGGTGTGCTCAAGATTTTTCATTTTGGCCGCTTCGACATCAGCGTCCTCAAGTATTACCTCGGCGCCCAGACTAACCCTGTCTTCTGTACAAAAATCGCCTCCAAGCTCGTACGCACTTATACCGATCGCCACGGTCTTAAAGATCTGGTCAAAGAGCTGTTGCGTATCGAGCTAGATAAGTCTGACCAGACCAGTGACTGGAGTGCTCCCGATCTGAGCGATTCTCAGCTCGAATATGCCGCTAACGATGTGCGAGTCCTGTTGCCGATTTATGACAGGATAACCGCCCTGCTCGAGCGCGAGGGACGTATGGAGCTTGCACAAAAATTATTCCAGGCGCTGCCCACTATCTGCGAGCTGGATATCAACGGTTTTAAGGATATGTTCGAGCATTAGAGGCTACTTTTTCAGGACGGGACAATGGAAAAACTAATATACGAAAAGTCTACATCCGGCCGTCGGGCTGAGGTGCTCCCCCGTGTAGGCGTACCCCAGAAGCCACTCAGCGAGCTTCTACCGAAAGGATATCTGCGCGAGGTGCCCGCCGCCCTTCCTGAAGTGAGCGAACTCGACACGATGCGCCACTTCGTCCGCCTCTCGCATCTCAATCACTGTATCGAGACAGGCTTCTATCCGCTCGGCTCCTGCACGATGAAATACAATCCCAAAGTGAACGACGCCATGGCCGCACTGGAAGGATTTCGCGAGATTCATCCTTTCCAGCCGGAAGAACAAGTGCAGGGCGCCCTCGAGCTGATCTACAATCTGGAGCGCTCGATTTCGGCTATCGTCGGTCTGCCCGCCGTGACGCTGCAGCCCGCCGCCGGTGCCCATGGCGAAATGACCGGATTGCTCTTGATCAAGGCTTATTTCGAGGCAAAGGGCGATACAGCGCGTAAAAAAGTAATCGTCCCTGATACTGCCCATGGTACCAATCCCGCTACCGCCGCCATGGTTGGTTTTGAAGTCGTCGAGATCAAAAGCAATGAGCGCGGTCTTGTTGACCTCGATGCTCTGAAGGCTGTGCTCGGCCCGGATACTGCCGGTATCATGCTCACCAATCCGAATACCCTCGGACTGTTCGAAGAAGACATCATGCAAGTGCAGCAGCTAGTGCATGCGGCTGGTGGTTTGCTCTACTATGACGGCGCCAACTTGAACGCGATCATGGGTCTGGTCAGACCGGGCGATATGGGCTTCGATGTCTGCCACCTCAACTTGCATAAGACGATGTCCACCCCGCACGGCGGCGGTGGACCCGGTGCCTGTGCTGTCGCCTGTCGCGATATCCTCGCTCCCTATCTGCCCAAGCCGACCGTGGTAAAAACCGCTGAAACTTACTCCTTCAACTGGGACCGACCGGAATCGATTGGCAAAATCAAAGGCTTCTACGGCAACTTCGGCATTCTCGTACGCGCTTACGCTTACATCCTCGCTCATGGCCGCGACGGGCTTTGCCAGGTTTCACGCGATGCCATTCTCAATGCCAATTATTTGAAGAAAAAATTGAGCCGTAATTTCACCGTCGCTTATCCGCAAAATTGCATGCACGAATTTGTCCTTTCGGGCGTCAAGCAAAAAGAAAGAGGCGTCTCGACGGCGCACATCGCCAAGCGTCTACTCGACTTTGGCGTCCATGCCCCGACAGTCTATTTCCCACTGCTCGTGCCGGAAGCGATGATGATCGAGCCAACCGAAACCGAATCGAAAGAGACCCTCGATCAATTCGCCGAAATAATGATCGGCATCGATAACGAGAGTCAAACCGATCCAGATAAGGTGCGCAATGCTCCTTTCAACACACCGGTCGGCAAACTCGACGAAGCGATGGCTGCGCGTAAACCCAATTTGCGCTGGACGCCGCCTGCCCACTGAGCGTTTTCACGGCAGAGAGAATAAATGGAAAAAGCTCCGAAGGCAAACAGCTTCGGAGCTTTTAATTCTAAAAAGGCCGGCCTCTAGATGATGCTGTCGAATTCCAGGCGGAGCTTGAGGTTTGTCATCCGGTCCTTCAATCTGGCAATCTCGCCCTTAGTGCCTTTGATTGGCACCAGGCAGCAGAGAGCGACCAGGTTGATGAAGAGCAGAGGCGTGCTGGCGACCATGGTCTTGGTGACGTCGTCGCCGATATACTCGGCATAGCACTTGAAGGCCATGGCAAAGCCAATCAAGTTTGTAATCAGGAAGATGCAATAGTGCATGATTAGAAAGAAGCGCTCGCGCACCAGCAGTGTGATGATGCTGGTCATCTCGTCTCTGATTTCGGGTGGTACTGGTTTGTTTTTGCGCTGGGGCGCGGCAAAGGATGGAGTGCTCAACAGCTGCTCGCGGTAAAAGCTCTCCGCTTGCAGGTTGGCCAGGTTGGAAGCGACGCGGGCTGCCGTCTGAGCATAAGGCTGGTGCGCTTGAATACGCATGTCAAGGGAAGCTGCTCCTCCGCAATTGCCGCAAAACTTGCTATTGGGCTCGATATAATGAGTGCAACGAGCGCAGGCATAACCTTGTGTTTGCATGGGCATTGGACGTTCTAGCGTGCTCGATCTTGAAACCACTAAGCCTGTTTCCTCCCTACAACAAAAGAGTTGACTCGGTCCCCTGGCAAAAGACCGCTTTAGCGGAGCCTTTGTTCCCGTGAGACAGCCTTAATGCGCCATCGTCGTGCCCGGGTTTTGCTCTTGCCTACATGCTATTTTGCAGGTAGATTGCCGTTCTAGAACAATCTGTAGAAAATATTTATAAATGGCCGGGTTATGATTGGGAATAACCGTAAAAAATCGGCCTGTTTATGCCGCCAGTGTTAAGCAACTAACTTTGTATCGTCGTCCCTGAGAGCTTGTAGAGGAAGTCAATTGTCATTAGTTAAGCGTCTGGGCAATTGCGTCTTCCATCCTTTTTTACTTGCCGCTGTTTCGGTGCTTTCGGCGCGTCTGCAAGTCAAGCTGGAAGTGCTGCCCGAGGAAGTACTCGCTCCCCTCGCTTTGATGGAGGCCTGGGCGGCTCTTGTCTTCCTCGTCTTCTGGGCCATTTTGAAAAATGCGCAAAAAGCAGGCATCGTTAGCTCTTTTGTTGTCGGTCTCAGTCTCTGCTTCGATCAATTCAGACTTTATGTCAATCTTGGCTGGCAGCTCCTCTTCCACCAGCCTCTGGAAGACATCGTCGTCTTTTTTCTTTTCTGGATCGTCCTGGGCGCTCTGCTTTTTCCTCTGCTGCGCTCTGCCCCGCCGACGAAAGGCGATCAAGTCGCTGCAGGTTGTGAGGAGGGGCCGAAGGGACCGGATTTTGCTCGCATGACCGTGGCCTTCAATATAATGTGCACTCTGCTCTTGCTACTGAATGTGGTGCCTCTGGCCGTAAGCGATTTCGAGTCGATGAATATTCAAAAGCGTTTCTTGAAGATTTTCGCCGCTCCGTTCGCCCCGGTCAACCCCGTCCCTGTCGATGGCCAAAAGCCTGATGTCTACTACATTATCCTCGATGCCTATGCCAGTCCCAACACGCTCGAGAATCAAGGCAAATTCGACGATCATGAATTTATCGATTTTCTCAAAAAGCATGGATTTTATGTGGTGCCGCGGGCTGCGGCCAATTATGACCGCACCCCATTTTCCATTTCCTCGTCTCTCAATATGGACTATATCCAGGCTGTGCCCAAAGAAATGGGCGACAATTATGTGGCGGACAATATCTATTATCGTCTCATTCAGTACAATGCCGTCGCCGATTTATTTAAAAAAATGGGCTACAAATTTGTCAACGTATCTTCCGGTGCTTTTGCCACTGACTATATCTGGGGCGCGGATGTAAACGTCAAAAATGACTTTGGTAGCCATTTTACGACGGCAATGATGTTGCTTACGCCGCTCACTGGTTTGGAAAAATATCTGCACATCATGCGCGATAATTATTGCGATCGCAGGCTGGCTCCCGGTAAGGCACTACCGGCGGTGCTATCTGTCAAAGGCCCGAAGTTTGTCCTCATTCACACCGATCTCTCCCATCCGCCCTCGCTTTTCACGAAAGAAGGCAAACGTCTCGACCTGCCGCGTGAGCTGCTCAACGATCACAGTACCGACTTTGCTGCCTACGCCGACCAGATCAAATTTTGCAACAGTCAGGTCGAGCAATGGGTGGAAAAAATCGACGGTGCTTATCAAAAGAAGCCGGTGATTATCATCCAGGCCGACCATGGGCCTTATTATCCGCTTAAGAGTGATGATGCTTACTACAACGAAGTGATGCGCATCTTGAACGCTTATCGTTTCCCCGACAACAAGGCCGTCGCTCTCTATCCGACGATAACGCCGGTAAATAGCTTCCGCGTCCTCTTCAATGGTCTCTTTGGTACCAGACTGCCTTTGCTCAAAGACCAGTCCTGGTGCTCGCCTGTGCGTGTCAGGCCCTACAGCTGGAGCGATGTGACGCCCAGGCTAATCTTCCCGCTCGCCGAGCATGAGTCGTCCACAAGGCCACAAACAGATAAAGCACCCTAGACTAGATTAGATCAGAGCAGTGAGCTGGTCAACGAGGCGGCTGTGCGAATCAATTTCATGGCGGCATGACGGTTGAATTTGCCGTCGGTGAAGACTTCTTTGAAAACGGCCCGGCCGAGCACCTGATTGTTTTTCAAGACGAGGCGATGGGCAAAAGGCATGGCTGCATCGACGAAGTTGAAATCAGGATTGATCGAAAGGGCGATACCTTCAAGGGTGAGCAGAGCACGCATCACATAGGTAAATTCGGAAGGCAGGCGGAAAGGATACTGGAAGCAGACTTCCGAAAAGTCGAAAAGCATTTTGCGGAAGCGCACATTACTCATGCCGTCGGCAAAGCGAGCGTCAATGATCGGGGTTAGATCGCGGCAGAGTCCTTCACGATCGGCGTCGGCTTTGAGGAAGCCCATGCCGACGAAGTCATCGACGAGGTCACGGTATTCGCGCTGGATCGTGTGCATAAAAGCATTGACGAGATGTTGCTTCAACTCCGGTGAAATGCGGCCGACCATGCCGAAGTCGAAGATACCGACGCGGCCGTCGGGCATGATGCGCATATTGCCCGGGTGCGGATCGGCGTGGAAGAAACCGTCCTCGAGCAATTGACGCAGGTAAAAATTGGCACCGACTCTGGTGATTTCGGCCGGGTCTAGCCCGGCCTCGAGGATGGCAGCACGGTCGTTGATGCGCACTCCGCCCACGTATTCGATGGTGAGCACCCGTCTGCCGGTGAGTTTCCAGTAAATGCGCGGGATAAAAATGCGGTCGAAATTACGATAATTGGAGCGGAAGGTATCGGCGTTGCGACCTTCGCGGATGTAATCCACTTCTTCGAATACGGTGCGGGCAAACTCTTCGACGACTCCCGGCCAATCGGTGTGTCGGCAAAGACTTGGATACTTCATCACTTCATCGGCGACGGCGGCAAGAATCTGCACGTCGACGACGATTACTCTGGAGAGATCCGGTCTTTGCACTTTCACTACAACGTCGCGGCCGTCGTGCAAAACGGCGCGATAGGCCTGGGAAAGACTGGCGGCGGCAATCGGGATCGGATTGAATTCTTTATAGAGCGTTTCGGGCGGGCCGCCCAATTCGCGTTCGATCACGCCTCTTGCCACTTCAAGGGGGAATTGGTCGACGTTTTCCTGCAACTGGGTGAGCTCGAGCATTGCCGGCAGCGGGAGCAGATCAGCCCTGGTGGAGAGGGTCTGTCCGATTTTGACGAAGGTCGGTCCGAGATTGTTCAGTCGGCGACAGAGCCAGCGTCCCAGGACCCGGTATTCTTCGTATTCTTCGCTCGTCAGAGCCGCTTCTTCCAGGTCTACTTCATTGCCGTCCGGGTCGCTGCTGCGTGCCCGTTCAAACTCGGCGGCGTGAAATTTGGAGAAGCCTTTGACCGACCAGATGATCGTCCAGACGATCGGTACTACTCGCCAGGCGGCTTTCAGGCCCTGGAGACGATAGATGCGCTCCATTACCTGGCAGGTAGACAGGAAAAGTTTCCAGGCTGAAACGTCCTTGAACGATTCACGGATAGGGTTGAAATCTTGAATGTCTTCGATTGTCACAGACAAAAACGCCGAAGTGCCCAGGGGATAAACTGCAGACCTTTAGTTTATATCTATATCTGCTGTTGTCACGAGGGAAAAAGCTAAAATTAAGAACACTGTATTAGTTCTTCAAGCTCTATGTCCGTTCTGTATGGCTTTAGGCATACAGGCGGCAATTTTCGCCGGCATTAACGTTTGTTCAGCACGTCATATTGCATGGCGATGATTTCCTTGATTCCCTTATTGGCCAGGCTCATCAGGTCTCCCAGTTTGGTCGGATCATATGGCTTGGTCTCGGATGTCATCTGCAATTCGAGGATTTTCCCCGACTCGGTCAGGACGATATTGGAGTCCATTTCGGCCTGGGAATCTTCGCTGTAGTTGGGATCGAGCAAAAGCTGACCGTTAATTTGCACGACAGAAACTGCGGCCATATGCTCGGTAATCGGCAAGTCATCGAAGACTCCCGCTTTGCGCAGCTTGGTGAGGGCATCGTGCAGGGCGACAAAACCGGCGCAGATACTGGCTACTCGTGTGCCGGCATCGGCCTGGAGGACATCGCAGTCTATGGTAATGGTGCGTTCGCCCAGAGCCCGTCTATCGATAACGGCACGCAGGCAGCGACCGATCAAACGCTGGATTTCGCTAGTGCGGCCGGAAGGCTGACCTCTGGTCACTTCGCGAGCGGAGCGCACCAGGGTGGAGCCGGGCAGCATAGAATATTCGGCGGTTACCCAGCCCTGACCTTTACCGATCAAAAAGGCCGGAACGCGCTCTTCTATCTTTGCCGTGGCAAAAACTTTAGTATCGCCGAACTCAATCAAGACTGAGCCGTCGGCGTTCTTTGTGAAATTTCTGGTGAACTTAACCGGCCTTAATTGGTCCCACTGCCGGTTGTCGCGCCGCTTCTGCATTAATTACTTTCTTTCTAGACATAGCAAGCGACTGAAAAGGTAAGTATATAACCTTTTCTGAGCTTGCCTCATGCACTTACCATAAAAAATCAGATCGCTCGGCCGAATCGCAAGCGATTGATCTGGGCTGTGCCGGTCACGACAAGTCCGCGATTGGCAGTCACTTTCAAATCGGTGAATGCAAAATGGATATCGTCGGATCTGTGACCTAAATTGGAGAGATTGTTTATCTTCTTGACGAGCAAATCAGAGAGCTGCGGAGAAATTTCCTGGCCGGCTGTTTTGAGCTTTGTATCACCGACTTGCACCCAGCCGTCCTTCAGGAACATCTGGCTGTCGAGTTCGGCGGAGAGCGGCACGGCAATCTGGGCGACGCCTACCTTGCCGTCGGCGGTGATCGTGACGTGATTGTTCTTACCAAGCACGATCGCTGCGTTCGAGATGGTCAGGCCAAAGCCACCACCGGTGCTGCCGAGCAGGTTGGCGAGGAGTCCGCCTTTTTTTGTGGCGGTGATCGAAAGGCGCTCCAGCGTCGTCGGCGCTTTGAGAAACTTATTCAAGCTCTCCTGACTGATATTCGCCGTCACTTGCGCCTGAGCCGGGCTGGTGAATTGCATCATTTTTTGATTGAAGAGCAGGCCGGTGTCGAAGGTCAGCGCGCCCTGAGTGCTGAAGGTCATTTTGTCGACGATGAAATCTTGTAAGTGCGCGCCTTTGACTTCGATATCGAGCGATTTGAGCTCGCCTTTGCCCAGATCGAGATTGCGGGCAATCAAATGCAGATTGTCGGCCGCACCTGCTAGAAATTGTCCGTCCAGCAAGTCGATTTCGAGCTTGCCGAATCGACCGGAATTGATGTCTACAAATGATAAAGTCGGAGCGGCGATGGCGCCTGGAGTATCTGCCAGGGGCAGCGGTACGGCGATATTGCCGGGGGCGACTGAGCCCGGGCCTTGATTGAAGATCTGGGTCTGAATATTTTGCCATTGGGCCGGCGCTTGCGGCGCTGCCTGAGCCGGTATCAGAACTGGAGTCTGAACCGCGGCCTGAGCGCCCGGATTAGCCGTCGGCGTCTGCGCCAGGGCGGCAAGCTGGACTGGCAATGAAATGGTCAGGGCTAAAAGGACGGTGGAAAATTTTTTGTCTTTGAAGATTGCCATTAGTTGAATTTAAACCTGTTCGCTATTTTCATTGAACTTCACAAATCCGTTCAATACACATTTTTATGCGTCTTTGGCCGCATGCATTTGTAGCAGCTTACCAAACAAAAACCCTCTCAGTTTCCTGAGAGGGTTTCCATTACTTCGAACCAATTCCCTTACTAGTGGGATTCGGTTGATGTTGTTGTTGTGGTTGTAGTACCAGTAGCAGCAGCATCAGTACCAGGAGCGGCAGCGCCAGTACCAGTTGCGGTGGTAGTGGTGGTGTCGGTCGTGGTGGCAGTTGTAGCGCTCGTAGCAGCTGCGTCAGTACCTGTGCCAGCGCCAGTTGTGGTGGTTGTGCTGGTAGATTCGGTACTTCCGCCGCAAGCAGCGAGAGAAGCCACAAGGGCGATGCTAGCGCCGGCGAGGGCCAAGTTTTTAAGATTCAACATAAGATCGATTCGTCTCCTTCTAATCCCTGATGAGTTAGCGCCAGTAACGGCTCTCTCAGACTGATAATTGGAGGCAAAGTTAGTAAGTTTTGCCCACCTGAAATCGCCTGAATTATACCTGTAATTTTTGCCAAGTAAAACTACTTGACTTGAGTATCGCTTAAATAAAGCCACAACATTTTTGGTTTTAACAGATTTCGATAAGCCTTGTCTATGCCTTTGATATAAGACTGTGCCCGGTCATCTCTGCCGGCTTGTCCAGACCCATGATAGCAAGCAATGTCGGTGCGACGTCGGCCAAACCGCCAGGTTGCAATATTTTTTTGTTGCCATTGACCAGACCGAGTGGGTCGTCCTGGGGTTTTTGGAAGCTTGCCACTACAAGCGGTACCGGGTTCGTCGTGTGGGCTGTATGCGGCTCTCCGGTTCTCAAATCAATTAATTGTTCGATATTTCCGTGATCCGCCGTTACAACAAGGGTGCCATTCGCCTCTTGAATTGCTGACAAAAGTTCACCAAAGGCGGTATCGACTGATTGCACCGCATTGACGGCTGCTTCCATCATGCCGGTGTGACCGACCATGTCCGGATTGGCAAAGTTGAGGACTATGAAGGGATATTTGCCCGACTTAATCGCTTGGCAAGCCATGTCGCAGACAAGAGGTGTTTGCATCGAAGGGGCGAGATCGTAGGTGGCCACCTTCAAGGATGGCACCATCGATCGCTGCTCGCCTTCCACCGGTGGTTCTTTGCCGCCGTTGAGGAAATAGGTGACGTGGGCATATTTCTCAGTTTCAGCCATGTGCAGCTGGCCGATATGATGGCAGGCAAATATCTCAGGCAGTGTATTGTGCAGGTCCTGCGAAGGCAAAACTTCGGGTGAAAAGGCCACAGGCAGTTTGAGCGATGCATCATATTCGGTGAGACAGGCGTAATAAATCTTCGGCGTCTTCGGTCGAGGAAATTCCTTGAAATCGCTCTGAGTCAATACCCGGCTGATTTCGCGGACCCGGTCTGGTCGGAAATTGAAACAAATCACTGAATCGCCATCATTTATAGGTATGTCTTCGATGATAAATGGTTTGATGAATTCGTCACCGACATTTTCGCCATAGCTCGTCTCGACTGCGTCCATAGCGGATTCGGCACGTCTGCCTTCGGAGAGCACGAGGGCTCGGTAGTATGGCTCGACGCGCTCCCAGCGCTTGTCGCGATCCATGGCGTAATAACGTCCGCAGACAACACCGATGTGGCCACTCGCCGGTAGTCTTTCTTTCAATTTGGCGCTCAATTCGCGCATGAAGCGCAGCGCCGATCGCGGCGGTGTGTCTCGACCGTCGAGAATCGGGTGGAAGACGACTCTTTTGACATCGTTGCGCCGGGCCAGTTCGATCAAGCCATCGAGGTGATCAGGGCTCGAATGCACGCAACCGTCCGAGACAAGACCGAGCATGTGGAGCGTGCCGCCGGCCGCTTTCACTTTTTGCACGGCTTCCATCAAAATCGGATTAGTGTAGAACGTGCCGTCGTCCATGGTGTTGGAAATAAGCGTCAGTTTTTGCGTAACGATTCTTCCGGAGCCGATTGTCAGATGCCCCACTTCCGAATTGCCCATCAAGCCCTTCGGCAATCCGACGAATTCGCCCGAAGCTTGTAGTTTAGTAAAGAGATAGCGAGATTTCAGTAGGTCATAGTTTGTCGTTTTGGCCTGCAAAATGGCGTTGCCGCGTTTTTCGTCTGTTATTCCCCAGCCGTCAAGGATTGCCAGTACAACCGGTCCCATAATTAATACCGCCTCTTAAGTCCGTTTCCAGTAAGATTCTAATGCATGGAGATCGTCGTCCCAATCAAATTAGATGAACGAAGATAAAGACAGTTTTATTGCTGAAGTGTCTCACGAGCTACGTTTGCCGCTGGCAAACATCAAGCTCCTGGTCGAGACCTTGCTCGACGGCGCCGTTGAAGATCCTTTTACTGCCAGGCGCATGCTCGGTCGTGCCAAAGAGGAGGTGCAGCGTCTTCAGCATCTGGTCGATGATCTGCTCTCGCACGAAAAATTGCAGGCACCGCTTTTCGACATGCGTTTCGAACGCGTCAATATACACGAACGTGCCCTCTATGCCGTCGAGACCACGCGTGAACTGGCCGATGCAAAAAAAGTGAAAGTCGTCATGAACGTACCGGAAAACTTTGTGCTGATGGCCGATCTCGATCAAATCAATCAGGTCTTAATCAACCTGATCGAAAACGCCGTCAAATTCACGCCCGAAGGCGGTACCGTGATTATTCGCGGTGGTGGCATACCGCCGATTATCGAAGTCGAGGACAGTGGCATCGGCATAGCCGAAGTCGAAATTCCCAAGATTTTCCAGCGTTTCTATCGCATCGACCGCGGCCGGACGAGGGGCAGCACCGGTCTTGGTTTATCGATAGTCAAACATATCGCCGATCTGCATGGTGCTAAAATCTCGGTCAACTCTAAAGAAGGTCATGGTTCAAGGTTTACCCTCGAGTTTCCGGTCAGTAATCGGGAGAATATTAAGTCGTGACAAGCAAGATCAAAATCATGATCGTCGATGATGACGAAACGATCGTAGAAACGCTCACCTACAATTTGACCCGGCATGGTTTCATTGTCCAGGCGTACAACAGCGGCGCCGTCGCCCTGAGCAAATTTACCGAATATCTGCCCGATCTGGTCATCCTCGACTGGATGTTGCCCGACATGAAAGGCCCGGACATCTGCGCCATGTTGCGTGAGCAAAATGCCGATCTGCCTGTACTCATGCTCACCGGCCGCGCCACTCCTCAAGACATCGCCTATGGTCTCTCGAAGGGGGCCGACGATTATCTGGTCAAGCCCTTTTCGATGGTCGAGCTGCTCGCCCGTCTGGAAGCGCTGATCCGCCGATCGCTCAAGGACAAGGCTCGTTCTCATAAAGGGCGCATCGATCTCGGCCCGCTGATCCTCGACGAGGACGCTCGGCGCGTCACTTACTACGCCAAAAATATCGAGCTTTCGCCCCGCGAATTTGCCCTATTAAAAGTATTGATGCAAAATGTCGATCGGGCTCTGACGACCGAAGCTCTGCTCGATCGCGTCTGGGGCGCCGATTTTGACGGCGATGCGAAGACTGTGGCGGTGCATGTGCGCTGGCTCAGGCAAAAATTGGAAGCCGATCCTAAAAATCCGGTCCTACTGGAGACCGTGCACAGATCCGGATATCGTCTGAATATGCCCGCGCCGCAGGATCCGGCCCTGCACAAAATGACTGGCCGGGAGCACTGAGGGAATAAAAGTGACGGTTGAATCTATAACACTAATCAAAGAAGAAGTGCTTTCCCTCGGACGCATGGTCGAGACGACGGTTTATGAAACGACTCGCCTGCTCAAAGGGGACCGGCGAGCCGACCTCGCTTTTATTGAGCGACAGGAAGAAGAAATCAATCGCCTCTGCCTGGAGATTGAGGAGAAATGCGTCGATTTGCTCGGTGAGCGTGAAACTTTTGGACCGAAGGAGATCCGCGCTCTGATCAGTATTCCGCTGATTTCGGCCAAATTCGAAAGACTGGCCGACCATGCCAATCGCGTCGCCCGCTTTGCCGCCTGGGCCATGGAAGATCAAATCGAAATACCGGAAGAATTGCCGAAGATGGCCGCTCATGTTTATCACATGGTGCAGGAATTGTTGCTGTGCTTCCTCACCGACTCAACTTCGAAAGCGCAGGAAATCATGGACAGCGACAATAATGTCGACTACCTGCATGATGTCCTCTCCAAGCGTCTACTCTCCGATCTCGGCGAGCAGGAGAGTGCTAAGGCGCAGATGCGCGCTCAATTTTTATTTTGCTCCAGATTTCTCGAGCGCATGGGCGATGCCTGTGCTTCCATTGCCAAACGCGTCTATTTCCTGTCGACGGGAGAGCGCATCAGTCGCTAAGGATTTCATGCCTGTAATCATATTGGCCGGTGAAGAAGATTTCGAGCTTTATCGTCGTCTCGATGAATTGAAAAGCAAATTGCTCGATCCGGCCTGGATGAGCTTCAACTATGCGCGTCACGACAATCCGCCCCCGGCGGACGTTGTCGATCTGGCTTCGGCGCTACCCTTCGGGCCGGGCAATAAAGTAATCGTTCTCGATCGCATCGACTGGTTCGCCAAAAAAAGAGCGGGCAAAACTGATGACACTGCTGCCGGTGCCAAGAAGGCTCTCAAGACAGCGGCCAAGACGGCCGCCCGTGAGACTGTCAATGAGGATGCCCTGGGCGAGGCGCTCGCTTCGGTGCATCCCAGTACCTATTTGATTTTCGTCTCGACCAGCAATTTCGACAGTACGCTCAGACTCTCCAAACTCGTTTCGAAAACGGCCGACTTGCAGGAGTTTAAACGGGAGAAATTTTTCCCCGGATCACCTATCCCGGCGAAACTGGAAAATTGGTGCCAGAAAGAAGCCAAGCATTTTGGTGCCACCATTGACAGTGACGCCATCAGTTATCTGGTCGACGGTCTTGATGCCAACCTTCGTCAAATTTCTTCCGAAATCGCCAAAGCGGCGATTTTCGTTATGCCCAAAACGCACATAACTCTCGCCGCCGTGAAAACGCTCTCACCCCACCATTCTCATATCTTTGGCCTGGCTGATCTCTGGCTTTCCGGCAAGATACCAGAGACCTATAACGCCCTGCGTGAATTGCAGGCCAAGCAGAATAATATGGCCACCGTCGCCACTTTACAGACCTTCATCGGCAAATGGGTGGAGATCAAGGCCCTTTGCAAATATCATAATGAAAAGGCTGCCTTCGGTCCCGGCGTGCAGAGGCGCGAGCTGCCGGAAGGCGATCTAGTCAAGATGATTGCGCCGGAGCTGAAAATGCATCCTTTTGCTCTGCAAAACGACATGAAGCGACTGCGTTCAGTTTCGCTGGAATTTCTCGAAGAAAAAAGAATCGAGCTGACCCATCTAGAGAATCTTGTCAAAACTGGACAGATGCCGGACACTCATGCTCTCGAATTATTTTTCCTGCGCGAGAAGAAGGAGCCGGCCCGGCGCAAATAAATGGCCATTCAATAAAATTCGCCGAGCATCTGTCTGCAAATAGCATAAGATTTCAAAGACCCCTAGATTCAAAAAAAACATAGATTCAAAAAATTGAGGAGACCAGGATGTCGGAAACCAGATACGTCATTGACGAGATGAGCGTAAAAGACACCTGGCGCGTTTTTCGCGTCATGGCTGAACTGGTCGAAGGCTTCGATGAACTCTCGAAGATAGGTCCGGCCGTGACGATGTTTGGCACCGCCCGCGCCCTGCCTACCGATCCTGTTTACATCCTGGCCGAGACGATCGCCAAAAAACTGGCCGAAAGAGGTTTTGCCGTGATCACCGGCGGCGGACCGGGCGTGATGGAAGCGGGCAATAAAGGCGCCCTTGCCGCCGGCGGCACATCAATCGGCCTGAACATTATTTTGCCGCACGAAAAAGGACCGAATCCCTTTCAAACGAAGTCGGTTGATTTTCGCTATTTCTTTTTGCGCAAGTTGATGTTTGTCAAGTACGCCATGGCTTTTGTCATCTTGCCGGGCGGTTATGGATCGCTCGACGAGCTCTTCGAAGCCACCACTCTCATCCAGACGAAAAAAATTCAAAAATTTCCACTCTTCCTCGTTGATTCCAAGTTCTGGACGCCGATGATCGACTGGCTGCGTAGCGAGGTCGTCTCGCGCGGCTACCTGACCGAGGCCGAGCTCGGCCTTTTGACGATCATCGACGACCCCGACGAGCTCGTCGAGCAGATTACCTGGTGTGAAAACGAGAAATGCTATCTCAGTCCCGAAGGACTGATGGGGCGCACCAAAAAAAATCAAGAGCCGATGATTTAGGCGACTGCTCAATAATGACGATCTGGACAGATCACAGGGGCACCTTAGTTTGGCTTTAGCCAGCTGATTAAGGAATCTGGTAAAAAATCGTATCTTCTTCTGTGAGCACCTATAATCGGTGCCTTGACGAATTCGCCTGTCATAAAGTTTGCCTGTCGAAAGGAGATTAGGCCTTGAAGATTGCCATCTGTGTAAAAGCCGTGCCGGACACGGAAACAAAAATTGCTTTAGCTGCTGACAAGAAAAACATCGATTTTAACGGTGTTCGCTTTATCGCCAGCCCTTACGATGAATTTGCCATCGAAGAAGCGCTCAAGGCAAAGGAAAAACACGGTGGCGATACCACAGTTTTTTCACTCGGTGGCGCTGAGTGCACCGATGTCCTGCGCGATGCCCTGGCTCGTGGTGTCGACAATGCCGTCCATTTGAGCGATCCTGATTTCGCCAATCTCGATACTCTTTCCACCGCCAAAGTGCTCGCCGCCGCTATTAAAGAAGGCGGATACGATGCGGTTTTCGTCGGACACACCGGCTCGGGTGGCGACAATTCGCAAGTACCTTCGATGCTCGCCGAATTGCTCGGTTGGGCCCAGACAACAATGGTCGTCAAGTTTGAAACCGATGGCGCCACCTTCAAGGCCGAACGCGAAATCGAAGGCGCCCACGAAATCGTCGAGGGCAAACTGCCCGTCGTCATCTCCGCTCAAAAAGGTTTGAACGAGCCTCGCTATCCAGGTATCAAGGGTGTGATGGCAGCCAGACGCAAGGAAATCGCCGTCAAAGACGCCGCTGCTCTTGGATTGAAGGGCACCGTCGGCGGTGACAATGTCAAAGTCAAAATCAAAGAGATGCTTTTGCCACCGGAACGTCCTCAGGGCAAGAAGCTCGAGGGTGATGTCGATACTCAAGTGAAAGAACTGGTCAGCTTGCTGCGTTCGGAAGCACACGTCCTCTAAAGCGACGGTTCAAAAGTTTTTTTCACAGCGTAAATCCTTTGCATAGCGGAGAAGTTGAAATGTCCACAGGTATTTTGGTTTTTGTCGAAAGCCGCAACGGTCAGGTAAGAAAAGCCTCCCTCGAAGCCCTTTCTGAAGCGGTAAGGAAGGCCGGCGGCGAACCGGTGACGGCATTGTTGATTGGCAGCGGCGTCAAGGGTCTGGCCGCCGATCTCGGTAAGTACAATGCGGCAAAAGTACTCGTTGCCGATAGCGATGTCTTTGCCACCTATTCCACCGAAGCGTATACCGACGCGCTGGCTGCGGCTGTCAAAGCCGTTTCGCCTCGTTACGTCTTTGCCGCTCACAGCTCGATGGTTCGTGATTTCGTGCCGAGAGCTGCGGCTCGTCTTGACGCTCCTTGCGTCGCCGATGTAATGGAAATTCGCGGCGAAGGCGCAAGCCTCCTGCCGGTCCGTCCGATGTATTCCGGTAAATGCTTCGGCGTATACGAAATCAATAGCCCGCTTGCCTTCATCACTCTGCGCGCCAATATCTTCGCTCTAGCTGAAGCTGCTGGCAGCACCGCTGCTGTCGAAGATCTGGCGGTAAGCTCCGGAGAAGTGAAAGCGAAAGTAGCTGAAGTACAGGCTTCTCAGGGTAATAAGGTTGAGCTCAGCGAAGCTTCGATCGTCGTCGCCGGTGGTCGCGGTATCAAAGGACCGGAAAACTGGCCCGTACTGCAATCTCTGTGCGATAGCCTCGGGGCAGCTCTGGGCGCTTCCCGCGCCGTCGTCGATGCCGGCTGGATCGATCACCAGCATCAGGTCGGTCAGACCGGTAAGACCGTCAGTCCGCAGCTCTATATCGCCTGCGGCATTTCGGGAGCGATTCAGCACCTGGCTGGTATGTCCTCGTCAAAAGTGATTGTTGCCATCAATAAAGATCCGGATGCGCCGATCTTCAAGCACGCCACCTACGGCCTTGTTGGCGATGTACTGGAAATCGTCCCCAAACTGACCGCTGAAATCACCAAACTGCACGAGCATAACTAAAGCAAGTCAGTTGCCTGGCCAAATTTGAATCTTAGAGAAACGCCGACAGCGCATGCGCTGTCGGCGTTT